>CAVUOF010000010.1:0-33184 GCA_963743045.1 uncultured Acidobacteriota bacterium
CAAAGTGTTGTTGTGCAATGGTGCCGACTGGCTTGGTATGGAGTGCGGCGACTTGTCGCCGCTGTTGATTTAGTTACTACATTGATGAATACGAATGGGGCGTGTAAACCATGATCCTGCATTAACTAAATCAAAAGCGGCGACAAGTCGCCGCACTCCATACTAAGCCGGTCGGCGCGTCTTCTGAGTGAGACGTCTCAGATTGGCAAAATGACTCACCTTGGCGCAGAATGGAACATTCGGAATAGCACGCGCGTTTGACATATGGTGTCGCTATGATCGGTGAAACTGTCTCTCACTATAAGATACTCGAAAGATTGGGCGCCGGAGGGATGGGCGAGGTTTATAAGGCCGAAGATACACGCCTCCACCGGCACGTCGCCCTCAAGCTCATGCTTTCTGACGTTATGCGGGGCGACGAAGCCCGCTCGCGTTTTCTCCGCGAAGCGCAGGCTGCCTCGGCCCTAAATCATCCCAACATAGCCACGATTTACGAGATTGACGAAGTCGAGCGCCAGGGAAACCGCTACAGCTTCATAGTCATGGAGTATGTGGCCGGGCAGACGCTTGAGCGAGATCTCTCGCAGGCTCTCGCTCCCTGAGAAGATCGAAATCGGAATGCAGATTGCCGACGCTCTTTCTGCGGCCCACGATCGCGGAATCGTCCACCGCGACATCAAGCCGACAAATGTCATAGTTGGCGATGGACGGCGAGCCAAGGTTCTGGATTTCGGAGTCGCCAAGTTCGTCGCCGGCCCGAAGCTCGATGATGAGACGGCCAGCGTCTACCAGACGGCCGTCATGGAGACGATGCCCGGAACCATCATCGGCACGGTAGCCTATATGTCGCCTGAACAGGCGCTCGGGCATGACGTCGATGCGAGGAGCGATATCTTTTCGCTTGGCGTCGTTCTCTATGAAATGCTCGCAGGGCAGCTCCCGTTCATGGGCCAGTCTCCAATCGCCGTCGTCGATGCGATTCTTCACGCTGAGCCTCTGCCGCTCAATCGAGCGCGCAATGAAGTCCCTCCCACGCTCGAGGCGGTGATTCACAAGATGCTCGAAAAGAATCGGGACTGGCGCTACCAGAATCTGCGCGAGGTCTATACGGATCTCGGAGCTGAGCGGCAGCGGCTGAGCGGGGCTGCGGCTCGCATGACGCGCTACCTTGAGACCGAGCAGCTGTCACGGTCCGGAAGAACCTCGTCCATCTCCGGTCCTGCGTCGCCACGGCAAGAGCATCGCCGTCATGAACTTCACCAATATCACCAGGAACGCGGCAGACGACTGGCTGGGCGTCGGCATGGCGGAGACGGTGACTGCCGATCTTAAGAAGATCGAAGGTGTCACGCGTCATCGGCCGCGAGCACATCTACGAAGTGTTGAAACTGATCAGCCCCGACCGCCAGCCCGACTTCGACGAGAAGCTTGCCGCGCGCGTCGGGCGCGATGTCGGCGCGAAGTTCATCGTCGGCGGCGGATACCAGCGGGTTGGTGAAATGCTCAGGATCACGGCGCGCGCGGTTGAGGTCGAAAGCGGGGAGATCATCAAGACCGTCAAGATCGATGGTCCGATGAACGACATCTTCGGGCTTCAGGACAAGATCGTCTATGAGCTCTCGAAAGACATCGACATCAAGCTCAAGACTGCTGAGCGCGAGGTGATCGAGGAGCGTGAGACGAGCGTCGTCGAAGCCTTCGAGGCCTACACCAAGGGAATGATGAATCTGAGGCAGGCGAGCCGTGACGGTCTCGATCGTGCGATCAGCCTTTTCGAGAAGGCGACCACCCTCGACGCGCATTATGCGCGAGCTCACGCTTCTCTCGGATATGCTCTCGAGCTGAAGGGGCAGTTTCTATCGATCCCTGAGTTGACCGAGCGTGCGATCGGCTCCTTTCAGCGGGCAATCGCGCTCGAGCCGATGATTCCGGAGAGCTATTCGGGTCTCGGCCTGGCCTTCAGCCAGCTCGGCCAGGACGATGAAGCGATCGGCGCCATCCGGCGTGCCCTGACCTTTGCACCGGACCAGTTTGAAGCTCGCGCGGCATTGGGACGCGTCTACTTCATCGGGAAGGGAATGTTCCGCGAGGCGGCCGTTGAATATGAGAGGGCCCTCGCGGTCAACGATAAGGCCGGCTGGGTCGCGCTCCAGATGGCGCAGTGTTATGCGTATCTCGGCGATTATGCGAAGGCCGAGCAGGCGGCGCGCAAGGCCATTGTTCTTCAGGAGAAGTACAACTCGGGGCGCGAAGGAATGCAGATCGTCGGCTCCTATGGCCGGCTGGGGTATATCTACTATTTACAGGGCCGCTACGATGATGCGATCAGCGAGTACTATCGCGAGCTCGTCGCCTTGCGTCAGGCAGACCACGCGCTGAAGGATCGGGTCAAGATAGAGATCAATCAGAAGCTGGCGAGCGCCTACGCCCGGCAGGGCAAGATGGACGACGCTCGTGAGGCCTTCTCGCAGGTGGTCGATGGGTTCGAGAAGCGCCTCGAGGTGGGAGCGGATGATTCGTTTACCCGCTACTATGTGGCGCTTGCTTATGCCGCCATGGGTGATGACGAGCACGCGCTCGAGTCGCTCGAGAAGGCGGCTAGCGGGCGGCGAAGATTCACCGTTGAGCGGGCAAAACGGGAACCGGACTTCGAGTTCCTGCGGGGCGATGAACGGTTCCAGGCTCTCATAAGAGGCTGATCAAACGTGAGTGATGTTCAGGCGAAGGTCGTCTGGAAGAAAGGCCTCGAGTTTACCTGCGTGACGTCCCGCGGTGTGGAAACGCCAATGGACGGCGATGCGCTGGCGGGTGCGAGTCCGGTCGAGATACTGTTGGAAGCCCTCGGAGTCTGCGGGGCGATTGATGTCGTTACGATTCTCGAGAAGCAGCGTACGCCTCTCAGCCGGATGGAGATTCAGCTCGAGGGCAATCGTCATTCAACCTCACCGCGTTATTTCACCGGAGCCGTGGCCAGGTTCGATCTTTGGGGTGAAGGCATAACGGAAGCAAAGGCTGCGAAGGCTCTCGCGCTGTCGTATGTAAAGTATTGCAGTGTGTATCACTCGCTTCGGTCCGACCTTGAGTTCTCGGTTGAGTTCCGGGTGCACGACAGCCAATCGGATGCGCCCGGTGGACTACCTGCCTGTGTGTCTGAAATAGCTCAAATCAGGGGAGCAATTTGGAGTGCGGCGACTCCAAGGGAGCGGATAGCCACAAAGAAGCACAAAAGTCACAAAAAGGATTCGGCGGTGTTCTCCCTTTATCTTTACTTTTGTGACTTTTGTGCTTCTTTGTGGCTATCCGCTCCCTTGGGGTCGCCGGACTCCAAATTGCTCTACCTGGGTCGTAACTGGTCGGTATCGAGGCAGATGGTCACGGGTCCCTGATTGTTCAGTTCCACCTGCATATCCGCCTGAAACTCTCCGGTCGCGACTCGCAGTCCAAGCCCGCGAAGCTCACTGACAAAGGCCTCGACCAGTGGCTCGGCAATCTCGGGGCGGGCGGCCTCTGTGAAGCTCGGTCGCCGTCCACGCCGGCAGTCCGCATAGAGCGTGAACTGGGATACGACCAGGAGCTCCGCCCCGATATCGACTGCCGAGATGCTGAACCCTCCTCTGTCCTCATCGGCACCGGGCCCGCCAGGCCCACGAGGAAAGATTCGCAAGTTGGCAGTCTTGTGCGCCAGCGTGCGGGCCTCGGCGTGTGTATCGGAACCTCCAATTCCGAGGAGCACGACGAGTCCTCTACCAATCGATCCGACAATCTCCCCTTCCACCATCACCCGTCCGGAGGTGACCCTCTGAATGACAGCTCGCATCGTTTCCGCCTTCCGTTAATTCCCCGATTCTACAAGCCATTTTCGCCTGAAAGCGCTGAAAATAATTGCTTGACACTCATGTGCACGGAGCGTAGGATACGCCCGTGGTGGGACAGAGTGGTCCAAAGTGGGTAATTCTCAAAGCGTTGTAGTCGGCGGTTGAAGCATTACCTGAGAGCTTAAGACTTGTATTAAGCACTGAAGTCAGAGGGGATACGGTGTTGTCTGGATGCTGCGGGGGAGCTATACAGCGCGAATGGACGAGAAGAGTCGGTTCAAGATCCCCGCTGACTTCAAGCGCTATCTCGACCATCACTACGGCCGTCCCGACTTTTACGTGACCAGCATCTACGGAGACTGTGCGCGCGTCTACCCGATACAGGAATGGGAAGAGATCGAAAGCAAACTGGCGCTACTTCCGTCGATGGATCCGGCGAAAAGGAAGTTTCTGGACCGCTCGAACTACTACGGCCAGATGCAGCAGCTCGACAATCAGGGGAGGCTGCTGATTCATCCGAGGCTCAGAGCCACGGCGGAACTTATGGGAGAGGTCACCGTCTTTGGCTATCTGACCTACCTCGAGGTCTGGAGCGCGGAGAGATTCCGCAAGCTGCGGCTCGACGAGCAGCCGTACACAGATGAAGACGCCGAGGCGATGGCCCGGCTTGGTGTTTGAGTTCAGGCCGCCGCGGCCGACAATTAGACGATGCAACATCGTCCGGTCATGCTCGCCGAAGCGCTGGCCTACCTGGCCGCCGAGAGGGGCGGGACCTTCGTCGACGCGACATTGGGAATGGGCGGCCATACGGAAGCGATTCTCCGATCGTCGCCGACGGCACGGGTGGTCGGGTTCGATCGCGACGGCGACGCGCTCGAGATAGCGCGCAAGCGTCTGGGCGAATTTGGCGATCGGTTTCGTTCGATACATGCCGACTTCCGGCAGTTGAAGCAGTTGCTCATTGACAACGGAATCACATCAGTCGCAGGGATTCTTGCCGATCTTGGTGTCTCGTCCTATCAGCTGGACACGCCCGAACGAGGCTTCAGCTTTCGCACTGGAACGGGCGAAAGCCCCGGCCGGCATCTTGAAATGCCTCTGGATATGAGAATGGACCGGCGTCAAAAGCTCACCGCCGAGGATCTGGTGAATGACCTCACCGAGCGAGAGCTTGCCGATATCATCTGGCAGTTCGGCGAGGAACGTGGAAGTCGGAGAATTGCTCGACGGATCGTGGAGCGGAGGGCCAGGGGCCGGCTCACGTCGACCACCGAGCTTGCTGAGATCGTCGTCAAAGCCCTTCACCCTAAAGGACGGTGGACGATTCATCCGGCGACGAGAACATTCATGGCGCTGCGCATCGCAGTCAACCGCGAGCTCGAGGGTTTGGACCAGTTCGTAGCCGATGCGATCGATTCTCTCGAAATGGATGGGCGGCTGGTGGTGATCACTTTCCACTCACTTGAGGACCGGGCAATCAAACATGCCCTGAAGTTCCAGTCAGGCCACTGCGTCTGCTCCCCCCAACAGCTCGCCCAGGTGTTCGAGTGTCGATGTGGTGTCAGGAAGCGAATCGAACTGTTGACGCGCAAGCCGGTCAGTTCGGGACCGGCAGAACTGGCCGAAAACCCGAGAGCGCGGAGCGCGCGTCTAAGAGCGGGCCGGAAAATAGGTGATTGAGAGAGCGGCAATATGAACAGGGATTATCGTCCTGGAATAAAGAACGGTGCGGTTGAGAGGCGCCGCCGCCCGGCGGGCGTTGCCCGGCGAAGGCGCGCCGGCCATCACCATCATTTGGGCCCCCTGGTCGCTCTGGTATTGGCGGGGATGGCCATCACCGGCGGCTTTATTGCCGGCCTTCATACACACTTTGCAGCGCAACGGTTGTCGAGCAGAGCTCTCCTCATGAAGCAGCAGCTTGACGAAGCCCGGACGGAACGTCGCGATCTCGAGATCAAGGAGCAGCGTGGGCTGAGTTTCAAGGCGATTCAGCGGCGTGTCGGCGGAAGCCGAGAGTTGGCGCCATTCCAGCTGGACCGCCCTGAAATCCTGCGTTCGGCCAATCCCTCCCCGGGCGCGCGCAGATGGGCCACAGAGTCCCGGTAGCCCGCGATATCTTAGATGTGCAGTCTTAAAGTCGCTGACCATGCCAATAAAGCGGACACCCCACAAATCGGAGAATCCTCACCATCGGGTGGCGTTCGTCGGCCTGGTATTTCTCTTCTGGATGGGTCTGATCGCCTGGAGGCTTGTCAACCTCGCGGTCGTCCGGCATGAGGAGTTTGCGGCTCGCGCTGCCTCGCAGCGCGAAGACGTCATAACTGTCACACCGCGCCGTGGCGACGTAGTCGATCGACATGGCGCGACGCTCGCGACGAGCGTCGAAACAACCTCAGTCGCTGTCTTCCGGCGCCGGCTCAAGGACGCCGGTGCGGCTGCGCAATTCCTCGCTCCATACCTCAACGAGAGCGCCGAAAGCCTGAGACAAAAAATCGAAGCGGCCGACACCGGCAACTTTGTCTGGCTCAAGCGCAAAGTCGGTTTCGAGCAGGCTCAGTCGCTGCGCAGGGAGCTCGAGCGCACGAAGGTTGAAGGCATCGCTCTGGTCGCCGAGCCGAGGCGTGAATATCCGCACGGCGCCCTGGCCGCGCACGTTCTCGGATCGGTCAACATCGACGACGAAGGCATCGAGGGACTGGAGCTCCTCGAGAATCGCTACCTCAAGGGCAAAGCAGGTGAGGTCCTGCTCGAGACGGATGCGAGGCGAACGCCACTTGCGCGTCGCGATCAGGCCGCGCGCGACGGCGCTCGAGTCGTGACAACCCTGGACGCGGCGCTGCAGCAGCAGGTCGAGGCTCTCATCGAAGAGCAGTTGCGCGCGACCCGGGCACACGGCATCAGCGCCATTGTCCTCGATCCGAAGACGGGCGAGATCCTGGCGCTGGCCAATGCACCGACCTTCGATCCGAATCAGAAATCGCATGCGAGTGACGAGGATCGCCGGAGAAACCGGGCCATCACGGACATGTATGATCCGGGCTCGGTCTTCAAAACGGTCACATACTCCGCGGCTATTGAAGAGCACAAAGCCCGTCCGGAGGAGATGGTCGATTGTCTTAACGGTCAGATCACACTCGGCAAACGTGTCATTCACGATACGCACGCCTACGGTGTACTGAGTGTCGCGGACGCTCTGGCCAAGTCATCAAACGTCGGAGCTATCAAGATGGCGCTCCGAGTTGGCGATCAGGCTCTGGCGAGCTACATCGCTCGCTTTGGATTCGGACGCAAAACCGGCATCGACATGCCTGGAGAAGTCAGCGGAAGGATCCGTGACGTCAATCACTGGGATCCGACCTCGATCGGCTCAATCGCCATTGGCCAGGAGGTCGGCGTGACGGCGATCCAGGTAGCCGCGATGATGGCCTCGATAGCCAACGGCGGCGTCTGGATACGGCCTCACGTGGTCAGGGAGATCATCGGTGAGGACGGCAGCGTTCTCTACAAGGCTGAGGTGGAGAGGCGCGAAGTAGTCAGTGAGCGCACAGCGAAGACGATTGCAGGCATGCTCGAAGGGGTTGTTACGCACGGCACGGCCCGGCACACGGTACAACTCGCCGGCTACACCGCCGCCGGCAAGACGGGTACACCGCAGAAGGTCGATCCTGCAACTCACAAATATTCGAAGACGAAGTTCTTTCCGAATTTTGCAGGCTTTGTGCCTGCATCGCAGCCGCGCTTTGTGATCATCGTCGCCATCGACGAGCCGATCGGCCTTCACCAGGGCGGGACGGTGGCGGCGCCGGTCTTCGATCGCATTGCCGAGGCCGCCCTTGGAGCATATGGAGTCGAACCTGACTCGCCCGACTTTCGCACAGCACTCGCCAAGCTCGATCAGGCCAGAACTGAGCGCGCAAAGAGCGATAGCGCCGTCTCGACTGCTGTCGAGCCGGCTGATGAAAGAATCGTCAGCAGCGACGTTCAGCTCGCGCCTCGGGCAGCACCTGGACCCGTGCCAGGAAATGACGCAGTGGCGTCAAGTGTTATGCCCGATTTGCGAGGACGAACGTTGCGTGCCGTGGCTGAGCTTTGCGCCGCCCTCGATCTCAAGACGAACCTCGTTGGATCGGGAGTTGCCGCTCGGCAGGTGCCGGCGCCGGGAGCGCCGGTTCGAGCTGGAGACGCATGCGTAGTGGAGTTTCAATAAGGCAGGTTCCGGATGGAGGGCGGCGAGCTGTCTTCCCCGCAGCCCTCCATTCGGGGCCTGCTTCGACAAAAGTCATGACGACATCGGGTGACATCGCGCGCTATATCGGAGCGCGCACGAGCGGCGCCGCTCTCGAAGGGGGCGGTAGCAGCATCTCGTCAGTCACCCACGATTCGCGCCGCGTAGTGCCGGGGGGCATGTTCGTTGCAATCGCAGGGGCACACACCGACGGATACGCTTTCGTCGGAGAGGCAACGAGACGCGGCGCGTCTATCATTGTGTCCGAGCGGTCACGGCCCGAGGGGTTCTCGGGCGTCTGGATGGAGGTGGATGACGCACGCGTTGCACTGGCGCGTGCGTCATCGCTCATCAACGGGCGTCCGTCGACCCAATTGAGGCTCGCCGGCATCACCGGGACCAATGGCAAGACGACGACGAGCCACCTTGTGGCTTCAATATTCTCGGCCGCCGGTGAGCTGCCGGTGCTCATGGGAACGATCGCGCATCGGATCGGAGACGAGGAAGAAAAGGCGGAGCACACCACTCCCGAAGCGCCGGATATTCAGGACTTTCTGCGAAGGGCTGTCGATAGGGGTGCCCACTACGCGATCATGGAGGTCTCGTCGCACGCGATTGCTCAGCATCGCGTGCTCGACCTCGACTTCGATGTCGCCGCCTTCACCAACCTGACGCAGGACCATCTCGACTATCACGGTACGATCGAAGCCTACTTCGCCGCCAAGCGCGAGCTCTTTGTGGGTGGTCTGGGCAGAAAGCCGCGACGGTCGGTGATCAACCTCGATGACCCGCGCGGATCTGAGCTTGCCGGGATCGGCGGGGATTCGACGATCACATACGCGCTTGATGCTCCCGCCTCTGTGAGTACCGCTGCGCGAGAGTTTGGTCTCGAAGGACTCCGCTTCACCGCAGAGACCCCGAAGGGCGAGATCGAAATCGAATCGACCCTCGTCGGAAGAGCTCACGCGTACAACATTCTTTGTGCGATCGGCGTCGGCCTGGCACTCGATTTCGAGCCCGCCGCTATCGCAGGCGGGATTGCCGCGTGTCACGGTGTTGCCGGTCGTTTCGAACGCGTCAGCAACAGAGAGGACGATCTGACAGTGGTCGTCGACTATGCCCACACGCCTGACGCTCTGCTCAACGTGCTGAGAACAGTTCGCGAGAGTATGGCGGGAAGGGCCGGACAGGTGATTACGGTCATGGGCTGCGGCGGTGATCGCGACCGCACCAAGCGGCCGCTTATGGGAGAAGCGGCAGCTCGCTTCAGCGATCGCGTGATTGCAACCTCGGACAATCCGCGCAGCGAAGACCCTGCATCCATTCTGGCGGAGATTAAACCGGGGCTGGACAAGGTTGGCGGCAGCTACGAAATGCTGGTCGATCGCCGCGAAGCAATCTTCCGGGCGATTGGAAGCGCGTCGCCGGGTGATGTGGTCGTGGTGGC
The DNA here is from genome assembly GCA_963743045.1 of uncultured Acidobacteriota bacterium. Classification (GTDB taxonomy): domain Bacteria; phylum Acidobacteriota; class Blastocatellia; order RBC074; family RBC074; genus CAVUOF01. The sequence goes on from CAVUOF010000010.1 coordinate 9,488, forward strand.
CGGGAAAGGGCACGAGGACTATCAGGTACTGGCCACCGGCAGGATTCACTTTGACGACCGGGAAGTGGCGCGAGAGGCGTTGGCCTCGAGACGGAGCGGCTAGTTGAAGCTCGGCGAGATCGCGCGACTGTTTGGCGCAAGCCATATGCTGGGTTCGCCGCTCGCTGAGACTGAGCCGGGCGGCATGGCGATCGATTCTCGCAGCCTCCGTGCAGGTGACTTGTTCATTGCAATTCCGGGCGAGCGCGTCGATGGACACGAGTTCACGCGCGAGGTCATTGAAAGAGGAGCGTGCGCAGCGGTGGTCAGTCACCGCCGGCTGGCCAGGGATCTGGCAGCGATCTGGCAGCCGGTCAGAGCGCATACCTCGAACGGTTGATCTTTGTCGACAACACAGTCTGCGCTTTGCAGTTGATGGCCAGGCGCGTGATTGAAAGGTGGTCGAGGCCCATCGTCGGGATCACGGGCAGCGCCGGAAAGACGACGATCAAGGAGTTGACGGCGCATGTGCTGAGTGCGAAGGGGCGGGTGCTCAAATCGCTCGGCAATCTGAACACGACCTATGGTCTGCCTTTGACAGTCGGAAGAATGATCGTCGGTGGCGCGAAGCCGGGGGATTTTGATTTGGCGGTACTCGAGATGGGAATGAGCTCATTTGGTGAGATAGCCCGGCTCGTCGACATGGCCCCGCCAAGTGTGGGTGTTGTCGGCAATGTGGGTTCGGCTCATATCGAGTTCTTTGGCTCAGTGGAGGCAATTGCGAGGGCCAAGGCTGAGCTCGTCGATGGAATTGAGGCGGGCGGAACGGCGGTGCTCAACTTCGACGACAGGCTGGTACGCGAAATGGCAGACCGCCGCAATGACATTTCCGTCGTCAGTTTCGCTATAGATGCTGAGGCAGCGGTCAAGGCGGATGAGATCGCAGCTGCCGGCGACCTGAGCGGAACACGATTCCGGCTCACCTCGAATGGACAGGCTGCAAAGGTGAATTTGCCGCTTCTCGGCCGGCACAACATCTACAACGCCCTGGCGGCGGCAGCGGTGGGCACTCACTTCGGCATTTCCCTCGAGGTTATAGCCGAGCGGCTGTCATCGGTGACGGTCCCCGCAATGCGAGGCGAGCTGTTGCAACTGGCAAACGGTGTGACGTTGATCGATGACTCCTACAACTCGAACCCGCAGGCGTTGCGCGAGGCGGCAAGGGCAGTGGCGCAGGCGAGCGGATTCAAACGGCGAATCATCGTTGCAGGAGAGATGCTCGAACTGGGTGCGAGCGGCGCCGAGATTCATCGAGAGATCGGCCGAGCGATTGCCGGAATGGGCGTCGACCTGGTGATCGGCGTGCGAGGCCTGGCCCGCGAATTGACAGCGTCGGCGAAGGCGGCAGGAGTTGCCGCTCATTTCGCAGCGACTCCGGAGGAGGCGGCAGACTACCTGGTCAGTGAGGCTCGAGATGGGGATGTCATCCTGATCAAGGCTTCGCGCGGCGTGCGGGCTGAGCGGATCGTCGAGAAGTTGCGGTCGACGTTCGGCTCGAGTGCGGGAAGGAATGGCGGAGAGACCGGAGGGGCCTAAGGGGTTTTGACGCAGGAACGAATGTTCTACTACCTCTTCTACGAACTCCTCTACCGGCACTATGCGAACGACTCTTCGGCATTTCGCGCGCTCAATGTTTTTCGGTACGTAACTCTGAGAACCGCTTTCGCGGCGATCACAGCGCTCTTTCTCAGTCTGGTAATCGGCCCGTGGATGATCCGAAAGCTTCGGGAGTTCCATTTCGGGCAGCAGATCCGTGAGGAGGGTCCGAGCTCGCATCAGAGCAAACGGGGTACACCGACTATGGGCGGCACGCTGATCGTAGCCGCCGTCCTGGTCTCAACACTGCTCTGGGCGGACCTGCGCAATCGCAATATCTGGATCGGCATCTTCGGGATGCTCGGGTTCGGAGCGATTGGCTTTGTCGATGACTACCGCAAAGTAGCCAAAAAGCAGAGCCTTGGGTTGACCGGGCGGCAGAAGCTGATCTGGCAGTTTGCGATCGGTCTGGCAGTCGGTGGGCTGCTCTTCTTGCTGACCGACTACTCTTCGGTCCTGAGCGTGCCGTTCTTCAAGAACTTTCAGCCGAAGCTGCCGATCTGGATCTACCTGGTCTTTATCACGCTCGTCATGTCGTTCTCATCGAATGCCGTGAACCTGACGGATGGGCTTGATGGACTGGCGATCAGCGTTACGGTAGTCGCCGCCTCCGCATTGACGGCATTCAGTTACATCACCAGCAATGCGAGGTTCGCCGACTATCTGGATCTGGTTCACATACCGAACGTCGCCGAAGTGACGATCCTCTGTGGCGCGCTGGTTGGCGCGAGCCTGGGCTTTCTCTGGTACAACGCGCCGCCTGCAGAAGTCTTTATGGGCGATGTCGGAAGCCTGGCGATAGGCGGGGCTATCGGGATGGTGGCGGTGATCATCAAGCAGGAGCTGCTCCTGCCGATGATCGGCGGAGTCTTCATCCTCGAAGCGCTCTCGGTGATGCTTCAGGTCGGCTCGTACAAGCTGACCAAGCGCAGGATATTCAAGATGGCGCCGTTGCATCACCACTTCGAGCTTCTTGGGTGGAAAGAGTCGAAGATAGTCTTTCGTTTTTTGATAGTAGCGATTCTCTTTGCGCTGTTGTCGTTATCGACGTTGAAGTTGCGCTGATCCGATGGCCGCAAGAAGGTGGTGCTGGCGGCGATGTCTGAAGGGATGAACCTCAATGGTCAACGGGTTCTGGTCGTCGGTCTGGCGCGCAGCGGAATCGCGGCTGCTCAGTTTCTCGCGGCGCACGGCGCCAGAGTTACAGTCAATGATGCCAAGCCGCTCAGCGAACTGCCTCAGGTGGCGCCGCTCGAGCAGCGGGGAATCGAGGTTGTAGCGGGCTCGCACCCGCAACAGCTCTTTGACAATACGGACTTGATTGTCATCAGCCCGGGTGTTCCGGTGACGCTGACTCCCTTCCGTCGGGCTCGTGCCGCCGGAGTGCCGATAATCGGTGAAGTGGAACTGGCCTTCCGTTTTCTTCGAGGGAGGTTGATCGGGATCACCGGGTCGAACGGCAAGACCACGACGACGGCGCTCACCGGGGAGCTGCTCGCGCGTGCCGGCTTCAGCGTGCTGGTCGGTGGCAACATCGGCCGGCCGCTGATCTCGCTGGTTGAGGAGTCAACCGATGAGACGATCACGGTCGTCGAGTTGAGCAGTTTTCAGCTCGAGACAATTGAGCAGTTTCGACCGGATGCCGCGGCTCTGCTCAATATCACGCCGGATCATCTCGACAGGTACGATTCCATGGACGACTACGCTGCAGCCAAGCAGCGGATTTTTATGAACCAGACCCAGGGTGACGTGGCGATACTCAATGCAGACGACGCACGCGTCGCTCAAATGTCAGCCGGTATGCAGGCAGAGGTGGTCTATTTCAGCCGCGCACGGGAACTGCCCGACGGTATCTTCGTTCACGGCGAGCAGATCGTCAGCCGTCGTGGCGGCGAGGAGCAGATGCTTCTGAGCACACGTGAGATCGGACTCAAGGGTGCGCACAATCTCGAGAACGTCATGGCTGCGCTGGCCCTCGGCCTCGCCTGTGATGCTGCTCCTGAGGCTATGCGGCTCGCGGTTCGCAACTTCAAGGGAGTCGAGCATCGACTCGAGTTCGCCGGCGAGATCGATGGCATCTCATTCTACAACGACTCGAAGGCGACCAATGTTGATGCGGCGGTCAAGTCGATCGAAGCCTTCGATGGCGGACTGATCGTCATTCTTGGAGGGAAGGACAAGGGAGGCGACTTCAGACCCCTTGCCCCTTTGATCAGGGCGAGAGCGGAGCATGTGATTCTGATCGGCGCCGCAGCCGGGAAGATTGCCGCGGCAATAGAGGGGACCGTTCCGATTCATCGTTCGGCGAGTCTCGAGGACGCGGTCAGCCTCGGGTTCGCTCTCGGGAAACCGGGCTCGATCGTGCTGCTCGCGCCGGCGTGCGCGAGCTTCGATATGTTCGACAACTACGAGCATCGTGGCCGCGTCTTCAAAGCGGCGGTCGCGAATTTGACAAGGTAGCTTCTGGTCAGTAGTCCGCGGGCCGGCTGGTAGGCCGGCACTGCAGGTCCTCACCCCACCGCACCAACCGCGGACTACTGATCTGAGGCTACCTCGAGGTCCGGAGTTGCGCATGTTTGTAAGGACTTGCCTGCGCCAGACGGCGCGGGACGGGCAGGGACAAGCCCTGCCCCTACAACGTTGTCGCGAAGTGTTATGGGGTCCGAGAGAGACTATAGGGGCAGGGCTTGTCCCTGCCCGCCCGGCGCCGTCTGGCGCCGGTAACTTCTCACACTGGAAATTAGGGAACGATGACCCGAGCGAGTGACAAGGCGAATGGCGGGCTCTTCAGCGGATTTGATGGTCTTCGCTGGGACTTGTGGCTTGCCTCGTCGGCGATCGGGCTGGTGCTCTTCGGACTGGTAATGGTCTACAGCGCCTCTGGCTTCGAGGAGGGCTCGCACCGCTTGCTGGTGGGCCAGCTTCAATGGGCAGTGCTCGGTTTCGTCGTCATGGCGGTGTTGACGCGCGTCGACTACCACAACTTTGCGCGTCCGGGCGTTGTCTACGGTCTGCTGGCCATCTGTGTGGTCCTGCTCATCGCCGTGCTCTTCTTTCCGGCGCGAAACGGGGCTCACCGGTGGATCCGGATTCACGGCTGGTCCGCCCAGCCGTCCGAGCTGGCGAAGCTCGCGTTGATCTTCTTTCTCGCGCGTTTCCTCTCACAGCGTGAGGATCTGAAGGTTCTCAAGAGCTTCGGGATGACGGTGCTTCCGGCTTGCGTGGTTGCCGGTATCCTCGCCGCTTTAATAATGAAGGAGCCGGACCTGGGAACCACCGCGATGCTCGGCGTTGTCTTTCTGACTCTGATGTTTGTGGCGGGCGTTCCCGCGAGGCATCTCCTCAAGCTGGCGCCGCTCGCGATGGTTGTTGTCTACTGGTCGATTTTCCGCGTTGGGTGGAGGCTGGATCGCGTTCTTACGTTTCTCCATCCCGACCGCGATCCGCAGGGCCGCGGTTTTCAGGTCATGCAATCCCTGGTTGCTGTGGGCTCCGGAGGACTTAACGGTCGCGGGCTGGGCGACAGCATTCAGAAGCTCTACTACCTGCCGGAGCCGCACGCCGACTTCATCTTCGCAGTGATAGCTGAGGAGCTTGGGGCGATCGGGGCGGCAACCGTAGTGGCCGTCTTTGGTTTTCTGCTCTGGCGAGGGCTCCGCGTCTGCTATCAGGCACCCGAGAGGTTCGGCCGGCTTCTGGGACTTGGGTTGACGACGATGATCATCGCGCAGGCATTCTTCAATATAAGCGTTGTTTTAAGCCTTGTGCCGACAAAGGGAATTCCGCTTCCGTTCATCAGCGCGGGTGGATCGTCGCTCGTTCTGACTCTGGGAAGCATCGGGATTCTGCTCAACATTTCGGAGCACAGTGGGCGGGTCAAGGGGTCGAGGGATGGTGAATGACTTCGCAGTCAATTTCTGTAGTGATTGCCGCCGGAGGTACAGGAGGTCACGTCTACCCCGGCCTGGCGATCGCTCAGGAATTCAGACGGCAGCTTCCGAATGCCCAGGTTGTCTTTGTTGGTACTGCGCGAGGCCTCGAGTCGAAGGTAATCCCGCAGGCCGGCTTCGAGCTCGAATTGATCGAGGTCAAGGCACTCAAAAGGGTGAGCATGGCCAGCCGGTCAAAGTCTCTTTTGCTGCTACCGCGCAGCTTTCTGGAGGTTGCGGCCATTCTCCGAAGGGTCAGACCTGCGGTCGTCATTGGAGTCGGGGGCTACACCTCTGGGCCCGTTGTGTTGACGGCATGGATGCTCGGCTTTCCAACGATGGTCGCGGAACAGAACGCAATGCCGGGATTCACCAATCGAGTGCTTGCGCGATTCGTCCGGGCAGCGGCAGTGACCTTCGACGAAACGCGGCGCTATTTCGGATCCAGAGCGGAGATCACAGGCAATCCAGTGCGAGCTGATTTTTTCAACGTGCAGCCTCCAGAGCCACACGAGCGAGTTCACGTCTTCGTGACCGGTGGCAGCCAGGGCGCGCACGCAATCAACGAAGCGGTAGTTGAGGCGCTGCCGGCTCTATCGGCGGAACGTGAGAGCATTTCTTTTACACATCAGACGGGCGAAGCCGACTACATGCGCGTCCGTGATGCGTTCAATCGCAGCGGCATAACGGCTGAAGTCGGGCCGTTTATCGAAAATATGGTCGGTGAGATGGCGAAGGCTGACCTCGTAGTCAGCCGCGCGGGGGCGACCACGCTGGCTGAGCTGGCGGCCGCCGGCCGGCCGGCAATCATGGTTCCACTTCCTTACGCTGCCGATGATCACCAGCGCAGGAATGCCGAGGCCTTCGAAAAGGCGGGCGCAGGGAGGATGGTTCTCCAGTCAGCGCTGACCCCCGAGCGACTTGCTGAAGAGATTCTCGCGCTGGTGCGTGATCCCGAACGTCTCCGCAGCATGGCCGCGGCGAGCAGAGGCCTGGCGCATCGCGATGCCGCGGCAAAAGTGGTTGAACTGGCGCGCAGGATCAGCAAGTAGGGCATGTGTTCAAGAAGTTTCAACACATTCACTTCGTCGGAGTCGGTGGTATCGGCATGAGCGGGATTGCTGAAGTGTTGCTCAACCTCGGATACAAAGTTTCGGGAATCTGACGTTCGTCGAAGCCCGATTACCGACCGCCTTGAGGCTCTGGGTGGACGCATATTCGAAGGGCACTCGGCCCAGAACATCGAGGGTGCGCAGGTGATCGTCACATCGACTGCCGTTCGACAAGACAATGTTGAAGTGGTCGAGGCAATGCGCCGCCAGGTGCCTGTGATACCGCGCGCCGAGATGCTGGCCGAGCTTATGAGGCTCAAGTACGGCATCGCCGTGGCAGGATCGCACGGCAAGACGACGACCACGTCAATGGTTGCTGCTGTTCTCGATCGAGGGGGTCTCGATCCGACCGTCGTCGTGGGCGGCCGTCTGAACACTATGGGCAGCAATGCCCGGCTGGGACGCGGAGACTTCATGGTGGTTGAGGCTGATGAAAGCGACCGGAGCTTTCTCAAGCTGTCGCCGACCATCGCTGTAGTCACGAATATCGATCGGGAGCATCTCGACTTCTATCTCGATCTCGATGAGATTCGCCAGGCCTTCGTCGAATTCGTCAACAAGATTCCCTTTTACGGGTCGGCAATCATCTGCCTCGACGATGCCAACGTCCAGGCCGTCATTCCGCAGATCACTCGCCGAATTGTGACCTATGGAATGCGGAGCCAGGCAGAGATTTCCGCTACTGAGGTCGAGCTGGATCGTGAAGGTTTTGGCTCTTCATTCACGGTACGGCGCTCGACTAAAGAGCTCGGCCGGGTGCGGCTCAACGTTCCCGGGCGGCATAACGTCTGCAACGCGCTGGCCGGCCGTAGCAGTTGGCTCTGATCTCGAGATCCGGTTTGATCAGATAGCCGAAGCCCTCGAGTCGTTCCGCGGGGCAGAGCGACGGTTTCAGATCAAGGGCAGGGTTGGTAGCGGGCGTGAAGAGATACTCGTGGTGGATGACTACGGCCACCACCCAACTGAGATTCGGGCGACGCTCGCCGCGGCGATGCAGAGCGGCCGGCGCCTCGTGGTTCTTTTCCAACCGCACCGCTATAGCAGGACAGCAGCTCTGAGAGAGGAATTCGCGAGGGCCTTCTACGATGCGGATGTAGTGCTGATCACGGACATCTATTCGGCTGGCGAGGAGGCAATCGAAGGTGTGACGGCTGCATTGCTCGCCGATGAGATCGAGCGGTTTGGTCACCGGCGGGTATCTTACATTGGTGGCATTGAGCAGGCCGCCGCGGAGATTGCTGCGGTGGCGGAGCCTGGCGATCTGGTGATTACGCTCGGAGCCGGCAATGTGTGGCGGGCAGGTGAGGAGTATTTGAGAAGCGCAGGATAGTCTTCTTTTTCTTCTCCTGCGCGTCTTGGCGTCCCGCCCACGTGCTTCTCGCAAGGGGCGCCTGCGAGAATCATGCGCGGCGGGACGCCGCGCTCCCAGGAGACGCAAAGGGAGCGCGAAGAGGAACGAGTCGAATCGTGGAGACGGACAATGCAAGCGTCGAATGAACCTGCAAAAGTCTACAGCCTGACGAGATATCAGGCCGGGATCGCGGCCGAGATCGAGTCGATGTCACGAAACACCGGCTCGATGTGCCGGACCTACCCGTGGCTCAAGCGCCTGACAACTCACGCGTCCACGGGGGCTGTCGCCGCGATCATCTACCCGCGGACATTCGATGGCGCTGCCCGGCTGACTCAACACCTCGATCGGACTGGAATCGCATGGCGCGTGATGGGTGACGGCAACGTCATGGGAACCGCGCCCCTCGACGGCGAGATAGTGGCCCTCAGCCTGAGACTGTTGGATGAGCCGTTGACCGTCAACGGCAATCGCCTCAGTGCCCACGCGGGCCATTCGCTGGCGGCGATCTCAGAGGCTGCGGCAGAGCGCAGCCTCTCCGGTCTCGAAGGCTTTGCTTCGTCCACCGAGATGCTTGGCTCGGCCTTGCGACAGAATCTCCAGGGAGACGCGAACGAGCTTTGGCAGCTGGTTGAGAAGGTGGTCCTCGTCCGGCGCGGCGAGGTGCGAACCTTCCCTGCGCAGGACGAGATACTTGAGATCGATCGCACCTGCATGCGTGATCGCGATCTCATTATGGCGGCTACGCTGAAGCTCATTCCCGGCAACGGTGCAGCGCGTCGTGAAGCGACGATTGATCGAAAACCGCTGGAATCGCAGCCCGTACCTGCACCCGAGCCTGAACCGGCACCGGCACCGGCGCAACGGCTGCTCTATGAATTCGAGTATGAGCTCGAAGCCGGCTATGACCAGTGGCGCGACGCAGAATGAAGGAAGCACGCAGTCAACGAAGATCGGCATCTCCCGGCGAGCTCGCGACGCGGCACGGCGGCCGCGCACGCGCCAGGCGCGGAGGAGAGGTCTTTGCCGAGCCTATCAAACGCCGGCGACCAAGACAGGCACCGAAGGCGAAGACCAGATCGAGAGTTTCGTTTGCGCGCATTTTTCAGATGGCCGTTCTCTTCGTGATGCTTCTTGGGTGCGCTGCCGGGGCGATTGCGGCCTACCGCATTCTGCCGACCTGGAACGTCTTTGCGCTGCGTCACTACGACGTCAGGGGTGTGACTCACGCGCCGCGAGATCAGATCGATCAGATTCTCCACGAGGAGACGAAGGAGGGGCTCTGGCAGGTTGATGTAGATAGCATCAGGGGTCGGTTGAGGCAAGTGGCCTGGGTTCGTGAAGTTGAAGTTGCCTGTCTTCTACCGGACACGCTGCGCGTGACGGTCATCGAGCGCGAGCCTCTGGCCCTGGCCCGTCTTCACGATGGCTCGCTGGTATGGGTTGATCGCGAGGGCAATATGCTGGGAGATCAGTCGGGGTACAAGCCTTCGCGCGTGCCGCCGCTCATCAGCGGGCTGGATGAGAAAGTGAGTGATGCCGCAATCGCTGCCAACAGAGAGCGTCTCGAGGTCTATCAGAAGCTGCTCGCGGATCTCAACCAGGAGCCCGGCCCGAGAGAAAGATTCACTCTCAGACCGCGTTGACGAGGTTCATCTCGACGAGGTCTCCGACGTGCGGCTCAGGCTGGCCGATCGCAGGGTAATGATTCTCGTGGGTGGTCGTGATTTTCGCACGCGTCTGCAGACGGCGCTTAAGGTTCTCGATGCCGCCGACCGCCAGGACGTTGCGGCACTCGGGTTCCTCAAGGTGACCGACGCCAAGCGGCTACTTGATGGCGGCGAGATCGCATATCTCAATGCCTCGCGCGCTGAGCGCGTCATCGTGGGTTTGGCGCACTGACCTGCGAAATGAGTCTTTGGGGGAGCAAGCAAGTGCGGATTCGGCCCTTCGGCGTGCGAACGCTGTCTGCTGGCCAATAGGGAGACAATGCCAAAAAGGACTTCACCAATCGTCGGGCTGGACATCGGAACGACACTGGTTCGCGTCGTCATGGCGGAAGCCATCGATGGTCAACTCGAGGTAGTGGGAATCGGTGAGTCGGAGTCACGCGGGCTGCGCAAAGGAGTCATCAGCCGTCCGGACCTGGCCGTCGAGGCCGTCAAGCGCACAGTTGAGGCAGCTGAACGAATGTCGGGTCTCAGGGCGGAGACGGCCTACGTTGCTCTCGCCGGTTCGCAGATCAAGAGCTACAACAGCCAGGGCATGATCGCTATTCCCGGCCGTCATCGCGAAATCACTCGCGAGGACGTGCAGCGCGTGATTGACACGGCGTGCGCGGGAAGCATTCCGTCGGGACGGGAAGTGGCCGATGTACTCCCCCAGGAGTTTACCGTCGACGATCAGGATGGGATTGACGATCCGATCGGCATGCTCGGATCGCGCCTCTCAGTCTCGGTGCATATCGTCACCAGTCCGGTCGCCGCAAAACAGAACGTCGTTTCGAGCGTCAACCGCTCGGGGCTTGAAGTGAGCGACATCGTGCTTGCGCAGCTGGCTGCAGCCGAGTCCGTGTTGTCCGAGGAGGATCGCGAATTTGGATCGGCTCTGGTCGATATCGGTGGAGAGACAACGAGTCTCGCAATCTATCAACGCGGAGCCGTCTGGCACACGGCTGTCTTTCCACTGGGCGGCAGCCATTTCACCAACGACATTGCGTTCGGTCTTCGGACGCCAATTCCGGAGGCAGAGCGAATCAAGCGCGAATACGGATGCGCCCATCGCTCTTTGATGGGCAACGATCAAGGCTGCAGAGACGATCGAAGTTCCCAGCGTAGGCGGCAGAGCCCCAAGATCGCTGTCGCGCCAGATACTCTGCGACATCCTCGAGCCTCGAGCTGAAGAGATGCTGAGCTGCGTTCAGGAAGAGATTCGCCGAGCAGGCTTTGAACGCCAGCTCTCCAGTGGCGTCGTTTTGACGGGTAGCGGCTCGCTGCTTGCTGGATTGGTCGAAGTCGCAGAGCAGGTGTTCGATGCGCCGGTACGGCTCGGTGTGCCGGAGGGCTTCGGCGGACCAGCCGACGAAGTCGCGCAGTCAGGCTTCGCAACAGCGGTGGGCCTGGCAATGTATGGTTTGCGATGCAGCCGGCCTAATGCACCGATTGGAAGAGGTCAGATGCGTCGCACCAGCGGACAATCGGTAGCTGAGCGCGTGAGGACGTGGCTCGGCATGTTCTGAATGTTCATGGGCCTTTTATTCAATTTAGTCTTGGCAATGCCATATCTTGTGCTACAATGCCGCGACAGCCACAAGATATGCGAGAGACGTCGGCGCGGCGGCGGTCTTTTCACAGCCACAAGGCACAACGAGCACTCCCTCATGGTTCAAATTCACATGTTTGTTCCATGCGTGTTTGCACTTTTCTGCGGCAGGATTCTTCCGCGGAATGTGTCTAACTTTGAAGAGCTAGCGATATTGGGCTGCTGACCGTGGAATGTCAGTCAGGAGGCGCGGGATGCTAGTAAGCGAGCGAACGGGATTAAAGATCAAATTCGAAGATGATCCGACGAACTCTGGAGCCGTAATCAAGGTCATCGGCATCGGCGGCGGTGGGAGCAACGCCGTCAACCACATGATCGACGCACGGATCGAAGGAATCGAGTTCCTGGTCGCCAACACTGACCTCCAGGCGCTGCGGCGGGCTCATGCTCCAGTCAAGATTCAGATCGGTAGCAAGCTGACCAAGGGGTTGGGCGCCGGCGCCCGACCTGACATCGGGCGTGATGCTGCCCTCGAAGATACGGACAAGATCATCGAAGCTCTCGAGGGGAGCGACATGGTCTTCGTCACTGTAGGTCTTGGAGGCGGCACCGGAACCGGCGGCGCGCCGATCATCGCCTCGCTCGCGTCCGAACTTGGTGCTCTGACGGTCGCGGTGGTGACAAAGCCGTTTCCCTTCGAAGGTCGACAGCGCATGCGTCAGGCCGAGGCTGGAATGGAAGAGCTTCGCTCCGTCGTTGACACCCTCATCACAATTCCGAATGACCGGCTGCGCCAGACCGTCGACAAGCACATGCCGTTGTCAGACGCGTTCCGGCTGGCTGACGATGTACTGCGTCAGGCAGTTCAGGGAATCTCTGATCTGATTACCGTACCCGGCTTCATCAATGTGGATTTTGCGGACGTAAAATCGATCATGAAGGGAATGGGTGTGGCGCTCATGGGCACCGGGCACGCAACCGGAGACAGCCGTGCGCTGGATGCGACGCAGCGCGCCATCTCGAGCCCTCTGCTCGAAGAGGCTTCCATTGAGGGCGCCAAGGGCGTGCTGGTCAATATTACCGGCGGTCAGGACCTGACGCTCTTCGAGGTGGACGAGGCGATGCAGGTGATACACAACGCCGCCGATCCCGATGCCAACATAATCTTCGGCACCGTGAGCGATGACAGCATGCAGAATGAAATGAAGATTACGGTTATCGCAACCGGGTTTGAGCGAGCCAACGAGAATCTGCACAACTTTCCGGTGCGGCCCAACGGCGGGGCGCCTGCCAACACATCGCGACCTCCAAGCAGCCCCCCTCAGGCTACATCGTCAGGACGTCTCATGATCGACGACAACATGGACGTGCCAACGTTCATTCGCAAGAAGGTCGATCGCGTTAAGGGGAAATCGTGCCGCAGGCTGTCCAGCCTGCGGCAGAATTGGCTGGTTGACCATCCATTGAAATAGGCCATGTCGCAGTCTGCCGCAGGCTGGACAGCCTGCGGCACGATTCCTCGAAATCAATCCACTTTACTTTCAGACAATATCTTTCGATACACCTGGCGCGCGTGTTCATACGCATCTGCTGCCGCGGGTCGTTCCCGGGCTGAAATCTTCGGCGATTTCTGGCTCCAGCATTGATCGACTGCATCGAGGCACCATTGCGCGCTTCGACGCGATGCTCGTATCGGCCTTCCCTCGACGATCACAAATACAGGGTTGGTATGCGACGAAGGCAGTATCCGCAAGGCCACCCAGCTGCTCTGCTCGATCTGAACATCAAAAGCCACATCACGCATAGCGCCGTCTGCGACGATGTTTCTCCTGCCTGCCGGACGGCCGTTAACGATGACCTCAACCGGAACCTCGCGCGTATTTCCGATCCTCGCCCGCTCCAGCTCCCAAAAAGGCTTCTCCGAGTACGGCTGCTGTCTGAGGGCATCATTCGGCTTCTCATCCAGTCGTGCAGCCACCCTGGCGGTGACGTGCACACTCCCAGGCTTACTCAGCCCGAGCTCGCTCCGACTCGTGCCTGCTGCCAGCCCATTGACCTGGAAATCGACCAGATGACTCTTGCCATCAGAGACGTAGCTCCGTCCATCACGAGCTCCTGCAACCCACTCGTCATAGGTGAGCTTGCCGTCGAGTCTCACGTAGCTTCGTCCCAGACCCACACGCTGATCGTAGATGCACGGAAAATCCGTCTCACCGCTGATCCGAGTCCGAAATCCCGCATTCAGCGTGTGATACCAGATATTCAATTCCCACACGGACGGCGTATCGACAGCTGAAATGAAATCGACCGCATCGTGCGTCACATCAACGATATATTCGTTGGCTCCAATGCCGTCGAATTTCGGCATCTCGTAGTGAGGCAATTGATCAGTCTTAACCTCGAGCCCCCACCCTGAATGCGCAAAGCCGACGACCGATCCCTGAGCTTTCGCCCACTTGAGAATCGGCAAATCCCACGTCGGCCAGTCCTCGATGACCTTTGCACCCGGATAGTCCTGATCCTTCAGGTGCAGCAGCACGAGGTGGCCGCAGTGGCTCGACGGAAACCCCGATACCTCGACGTCGTAGCGCATGAGATTCGCTTCAGTCGAGAGCTGGTTATCCTTTCCCTCGAAGAACTGCTTTTGAAAGTAGTAGCAGGGACCCCAGGTCAGCACGCTTCCGACGTTCAACGATTCGCCGAGGATGTGCCTGATCATATCCTGCGGGAAGACTCCCTGCGTTGGGCTCTCATAGTGAGAGCATCCGGCGGCATGAACGTGATGATCGCCCGAATACCAATGGAGCTTTGCAAGGTCGATCCACCGCTCGAGCCTGAAGGTAAAGGTCTGGTCCTTTCGCTCGCTGACCTGGATGGTCTGTTTCCTGGCGAGGTACTCAGGTCCGCGCGTGCATTCGACGTCATACTCGCCCGCCGGAAGCTCGATGCTCTCGCCGTCGGCACGATAGACCTGAGGATGGAAGAAGAAGTCGGGAGCAAGCCGCTTCGCCTGAAGCGGATAGACGTGATCCTGCTTGTCACGAATGACGAACGAAGCCGTGGTCGGTTTGCCGGATTCATCGAGGACGCGAAGCTTTACTGCAATAGCGGGCAGACAGTTGAAGAGGATATCAACGTCGTTCCGGAATCCTACATCCTGCGTTCCCTGGCCGACATCGAAGCTCATCCGGCCCTCGCGCTTGCCGGTATCCCGGCTATAGAGCTGGATGATCCGGTACTCGAGGTCGAGGCCCGATAGCTGCGGTTTGAGCGGCGGCTTGTTGAACATCACGAGATCAAGCCAGCGATCGGCCACATCGTTCGGCTTAACGGAGTCGTTGGGACTTGCGCTGCCTCTCGACTGCTTGTAGACGGGCATGCTGTTGGGGCTTGTCGCCTTGAGTTGGGCAGTGACACCTGCTTCGTTTCGGACCTTGACGAGGAAGACTCGCCAGCCATTTTGGAGCAGTTCCGGCCTGGCACGCCCCTGCGTTGCGCTGACTCGGCTCTCCGGATTGATATGGACATCAAGAAGAGAATGGTTGTCGAGGACCTCCTGGATGGCGACGCTGGCCTTTGAGGCGTCTGCCATTTGATAGGCTCGCTCGAGCGCTTGCCTCTCGGAAGAGTTGAGCGGTGCACCCAGGTACTCCATGGTCTCCGTCAAACGTTTGATCTGGGAGATCAGCGGCTGCAGCTCGACCTGCTCAGTCTTTGCCTGCGGCGTGGTGCATGCAGTCACGGCGAAGAGAACGATGGCCGTCAAGATGCTGAGATTCATCTCGCCTCCTTTGATCAATGGATCGCAATTGGTGCGACAGTCGAGCCGGTACCGCCCTGTATCTTCAGGGGTTCGACTATCAGCGCAAATTCCTGAACACGTTTCGCCACCAGCTCCTCCAGTTTCAGATTCTCCAGCAGGTGAATACCGTTTATCACGAGCATGATCTGGTGGACCGGCAGGGAAACTTTCGTATCTGGATTTGGCGACACGTCGATTGAAAAATTGTCGGCGCCGACGAGCATCGGATCCTGTTTTGCAAGCCACTCCGCGGCGGCGACACCAATTCCCGGGCATCCCCTGGCATAGCGCACATTGTCCTTGCCCCAGAGTCTACCCCATCCCGTGTGGAGGATGACCGCGTCTCCGGGCTCGAGTTTCATCTTTTGTTTCTCAAGCGCCTGCTGAATATCATGAACCGTGATCTCATAATTGTCGGGCAGAATCTCGACGCCTTTGAGAGCCGCAATGTCGATCAGCACGCCTCTGGTGATCAGCGCGCCGGTGTTCTCGATTCCGAGTTTCTCGAATCCATTCCGGGTTGAGGTTTCATCTACTTTGAAACAGTTGTACATGCTGTTGCCGATCGTCTGGTGGGCGAAACCGTCGAGCTGTGTCCCGACCTGCCCGATCTCGCTCACAACCACCTCTTCATTGCTGCCGCGCCGGTTTGTTTCCGGATTCATGAATGTCCGCTTTGTGTGGAGGTCGAAGCGCCTCGTGCCAAAGAAGGGCATTGAGCCGTTGAGCACATATCCAAGCTCGATCACTTCTCCGGTGCGAATGAGCCGGGTAGCACGGAGAACGGTCTCGGGCTTCATGTGGTTGCCCGAGCCGCGCTGGTCTCCGGCTCCCCATTTTGAAGGGCACCTTTGAGCATCGGATGGCGGCTGCCAGGATTGTGGATATGCTTGAGAGGCAGCCAACAGCAGAATTAAGGGCACGAGGGCTGTTGAAGAACGCATTATTGTAGTCCTCCTGTTTGGAGTGCGGCGACCTGTCGCCGCTTTTGATTAGATTCTGCGCGATGGAAAAAGCGAGAAACGACATACGAGTTCGGAGATAGCCCAATCGTGACATTCGGACCGCCTGGGAGCGCACGCGTCCCGCGTGCTCCCCGTTTCTCTCTGCGAGGGCCAATGATCAAGATAAGAAGCACGCGAGACGCGTGCGCTCCCAGGCCGAGGCTAGTCTCAATCAATCGCCTGGTCACGCAGTAGCCCGAAATCGGCCCTGGCATCAATTCGATTCTGAACGCCAACTGATATGCCCCGATCTGCACTGATCTGCTCTTGCGCGGTGCCTGCTCTTGCGATAGATTATTTGCATCAACGAGCAACAGTATCATTGTTGATCGCGTCGACGGTTGAGCTGATCGTCTGTGGTGATTCCCGCATCGTTCCTCAGTTGATCTCTCGTGGGGGGAAGTTCCTGCTTAGTTCTCCGCTGGGCGGACATGTCCCCAATTTGTCGCGGAGCAAAAATTACCGGGCTAGATGATACTGCAGCTCAATCTTTGGGCAGCCAACCCTGCCCACAGCCCGTCTAGGGGAGGAGTGGTTTAAGGTGAACAGGAAACTCATTCGCACGACACTGGCGGAGGTCAAGGAGCGTGAGCAGCAGCAACAGCAGCAGCATCAGGCACGCCCTGTTCCCCAGCCGGTGGTCAGCCAATCCGGAAGCGCTCAGTCGTCGTCGGCAGCGACGGCGGCCGCCGCCGCCGCCGCGGCCGCCGCTGCAGCGGCAGCCCAGCAGCGAAAGCGCGTTCCGCCCGAACAAACCAACGCCGAAAGTTTCTACTACAAGAAGCAGATGGATGCACGCACGCCGATGGTCATTGTGCTGCAGGATGGTGAACAACTCCAGGGCACAATCGAATGGTATGACAAAGGCAGCCTCAAGCTGCACCGCCTGGATGGCCCCAACCTTTTGATCCTCAAGCACAACATCAAATACATGTATAAGGACCAGGCCGGACAGGGTGACGACTAGCGGTCCCTGAACTTCGAGAGCGTCATGACTAAGTCGTCTCGCGGAGATCGCCGCCAACGTCCGAGGGTTGGCGTGACAATTGGGGATCCTGCAGGGATTGGACCTGAAGTAACTCTCAAGGCAGTCATAGATGAATCAGTGCAGGCCGTCTGCGATCCGGTGATCATCGGCGATGCCGGTTACCTCAGCCACTGGACGAACAGATTTGGGATCGATCCAAATGTGCAGGTAGTGGAACGGGATCAACCGTTCCCTGAAAAGGTTCGCTCCCTCATCCTCTATAACCTCGCAAACGTTCAGCCATCTATTGAGATGGGTAAGGAGAGCGCCGAATGTGGGCGCGCCGCCGCTGAGTATATCGAGACCGCCGTAGCGCTCCTGCGAAACGGTGACATCGATGCCATAACCACCGCCCCGATAAACAAGCACTCACTCTTCCTTGGTGGAAGCTCGTTTCCCGGGCACACTGAGTTCCTGGCACACCTCGCGGGTTCCGATAATGTCGCAATGGCTTTCTTTGCACCCGAACTGCGTGTAGCGCTGTTGACAACGCATCTCGCTCTCTCCGAAGTGAGCTCGCGCGTGCGCAAGGCAGAACTGAAAAAGCTGATCCGCCTCGTCCATCTCGAGCTCCGCCGTTATGGCGTCGATCACCCTCGGATTGCCATGGCCGGACTGAACCCGCACGCCGGTGAAGGCGGGCTGTTTGGATCCGAGGAGGCGAGCGAAATTATTCCGGCGATCGACGAATGCCGCAGAGCAGGAATCGATGTCACTGGTCCATACCCGGCCGATACGATCTTTCTGCGCGCCTCACGCGGAGAGTTTGACATTGTCATCTCCTGCTATCACGATCAGGGGCTGGTAGCAGTCAAATGCCTGGCCTTTGGCGAAGCGGTCAATGTTACGCTGGGATTGCCGTTTATCCGAACCTCAGTCGATCACGGCACTGCCTTCGATATAGCCGGCCTCGGTAAAGCCAATCCTGGAAGTATGATTGCAGCAATCAAGCTGGCGGCCGAGCTCTGGGGAGTCCGGCGCGATGAATAGCAATGAGTGGCAGTAGCACGAGCCGGAAAAACCCGGTCTTCTATGATCCCGGTGGAAAGCGGCGCCGCCGTGTTCGTCATACTTACCTGACCCTGGCGATACTGGCTACGTCACTGATAGCAATTCTGGTCGTCAGTGTGCTCGTCAATCCGTTACTGCCTCGCTTTGAGTTGAAGGCTGTCGCCAGTCTTCCTCAGCCAATCGATGCTCAGCCAAAATTGCCGACACCGCCGCCACTTCCGGTAGGGCCGCGAGGTCAGAAAGCGCGACGGGCAAAGCTCGAGCTCGAGAAGGCCCTCGCCAACACTACGGTCGTTCCTAGCCGCCGGCGATCTCAGATCCGAGTCACACCGCCTCGAGGCAGACCGGTTGCGCTTCCAGGAAACACAGCCAAACCTCTCAGCATAGGGTTCTATGTGAACTGGGACGACTCGAGCTACCAGTCACTCAAGATCAACCTTAGCGGGCTGGATTGGGTCGTGCCCGAGTGGATTCGCCTGCAGGATGGTCCAGATCCGCTGGTGGTCGATCTCAATCCTCCGGCGCTCGACCTGATTCGCCGGACTCGGCCGCAGCTTCCGATCATTCCGCTTGTCCAGAACTACAAGAATGA
The DNA here is from genome assembly GCA_963743045.1 of uncultured Acidobacteriota bacterium. GTDB lineage: Bacteria > Acidobacteriota > Blastocatellia > RBC074 > RBC074 > CAVUOF01. The sequence continues at coordinate 28,212 of CAVUOF010000010.1, forward strand.
ATTGTGGAACTCGGGTATCCTTGCGCGCGCCGTGGCAGATGAGGCCTCTCGAAAGCGCTTGATTACCGCGCTATCACAGGTTGTCGATCGGGAACGTTTCGGCGGGGTCTGTATCGACTTCGAAGAGGTACCGGCAGGATCCCAGCGGAATCTCCAGCGCTTCATGCAGGACCTGCACGCGGCCTTTCATGCGCGTGGCTGGCTGGTCACCCAGGCAGTGCCGTTCGACGATCCGGATTGGGACTATAAGGCAGTTGCCGCGACGACCGACTTCCTCATGCTCATGGCCTACGATGAGCACTGGTCGACCAGCGAGCCGGGACCGGTAGCGTCGCAGGACTGGTTTGAGCGCACCCTTGCGAAACGCATGGCCGAGCTTCAACCGGACCGGACAATCGTCTGCATCGGCAGCTATGGGTACGACTGGACGCCTGGATCCGAAGCAACTGAGATGACGTTCCAGGAGGCGGTACTTGCGGCCAATGATTCCGAAGCGAAGATCAGCTTCGATCGTGCAAGCCGCAATCCCTACTTCGCCTATGTCGAAGACAACAAAGAGAAGCATACTGTCTGGTTTCTCGACGCAGTGACTGCGTTCAACCAGATGGTCATTGCCAGGAAGTACTACCCCGCGGGCTTCGCTCTGTGGCGCCTGGGGTCGGAAGATCCCTCAGTCTGGTCGGTCTTTGGCAACACCAAGTCGGAGGCATCCGTCGAAGACCTGCGGCGAATCAGATACGGTTATGACGTCGATCTCGAAGGACTGGGAGAGGTGCTTCAGGTCGTAGCCAAGCCGCGTGAGGGTGCGCGCGAAATCGAGGTTGACAACTCGAGCGGTCTGGTGACAGGCCAGTCTTACATAACCATTCCCTCATCCTATGTGATCCGGCGCACTGCCTATCATACCGGCCTGATCGCCCTCACATTTGATGATGGTCCGGACCGCGAATGGACTCCGCGAATTCTCGACCTGCTGAAGCAGGAGCAGGTGCCTGCCACCTTCTTCATCATCGGATCCAACGGGCAGGCAAATCCTCAGCTCGTGCGGCGGATACTGGCCGAAGGGCACGACCTCGGGAACCATACCTTTACCCATCCGAACCTCGGTGAAATGCCGCTGCTGATTACCAACCTCGAGCTGACCGCGACTCAGCGCCTGATCGAAGCAGTCACTGGGCGCTCGACGAAGCTCTTCAGACCACCCTACTTTGGCGATGCCGAGCCGACCACGCCCGACGAGGTTGAGCCGGTTGTTCTGGCCCAGGACCTTGGCTATTTGACAGTCGGCTTGAGAAACGATCCGGATGACTGGGCGCTCCCGGGCGCTGACGAGATCGTCAAACGCACTATCGAGTCGGCAACCAATCCTGATCCCGATACCCGTGGACAAGTTGTCCTTCTTCACGATGGAGGGGGTGACCGGTCGCAAACGCTCGCGGCCCTTCCGAGGCTGATCAGCGAGCTCAGGGCAAAGGGATTCAAGTTCGTGACCATCTCCGAGCTCGCCGGCTTGAGCAAGGATCAGGCGATGCCGCCGGTCGCGCGAGGAGGAGGAGCCTGGGACAGCTTCTTTGTTCGTGCCGACGCGATAACGTTCTATTCCCTCTCACTGATCGGCTGGGCATTGAGATGGATCTTCCTTGTCGGGATAGTGCTTGGTCTCGCTCGAATGGTACTGATCGGGGCACTTGCTCTGGCGCAATGGATGCGGGCGCGTCGTCGCGAGACGGCATATGCTGCCGGACTGATCCGCTTCGACGAGCCGCTCGTCTCAGTGATTGTTCCTGCCTACAACGAAGAGCGGGTCATAGCAAAGACTGTGGGCAGCCTCCTCGCCTCGACCTATCCGCATCTCGAAATAGTGGTTGTAGATGATGGATCGCCAGACCGGACGGAGGAGGTTGTTCGAGAGCGCTTTCCTGACGAGCCTCGGCTGCGTATCTTTCGCAAGGAGAATGGAGGCAAGGCCGAGGCGCTCAACTATGGATTGTTGCGGTCGAGCGGTGAAATCATTATCGCTCTCGATGCCGACACGATCTTTCCGAAGCAGACGATTACGGCGTTGAGCCGGCGATTCAGCGATCCTCGCATCGGAGCCGTGGCCGGCAATGCGAAGGTCGGGAACCGGATCAATCTGGTGACGCGCTGGCAGGCGCTCGAATACATTACGTCACAGAATCTCGATCGCCGCGCGTTTGCGAGCCTCAACTGCATAACCGTAGTTCCAGGTGCGGTCGGAGCCTGGCGACGCGACCTATTGGAGCTAGCCGGTGGATTCACTTCAGACACTCTCGCCGAAGATCAGGATCTGACGCTTCGGATAAGGCGGCTGGGCCATCTGATAGGCTACGAAGAGAACGCGGTCGCCTGGACTGAGGCACCGGATACGCTCGGGACTCTGGCGAAGCAGCGGTTTCGATGGGCCTATGGAACGCTGCAGTGTTTGTGGAAGCATCGTGACGCCCTCTTTCAATCGCGGTATGGCGCGCTGGGGTGGATTGCTCTCCCGAACAACTGGATCTTTCAGATCATTTTCCCACTGCTCTCGCCGATCATGGACTTGACTCTTGTCTGGGCGGCATTATCGGCGGTCATTGATCGGCTGCAGCATCCGAATGAGCATTCGTTCGGGAATCTGAAGCAGGTGCTCTTTTATTATGCGCTCTTTCTGGCGGTCGATTGGTTCGCGGCTGCATTCGCGTTTGCGCTCGAGAAGGGTGAGAGGTGGAAGCTGCTCTGGTGGCTCTTTCTGCAGCGGTTCTGCTACCGGCAGGTGATGTACTACGTGATGATCAGGTCGGTAGCGACGGCAGCGCATGGGGCCGTGGTGGGGTGGGGTAAGCTCGAGCGGAAAGCAACGGTGGAGTTGCAGCAATGAGGTTCGGAGAGGATGGCCACGAAAAAGCACAAAAGTCACAAAAAAGGGAGAATGCCGGCGAATCCTTTTGTGTCTTTTGTGCTTCTTTGTGGCTATCCTCTCTGCACGGAGCTCGCATTCAGTAACTTAATCGAAAGGGACTCACTTCATGATTAACTTCGATCTCAACGAAGATCATCTCGCTGTTCAGAAGATGGTCCGCGAGTTCGCCCTCAAGGATGTCGCGCCTCGCATCAAGGAGCTCGACGAAAAACAACAGTACGATCCCGCCATCGGTCGGAAGATGGCCGAGCTCGGGCTCCTGGGCATCTGCATCCCTCAGAAATACGGCGGAGCAGGCTTCGACTACCTCTCGCTCGGAGTCGCCTGTGAAGAGCTCGAGGCCGTCGATACCTTCCTTCGCGTAATCATGTCAGTCCATGTCGGCTTGAACTGCCTGACATTACTCGCCTGGGGAAGCGAAGAGCAACGACAGAAATACCTCGTCCCGCAGGCAAAGGGTGAAAAGCTGTCCACCTACGGCCTGACCGAGCCCGGCGCCGGCTCAGATGTCGTCGGCATGAGCTCTTCCGCGAAACGCGACGGCACCGACTGGATTCTGACTGGCGAAAAGATGTGGATCAGCCTCGGCGACCTCGCCGACCACTTTCTCTTCTTCTGCTGGACCGATCAGGAGAAGAGAAAGGTGCGCGACCATTCAGGCATCTCATGCTTCATGGTCGAGCGCGGCATGAAGGGCTTCTCATCAGGCACGATTCACGGAAAGCTGGGAATTCGCGCAGGCAACACAGGCTACTTTTCACTACAGGACGTTCGTGTTCCGCAGGAGAACCTTGTCGGCAAGGAGGGCGAAGGATTCAAGATCGCCATGTTCGCGCTCGAACAGGGCCGCTTCACGGTGGCCTCCGGGGCGACCGGAATCATTCGGGCCTGTCGTGATGCGTCGGTCGCCTATGCACAGGAACGAAAGACTTTCGGCAAGCCGATCGGCGAGCATCAACTGGTCAAGCAGATGATCGCCAACATGGAAGCCGACTACGAGATGTGCCATCTGTTATGGCTTCGCGCGGGCTGGCTCAAGAATGAGGGACGGCCTTCAAACAAAGAGACGTCGCTCGCCAAGTGGCAGGCGACGATCAGATCGGAGCGTGCGGCCAGCGACGCGATTCAGATTCATGGGGCCAATGGTTACACGAACGACTACCCGGTCGAACGGTACCTGCGCAATTGCAAAGCGGCAGTTATTTACGAGGGGACGCGCGAGATTCACACCATCATGCAGGCCGACTATGCACTCGGTGTGCGGAAGGACAAGCCCCGTCGGTGCGATCTGCCCGCCTGGCGACCTGGAAGCTGACCAACAGCTCTGACCGGATACATCCACCTCAATCGGACTTTATGGGGAAGACGCCGCGGAGTTTTGCGCGACAATGCGGACTTTTACTCCCCAGCGGCTCGCAAAAGTGCATAAATAAAGCACTTCGCCCTGGTACACCCCTTGCTTAGACTTAAAACAGGTGATCAGGGGAGAGCTTAAAACGTCGCCCCACAGCCCCGAATGGCAGTTTCATAATAGGAGGCCAACCAATGAAACGCATTTCTCTTATATCGCTGGTAATATTCGGAGCGTTGGCGCTCAGCGGCAGCTTATGGCCTTCAGGCAAGAGCAACGCCGCGCCGCGCCGCGAATCCGCCGTTGTCGAGTTTACTGAGACGGTCAGGCTTCAAGGTGTCCTTCTCAGAGGGCAGTATTTCATAGTTCACGATGAAGAGCGCATGGCACGCAACGAATTCTGCACTTACATCTATCACGGTGATCGGCAGAATGAAGCCAAGCTCGCCATCGCCTTCCATTGTATGCATGTCGACCGCGATAGAGCGGCAACCTTTAAGGTGACCTACTACAACAACACGACAGCCTACGGAGTGCCTGAAGTCAAAGAGATTCAATTTGCCGGCAGCACAGTCGGCCATCGAGTGCCATATTTTTAAAGTGCACGGCACTGAAGCGGATCGAACCAGTCGATCCTAAAGTGGTAGAGTCCGATTGCCGAAAAGCCCTTGCCTGTGGTCCACGGGCAAGGGCTTTTTCATT
>CAVUOF010000011.1:0-40039 GCA_963743045.1 uncultured Acidobacteriota bacterium
CGTCCGCCGACCGGCCCGTAAAGGCCAGCCTCTGTCCGTCCGGCGAAACGGCCACGTGGTCAAATGGCCCGTTGTCGTACGTCAGGTTCTCTGGCGGCGTGAATGTCAGCCGCACGGCGCGCGTATCGGTTGACGAACGATTGAAATACGCCACAGCCAGCGGCAGCGCGATCAACGCGCAGCTTGCCACCGCTATCAATCCGATAAGCGGAGCGTTGCGTGCGCTAAGATCACGCCAGCCGCTTCGCTTCGTACCATTGGTTGCCTTCGCAAGAGCTGTTCCCGAAGGCGTAGACAACGCTTCGAGCGCGAAGCCGAGATCGCTGGTTGACTGAAACCTGCGTTCCGGCGTCTTCTCCAGACAGCGCCGCACGATCTTTTCAAGCTGCGGGGGAATTTTCTCCTTCGTCTCAGTCAACTCACGTGGCTCTTCCTTCAGGATTGCATTCATCACCTCGACGGCCGAATCGCCGCGAAAGGCGCGGTGACCAGTGAGCATCTCATAGAGGATGACGCCGAACGCAAAGATGTCTGCGCGGTGATCCGCCTCCAGCCCGCGCACCTGTTCCGGTGACATATAGTTCACCGTGCCCATGACAACACCAGGTTCAGTGATCCGTTTTTGCGTGGGCGCATCGGCGTCCATTCCGCCGGGCTGCCGCGGGCGCAGTTTCGCGAGGCCGAAATCGAGAATCTTCACCCGCCCGTCGCTTGTCACGAACAGGTTTTCCGGCTTGAGATCGCGGTGGACTATGCCTTTGGCGTGTGCGGCGGCGAGGCCCGCAACAATCTGCAGTGCGTAATCAATCGCCTTCCGCACCGGCAGCGCGCCGTCTTCTGACTGCGATGGCAAGTGCGCGCGCAGCTCTTCACCCTCGAGCAGTTCCGCGATGATGTAGGGTGTGCCTTCGTGCGTCCCGATGTCGTAGATTGTCAGAATGTTCGGATGATTGAGCGCCGATGTAGCGCGCGCTTCCAGCTCGAAGCGGCTCAGGCGGCTTGGATCGTGGCGAAGACAGCCGGCAGGAGCTTGAGTGCCACTGGCCGTCCCAGCCGGATGTCCTCGGCGAGATAGACTTCTCCCATCCCGCCGCGTCCGATCTGACGAACGATTCTGTAGGAGCCGATTGTGTTTCCAATCAATGAGGCAGCCAATTGTGCTCTTCGTAGTCCACGGCTGCGGTCAGATCCGCATCAGCTTGTTCAGATCCGCCGTTGTCACGCACCCATCGAGGAAGCCGTACTGACCGAGGTCCTTGACCTCACGTGCAGCGTTGAGCAAACCGGTCATTGCTGCGCGATAGAGTGAAGTGGCAAGGCTGATGCGCCTGACTCCAGCCGAGGCAAGTTCACCTACAGGAAATGATTTTCCTTTGATTCCCACCATGAAATTGACGGGTTTCGAGACAGCCTGACAGACTGCGCGCACTGCGGCAAGGTCAGGCAGGCCGGGCGCGAAGAGCACGTCGGCTCCGGCTTTTTCGAAGGCCTGAAGACGGCTGATGGTGTCGTCAAGGCTCGCGCCGTCATAGAGCAGATTGTGTGCTCGCGCAGTCAGGATAAAGGGAAACCGGAGTGCCCGTGCTGCCTCCGCGGCTGCGGTGATCCGTTCGACAGCCAGGCGAGCATCGTAGAGGGGATTGTCGCGGTCGCCAGTCGCATCCTCGATCGTGCAGCCGACGAGTCCCGCTTCGGCCGCAAGCCGGATCGTTTCGGCCACAACTTCCGGCGCGTCGCCAAATCCCTTTTCCAGATCCGCAGAGACCGGGAGATCAGTCGCATTGACAATCAGGCGCGAATGCGCGAGCGCCTCATCCCGCGTCAGTCCGCCATCCCTTCGACCAACGGCAGAGGCAGCGGCAGCACTCGATGTAGCCAATGCCTGAAAGCCAAGGCCGGCGAGAATGCGGGCGGAGGGGATATCCCATGGATTCGGAATCACGAAGGTGTCAGGGCCGTCGTGCAGCGCGCGGAAGCGAGTTGCCTTTTCAATCTGGGTGACGCTCATCGGAATTAACCTCCCGAGCACATCCCGCTTATGCTACTCCTTAGGCGGACTTGTATTGTAGCTGTAAAAGGAGATTGTGCAGGAGTGGGGCGAGGACGATTTGTCGATGATGAGCCGCCGGCCGACGCGGCTCATCATCTACAATCCGGCTGCAGATCAAGCAGGGATCAGCGAATGCTTACCCGTACGGTATTCGAAGCTTGCCCGTCCACTGTCAGCCCGACATCGATCTCGCCTCGCCCGATCAGGCTCCGCGAGAGGCGGACGTTGATCTGATCAAGACCGACGAAGGTCCCCTGGGGTCCGGCAAAGTCCACGCCCGAGTTCCCGCCGCCGATGCTCGCGGTGACAGCCGAGAGCGCACTGAAGCCACGAATGCCTGTGCCGAAAAGCACCAGAAAGACCTGGTCAGTCTCCGGCCCGAGATCGATCGGCACGGTCACATATTTGCCCTGCCCGGTGTCGTACTGAGCAACCGGCTCGGAACTCTGCGAGCCATCGGCTTTGACGCGGAGCGCGAACGCCGCGGCGGGTCCTTTCCCATCGGCATCCGCCGAGAAGAGACCCGGCGCTACTGCAGCAATCTCTATCGCCCCTGATGCACTGCTCCCATCTCCGCTGGTGACTGTCACCTGGGCGTTTCCGCTCGCACTCCCGGGTGGAATTTGATAGTTGACCTGACCAGGGCCCGCAAAAAGGAGGCCGGCCAGCCGCTCAACATTCGCGCTGTCCTTTACCTTCAAGGATAGGCCAGCGAGCGTCGTTGGCAGCGGTATCGTATTTGCCGTCTCGCTGATCGTCGCCAGATTGGTGCCGAAGGCCGCCGCTATCGATCCCGGGGCGACACGCGATCCCGCGTAACTCGCTGCCGAGGTCGTTGTCAACGGGTTCGTGCGCCCATTGATTGTGATCTGCCCGCCCTGGCTGGCCGAGTAGCCATCTACGCTGACCGTCAGGTTCCACATGTAATTGCCGGGGTTGGCATAAGTGTGTGAGACGCTCGACCCTGACGCGCTTCCACCGTCGCCAAAATTCCATTGATAGGTGGGCGAGCCAGTGCAATAGACGGTATTCGCCGACCCGGACATGCCGGTAGGTACTCCGGCTATGGCCGTTGTCGGCGCCGACGCTGTGCAGGAGACCGAACAGTAGTCGTACTGAGCGTAACTCGTGTCTGAGAAAACGATCTCGGTCGCCGCAATCAAAACTATCCAAAGTGTAATCCGTCCGAGGCTGCGCAGTGCAGCCGGAAAGTTGACAGCAACCCTAGGGGCGTAAGTCGAACGCGCGAACATGCTGACCTCCGTTGTGGGAAAAGGAATCAGTGGCGGGCTTGTTTGAACTGCTGCGCGAATTATCCGCCCGTGAGGGTGGCTGGTCAACACCAAATTCTCTCACTGCCATTGGCAAGTCCGCCACCTTGTAGGGGCAGGGCTTGTCCCTGCCCACCGGTGCCGTCTGGCGCCGGTAACAGATTAAAGGTCTGCGTTTCCACCTTGAAACTGTTACCGCGTGCCGGACGACACGCGGCGGGCAGGGACAAGCCCTGCCCCTACAAAGTGGCGCAATAAAGCAGTGAAATAAGCGAGCCTGTTGCGAGATATAATAAGCATATGCAACGGTCCGGAATCGCAGACCTTCCTCTTCACGGTGGCCGAGTTCCGCAATGGCTCGCGGAGCGGATGACCAGGCTCGGCACAGCGATCACCGAAGCAATTGTTCTCGACTACGGCAAGTCAGCCTTCCTTTCACGTCTCAGCGATCCCTTCTGGTTTCAGGCGCTCGGCGCCGTCATGGGAATGGACTGGCACTCCTCCGGTATAACAACCTCGGTCATGGGTGCTCTGAAACGTGGCCTCGCGCCCCGCGCCGATGAACTTGGCATTTATGTTTGCGGTGGTCGCGGCAGAATCTCGCGGAATACTCCTCACGAATTGCGAATGGTCGCCGAGCGTCGCGGCTTCGATGGCGAGGCTCTTGTCCGGACTAGTCGACTCACCGCGCGTGTCGACAATAATGCGATCGGCGACGGATTTCAGATTTACCTGCACAGCTTCGTCGTGACGTCTGATGGAGAGTGGGCCGTCGTTCAGCAGGGTTTGAACGATCGAAGCGGAATGGCTCGCCGGTATCACTGGCATTCCGCGTCAGTGAAAGATTTCGTCGCCGCGCCGCACACCGGAATCGTGGGCGAGAATCAGGGCACGATCCTCAATCTCGTTGATGCTCAGGCCGAGCCGGCGCAGACAGCGCTGCTCGACCTGACTCACGAGAGCCCTGTCGCTACGCTGCGTGCTGCTCATCACCTGCGCATGCCCAGACATCACGAGGTGCGCGAACGGAACGTCGACCTCAAGCGTCTCGGAGCCGTCCTCGCGGTCGCTTATGAACGTGACCTTCACGATTTCGCCGAACTACTGCTGTTGGAGAATCTGGGCCCGCGTACTCTTCAGTCGCTCGCCCTGGTCGCCGAAGTCGTCCACGGCGCACCTTCCGGCAGCCTGGGCCGCTTCTCCGATCCGGCGCGATTCTCCTTCGCGCACGGCGGCAAGGATCGTCATCCGTTTCCAGTGCCGCTAAAGACCTATGACGAAACTCTCAACTTTCTTCGGACATCGCTTGATGCTGCGAAGGTTGGTGACAGAGACAAGCTCGACGGATTGCGCCGCCTCGATCGCTTTGTTCGTACAGTGGAGACGCAGCTCGCGCCGGAGGCTGACTTCGATAGGGTGATAGCACACGAAAACGCGATCTCTCCCTCACTGGATGGCCGTTGGGCGTTCGACGGGAAGCCGGGACAAAGTTCTCTCTTTTGATTTGGGTGACTAGAGAAATGCCTGGTATGGGGCGGTCGTAGGGGCGGTCGTAGGGGCGGCTCGCGAGCCGCCCCCACACGCCCTTTTCATCACCCAATCTGGGGAATGAACGCCGGGCTCTCTTCTTTGATCCCGAGAGATGGCGGGACATGGCGGAAGCGCCGGGTGGGGGCGGCTCGCGAGCCGCCCCTACGACGCCCCAGGTAGCCCCTGGTGAACGCCGATAACGGGAGTCCATTAGGGTCGCGCAATACGCCTCTTTCGTCAGGCGGCGATCTCCGGGAAGCCATGCTCCTTCCGCCCAATCGGTCCCTCAGTACATGGCCGACGTCTTGTAAAGCTCGAATCTGCCGTCGGCGGCGTACTCAGAACACTGCTGCCTTACCCGCTGCATTTCGTCCGCTTTCATCCGTATGAACCCGTGCGCCACTCGAAGGTTCTGTCGCAGCACCTTAAGAGAGTCAATGCCGCTGACGGTCGTTGCCACGTCGAGGCTCATTGCATACCGAAGAGCGACCTCCGCTTTGACCGCTCGAGCCTTGACCATATCACCGCTGCCTCCGAGACTCTTCATGCCGATCACCGCGATGCCGCGCCGCTTGAGCTCCGGCAGTACCTCCTGCTCAAAACTTCGAAACGTGGCATCAAAGCAGTTGAGCGGCATCTGACACGAGTCGAACGGAAACTTGTACCCGAGCATCTTCAGATGAAGTGAAGGGTCTTTATGGCCGGTGAAGCCGATGAACCGGACCTTGCCTGACTGCTTCGCCTCTTCCAGAGCCTCGATGACGCCGCCGCGCGCGAAGTGACGATCCGGATCGTTGTCGTAGGCAACCTCATGCACCTGCCACAAGTCGAGATAGTCGGTCTTCAGCCGCCGCAGCGATTGTTCCAGTTGCCGCATCGCAGTCCGCCGATCACGTCCGTGCGTGCAGACCTTGGTCATGAGAAAGACCCGGTCGCGCCGGTCACTGAGTGCCTTGCCCATGATCTCTTCGCTACGACCGCCGTGATACTCCCAGGCGTTGTCCATGAACGTGATGCCGGCGTCGATCGCTTCGTGGACGATCCGCACGGCCTCACTGGCTCGAGATAACAGGCCGAGATGGTATCCGCCCAGGCCTATCGCCGACACCTGAACACCAGTTCGCCCAAATGGACGCTCCGGAATACTGCCTGACTCTTTCCTTCGGGCCATCCTTCCTCCTCAGGTCTCCAGTTTGATCTGCGGTTTAGTGTTGGGGAAAATCTTCTCCACTGTCGCCTGCTTCGGCATGCTGTAAGCATTGACCGGCTGCGAGCGGTTCACCCAGAGAGTGTAATACAAGTGATCTGCCCGCGGATCACTCGTGTTCGGATGGAGCAGAATGGTCAATCCAAGGCTGTTGAGCTGCAGCCACGGTACGATGATTGGAAGCAGGTCGTTGGTGAAGCCGAAGTAGAACGACGGTGTCACGTGCGGGCCGCGAGGTTGCAGATTCCAATTCCCAAGCTCCACTGGGAAACGCTCGAGTGGACCACTTGCGCACGAGCGCCGCCTTTTCGTATGTATCGTCGTCGAAATAGAAGTGGGCGTGGTAGCTCTTGATGTCGGTGTATGGACGTGGCGCCTTTGGTAGCCCGTTCTCCTCGCCTGGACGGATGCTCTTTGGCCGCGGCGCCGGCTCCTTGTAGGTCTCATAGCCCCACGGACTCTTGCCTACATCGGGCGGAGGCACAATCGGCTTGAAACTGAGGTTGTCAGCCGCCGAGATGTCCTGTCCTGCGCCTTCAATGCTCAGGGCTGTCAGGCCGGCTGCGGTCAGGCCGGCGCCGACGATGAAGCTGCGGCGTGTGGGTGACAGCAGATCGGCCCATTCCTGATCTTCTTCGGTGTTCTGGATGATTCGCTCTTCGTCAGACATAATTTGCTCCTCGTTATTGTTGGCAGCTTCTTCTTTGCGTCTTTGCGTCTTTGCGTGAGGAGTCTTGCGCAGCATTGCAGTAGCGCGCAAGACTCCTCACGCAAAGACGCAAAGACGCAAAGAAGAAGCCGCTGCGCCGCAAGAACAATGAGGTAGATTGAATGACACGCTCTGAACCCTGGTTGTGCGGCCCGCTACCGGGAATCTCGCAACTAGCGATGCCGGCCGCGCACGCACTGCTGCAGTCTCGCACGGATCTCGAGACGCACGCTGCGAGACTCACTCTTGAGCAAGTCTGGGCTGAACCCGGTAGTGCGCCCTCCGTTGGATTCCATCTGCGCCACATCGCCGGCAGCATTGATCGCCTCTTGACGTACGCCGCCGGGCGCAGCTTGTCCGAAGATCAATTCCGTTTTCTAGCGGGAGAGCGCATCGCAAGTACGCCGCCCATTGAAGTCAAACAACTGATCGCCGCAGCACAGTATCAAATTGATCAAGCGCTGGACGCAATTCGTGACACTCCCGACGAGGCTCTTTTCGAGGCCCGGAGCGTCGGTCGAGCACAGCTCCCTACAAACGTCTTCGGGCTATTATTTCATATCGCCGAACATACGCAGCGACACACCGGCCAGCTGATCGCGACCGCCAGCGTTGTCCGCGGTCTCAAGATCTGAGCCGCAAATCAGGGAAATTGCAACCTTCCCGCCGCCTTCGTCATAGACCATGTTCAAAAGCAAGAGGCGGGCATCCAGGTATGAATGCCCGCCTCTTTCTGCCCGTCGACTGATCGTACAGGGTCACGTCGCGTTCTTCTGTCCAGACTCCTTCTTTTGCGTGACCGTCTGGCCATTGATGTCGAGTTGCCGTTCAACTACCTCACCCTTTTCGTTTCTCACGAAGGTTATTTCGATCTCGGTATCGGAAAGATAGAACTTATCCTTGCCGATGGGTACCAGCTCGAGCTTCCGCCCGTTGACAGTGATGTTCTGCAGGCGATCACCCTCCTTGAGCACACTCGCGAAACGATTGTTGACGCCCTGGTACCGACCGGCGTAATCGTCGTAGAGCCTCCTGTCGACGTTCGCATAGACGGGCCAGACGACGCTGTATTCGATGAGGCCCATCATCATCTCATCATAGGTCGGCTCGCCGTATCTGACGTCCTTGGCCGGGTCGGGATTGAACCGGTTCCTCGCGGAATTGTCGAAGTAACCCGTCACCTCTATTCGGCTGCCTCGCGGAATCACTTTCGGCTCTTTAAGCCGGTAGCTGGTCTGCCACGAAAAGCTGTAGCCGGGCACCTTGAGGAGGGCCTCAGACCGCCCATCCGGATAGAAGAGCGTGATAATCCATTGCCTTGCCACGCAGGTGCATGTGCGGCATGAGCGTGTAGAGGCGGATTTCGCGAAAGACGGGCAAAACAGCCGTCACCTTGTGGTTGTCTGCGCCCGCCGGAATCTTGAAGAAGGTGTTGGATGCGATCTGCGACCTGATCAGGCGATCGGGGGGCTGTTTAGCAAAGACCAGACCGACCACCGATCGATCCTTCTGGACTGACCCGGCCACCTTCGAGTAGTGGACCTGAAGGCGAATCGTCGAACCGGCGCCGATCTTCTTCGCGCCCGGTGTCCAGACATCCGGATTATGCCCTGGGGCATAGGCTGTCAGGAAATCGTCGACGCCATTGAAGCCGCGAAGCTTGTCCGGAATCTCCGACGCGTTGTCATAGACCGGCGTCTCGGCCTTCGTACGGATCAACGACCCCTCACGATAGAACGGCGTGTCCTTGAGGGAGGATTCGATGGCCTTATCCTTGTTTTCCTGTTTCATCTGCGCGAGCGTCGGTGCGCCCGGTGGCAGTATGAAGGCGATGATATGATGCACCACCTTCCGGTTGCCCGGCCGCGCTTCGGCCATCGAGATATACATGTCCTCAGAGAATTTGGTTGGAATATCGAAGAGTTGATATTCGTCAGGGCCAGTCGCGTCGAGGGTGTACTCCTCGGTCATCTGCAGGACCAGGTCGGGCTTCCCGATGCCCCAGCCATTCGATGAATTGCGGCACTGGCGGCAGGTCCTTGAGCTCTCCCTCCGGCGCGCCGCCGTCGACCCAGGCAGTGATGGTGTCGATCTCCCGCTGGCTCAGTCGGCGGTCATTGGAAAATTCTCCGACGTGCGGATCTGCGTGCCAGGGCGGCATTTCACGGCTGACAACCTTCTCTCGAATCGACTTCGCCCAGGGACGCGCTTCCTTGTAGCTCAGGAGCGACATCGGCGCGCTTTCACCCGGCCGATGGCATTCAGCACAGTTCTTGAAGAAGATGGGGGCGACGTCCTTCGTGAAGGTAACACCCCTGGAGGAAGAATCGGCATGACTTGATGGGAGAATCGCCATTCCGACCATCGCAAAAGCGAAGATGGCGGCGGTGGACGCGAGCAACCTCTTCATGATGACCTCCTGTCAGGAAAGTTGTCTGTCTCTCAATACGAAATGGCGAGCGCATCGGACGCAAAAATTGTCCGGCGTGACTAGATGTCCTTCGAGTTAGTGTCCTTTGACGCGAAAGAGTTTCGTCGGGCGGTCGGGTAGGGGCGGCTCGCGAGCCGCCCTACACCTTCTTGGCTACAACACGCACTATTTTGGAAAGGGAGGGCTTGGTGGGGCAGTCGTAGGGGTGGCTCGCCACACGCTTCCTGGCCACAACACGCAACATTTGGAATGGAGAGCCTGGTGGGGCGGTCGTAGGGGCGGCTCGCGAGCCGCCCCTACACGCTTCTTCGCCATGACACGCACTATTTTGGACCGATGGGCCTGGTGGGGGCGGCTCGCGAGCCGCCCCTCGACCGCCCCTACGACTGTCCCTCGATCGCCTCGCCAGCGTTGATGGCGCGCCCGGCGGATCACACGCCGCGCAAAGACTCGCGATAGCGTGAAGGCGCTGCGCCGATGGATCGCTTGAAGGTTCGAGTGAAATGGCTCTGGTCGCAAAAGCCCGCCGCAAGGGCTATATCCACGATCGGCCTGGAGGAAGTCGCCAGCTCGTGGCAGGCATATTCAATGCGCAGTTTGCGCACGTAATCGCCCACTGTCTCCTGGTAGGTCTTATGAAAGGTCTGCGCCAGGTGTACCGGATGCACACCTACGTCACGCGCAACATCGGCAAGCGTCAGGTTTTCAGCAAAGCGCGCGTGCAGCAGCTCCCTGGCTTGTTGCAGCCAGCGCGGCGAGCTCCGGCCTGGCCTGGTGGCACTGAAACGCAGGGCCTCCCCGAGCATTTCCATCATCATGCCTTCGATGATGAGCGGCGACGCCTCATCTGCATTGGAGAATTCCCTGTACAACTTACGACCCATGAGCTCGAACGGGCCACCGTGAAAGTCCGAGGAGTCTTCGACCGCTGGCAGCTGCTCCTGCATAAGGGACAACCAGGCAGGTGCAAGCTCGACGATGAACGATCGCCCACCAGTCTCGTGAAAGCGCTCGGCATGCAATTCCTCGGGGGGATGAAAGAGCAGGGTCGAGGAGCGGCACTCGCGAGTCTTTTTGCCGTAGGTTTCCGTGTAGCATCCATCCAGGACGAAGCAGAACAGCGCTTGTTTGTGCGTGTGCTTCGGAGTTTGATATCCGGGCGAATAGATGCGCTCTGACAATTCGAAGCTGGCGATAGTGCGGCTACGCAGCGTCTGTCCATAGTAGCGTCCGGGAGGTAGTTGCGTAGCCATGACAGCGTCTCCTTTCGAATTCACCGGGAAGGGGAAAGCTATTGAGTCCTGTCTGGGCAGATTGTATACAATATGCGGGAATCTGGCGTCAAGATTCGGCTAAGCAGGTTCAAGCAACCCTACGGGAATACAAGAGATCGCACTTACTTGATGGTTTACTCGTCTGCTGCCGGGCCCTCGATAATGAGTACATTCGCAGATAGAAGGTTGAGTTCAAATCAGGCGATCCCCCGTCAAACGCTGACTGCCGCCGTCGCCGGCCGGCTGCGCGATAAGATTCTCCGCGGCGAGCTGCGTGAAGGCGAACAGTTGCGGCAGCACACCATTGCCGCGGAATTGGACGTCAGCCGCATTCCCCTGCGCGAAGCCTTTCGCCAGCTCGAAGCCGAAGGACTGATCAAAATCATCGATCATCGAGGCGCTGTAGTCTCCGCGCTCTCTCCCGATGAAATCGAAGAGCTCTTCGACATTCGCGCGGCGATCGAGAGCGTCACCCTCCGGCGGGCTGTGCCGCGCTTAACGGATCAGGATTTTGAGCGCGCTGAAATGGCGCTCACCGCTTATGAACAAGCCTTGAATGATGAGTCGGACTTTGATGTGTGGGGCGAGCTGCACTGGCAGTTTCATTCGACTCTCTACGCGGCTGCAAACCGGACGCGTTCCCAGGCGCTGATTCAGACAACTCATAACAACGCTGAACGGTACATCCGGCTTCATATCCTCTTCTCGCGCAGCGCACACCGGCATTCTAAGGACGAACACCGGGCGATTCTGGAGCTCTGCCGTCAGCGCGACGCGGACGCCGCCTGTCAGATGCTGGAACGCCATATCACCAGGGCGGGCCGCGACATGAAAGAATTCATCAAAAAGCAGCGCGCGCAGACGTGAGATGGAAACCGATCCCTCTTCTTTGCGTCTTTCTTTGCGTCTTTGCGTCTTTGCGCGAGGAGTGTTGATCGCGACTGTAGTCGCGAGCAAGACTCCGCGCGCAAAGACGCAAAGACGCAAAGAAGGACCGCCAAAGGAGCACTGCTTGAGCCCGCAATGAGCAAGCCCATCTCCCGCAGAAAGACATTGAAGAGTCTCGCTTCTGCCGGTGCAGGCGCGATGCTGAGCCCCCGTCTCATTTCTGGCGTCCGCGACTCTTCGCTTCACATCGCGGGACGGCCTGTAGAGCTTTCGCTCACCTCAATCAGCCCACAGACACTACGTCTGAGCATAGTGGCGATCGAGAACGGCAAGCCCGTCCCCATCCCGCTTGATGGTTCACTTGTCCAGCAGACGTGGCCCCAACCTCTTGCCCGGCTGACGACGCTCTCCGCCGAACAGAGTCTGCGCTGCGGCACATTGCGGGTAAGACTATCAGCAAAGCCGTTGACGCTTCGCGTGGAGGCGGACGACGGGAGATTGGTGCAGCAACTGCGACTCGACGAAGAGAGTGGAGAGCTCTCTTTCCTGACAGGCGACAAGCCGCTGCTCGGCTTTGGCGAAGGCGGGCCTCAATTCGACCGGCGCGGCGCGGTATACAGCAATCGCAATGGGCAGGGTGGCTACCAGCTGCGGACACACGGTGCGAGGGTGCCGGTGCAATGGCTGATCGGAACCGGCGGATGGGCGATGTTCATCCATCGTCCGGTGGGAGCTTTTGATCTGACCGCCTCGGAGGGGCGCTTAACTCCGCGTGGATCGGTATCAGGAGCCTTACCGGTTGATCTCTTCATCGTCGGGGCAAAGGAACCAGCGGAAGTGATGGCCGAGTATGCCCGGCTGACAGGCAAGCCGGAGCTGCCGCCCCTCTGGTCGTTTGGCTACCTCCAATCGCATCGTACTCTGGCTGGTCCCGAGGAAATCGCATGGGTGGCGCGCACCTTCCGCGAAAAGAGACTTCCCTGCGATGCGCTAATCTACCTCGGTACGGATTTCACGCCTTCAGGCTGGAACACACACAACGGCGAATTCACCTGGCACTCCGGCAATTTCCCCGACCCCAAGGAGATGATTGGCGAACTGCATGCGCAGCATTTCAAGGTGGTGCTCCATACCGTTCTGGAGGGACAGCGGCTAACCGGGACAGTAGCCGATCCGTGCACTGCAGCGCCGCTGCCGAGCGGACGCACGGCCGACGGCAAGTGGCCCGATGACCGACAGGTGAGCTGCTACTGGCCCGTTCACAAACAGTTGTATGACGCGGGGATCGATGGGTGGTGGCCTGATCAGGGGGATGGACTTGATCAGGACTCGCGGCTCGCGCGGATTCGGATGTATTACGAGGGCTCACAACAGCTTCGTCCGAACCAGCGCGTCTTTGCGCTCCATCGTAACGGTCAGGCCGGGATGCAGCGCTTCGCGGCCTTCCTCTGGTCGGGCGATGTCTACTCGACGTGGGAGACCCTGAAGATGCATGTGCCCATTGCGATCAACACCGGGCTGTCGGGTATTCCTTACTGGGGCACTGATATCGGCGGCTTCGTTCCGACGAAGGAGTACACCGGAGAATTGCACGTGCGCTGGTTTCAATTCGGAGCCTTCTGCCCTCTGTTTCGGGCGCACGGAAGAACCTGGCACCTGCGCTTGCCGTGGGGCTGGAATACGGGTGAGCCTGGGCCCAGCGAAGTCGCCAACTACACGGGCGGAGCAGCAAACCCTGACGTGAGCGAGCTTCATAACGCTGAAGTCGAGCCGATCTGCAGGAAGTATCTGGAGTTGCGATACAGGTTGATGCCCTACCTGTACAGCGCCGTGCGCGAAAGCTACGACACCGGCCTGCCGATCATGCGGGCACTCTGGCTGCACTATTCAGACGATGCCCAGGCAGTGGCGAGAGGCGATCAATATCTTTGGGGGCGCGATCTGCTGTGCGCACCTGTGACCGAGAAGGGCGCGACAGCGCGGCGACTCTACCTGCCGCGCGGCGACTGGTATGACTACTGGACGGAGGAGAAGTTCACCGGCGGGCGCGAGATCAGCCGTCCCGTCGATCTCGCTACCATGCCGCTCTACGCGCGCTCCGGATCGATTCTGCCTCTCGGCCCGGTCAGGCAGTATACCGGCGAGAAGGTGGATGGCCCGTTGACTCTGATTGTCTATCCCGGCGTCGACGGTGCGTTCACGCTCTACGAAGACGACGGAGCGACGTTCGACTATCGCCGTGGCCAATGGACCAGACTTCAGATCGGATGGAAGAATGCTCGGCGGGTACTCTCATTGCGATCAATTGGAGGTTCAACACCACAGCGACGTGAGATCGAGATTCGCATTGCACGCGAATCAGCAGTTCGCAAAATTGCCTTTGAAGGACGGCCAATCGAAGTCAAGTTGTGATGCTGGCTGGAGAGCATGCACCGTGAAGATTGTTCAGACTCAGAATCAACTGGAAGACTTACTTGCTCAGTGCCCTCCTGGCCGTGGCGCTGTATCCGTCTTCCAACATTGCGCAGAATCAGGATCGCAGGCCGGAAGCACCGCCAACGCTGGGCCTGGAGCACGGCTACCTCGAGTTCGACACGCCAGACTTCACGCTCAAGCTGGTAAAGGCCTCGCAGACAATCGCCGCATTGCAGCCGAAGGGCCACCAGGATGGCTCGCCCTTTGATTTCACGCCGGCCGACCGCCTCGAACGACGCGCAGGTAATGGTTATTACCATCTGGGCGACCTGACGCTGCGAGTGCGAATCGGAGATTCCGGCGAATGGAAAGAATACTCAACAGCCACTGCGCGCAAGCCTGTGCTGGCGTTGCCCAGTTCCGGGCAAACGCTGGCCGCAGCCGATCTCGCACCCACTCTGGCTATGGATTGCCCGCTGCAGATTACTCGCAGCTGGAATCTCGAGAATGGCCGCCTCGCATTGCGTTATGAGCTGAAGAACAAGGCCTCAGAGCCCATTCAAATCGGCGCGCTTGGCATTCCGATGAGCTTCAACAATCACCTCACCGGTCGGAATCTGCAGCAGGCGCATGAGGCCTGCTCCTTCTCGGATCCCTATATCGGAGAGGACGCGGGATATCTGCAGGTTACGCGTCTGAACGGCACGGGGCCCGCGCTTGTTGTCGTACCCGAAGGGAAGACGCCCTTCGAGGGATACCAACTCTTGAATGAGCCGATGCGCCCGGCCCAGACCTTTGAGGGCACGTTCGCATGGATGGTGCACACCAGGGCTTACGCTGAGAATGAATGGCGCGGCGTTCAGCAGTGGAATCCGCCCACCAGCGCGACGCTGGCTCCCGGCGCCAGCAGAGCCTACGGCGTTCGGTTTCTTGTAGCAGAGCAGATTCGCCGCATCGAAGAGACTCTCGTAGCACACCAGCGCCCGGTCGCTGTTGGCATTCCCGGCTATGTCTTACCGCAGGACCTGGAAGCGAAGCTCTTTCTGCATGCTGAGAGTAAGGTGACAGCCATCGCGGCCGAGCCGCCGGAGGCCATCACTGTCCGTGAGGAGAAGCCGACAGCCGGAGGCTGGCGAGCGTTCACGCTGCGCGGCAAAACGTG
Source organism: uncultured Acidobacteriota bacterium (assembly GCA_963743045.1). GTDB lineage: Bacteria > Acidobacteriota > Blastocatellia > RBC074 > RBC074 > CAVUOF01. Next base: position 14,938 of record CAVUOF010000011.1, read on the forward strand.
GGGACGCGCTCGCCTGCTGGTGAAATATGCCAACGGCGATCAGCAGTCGATCAGCTACTACGTGACCAAACCCGCCGCCCAGGCTGTTGCGGATCTCGGCAACTTCCTGATGAGCAGGCAATGGTTCGTTGATCCGAGTGATCCCTTTGGACGCAGCCCTTCAGTAATGAGCTACGACCGCGAAGCGGAGAAGATTGTGACGCAGGACAGTCGCGTCTGGATTGCGGGTCTTGGCGATGAGGGTGGTTCAGGATCGTGGCTGGCTGCGGATCATGAAACAGTTCGGCCAGCCCAAACGCGAAGAGCTCGCGAAGTACGAACAATTCATAGACAAGGTGCTCTGGGGCGGGTTGCAATACAAAGATGGCCCCAATAAATACGGTGTCCGCAAGAGCCTGTTTTTCTACTCGCCGGAAGACGTTCCCGGCTTCCACTACGATCCTGCGCTCAACTGGACAACCTGGACGAGCTGGAAGAAGGCGGATGCCGAGTCCATTGGCCGAGGTTACAACTACCCGCATGTGGTCGCGGCCTACTGGTCGATGTACCGGCTCGCGCGCAATCACAAGGGTCTGGTGACAAATCATCCCTGGGATTGGTATCTCGAACAGGCTTATCAAACGACGAGATTCACTTTCAGCCGCAATGCCAGCAATCGCCGCCGGGTCGGCTATGTTGAACTGGGATTGATGGAAGGTGATATTTTCCTGGCAGTGCTGCAGGACTTGAAACGCGAAGGCTGGACGGAGAAGGCTGCCGATGTCGAGGCTCTGATGCGTGAGCGCTCCGATCGTTGGAAGCGTGAGGCCTATCCCTTCGGCAGCGAGATGGCGTGGGACTCAACCGGACAGGAAGAGGTCTACGCGTGGTGCGACTATTTCGGCTATGACGACAAGGCGCTGGTCTCGCTCAATTCGATTATCGGCTACATGCCGGCAATACCGCATTGGGGCTACAACGGTAACGCCCGCCGCTACTGGGATTTTTTGTACGGAGGCAAACTGCGCCGCATCGAGCGTCAATTGCATCACTATGGTTCGGGTCTCAATGCCATCCCGGTTCTCTCGCATTACCGCAAACATCCCGAAGACGACTACCTCCTGCGAATCGGCTACGGCGGGACGATGGGCGCGCTGACGAATATCGACCGCGAGGGATTTGCCTCGGTCGCGTTTCACTCATTTCCCTCGACGCTAAAGTGGGACGCCTACTCCGGCGATTACGGTCCAAATTTCTTCGGCTACGCACTCAACACGGCAACTTACCTGATCAACCATTCCGAATTCGGCTGGCAAGCCTTTGGAGGGAATGTCAAACGTGAAGGCGACTGGGTGAAGGTTGAGCCTCGGGATGGGTTTCGAATGCGCATCTATCTCGCGTCGCGCGGTCTATGGCTGACACTGGACGCAGGGCAGTTTGAAGAGGTTGACCTGAACATCGCAACCGGTGTTGTACGTCTAGGATTCGCACGTGCCACCGCGGAGACTACCCAAGCCCTTCTGCGGATCGAAGAGCCCGCAGGACTTGCCAGCAGCCACTATCGGCCGAGACAGAGCCTCTCGCAGGAGCGTGGGGCCTTTGTCATTCCACTCAATCGCAGGCACAACCTGGATCGAATTGAGTAATCCCTTGTGACAAGTATGGAGCCGGTGTCATATGGCCTTACTCTTCTCCTATGGGACGCTTCAGCAGGACGCTGTTCAAGTGTCAACTTTCGGAAGGCTGCTTCGTGGAGAGCCGGACGAACTTGTCGGGTTCGAGCAATCCTTGCTGCGAATCGACGATGAGGCATTCGTGGCGACGAGCGGCAAGGCGTATCATGCAATCGTCAGGTTCAACGGGAGAGATGACAGTCGTGTGAGCGGAATGGTCTTCGAGGTTTCGGAGAGTGAGCTCGCCAAAGCTGACCAATACGAGCCTGCTGGTTACATTCGGATCGCCACTACCCTTGCATCAGGGAAAGAGGCCTGGGTGTACGCTGAGGCCCGTTAAAGATTCAAAGGAGGGTTATGCCAGTACGACAAGCGGATGCAGTCTGGGAAGGTAATCTTGCCGTAGGTGCCGGACGACTAAGCGTCGGCAGCGGCGCTTTTGAAGGTCCCTACTCGTTTAAGTCACGGTTTGAAGAGGGACAATCAGCGACCAACCCCGAAGAGCTGCTCGGCGCCGCTCATGCGGGCTGTTTCACAATGGCGTTGACTGCGCAGCTTTCGCGAGTCCAACTCGTACCCAAGCGGATACATACGAAAGCCAGAGTCAAAATCGAACAGGTCGGCGCTATATTCGCGATCACGCAGATTGAGCTCGATACCGAAGCCGAGGTTCCAGGACTGGACGAGGCCACATTTCAAAAATATGCTCTCGAGGCTAAAGAGACCTGCCCCGTATCGAAGGCTCTCGCCGGTACAGAGATACATCTGAGCGCGAAGTTGCTGTAGCTCTTCTTTGCGGTATTTGTTTGCGTCTTTGCGTCTTTGACGCGAGGTGGATTTCGCAATGGGCCGCATGCGCGAATATCAGACCTCACGCAAAGACGCAAAGAACGCAAACAAAGACCGCAAAGAAGACGGCAACCGATGGCGAAGCGGTCCTGTTAGTCCACGCGAACGAGACGAATCCCAAAGACGCCGCCGGTTTCATTCCCGTCCGTGGACTGAAACCGTACCGTCACCCGCTGCTTGCCCTTCACCAGGGCGCCTGGGATCGGATATTCGACGTCGAAAAAGCTCTTCGTGGCGCTGCCCGGGCGATGACGTTCAATTCTCTGTTGGCCGATGCGGACGCCGTCTATCAGGATGTCGAAGCTTCGATTCGCACGCTCTTCTCCATGATACGTGGCAATTAGCTTCAATGTGTGTGAAGGGTCTACCGGCAGATCGAAAGAAAACCATTTTCGAGCGCTGCGACCCGGCCGTCCTGCGGCGCGCACCGGAGTGGTCTCCTCGCCCTGCTGATTAAAGTCACGCTCGGGTTGCATCTCACCGGGTTGCACAAAGCCAACCGTCGCCGCTTCGAGCCGGCGTTGGCGTTCGCGCTCCGCGAGCAGCTCAGCAGCTTTTCGATCCCACTCGGCTGGTGTAAAGAGATCGAAGTAGACCGAATATGTACGCCGGTGAAGGCGATAAAACGGCACGAGCTCGACGTCTCGCTCGCGGCCAACCCCATCCGTGCGATAGTTGCCGGGCTTGTCACTCACCGCTTTGATCCAGTCTGAGGGAGAGCGCTCTGCCGCGATCAGCGACGGGATACTAATAGGCGCCGCACCAGCTCCGCGCTCACGGCTTCGCTCGGGGCCCAAATCACCAGCCAGAACAATCGGGCCTGACATTATCGCCGTGACACGCGGATTGTCGGGCAGCGGTTCCAGATGAAGCGTCTTCGGCAGCGCCAGTGTTACCCTATCGCCGCTCTTCCACGTTCGTTTCACCTCCACATAAGAGCCGGGGGTCGAAGACTGTTTTGCAGGCTCCCCATTGACCTTGAGGCTGAATCCGGCTCCTGCCCATGAGGGGCGTCGAAACGCAAGGGTGAATTGTTTCGGCGCCTTGAGTGTCACCGTCACACTTGCCGCTTCGCCCTCAGGGAAGGTCGTCTCCATGGCGAGATCGACGCCAGCCGCTTCCCACCTGGCCGTCGAGGGTGCGTATAGATTCACCCACAGCTTGTCGCCCGATTCGTAGTAGAGACCGAAGCCGTGCAGCGCGTGGCTCTCCATACCCGATCCGACGCAGCAGGTAAAGCTGCCGAACATATTCTGGTACTCGTGCTGAACGGCGTGACCGACCGGGACCATGTAACAAGTCCGTCCATCCTCCGGATCCATCGAGCCAAGAACATGATTGAACAAGGCGCGCTCATGGAACTCCGCGTACTTCATATCGGGATGAAGCGCAAACATCTTTCGCGTGAATTTGATCATGTTGTAGACGTTGCAGCTCTCGGCGGTACGCCCATCTATACGGTCGCTCAACTGGTCAGGCGGCCCGAAGTATTCATCTTTGCCGTGACCGCCGGTAGCAAAGCTGTGGTGATTGACCAGCGCTTCCCAAAAGTAGTTGGAGGCATCGCCGTCCGTCTTGTCGCCCGTGTAGGCGTAACGTACCAGCGAGCCGAGAAGCTTTGGCACCTGCGTGTTGCCATGCAATCCCGCAAGAATATCCTGCTGATGAGCGAGCGGATCGAGCACTGCGCGATGGTCAAAACGGTGCGAGAGTGCCAGCCATCTTTTGTCGCCTGTGTCGGCATAGAGGTCGGCCAGCGATTCGGGCATCCCGCCGAACTCCGTATTGAGCATCTTCTGCAACTGCGCGTCGTCCAGACGGCCAACAATCCCTTCAGCCCAGGCAGCGAACCTGATTTCGATATCGAGTGCCACACGGTTGCCTGTGTATCGGTAGGCATCACTCAAACCGGCGAAGGTCTTGTGCAGCACATACCACGGTGACCAGAGTCCGTTCAGATCAAAGCCACTCGACCGAATGTCGCCTCTCGAGACTTCGGTGAATCGTTCTTTGCCATTGGCCAGGGCGCCGAGATAGCCGTCGCCCTGCTTGTCCTGTACCTCCTTGAATTCGCGAACTATGTAATCAGCGCGCTCTTTGAACCGAGGATCGCCGGTTGCGGCGTACATCAGGCTGACGGCGGAAAGGTAATGGCCTGCAATGTGACCGGTTAGATTCCTGCCGTCACCATCCCAACCACCGTAGGGCTGAGCTTTCGCTTCGAGCCCGGCGCGAGTCCGATAGAAGGCCAGCATGCGGTCAGGCTCGAGCTTGAGAAGGTAAGCGGCATCCAGGTCCTGTGCATGCTTGAGCGGGCCGCCCGTCAAACGGACCGCCGATAAAGGCAATGGCCGGGCGAGATCAGGAAGCACACCAGGTAGTAGGGGCCTGGTTTGTTGGGCGCGGCTCGCGCCGCCGATGGAAAGTGCGATGAGCGAAAGTACGAGGAGCAATCTTCCGCGTTGAACCAGGACAACGTGTCGTTGATATCGTAACCAATGCGGTGAATGGCTCATCGAAAGACGCAGATGGCGTGTTTGTTCCTGCGCACTGGAAGTGCGCGCGGATATCAGCCGGTGGTGAAACCACCGGATGCAGAGATCCACCGAAGGCGCCGCGCCCTGGAAGGCGCTGGACCGAGATTCGCGAAAAACATACCATCAAGATACTGACTACGAACGGCATTCGTTGCTGCTGTAAGTCCGGCGACCCTTTCGGGGCGCGATCGTATGCGGGACTAACCGTGGTTTCACCACCGGCTAATATCCGCGCGCACGTCCCGTGCGCAGGATATCGCTTGCCCCTGGCTACCTTCTCGCATCCCTACGGGATGCCTAAAAACTCACCGTCCCTCGCAGATTGAGCGTTCGATTTCCAGTGGGTGCGCCGATGATACCAAACGTGGTGCTGAAAACGTTCAGGCTTCCCGGCGGGGCCGCCGAAGTATCCCCAAAAGCCCATCTCGGATGATTCAACACGTTGCTGAGACCGCTGAACAGTTCGAAGCGCACATTCTCCGTTATCCTGAAAGCCTTGGTCAGGGACAGGTCCCATTGAAAGGTGTTCTTATCTCGAATGAAGATCGACTGCCCGAACTCTCCCGGCGTGGTATTCGGAAGCAGGTATTGAGGATTGGCACGCCCATCTGGGCCAATCAGACGCGGATCAACAGCGAGCCGTTGCAGATCCGTGATTCCTGCTCTGCCCGTCAAGCGCGTCAGGGACGCGTTAAAAAGGTCCTGAATCTGCGCCACGGTGACGCCTGGTGCAAGCCTGACGCCGTTCCTCGCGGCGTTGTTGCTCAGGTTATTGACGGTCTCGAAGCCACCAGTCAGCTGGAGGGGCTGCCCCGTATTGAACACAAACACCGAACCGAGTACCCACCCGCCAACAAACCTGTCGAGCCACTGATTATTGACCGAGAGCCACTTCCCATGCCCGAACGGCAGTTCATAAGTGCCGAAGGTCTGAAGGACATGACGAATGTCGAATGGCGAGACTCGACGATCCAGACCCGGGTTCCGAAGCGTCAGGTAGTCGACACTCTGATTCGCATTGTCTGCGGGAAGATTGGTAAGACTCTTACTCAACGTGTAATTGGTCGTCCAGTTGAGTCCCTGCGAAAGGCGCTGCCGGAATTGGATCTGCAATCCGTTGTAGCTGTGCCAGCCCCCGTTATCGACAAAATTCATGCGCCCGGCCACATAGGGATTGAGCACAAAGAAATTGATCGGATATGGCCCCGGTGCATTTGCTGCGGGCAACACGCGAGCGCAAGGACTGAAGGTGTTGCCAAACATCCGGCACACGTAATTCTGGTTGGTCGCCAGAGTGTTGGCGATCGCGCCCGCTTCACCGTTCTGCAGATTGCTGATGAATGCAGTGGACGTGTACCCGGAACCCGCTGCGATGGCGGCCAGAGACCCGCGTGGACCGAATGCCGCATCGAAGATCGGCAGCGGAACCTGGCCCGTTCGATTCAGATTCTGGAAGCTCGCCACGCCAGCTGCCTGGTTGATGGCCAGATTCTTCTGCGCGTTTTTGAATTCGTTCAGGAATCCGTTTTCAAAGATGTTCACTTCGTTCAAATTACTGGTCCGCCATGAGAGCCTCGACTGGTTGCCGACGTAGCGGACTTCGAGCACGCTGTTCTTACCGAACTCACGCTGGATGCCGATGCTGTAATTCTCAGTGTAGGGTGCCCGAAGATTCGGATCGAAGCCGCTGATTGTTCGAGCAAACGTCTGATCAGCCTGATTGATCACCTGGTTGTAGCTGGTCGTGGTAAAGGCGAAATTGGAGACTGTCAATGGATTGGCCACAATGTTGCTCAGCGTGTAGAAAGCAGGCAGAGGCGTTTGGCCGGGCTGCCCTGGAATGAGTGTCGTTGCCGCGATGGTCTTCCCTGCATTCGTTCCGAGATTCTGGGCGAAGAATTGGGTGCCTTCATCATAGACTATGGTTGAGTAGTTGCCGCGGATCACGGTTCTGGAACCGCCCAGAATTTTGCCAAGCAGCCCCTCGGTCCTTTCCGGATTCCAGGCGAAGCCGACGTTAGGCGCGAAATTGAGCCAGTCCGTCTTATATGGCTCGTGCCCCACCTGCACTGTCGGATTGTTGTTGCCGCTCAACTGGCCCGGTGTAAAGAGCTGCGTCGAAGGTCCGAACAGACTGGCCAGGTCTGGAACTGCTGTCACTCCCTTGACGTCGTACATCGCACCTTGCACTTCCCAGCGCAGACCGTAGTTCAACGTCAGGCTTCGTTTGATTCGCCAGCGATCCTGGGCGTAGGCGCCGCCCATCCGTGATGCGGTCCAGGTGAAGTTCTCGAAGCCGTCGTAGTTCAGCGTGTCAGGATTGACCACCTTGGTAAAGCCGGAGGAGGCGACTCTACCGGTCAACAGGTTGTAGAGCGCCAGCGGGTCTCCCAGACAGAGTGCTGTTGATCCCGGGCAGAGTGGCAGCGGTGAACGCACTGGAGGCTTGCAACGGATCGCCCGACGGCGTGCCTGTGGCATAGGTTGGGACTGGAAACACCTGGCCGATATCTTTCCAGTCAGTCTTCCGGTAGCTGCCGCCAACAGTGATCGTGTGCTGCCCCCGATTCAGCGTCAGTGTATCGTAGACCGTCGTAATGAAATGGCGGCCGGTCGTGTTCGGCTGATCGATAAACGGGACGAGCGGCCCAAGCGGATTGGGCGCAGCAAGACTGAACTGCAGCGTGGGGCCGATGCGCAGGGGTTTCCCATCAAACGTGTAGTAAGGACCATACTCATCGCGCGCGTTGGTGTCGCCGCTGTGCTGAACTCCATATCGGAATTCGTTGAGAGTCTGCGGGCTCAAAGTTGATTGCAGCGCACCCGAATAGACGAAGTAGCCGATTCGGAAAGGATTGGTCCTTTGAATGTCCGGCACCGGCAGGCGCCGAGCTCCCGGTTGCCAGCTATGGTAGTAGTTCCAGGTGAAAGTGACCTGCTGCTTGGGAGTAATAAAATAGTCCACCCGAGTAGTCGGGAAGTACTGATTGAGATTGTTCTCCGCATCAAAGGTATAGGTGTCGCGATTGAAGTCGTTATCAGCAATCGGCCGCGCATACGTTGGAACCTGGGTATTGGTGTTGAGGATTGATTGCGATACCGAATCGAGCTTCGTCGGCAGCCCCTTGGCAGCTGCCAGGTCCAGGACATTGGCCGTGCGTAGCTGGTTGGTTGTGCCACTCACTACATAGGTATAGATGCCCTTGAGTGCATCGGCTGTGGGAATGGCAATTGTCGTGGTGACGAACTGCGGGTTGTACCTCTTTTCGAAGTTCACAAAAAAGAAGAGCTTCTCTTTCCAAGCTACCAAAAGGAACCAGCGGACCGCCGAAATTGCCGCCATATTCATGATTGCGGTTGTAGACACGAGGGAGTCCCTGGGCGTTCCTCGACCACGAGTTTGCGGCCAGTTGTTCACTGCGCAATTCGTAAAAACCGCTTCCGTGATACTGGTTGCCGCCGCGTCGCGTGGTGAACTTGATGTTCGCGCCACTCTGTGCGCCGGAATCGGCGCCCAATCCGGCCGTCTCCACCGTGACCTCGTCCACAGCTCCAAGTCGACTGGGAACCGTTGCAAAGAATATAGTCCCGCCGCTCTTGAATCCATTTGAGGCATTGTTGATGCCATCAACCGTAACGTTGACCGCTCCACCTGCGAGGTTGTTGTAACGAGTATCGCCGCCGGCGGGAGGCGAGGCACCCGGAGCCAGCCGGGCCAGTGCCAGAACGTTGCTGCGATTGGCCACCGGCAACTGCGCCAGTGACTGTGTCTCCAGGGTGGTGGCGACCAATTGCGAACTGGTCTCGAGAGTCTGCGCATCGACGGCATTTACCGTCACAGTCTCCGTCGTCGGTCCGACCTCCATATTGATCTTGACGTCCGTCACCTGGTTGGTTGAAACGTTTATATTGGTGACCCTGGCGCTCTGAAAGGTTGGCGATGTGACTGTGATCTCATATGAGCCACTCGCCAGATCCGGAAACAGAAACGTGCCACGCTCCGTCGAACTCACCTCTCTTGCAATGCCGGTGCTCTGGTCCTTGACCACAACCCTGGCATTCGCAATGACGGCGCCAGTAGGATCCTGGACGGTACCCGAGATGGATCCCACAATTCTCAACTGAGCCAGAATGCCTGATGAAGAACATAGGACCAGCGTCAGTATGCCGGCGGTGCTCAGGAATGTTCGATGTGCTCGTGACGAGCTGGCATGACGTCTCATAATCAGACCTCCGTGACCGTGGGGCTGAGACGCCCCGGTTAGGCAGTGGCAGGGGAAGACCGAAGCTGTGCGGTCCTGTCAGTCGTGTTCCCAGCAAGCGCAAGGTAAGTTCTGAGTAGCGAAGCAAATAAAGCATTGCCCGAGCCAATGCGTCTTGTATCAGGTTAAGTAAGCTTGAATGGGATTAGTGAACGTGGTTATTGTCTAATGAGATAGAGAGCCGTAGAGTGGAATGCGAAATTGGCCTGGTGGGGGCGGCCGTAGGGGCGGCTCGCGAGCCGCCCCCATCCGGACCCTGGCATCAACGGAGCCGAATCCTTTCGCAATTAGGCAGGTGGGGGCGGCTCGCGAGCCGCCCCTACGAGCCGCCCCTATTAGGGCCCCCAATATGCACAGATATCTTTTCCTGCTGATCGTCCTACTGCTGGCATCATTCTCAGTGCCAGCTACGCCGCAGAATCAGACTCAAAACGTCATCCTCATCACGCTCGACGGCGCGCGCAGCCAGGAAATCTTTGGCGGCCTCGATCTCGAAGTCCTCAAATCCATTACCAGTGAAGGCCGTATAGAGGATGCGCCACTCTATAAGGAGTACTGGGCTCCCACGCCCCCAGAACGGCGCCAAAAAGTCATGCCGTTCTTCTGGGGCACGCTCATGCGGGAGCACGGATCGATCGCCGGTGACCGCGCGCTCGGGAGCACAGTCCAGATCACCAACGGACATCGATTCTCATATCCCGGTTACTCTGAGATTCTCACCGGCGAGGCTCATGACCAGGTCATCGACAGCAACGACCGGAAGCGAAATCCATATACCACCGTGCTCGAATTCCTCAGGCGCAAGCTTGGACTGAGCGCATCGCAGGTTGCCTGTTTCGCGTCGTGGGATGTCATGGGATGGATTGCTACGCACGACCCTGCTGCAATCTCAATCAATGCCGGATACGCTGCCTACGACAACCCGGAGCCTGGAATCAAGGAGATGAGCAGGCTTCAGTTCGAGACTGTTACTCCATGGGACAGCGTCCGGCACGACACTTACACGTTCCATTTTGCTCTCGCCCATCTCAAGCGATATCAACCGCGCGTGCTCTACATCTCGCTTGGCGAGACAGACGATTGGGCGCACGATGGCCGCTACGATCGTGTGTTGCAGGCTCTTGGACGCACTGACGGCTACCTGCGCGAGCTTTGGGAGTTTATCCAGAGTAGCGATCAATACCGCGGCAAGACAACGATACTCATGACCGTGGATCACGGCCGCGGAGATACTGCCGGACAATGGAAGGATCACGGTAAGAAGATCGAGGATGCCCGCTACATCTGGCTCGCGGCAATCAGCCCTGATGCCCAGCTGCGGGGCGAGTGGTCCAACACGACAACGATCTACCAGAATCAGATCGCCGCGACGATGTGCAGCCTTCTCAATGTTGATTACAGCGAAAACAATCCAAAGGCCGGGAAGCCGATAACGCAGCTGGTTGGAACCCGGTAATTCACGAACGGCATCTTACATTGGCGGCCGTAGGGGCGGCTCGTGAGCCGCCCCTACACGCTTCCTTCGCATGCGCTATCTTGCGTGAAGGGCCTGGCAGCGGCGGCTCGTAGGGGCGGCTCGCGAGCCGCCCCCACACGCTCCTTGGCCATGAGCTCGCTAATTCTTAACGTCAAGGGCCTGGTGGGGGCGGCTCGCGAGCCGCCCCTACGGCCGACCGCTACAGGCACGCCCCACACGCGCCACCTCAACCAGATCAGCCGGCTGAAAAAACCTGGCGAATCTTATAGGTAGTTGTTCGCTCGGCAGGAATTCGACCCAGCCTGCGAATGCGAGATTGAAACTCTTCCGGCGACAGATACTCGCCCGCAGTTGCGCCGGCAAGCCTTGAAATGTTCTCGTTCATGAGCGTTCCGCCGTAATCGTTTGCACCTGCCTGCAGGCAGGCCTGAGCAATCTCCCGCGACAGCTTCACCCACGATACCTGAATGTTATCGATCTGACCCCGCAGCAGGAGGCGCGAGAGCGCGTGGACTTTGAGGTGCTCCTCGACGCCAGGGCCCGGACGCGCATCACCCGACTTGAAGAGCTGCGTCAACTGATGGACGAATCCCAGCGGAACAAACTCCGTGAATCCTCCGGTCTCCTTCTGAATCTCCCGGAGTAGCAGGAGATGGCGCACCCAGTGCTCCTCCCTCTCCGTATGGCCGTACATCATGGTTGAAGTTGTTCGAATGCCGAGCCGGTGAGCCGTCCTGATCACCTCCACCCATTGTTCAACACTCAGCTTCATGCGCTCGATCTGCTGGCGCACCGAATCGTCCAGAATCTCAGCAGCGGTTCCAGGCAGCGTGTCGAGGCCGGCATCCTTGAGCATGGCCAGGTAGTCTGCCAGAGGCATGCCGGTCAGCTCTACTCCATAGACGATCTCCATCGGCGAGAACGCATGGATGTGCATCTCCGGCGTCACCTGCTTAATCGCGCGCAGGATGTCGCGATAGTGGTAGGCATCCATTCCTCGCGGCAACCCGCCCTGCACACAAACCTCACGAGCACCGCGATCCCATGCATCACGCGCGTACTCTTGAATCTCCTCGAGCGGCCGGAAATAGGCGTCAGCCTCGCGCGGAGCCCGGCTGAACGCGCAAAACCGGCAGCCGACAAAGCAAATGTTGGTGAAGTTGATATTGCAATTGACTACATAGGTGACCACATCCCCAACCGTCTGCCTTCGAACTTCATCCGCTGCCAGCACCAGGGCATCCAGTTCTTCACCGGCGGTTGTCGCGAGACACAAACCGTCTTCAAAGCCGACCTCCCTGCCTTCGAGAGCTGCCTCGAGGATTTTCGCCACCGCTGGATCAATCCTCGACAGCAGGCTCGGAAATCCGGTCGATTCAGAGGCAAATGCAACGGACGACATCTTTCTCCCTTAAAAATTGCGCGCCATCGGACCAGTTGCAACGCGCTCCGCCAGCGCGGGCGCAAGGAACCGGGGCCGATCGATAAATTCAGGATAGATTGCGAGGCGCTCGTTCAAGTCAAACCCGGCAAGCCTCATCTGCCGCTTCAACCATTCGATATGCGGCCATGGTCTCTCCGGATTGATATAGTCGATCGTCAGCGGCGAGATGCCACCCCAGTCGTTGATTCCAGCGTCAAGCAGCGTCCGCAGCGTTGGCTCACACTCGCCATCCTCGTCGACCTCCACACCGCCTTCGAGAGCCAGATTGGGGGGCGCCTGGATGTTCATCTCGCCGCCAAAAATCAGTCTTGCGACAGCAATTGTGCACGCATGATCGAGCAGATCCGGATCGGGGTGATCACTCATCGCTATTCCCGGCTTGGCGCGGAAGTTCTGAATGATGATCTCCTGAATGTGACCATAGCGCTCATGCAGCTCACGCAGAGTGAGTAGTGAGTCAACGCGCTCTGCGAGTGTCTCGCCGATCCCGATCAGAATACCGGTAGTGAAGGGGATCTGCTGCCTTCCAGCCTCCTCGATCGTCTCTATCCGTCGCCGAGGATGCTTGTCGGGTGCCCCGAAATGCGGTCCACCGCGCTTCATCAATCGCGCGCTGGCGCTCTCGAGCATGATCCCCATGCTGACGCTCACCGATTTGAGCTGACGCATGTCGCTCGCAGTCATGACACCGGGATTGACGTGTGGCAGCAGGGTCGACTCGTCAAGGACTCGTTCGCACACATGGCGCAGGTAGGCGATCGTCGTCGGCTGCACCGTAACGCGCGAGAGCCTCGCGCATCTCCGGAAATATCAGCTCGGGCTTGTCTCCGAGGCTGAAGAGAGCCTCTTTGCAGCCAAGCTTCTCTCCGGCATGAACAACCTCGAGCACCTCACTCAGGGCTCATGGTCTTCGCGCCAGGATCGCCAGGATCCTTGCGGAAGGTGCAGTAGCCGCAATAGTCGCGGCAGAGATTTGTGAGTGGAAGGAAGACTTTCCGCGAGTAGGTTATCGTGCGACCCCGTCCGAGATCGCGCAATGAGGAGGCGAGCTCGAAGAGCTCAATCAGCGACGGCCCTCGCCGGTCAATCAATGCCAGGCCGATCAATGCCAGGGCGTCGTCTCTTTCGATGCGAACGCCCGACCTCGCGCGAGCGAGTGCCTCGTCAGAGTCGATTGACAAACTGGCGCTCAATCCTGACATCAGACAAGCGTCTCCAGGCAACTCAAAACGCAATCAGCGAGCCTTTGTCATCAAAGAGATCCTCGGGACGGCTCACAGTCTCCACGCGATCCTTGATCTCACTCAGGGCGGGATCGGAGACATACATCTGGCTCAGGTGAAGGGTGTCGGTGATGCGCACAATCTTCTTCGGCTTGTTCGGCTCGTGGCTCGCGCGAATGCCCCACTCCAGTGCCTGCGCATCCGTGGCCGCGACAACGGGGAGGCTGGAGTGCTGGTAGAAACCGCTGGTCACGGCATTCATGTATGTCGCATCCCAATCGACCTTGTCCGCCAGGCGCCTCGTCGTCACGTCCGCCAGGCCAACTCCGCAGGCATTGCCGTGCGAAGCCTCGGTGATGTCCGTAACGACAATGACTTTGACCTTCGGTGCGCCCTGCTCAGGCTCCTCACCCTTGTCCATCCGGCCAATGATGTTCGGGTCCATGCCCGAGCCGCTGATATTCTTGCCGAGTTGATCCACAACCAGGACGTCGATCTCCTTCAGCGGTAATGACGGCATCATCTCCTTGGCTATTTTGAGCAGCTCGGGCTCCCGCTCGAGAATGCCCTGAGGGGTCAATGCCTCGATCACCGCCGTCTCATCGTAAGCGTTTTCGACTACGCCAACACCCATCAGAATTTTTCCCGTAGACAGAATTCGCTTAGCAGCCTCAGGCATCAGAGTCTTGAGCCCATAGATGCCGTAACTGTGCAAGGCCGATGCGAGCCGCTCCTTGCCCAGACCGATGACACTCATCTTGCAGAGGCCGCTCTCGTACTGTCCTCGGAAGCTGGTGTGAGGCTTGATGCGATTGATAATAATGACGCCGTCTGACTCGTAGGCGTTCCTGTCCATATATAACGGGAGTTCAAGGCCACCGTTGTCGAGCTCGACGACATCCATCGATGAGCGGACCGGACATGACATCGAACCCTCGGTCACGCCGTAGGCGGCCAGTATCTCGCGCTGGCCTTCGCCGGTCGCTCCGCCATGGCTGCCCATGGCAGGAATGACGAAGGGCTCGCAGCCGGCTGCCTTGACGCATTCGACCACAGCCCTCGCAATTGTCGCGATGTTGGCGACCCCCCGGCTGCCAACGGCAATAGCGATCCTTGCACCCTTCGGAAATCGCGCTGCATGCGGCTCGAACCGATCTCTGACGGTCTGCCCGATGTCATCGATCGCCGCGCGGGCGAACTGCTGTGAAACCTTCGTGAAGAGATACTGGTTTTGATTTGTCATAGTCGAAACCTTTACGTAGGAAACTATTGTAGCGCGGAAGGCGCGTTTCTTGTCTGCAACTTCTGAGCTGGTCGGAACATTTTAGGTTTCTCTCCGGCGCCGGGCGATAGATAATCGCCGTGACTCTGGTGAACCTATGCCCCTGGATAAAGACCTTCGAAGATGGGTTGACGCACAGCTCATAGATGCCGTCACGGCGGATCGGATCGGGCAGTTCGAAAAGGAGAACCGGCAGGAGAGACTGCGATGGCCGGCGATGATCGCCATCGCTTTCGGCGTCCTTCTGCTTTGTGCCGGCGTTCTTCTGTTCGTAGCAGCCCACTGGGATAAGCTCTCACCCACCCAGCGATTCGCTCTCGTGGCCGGCATGGTCGCCGTCTTCCACATAGCCGCGGGCCTGTCGGCCGCGAAAGTACCGGCAATGGGCACGGGCCTCCACTTCGCTGGAACCGTCGCACTCGGGGCCGGTGTCTTCCTCTCCGGTCAGATTTTCAATCTTCAGGAGCATTGGCCCGGCGGCATTCTGCTCTGGACGGTGGGCGCGGTCATCGCATGGTTGATCCTTCGCCAATGGCCTCAAGCGCTCCTGGCTTCAGTGCTCGTGCCTGTATGGCTCGCCGCTGAATGGAGCCTCGCAACCGAACGAATACTCTGAGGCCTGGAACATCACGGCACAAGCCTTTCTGCTCCTCGCAATCCTCTACTTCTCCGTCCCGCAGCGCGACGCGCAGAGGCACTTGAGGGCCGGCCTCATGTGGATTGGGTGCTTCGCGCTCCTGCCGCTTCTTGCGGTCCTCTTCTGGTCGTCCGTTTCATCGAGCAGTGACGCCAGTCAACATCTGCCGTTGCCATGGCAAGTGCTCGGATACGCGGGAGCCTACGTGCCAACACTGGCGATCGCCCTCGCGGTTCGCAAAAGGAACGGAATTCCGGTGGTTCTCGCGGGGCTCTGGGTACTGGTCCTCGGCATTCTCGCCCATCGTCCCGGACAGAACCAGGAATCATCAGCTATGTCTGGATGGCAATTGGCGCGTGCGCGCTGTGCTACTGGGGTGTCCGCAGGAACAGGAAACTCTTCGTCAATTTCGGAACCGCGATCTTCGCGCTCAACGTGCTTGTCTTCTTCTTCTCCGACATATTCGACAAGCTTGGTCGCGCCGAGGGTCTGATACTCATGGGCATCGTCTTTCTGGCTGGGGGCTGGGTGCTCTATCGGATCCGCGGCGACCTGATGGCCCGCATTGCGCCTGCAGGAGCACCAGAATGACGCCTCTTGCAAAAGCAATTGCAGTCGCGCTTGTACAAGTACTGATCGTCCTCAGCCTTGGCGGAAAGCTGCTCTACGATCGAAGCCACCGGCCGAGGGTCTGGGTACGTACGAGCTGGAGCGATCCTGAACTTCCCATTCGCGGCCGCTACCTTACTCTCAACCTGCCGGTAGATGCACCGTGGTTCACTCCCTCAACCATCAGCTCGGTAACTCTGAGCGTTGATCATGGGAGGCTCTCGGCATACAAGTCCGATTCCAACACGGGATTGAGCATCAGCTCCTGGGCGAGTCAGGATGGTCCACCCTACCTCGACCAACCCGTCACCTTCTTCGTGGCCGAGCGCGCTGACTTTCCAACACTGGAGCGCGGCGATGAGATATGGGCGGAGGTGACGGTGCCCCGCTCGGGTCCGCCGCGCCCGATCCAGCTGGCACTGAAGCGCGGCGGCGACTGGAAGCCATTGAGCTACCGCTAGCGTGCCTGCAACCCGCGGCTCAATATCCTTCCCTTGATGACAATTATCGCGGCCATCCAACCTCCTACAGAATTTCGCCAACATCGATATTGACAATGAGTTTCAATTTCGGTAGATTGCTCGCTCTGCAGATCGGCATCCCGAAGGGATGCCAGAGGTTAGCCAGGGGCAAGCGAAGCGCAGCCCCTGGAACGCTGGTGGGCGAACGCTGCGTCCTGAAGGGCCGCGCGATCTCTCGCGATTGACCAATCCGGTTGGGGTCTCGCGTCCCTTCAGGACGCGGGGCTTTTCGGTACGATTCCAGGGGCTGCGCTTCGCTTGCCCCTGGCTACCTTCTCGCATCCCTACGGGATGCACGAACTGGAACCCGGCCTCTTCCGAAATTCTGATGTTTGCTGGTTACGCTGTGACTGATACGTCCTACTGGAAAGGAACTCGAATGTCGCCCGCTTCCCTTGTCCGCTTCACTCTCGCCGCCCTGGCCGCGCTGCTCGTCTCGGCGGTCGCCTTCGGCCAGGGCTTTCAAGGCAGAATTCTCGATCCCAACCGCGCGCCGGTCTCCGGAGCCAGGGTTGTGGCCACCTCGAAAGATCGCGCAGCGAATGCTTCCACGGTCACCAACGAGAACGGTGAATTCAGCCTTCGGCTCGAGCCCGGAGAGTATCAGTTGAAAGTCAGCGCGCAGGGCTTTGCAGACTCGTCTCAGACCGTAGACTTTACAAAACCGCCGTCGACACCAGTCGAGCTCACACTGAACCTCGCCGACTACCGTGACACGGTGACCATTACCGATACCGGCGGCTACAAAGCCGAGACCGTGAGGAGCGCGACCAAGACCGTGACGCCTCTCAAGGATACTCCGCAATCAATAACCGTGATCCAGAGCGAGCTCATGCGAGATCAGCTCATGATGAACATGGGCGACGTGGTCCGCTATGTTCCCGGCATCACCTACATTCAAGGCGAGAACAACCGCGATCAACTGGTCATTCGAGGTCAGAGCACTTCAGCCGACTTCTTCGTCGACGGCACCAGGGATGACGTTCAGTACTACCGCGACCTGTACAATCTCGACCGGATCGAGGCCCTCAAGGGCCCCAACGCCATGATCTTCGGCCGCGGCGGCGGTGGCGGTGTCATCAATCAGGTGACGAAGCAGGCCGGGTTCTCGCCGCTTCGTGAAGTCACGCTCGAGGGTGGCTCCTTCTCCAACAAGAGATTCACCGCCGACTTCGATCAACCGATCAATGACAAGATCGCTTTCCGGCTCAACGGAATGTTCGAGGATTCGGGCAGCTTCCGTGACGGTGTCAGCCTGCGGCGATTCGGCGTCGCTCCGACGCTGACCATCGAGCCGACAAGCACCACCAAGATAACCTCGCTTATGAACACCTGAGCGATACGCGCGTGGCCGATCGTGGCATTACGTCGTTCCAGGGCAGGCCCGCCGACGTCGATATCTCGACCTTCTATGGCAATCCTGATGACAGTCACGTCTTTGCCTATGTCGATCTTGGCTCGGCAACCATCGAACACCAGGCGGGCAGGTTCAACATTCGCAACAGGACCTTCTTCGGCGGCTACGATCGAGGCTATCAGAACTATGTTCCGGGCGCTGCCAATGCTGACAAGACTCTGGTTACTCTTACCGCCTACAATAATGCGACTGCCCGATTGAACGTCTTCAACCAGACAGACCTCATCTATTCGTTTACGACCGGACGCATCAAGCACACCATTGTTGGCGGAACTGAGTTCGGCAGGCAGTTGACCGACAACTTCCGTAATACCGGCTTCTTCAACAACACGACGACATCCATCCTGGTACCGTACGCAAATCCGACGATAACCACGCCTGTCACATTTCGACAGTCGGCCACGGACGCCGACAATCATCTGAAGACCAATCTCGGAGCGGCCTACGTTGAGGATCAGATCGTCTTCTCGCGCTATTTTCAGGCGATTGCCGGCGTCTCGCTACGACTACTTCGATCTCCAGTACCACAACAATCGCAATGGCGACGACCTGCGCCGCACAGACAATCTCGCATCGCCGCGCGCGGGCCTGATTTTCAAGCCTGTGACATCGGTTTCGATCTACGGAAACTACAGCGTCTCGTATCTCCCGAGCTCAGGTGATCAGTTCTCTTCCCTGACGACGATCACCGAACAGGTCAAACCGGAGAGATTTGATAACTACGAAGTGGGCGTAAAGTGGGATATTGACCGGCATCTCGCATTGACGAGCGCTCTCTATCGCCTGAACCGTACAAACACGAGGTCGACCGACCCGAATGATCCGACAAGGATCATCCAGACCGGTAGTCAGCGGACGAATGGATTTGAGGTCGGTCTGAACGGAAGCATCACTCGCTCATGGCAGGTCGCGGGCGGATACGCCTACCAGGATGCGTTCATTTCAAGCGCTACAGTCTCCGCTCGCGCCGGCGCTCAGGTGGCTCAGGTTCCGCATCACACGATGTCACTCTGGAACAGCTATCAGATTATTCCGAGGGTGGGCGTGGGTCTGGGCATTCTGCACCGGTCTGACATGTTCGCGGGAGTGGACAACACCGTGGTACTGCCGGGCTACACGCGGGCGGATGCAGCAGTCTATGTCTCGCTGACTGAGAAGATGCGGCTGCAGGCCAATGTTGAGAATCTGTTCAATAAGACCTATTACATAAACGCCGACAGCAATACCAACATCTCACCCGGTTTTCCGCGAGCGGTGAGGGTTGCATTGATCGCCAGGTTTTAGGTACATCGGTGGGCCATTTGGGGGCGGCTCGCGAGCCGCCCCTACGCGCCGCCCTACCACCACCCCTATTTTGCAGTCCGCTTGAACGTGAGCGGCAGGGTTAAGGCGCCCTGCTTCCACTCGCCCGTGATCTCGCCGCCATCGCTGCTCACCTTACCGTCGTAGACTCCGCCGATAAGATTCATCTCAAAGTGCAGTGCTCCATCCTTCATTGTCAGCGTGTCGACAGGCAATCCTTTGGCATCTCCCTGATCAGGACTATCGAGACTGCCACTGAGACGGCCGTCAGCCGCTTTGGATACATGCAGAATTAATCGCAGCCTTGTACCGCTCACCTCCAGAACTCCCTGCCAGACCTCCTCGTTTGCCGCGGGCGGTTGACTCTTACCGACAGCTCTCAGCATCTCCTCAGTGACAAATGGCGGCGGGTGAATCTCTGGCGGCGCATGCCGTATCGAGCTCCTTCGCTGAGCCTTTGCTCACGAACTCGGTGACCAGCTTGTCAACACAGGGAAACTGGAAATAGTGGCCGGTATGAGGAATGATCACGTGGCGGCCATTGGGCAATTGCCTGGCGGCCTCCGCTGCAAGCCAGCTTGGCGCCACAGGATCGGCTTCGCCCGAGATCAGCAGCACCGGCTTATCGGACCTGACGGCGGTGACCGCGGCCGCGGGCACTTCTGCTCGCGGCCAGAACTCGCACACCTTGCGATAAACCTGAACCCTGCCGTCGCCATAAAACGATCCGGCTTTCTCGCGCGCCAGCACCGCGTCAGTGATAAACGGCACGTCTTCGCCACAGACTACCGAGAAGTGCATGCCTCGAGCGATCTGATCTTCGATTGCACGGAAAGTCTGGAACGAGACACTCGCAAAGAGGCTGAATTCGCCTTCAGCAGCCTGGTGCAGAAGCAAGGGGAGCCATCGGACAGACTCTGGCTGGTAGAGAATAGCTCGCACCAGTTCTCCAAAGACAGGCCGGGTCAGGGTGACCGTCTGCTGCTGCCGCGTGAAGGGATTGACCGTCTGAAACGTGGCCGGTCCCTTCTCGAGTACCTTGATAGCAGCCTCAAGGTCCCTTTTGGGATCCGGAAACGCCGCGTGGCATCGTTGATCTGCTGCGCAGTCTGCGAAGGTGCGTTCCAGAGCGTTCTGCACACCCTTGATCGCCGGCAGGGGCAACGGAGCATCCGGAGGTGCTACGCCGAGGATTGTTACGGTGCGAACATGCTGCGGATACTGGCGCAGGTAGGCGAGCGCGGCTGTCGACCCGTAAGAGCCTCCGTAGAGATTGATCTGATCATAACCGAGCGCGCCGCGAACCTCATCCAGATCATCCATTGCGATCGACGTGGAGTAGAGCCTGAGGTCGGCGTTCTTCTCGAGCTCCGCCTTGCAGGCTCGCAACCGCTCGAGCGATATCACCTCGCTGAAATACGCGGACATATCGTTCTTGTCGGGATAGAGAGTGCAAGCGAGCTGGTCGAGCCACCGGTACCCCGAAGGTCTACAAAAACAAGGTCCCGATCGGCGCGGAGCCCGGCCAGATAGGACTTTCCGGCACGGGCGATCGTCTCAGTGGCGCTCCCTCCCGGGCCGCCCGCAAAATAGAAGATTGGATCGGCGGCTGGCTTTTGACTCAATGCGGGCACGACCACGATCTTGAGAGCAATCCTGCGGCCGGACCTGGTGCGACGGTCCTCGTAGACTTCGTAACGGCCGCACCGCACATCCTCTGCCCAGCCGTTGAGCCGGCAGGTCTCGAGCTGCATCTTTGGCGGATTTTGAGATCGTTCCTGGGCGAAAAGAGTGCCCGACAAGATAATCAGCATAGAAAGCAGTTGTATGATTCCTGGAAACCGCATAAGACTCCCTTGTCAGCTATTGAGCAGCCTGCTTCAAGTGCAGCCACCGGTATGTCCAGGGGACATTTTCGCTGTGCAGTTTAAGGGGGGACATTATCGCGTGTGCAAATACAGATCAGTTCAACCGTCTTGACGGCTCACCAATGGTAGGATATAAAGTCACGATTCTGAGGAGATGTCTATGAAATTCTATATGCGATTGAAACCTGACGGAAATTTCCGACCGATGACCCCCTCCTTCCCCGCCTTCTGCCTCGCCTCGTGCTGTTGTTCCTGCTGTTGCTGCTAACCGGCGGCATCTCTCCCGTCAATAAAACGAGCGCTTGACTGCTTCTCTCTGAGAGCCGTCTGCCATCCAGTTACATTCACTGAACTCTCTTGTCCATTGGAGGGCGATCGTGTTGAAGTCCAGAGTCATTTTCATGACAGCACTGTTTCTGGTAGAGCTCATTTCGATCGGAGCAAGGGCCCAAACGGCCACAGCCATATTGAAGGGTATGGTCACTGAGCAGTCCGGCAAGGCTGTGGCTGCGGCCACGGTGTCGTTGACGCAGACAACGACCGGCCTCAAGCGCCTGGCTACGGTAGACGCGAGCGGGAACTACATCTTCACCTTTGTCCCACCGGGCATGTATGTGATCGAGGCCCAAGCCTCCGGATTCAAGACATTCCGGCAGCCGCATCTGAGATTGGAAGTAGGCCAAACGACAGAGCTGCCAATCTCTCTCGTTCCTGGCGACATCGAAGAGACAATGAATATCAATGCTACAGAATTCCTGCAGCTGGATACGGCCGGTGCCTCGCTTGGAGGCGTGATTGGCCGCGCCAGGGTCGAGAGTCTGCCGTTGAACGGCCGTAACGTGCTCCAGCTCGCTCAGCTCGAGCCAGGCGTCAACGTCTCGCCTGCCGCCCGAGGCGCCAATCCCGATCTCTCGGCGACTGGCGAGATATCCATCAGCGGTGGACGCGCCTCGACCAACGAGGTTCTGGTTGACGGGCTTACGCTGACCAACAAAGGTGACAATCGAATAGCACTACGCCCCTCTCCTGATTCAGTGCAGGAGTTCAAGACCCTCACCAACTCGTATTCTGCCGAATACGGCAGGACTGGCGGTGGAGCGATCAACGTTGCAACACGCTCGGGCTCGAGCAGGCTGCAAGCCACGCTATTCGAATTCCTGAGGAATGACGCCTTCGACGCACGAAGCTTCTTTGTCAATGCCAATCCCCAGGGCGTCAAAGAGAAGCTGCGCTTCAACCAGTTTGGAGGCAATTTGGGCGGTCCTGTCTACCTGCCTCGCCTTGGCGAGGGTCCCCCCGCAGCACGCAAGGCTGAGCGACTCTTCTTCTTTGTCAACTATGAGGCACTGCGGATCCGCAGACCCAGCAGCGGCAGTCGACTGTGCCGACAAAGAAGATGCGTCAGGGAGACTTCTCGGAAATGTTGGGAGACATCATTCCGGGAGTTACCGTTCGTGATAGCAATGGGAGCGTCATCCCGGCGCGGATTGGTCAGATTTATCTGCCGGGACCCGTAGTGCCCGGAGGACAGCCGGGAGGCAATTCGCGAGTCGCGCTCGCCAACAACATCATTCCTGCGGCTCTGATCAATCCGGTGGCATCGGCCATTCTTACCTACTATCCGGAGGCGAATGTCGCGGGTTCCCGCAACTCGAGCGGGCTGGGGTTCAGCAACAACTACATTGCAAACTCGATTCTCACGACAAATAACTACCAGTTCACAGGTCGCTTCGATTACGGTTTGACTCAGACTCAACAGGTCTCTGTCAGGATCATCAAGGATCATGATCTGCTTTTCAATTCGGGCCCCTTTCCAACAAGCATCGCGTCACCGCAGCCAAATCCGGAACAGACATCCGTGCCAGGTTCAGTGGTAGTCAACTACGTCAACGCCATGTCATCGAGAACTGTCCTTCATCTAAACGCCGGGGCGACGCGATTCAACAATGATGCGACGCAGTTCTCGGACGGATTTGACCCGACGACTCTCGGCTTTCCTCGCTACCTGGCGGCGGCCTCCGCGGATGCGCGTCTCTTTCCGGCATTCAATCCAAATGGCTACACGGCTCTCGGGCCGCCACGCAATTTCGGAAACTTCAGGAACAATCAGGACTCGTTCAGCCTGAATCAGGACATGACATTGCTTCTGGCAGGCCATTCATTCAAGTTCGGTGCCAACGAGCGCATTTACCGGATGTACAACTACCGGCCGGACGATCCATCGGGCAACTTCACATTCACGCGCTCATTTACCGCGAGAACTCCCAACGAGTGGGTCAACAGTCCGGTGACGCTATAGCCTCTTTTCTGCTGGGAATCCAGCGTCAGGCCGGCTCGGCATTGCTCCTCAGCCAGCTGTTCAGGGTAAGTATTTCGGGTCCTTCTTTCAGGACGACTGGACCGTAGGTCAGCGACTGACACTCAATCTCGGGCTTCGCTGGGAGGCGGATCTCCCGGCTACCGAGCGATACAACAGGCTGACCAATTTCGATATCAGCGCACCGTTCCCCGTACCTGGGCTGACGGTCGCATTTCCTGCAGCCACGGGCCTCGGCACGCGAACAATTCCTCTGAATGGCGTTGTCCTGCCGGTAGGGCGCGACGGCGTCAGCAATCGTGAGAACTCTGACCGGGACCTCAACAATTTCAGCCCTCGCATCGGGCTCGCGCTGAGGCTTAACGAAAAACGGTTCTGCGCGCGGGCGCTGGGATTTTTTATGCGCCGCTTTCGGGTGGAGGCTTCAACAACGTGACATTTGCGATGAGTGACCTGGCTGAGACGCCATTCATCGCCTCACTCGATAATGGTGTACTCCAACGCCGGGTACGAATCTTGGGAATCCGTTTCCTTCCGGCATTGTTCAACCCGCGGGTCGCTACATCGGGCCTCTGACAAGTTACGGGCAGCAGTCGATTCCGGTACGCTTGCGCTCGATTCATCAGCCAAAAATCGTGCAATGGACACTGAGCCTGCAGCGTGAGCTGCCCGGCCAGATCGTGGCGCAGGTTGCCTACGCAGGAAGCGCCGGCATAGGCCTCTTGACCGGGGCCACTGACATCAACCAGCTATCGCCGGAGGCACTAGCCATTGCGGGCACCGTAGTCAATGGTCAGCCGCTCGGGAATCTCTCGATCAGCAATCCATTTCTAAGTCTTCCGGCAGAGCTCAGACCGCCCGATACCTCGATTCTCGGACGGTCTACAATGACTGTGGCCCAGCTCTTGAGACCGTATCCACAGTTCGGCAATGTCGTCTCTTACGGCGGGAATGAGGCTCACTCGTCCTATCACGCATTTGAGCTCAAGATTGAGCGGCGATTCTCCGACTCACTCCTTTTCACAACAGCGTACACCTTCTCGAAATTGATTGACGATCTGACGGGTAACTCAATTAATCTGTCGATCCAGGTGCCGAGTTATCAGAACTACTTCAACCGAAGGGCCGACAAGTCGCTTTCTAACTTTGATGTTCGACATCGATTCGTCACCAACGTCACCTA
This sequence comes from uncultured Acidobacteriota bacterium, assembly GCA_963743045.1. Classification (GTDB taxonomy): domain Bacteria; phylum Acidobacteriota; class Blastocatellia; order RBC074; family RBC074; genus CAVUOF01. The sequence continues at coordinate 39,518 of CAVUOF010000011.1, forward strand.
CCAGCTTCCCTTCGGTGCCGGAAGACTACTGGCCAAAGACGGTCTTTTCTCCAAAATAGCGGGCGGTTTTACTCTTAATGCTATCGTCCAGGCCCAGAGCGGCTTCCCACTCTCGATCACTGCGACCAACCCATCCCTTCAAGGTCTCGCGTTCATCGGCCTTCGGCCGGATGTGGTTGCAGAACCAGCTCGGGACGGAGGCAGCGAGGCCGAACGCATTCAGCAATACTTCAACACTCTCGCATTCCGGCAGCCTGCTGCCTATGCGCTGGGCAGCGCACCAAGAACGCTGCCAGGAGTGCGTGGTCCGGGCTACTTCTCAACCAATCTCTCACTGCTTCGGGACTTCAGACTGACCGAGCGAGCGCGTCTGCAGTTCCGGCTGGAGGCTTTCAATGCCTTCAACCGGGCGAACTTCTCGATGCCAGGCACTGTCCTGGGCGCCGCCGGCTTTGGAACGATCACCTCGACTGAGGACCCGCGGCAGGTACAGATCGCCGTGAAATTCTATTTCTAAAGACT
>CAVUOF010000012.1:0-90214 GCA_963743045.1 uncultured Acidobacteriota bacterium
CGATCAGCTGCATTTCTTTGGTCTTCTTGCGGCTACCTTCTCCCTCCGCCGCCCCGGAATCCGCCACCACCGTAACTGCGCCCGCTCGAGCGGTAACTGCCGGCAGACTGCCGTCCGCCCATGGACCGGCTGTAGTTCTGATTGTCACGAACGCGCTGCTGGCCCTGCGCTCGTGAGCCGTAGTCGTGATTGAGTTGATCGATCACCCCAGAGCCGGTACTGCCTGCTCGATCCCCAGTTCTCTGGCCGGCCTGCCGGTCGGCTGGCGTGGCGGTGCCTGAGCCTCGCTGTGGCCTCTCGACGTTGCTCCACCCGCCGTCGCTGTATTTCTGCCATCCGCTATCAGTCTTGCGATAGGCATTGCCGTCATGGCCCGCGTAGACATCGCCGCTGCCGGTTCTGGCGACTGTGCTGCTGCCACCCTGGCCTTTTGTATGTAACGCGCCGCCGCCTTCACTCGTTCGAATCCCGGATGTTGTCCGGCCGGTTCCGGCGTTGCTTACATGTCCGGTCTGAGCCCAGTTGTCGCCACGCTGCACGTAGCTCGATCCCCAATTACCATAGACGCTCGACCCCTGGCGTGTCTGACCGTAGGTCCCGGTCCGCGGGTTATAAGCCTGAGCGAATGAGCGCGAGCCGCCATATGGCCCGTAAACTGCACCGCCGCGCGCGTAGGTGCCAGTCCGCGGGTTGTATGCAGCCCAGCCACCGGCCCCGCCGTACGGTCCATAGACTGCAGCACCTCGGCCGAAAGTGCCTGTGTAAGGGTTGTACCAGGCTGCAGCACCATAGGTGGCCGGATACCAGTAGTAGCCGGGATAGTATCCGCCGTACCAGTAGTAGGGCGGGTAATACCAGCCGGTGCCCCAGACCGTGCAACCCCAGGCGACCATCATCCCCGTGTAGCCGGCATACGACGCGTAGGTCACCCAGTCGTCGTCGCTCTCTTCGACTTTGACATAGGTAACGCTGTTGGACGGAGAGCTTGCCGGAATCGTGTAGATCGATTGTGGAACCGAGTTTGTGACTTCCCACGGACCCGTCGCCGCCTTCGATATAAACCAGACGCCCTGGAAGCACATGTAGTAGAGGTCACCGACCTTGATGATGTCCTTGTCGGTGTTGACTGCCCGCTGAAGCGAAGTGCCCTCGATAGGTTTGAATTCCGGATTGCCTCCCAGGTATTTAACCTCTGGCGCCTTGGTCTCCTTGCGATTGACTCGAGCTGTCTGTGGCACCGAGGCAAGGAGTACAGCTTCGGCTGCTTCGTTGGTGCCGGGCACCGATGCCAGCACTCGTGATCGCTCATGATCGCGGGGAATCTTCTTGAAGTCCTCGGGCAGGCTCGTCGTCGCAAAGGTCGATGGTCCATTGAGATCGGCAGCCGAAAACCAGCGGCCGGCGACCAGGTAATAGAAGGGACCTGTTGCACCCGCGCGGAAAATGTCACTCTCAGTGTTATTCACCCAGAGCAACGAGGTCCCGGTGACGGGCGTGTAACGGGGTTCGCCAAAGGTGTAGATGAGCTCTGCCGGTTCCAGGCTGACAAATACCTTGGGCAGGGTCGCCGCCGTCAATGGATGTCCAGGTATGCTGGCTTTCACCTCTTTCCAATTGTCGTTGGCCGGCAGCGAATTGAAGCCGTGTGGAAGAGTTCCAGCAGGCGACCACGTGCCTTTGACATCCGACGCCTTGAGCCACGACGCAGTGTCGCGCATGTAGATAGTCTTCGTAGAGGTGCTTTGAAAGACATCCCAGTTCGTATTGACGGCGAACTTGAGATCGTTGTTTTCAATCGGGCTCCAGACCGGCTCGCCGTCAAAATTGACGATTATGGCGGGCGTCGCACTGTAGAAGATTCTTCGGTGGATGGCCTTGATGCCTTCGGCATCCGGCACCTTGGGCATGATCTGGCTGCGCTCGAGACCAGCCAGCACTCGGTCGAGCGAGATCACTCTGTCGACGTCGGGAATTGTCGCCTGCAACTCGGCCACCAGAGCGCGCGACTGGTCGCGCGACAGTGTAGGGGAAGTTGAATTCAGTGATCTTGAACGGCTTGATATTGACCAGGCGTTTGTCGACGGCAACCTGAGTGTCTGATTCTATCTTCAGAGTGCCGACCGCCGGTTTGGTGCCATCCTTTGTCTGGTAGGTGACGGCCGCCAGGCCGACGATGTGCTTTTGCTCGTCCCAGCTCGACACCTGCGGCTGGTAGATGACCACGCTTGCATTATCCTTGAGGTTGTAGGAGCGCGGCCAGCCACCATCAGGCGTGGCAACCGCTGGAGGCTGGGCTGCAGGTTTTGCCGTCTGCGCAAGCAGCGCGGACGGCGAGGTAGTAATCGTTAAGGCGAGGATTAGTATGATCCCTGGCCTGTGACGTTTGAGTGATGTAGACATATGTTTGGTCTTTCGTTTTTCGTGCGCAGCAATCTAGCGAACCAGTTTCAGGAGGGCCTCAAAAACCTCCTTGACCGGCATAACCAGCATCGCTGCGGGCAACAGAGGGAGCAGCGCAGGTACAATCAACATACCAAGGTCTCTGACACTAAAGGGCAGCTCTTTCATTTCGTAGACATTCGCCACCACGCCGTAGAGGTCGATCGTGCTGGAGAAGTCCGGCACGTCGAGCGCACCCTCGTCAATCGGTTTCTCCAGCCACTTCTTCTCGAACTGTCTGCCGACCTCTCCGGCCAGCGTTCCATACTCGAACATTCCTTTGCGTCGTGCTCTTCGGAGGACGCGCCTGTAAACCAGAAGGGGCCCGGCAAAGAGAATGATTACAGCTATCACGAGGGCGGCTGAGAATGCTTTGAAGATTTGTACGCTTTCGTGAAAGTGAATTATGCGATTGGCGGCGACTCCGCCAACGCTTGCCCCGATTCCGAGGGCCACAGGTCGGAACGCGGCCAGGGAAAAGCTCAGGAACTTCAATCCGCCACAACGGTCCGGGTGGCCTGGCATCAGCCGGAGATGAAGTTTCGAGATGAGCCATTGAAGGCGCCACCAGAGCAGGATGCGCCACAACCAGCCCAGGATGACGACGAGCAGCAGGGGAAGGCTCACCAGCGTATACCACCAACCCGCAAAGGAGAACGCAGGATGAGGGGCGCCAGTCGGCGAAACCTGCCATTCCGTCTGTGGCCTGACGTCAACAACGGACATCAAAGCGACGGCGACTCCATATGCGGCAATCACCATCAGCAGCTCAACTGACGGGGAATCGAGCAACCGTCTGGTCGAAGCGGCCGCTTCCTCAAAACGCGGCATCTCCTCTGCCCGGACAAGATCAGTCTCTGGGATATAGTGGATGATCTTCGATAATCGTGGAAGGCAGGTTCGTTCAGCGATTGCGAAAATGGGGAGGACGACGAGGAATCTTGCCTGCGTGGCGACGTCGTAGAAGAAACTTCGAGCCGAGGCGTCCCCTGCGATGAGACCTCGGATGACGGCCAGGATCAAGAGCGGTAGCCATGCAACGACCACGAAGAGAAGCACTGTCCGAATGAACCTCGGTTCAGTCGGTGTGACAAGATGCAGCCTGCGCTCGAGGTGGCGCGGCGGACCAGCCTCGAAGAGATCTGGATCGATCGGGTTGGTCTTAGTTGCGGGAGGAGCGCTGGTTACATTTTGGGCCATCTCGGTTAGACAATAATCAAACTTCGTCGGGCTGACGGACGCATCATACGCTCATGTTTACTTCAATGCTCATTCCGCGACCTTGTAGGGGCAGGGCTGCTTGTCCCTGCCCGCCCGGCGCCGTCTGGCGCCGGTAACTATCCACGATGGGCGTTGGAGTTTACCGGTCCTTCTTGAGATGTTACCCGTGCCGGACGGCACGGGGCGGGCAGGGACAAGCCCTGCCCCTACAAGGTTGCAGCGAAACGCTCGGTTACGATATCAACGAGACATTTACTAGAGCCTTCTTACACCCTTGAGCTGTACGGGGCTGATGCTGTAGTTCTCGATCTCGATCTTAGTCTTGTCGATGACCTTCACCTTCGCCGCATAGATCAGAGTGCCCTCCCCCTCTTCTCTTTGCTTCTCGCCCTTATCCTCTTCCTTGGCTTTGAGCTGCATCTGGAGGATTCCGAATGTGTAGTCCGTCGACCTCCCGGAATTGTAGGCCTCCAGGAATCCGATCGGCCGGTCCGAAACGGCCATCACGAGGCGGCCACCTTCGACGGGTCTCGATCGAATCAGCTTTAGATCGAAGAAGCCCACCTGGCCTACCAGTGAGACTTTGCCGATCGACTTCTTCTTCTGCAGCGCCTTGAGAACCGCATCCGAACCGCTGCCCAGAAGGATCTTTGCCAGCTCCTGCGCCTCGGCATCGGTCGAGTATCGCTGGATGTTAATGTCCACATTCATTGTCGCGCCTGCTCCCACCATTCTTGGCCCGGCGCCGGAAGGAAGATAAGCAAGCGCTGAGTAATGCTCCGGCTTCGGCTTCGCAGGCTTGGTATCCTGAGCAGACAGCGGAAGGGCCGTCATTGCGAGTCCGCAGATAGCTATCCCGAGAACAATCAGATTCTTTTTCATATGGTCCTTATTGTTGGGCTTGGAGTACCGGCAGAATGCCACTGGATCGAGCTGATGCGGCCCTGGTAGCCATGTTCTCGACGGTGGAGAAGACTGTCTTGTATACCTGGCAGTAGGGGTCTTTAACGAAGAACTCACCGGTGATCGAATAGGTCCTCACAGGACAGCCGCCGTGACAGATCGCAAGATAGTCACATCCGATACAGCTCTCATCGAGGCTGCTGTGCGAGTCCCGGCTTGAGATCTGAATCAGCTTTTCAGGTCTCGACTGAAACTTCTGCCTTGCGGCGCTTTGTTTGAGCAGCTCAGTAAAGCTGAGGTCATCGAAGATGTTACCAAACCAGTAATCCGGATAGCTAGTCACCCAGCAGTCGCACTGTGCCACGTGGCCGCGAGCGTCGATGCTCACAAACTCGTCGGCGCAGTTCTGCTGCCAGATGCACGGCAGACTGGCCGCGTCGCCGCTGAAGTGCTTCATGAGCTCATCAATAGGGCCCAGCTTGACCCCCGCTGCGTAGCCACGCTCCACCCAGACGTGTACCAGGTCGCTGAAGAAACCACTCAATCCGTCGAGATCGAGGATGCTCTCCCTCTTGGCCTCGCTCTCTTCGCCGCCCGAGAATGATGTGTTCACCTGGAAGTCTGTTATACCGAGCTGGTCAACAAAGTAGGAATAGAACCTCTCGGCACCCTCTTTGATCGTTGCACGGTTCGGAATCGAGATGACTCCGATTTGAATCCCGGCGTCGATAGCCTGACGGACGTTGCGTGTCCACATCTCCGTGTACTCTTCCGGCGGTCGATTCTTCGCCTTCCGGTAGAGGTTTGGATAATCCATCGAGGTCCCGACGCTGTTCCCGAACATCCCACGGATTACGCCGTTCCATCTGGGACTGTAGCCGATCATGTTGGACTGAAGGCTGTGCTCGATGAGTTTGCCCTTCGCGAGCGCCTTTTCCGCTATCAGGTCACTGGCACGTTCGAACCATGGCAGGCGGAAGAATCATGACCTCGCCGCCCTGCCAGTAGATGGTCATGGATCCGATCTGCTTCAGCACCATATGATCGAGCAGCTTGTCGATGACGATGCCCAGTCTCTCATGAGACATGAAGTCGTCGGTCTTGTCCTCGAAACAGTATTCGCAGGCTACGTTGCACTTGTTGGTCGGAAGCAGAATAACTGAGAGGTGCTGTCCAATCATTGCACGACCTCCGTTTCGAGTGACTTCAGATCCCGCTGCAGTTCGCCGGCGGCTTCGCTGATGGTCGCGAAGAGGTTCCTCATTCCTGCACAGGAATAGCCCCTCTCAGGCCATTTGAAATAGCCGCTGCAGTGCCCGAAGAGCTCGCAGCCTTCACACTCAGCGTGGGCAGCGAGAAGCTCGGGCCCGAACTTTTCGGGCGCAGGTACCTCAGTTTCTCTTCCGAGATCGTCGATGTAGGCAACGATTGAAGGATTCTTCTCCTCCAGATCCCAGAGCGTGCTCGGACTGTTGTGATAGAGACTCATGAGCATGCCGTGGAACGGCTCGATTGGCTGGCTAACCAGGGATTGATGCAGATAGTAGTCGCGCACCTGCTTCAGTTCGTCGATCACTTCGGCACTCGGTTGCCCGAGCTCGATTCGGATGTTGAACTGAAGTGAGGCCGCCAGCTTGACGGCCTTGCTAAAACCAGCGCGCGCCGGAATGAGAACCCTCATTGGATGCTTATCGAGTAGCTTGGCGTTCCGGTATAGGAGGGGGAATTCGTTCGCGGGGTCTGACATGACGAGCTCCACGGGCACGGCATAACCCCAGTTCGCGAGGGCATCAACGTCAGCGTTCAAAGATAGGAGCTGAACGCCAACGACCGATCCCGGGCCATCGTTCGGCAGCGCGTTGATCAGCTCTGCAGTACTCTCCGAGCGTACGATGACCTGGTGCCCGCTGTACTCAGGCACCAGTCTCACGGGTATGTTGTAAACGCGATTAGTCAAACGATCAGCAATAGATGGGCCATCTACGGCGACTATGGCGACCTGGGACCGCGGGCGTCTCGCCCGCATGACTTCGGCACAGGCAGCATTCGAAGCCATGCGGGCGGGACGCCCGTGGTCCCAGGGCACCGCAGATGGCGAGTCCAGTTCAGTGGCTGGTCCAGCCGCTACCGGCGATTAACCCAGGTGCCGCCGCCGCCACCGCCGCCGTTTACCCAACCGCCGCCGCCGGCGCCGCCGCGTCGATTGATCCAATCCGCTCTCGCTTCGCGTGGAGCTAGCACTCCACCAAGCACGACCCCGCCGATGACGGCCTGGGACCACTTCTTGAGACTCTTTAGAAAATCGCGCCTGCGGAGCAGCTCAGCCTCATTCATCTCTTTCATAATGGGTTCCTCCTATTGTCCCCCGGTGAGATTCGAATAGTGCAGCATGACAAAATGCCAGGTGCCCCCGGTCTTCTGGGCTACCGCCGAGACATTCATCGCATACTCGCGTTTCTTACCGCCTTTCGAGTCCGACATTTTGCATTCCGCTGCGAGCCAGGCCATCGTCGCGGTCGATGCTCCGTCCTTCCAGGCGCAGGCATGCGACAGCGTGCCCTTGTCGAAGTCCTTCATGATCTCCGTGTAGGCCATTTTGATCTGATCGGTACCCTGGTAACGCTCGCCCGGCCCGGTACCGAGGATGACCGTCTTTGTACCGGGCGAGTAGAGCTTCATGAGAGCGACAATGTCCTTCTGGCTGAGAGAATCGTCATGCTTCGAGAGGAGCGCGGCGAGCTCCTCCGTGACGCTGCCCTTTGCTGCCTGGGCCAGACAGGCTGGCGTGCAAAGAATTGCGACGCACAGCAGGGCTGCGCAATATCCAAGGCTCTTTGCTAGGCTGAATCTGGTCATGTCCGTCCTTTCTTGGTCGACAATTCTGGCGTCGGCTTTGGGTTGAACTCCTTAAATACCTGAGAAATGTCCGGCGACGATCAGGAGTCCCACGCAACGTTTGACTTCGTCCGATCTCGCAATCGTGGCGTCTTACGCGCGAGCTCAAAACCCATACCTTGCGCTGCCCTGGGGGTGCACCACGCAGATAGCTTGTTTGAGGATGCGGGAAGATAACATTCCTGGAGGTTCAGACGCAACACGTTCACCAGCCTGACAGGACCTCATGTTGAAAGTTAATACAGCTGCTATCGTGCCGAGCTGTGCCAGCCTGCGGCAAAACAGAAAGAGATCCATTAGATTTGAGATCGACCTCGGGTAGATTAGATTTGCGATCGACCTCTGGTATCATGCCGCAGGCTGGACAGCCTGCCGGGCATGATAAGCTGCGGTGGCAGGTAGCAGTAAGGAGAGTCCGGCCCCTACTGGACGCTCTGCGCCACAGGCTATAAACTTTGTTGACCCAAACAAATAGAGCCAAACGACAGCACCCGTGTCCATTAACGTTTCCGGAGCAATACGAAATGAAACGAATGAAGGTCGTATTTTTCTCACTGGCCGCCCTGGCGGTTCTATCGCTCTCCCTAACAACGCCGCTACGCTAACCGCGGCATGCGCAGAAGAGCGCCGATGGCGGAGGCGGTTCGCACCTCGTCTACCCGGAGACGAAAAAGGTCAAGTCGTCGACGATTACTTCGGCACAAAGGTCGCCGATCCTTATCGCTGGCTGAAGAGATAAGATTCACCGAGGTGCGGAGTGGGTCGAGGCCGAGAACAAGGTCACGTTTGCCTATCTCGATCAGTATTCCCTATCGCGCCGCAGTCAAAGATCGTCTGATGAAGCTGTACAATTATCCGAAGTTCAGTTCGCCCCAGCGCCGCGGCGAGTAGTTTATTTTTCAAAGAACGATGGGCTGCAAAATCAGAGCGTTTTCTACATTCAAAAAGGTCTCGACGGCACCCCGAGCTGTTGCTCGATCCGAACAAATTTTCCGCTGACGGCACTTCGCGGCTCGGCGCCTTCTCATGGTCGCCGAAAGGCAAGTACATCCTCTATGGAATCTCGCAGGGCGGCTCGGACTGGAACGATCTTTGACTATGTGCTGGATGTCGCGACAAAAAAACCACTCGCAGATCACCTGAAATGGATTAACGGCGGAACTGGTGGAGGCTCGTGGCACGGTGAGGAAGGATTTTTCTACAGCCGTTATCCGGCGCCGGAAAAGGGCCACGAACTGCTACACCAAAAACGAATTTCAGACCGTTTGGTATCACAAGATCGGCACGCCGCAATCCGAGGACGAACTGATCTACGAAGACAAGGAGCATCCGCAGCGATTTCAGGGCGTCGGCGTGACCGAAGATCACGCTTCGCCGTTCTTTCCGTTTCCGAACGCGGCAAAGGCAAGAATGGCAACGCGCTTTTCTTCCGCGATCTTTCGAAAAATGAAAAGACATTCACTCCGATCGTTGAGGAGATTACCAACGACAGTTATAGCATCCTCGATGACATCAACGGCAAGTTCCTGATCGAGACCAATCATGACGCACCGAACGGCAAGAAGTTGTCCTTTACGATCCGGCCGACAGGGCGGAATGGAAAGATGTTATTCCCGAAAAGCCTGAGCCCCTGGAGAGCTCAGGCACCGCGGGCGGAAAGATCTTTGTCACTTATCTGAAGGACGTGACGACCGGGCTTACGTTTACAGCCTCGACGGCAAACTCGAGAATGAAGTCCCGCTCCCGGCCTCGGCCAGCGGGCGGCTTCGGCGGCCGCAACGACGACAAGTTCGTCTTCTACAGCTTCACCTCTTTCAACACGCCGCCCACGATTTACAAATACGACATCGCGACCAAGAAATCGTCCGTGTTTCGCACCGTCCATATTCCCGGCTTCAATCCCGACTCTACGAGGTGAAGCAGGTCTTTTACAACAGCAAGGACGGCACGCGGTCCCGATGTTCCTCACCTACAAGAAGGGAATCAAGCTCGACGGCAACAACCCGACGCTGCTTTACGGCTACGGCGGATTCAACATCGTCACCAATCCGTCGTTCAGCGCGCTGCGGATGCGCTTCTCGAACAGGGATTCGTTTACGCCTCAGGCGAACATGCGCGGCGGCGGCGAGTACGGCGAGAAATGGCATGAAGCCGGCACCAAGCTGAAGAAGCAAAATGTGTTTGACGATTTCATCGCGGCGGCCGAGTATTTGATCAAAGAGAAATACACGTCAACCGCGAAACTCGCGATCGATGGAGCTTCGAATGGCGGCCTGCTGGTCGGCGCAGTCGACCAATCAACGCCCGGATCTGTTCCGCGCCGTGCATCAACACGCGGGCGTGATGACATGCTGCGTTATCAGAGTTCACGATCGGCTGGAACTGGGCGGCGGATTATGGCCGCAGCGACGCGAACGAAGCTGAGTTCAAAGCCCTGTACGCATACTCGCCCGTCCACAACGTAAAGCCCGGCACACGCTATCCGTCAATTCTGGTGACGACTGCCGATCACGACGACCGCGTCGTGCCGGCGCATCGTTCAAGTACGCAGCGGCTTTGCAGGCGGCGCAGGCCGGCGACAATCCGGTAATCATTCGCATCGACACGAAATCGGGCCACGGCGCCAGCAGCACTAAAGCAACTGGAGCAGACCGCGGACATTTACTCGTTCCTCATGTACAACCTCGGCGTCACACCGAAATTATGAATGCCGCCCAGGGACAGAAACGGAGGCGTCGCTGCCTGTGCTTTCGTCGTACCCTGCTGCATGGCGCCGTACATGCTTCGGCGACCTATGGCCATTGAGCCAGGCACCCAACTCAGCCACTACGAAATTCGCTCGCTGCTGGGAGCGGGAGGCATGGGTGAAGTCTATCTGGCAACCGATCTCAGCCTGCACCGGCAGGTCGCCATAAAGGTGATCCGAGGCGAGCTCGTCGCCAACGAAGATCGGGTGCACCGCTTCGAGCGTGAGGCTCTTACGGCTTCCAGCCTCAATCACCCGAACATCCTGACGATCTTTGAGATCAACCGTGAGGCTGATTACGAGTTCATTGTCACGGAGTATGTAGAAGGCGACTCGTTAAGCCAGCACATCAGGCAGGGCGCCTTCAAGTTGTATGGTGTCCTTGACATTGGTATGCAAGTAGCCTCCGCGCTGGGGGCCGCGCACGCCGCGGGAGTGGTTCATCGAGACATCAAGCCTGAGAACATCATGCTCCGGCGGGACGGGCTGGTTAAGGTCGTGGACTTTGGCCTTGCGAAGCTCAGCGAGCAGCAGACCGCCAATCTGGAGACGAACCTCTATACAACGGCGCCCGGCCTCGTGATCGGAACTCTGCCTTATATGTCGCCGGAACAGGCACGTGGCCTTGAGCTGGACGGCCGAACCGATATCTGGAGTCTGGGTGTCGTCCTGTACGAGCTGGCCGGGGGGACTCTGCCGTTTTCAGGGAATACGATGAGCGACGTCATCGCGGCAATCCTCATGAAAGACCCGCCGGCACTGACGAAGCACGCCCCCGGGGTTCCCCTTGAGCTTGAGCGGATTGTAAATAAGGCGCTGAGTAAAGATCTTGAAGAGCGCTATCATTTGGCCGAGGATACTTGGGAAGGACCTCAGGACCCTGAAGCATCGATCGGAACTTGAAGAGGAACGTAAAGCGAGCGGTGATCAAATCGACAACGATCGCCGAGTGACCACGGAGCTGACACACGAGAGGAAGCGCAGCTACGACACAAGTGTTGTCCATATCGAACGGGCGAAGAGCCACAATGACATCCCGTCGATCATCGAATACCTTTGGCGCAAGCCCCGGCGCAGATACCGGCTGGGTGCTCCTGGCATTGATTCCTCTGCTTGCGCTCGGAGGATGGGGGATCTTCACCGTCCTTGGGCTCCTCGGGCGCCAGCGATCAAACGATGATTCATCCAGGTCCGTCGAGATTGTTCCCTTCACGAGTTTTCCGGGTGACGAGCGTCTTCCTTCTTTCTCTCCTGACGGTAGCCGTGTCGCCTTCTCCTGGAACGGCGAGCAGGGCAACACAGACATCTACATAAAGCAGGTCGGCACCGAAGCGTTACAGCGCCTGACAACCGATGTCGCTCCCGATACGCAACCACGCTGGTCGCCCAATGGCCTCTACATCGCATTTCTGCGTCAAAAAGCCGAGGCTTACGAGCTCTACCTGATTCCTTCGATTGGAGGCGCGGAACGCAAACTCACCGAACTGGCGTTGGTTGAGCCGATCCGGCTTGATGTCATTCAAATTGCCTGGTCCCCGGATAGCAAGTGGCTGGCGGTCAGCGATAGAGGTTCCCCCGACGAGCCCTATAGCATCTTTATGGTAGGGCGAGAATCCGGTGAAAAGACAAGACTCACCCAGGGCGCCGATTATTCGCCAGCGGTCTCACCGGACGGAAGGAACATCGCATATCGGCATTTCGAAGTAGGAGGCGTCAGTGAGATATATGTGAAGCCTGTCGAAGGGGGCCAGCCAAAGCGATTGACTTTCAGTGACGATGTGAAGTCATCCCCTGTCTGGACTCCTGATGGCCGCGAGATTCTCTTCCTGGCCGAAACGGGTGGCAGTGTTGCGACGGTATGGCGGATTCCTGCGACTGGGGGGACGCCGGCGCGTGTGGAGGGCGCAGGGCAAGGTGTGACCAGCTTCGCCCTTTCGCCGAAAGGCGATCGTCTGGCACTGGCGCAGACAATCAGCGACAGCAACATCTGGCAGGTTGAATTGCAGGGAAGCGGATTGCCGACGGGTCGAAAGCAGTCTGCGAAGATGCTCATCTCTTCCACCCGGGCAGACACATCGCCGCAGTTCTCTCCGGACGGAAGACGAATCGTCTTCGCCTCGACCCGCTCCGGAAACGCGGGCATCTGGATCATCGGACAGCGACGGAAGTCACCCTGTCCTGCTGACACAATTCGATCGAGGAAGGACGGGCTCGCCGCGATGGTCTCCCGACGGTCAGCGGATCGTCTTCGACGGCCGAGTGGAAGGCAATGTTGATATCTATGTGATCAATGCTGAAGGCGGTCAACTGCGCCGTCTGACGACCGACACCTCAGAAGAGTTCGTGCCGAGTTTCTCCCGGGATGGCCGCTGGATTTACTTCTGTTCCAATCGGAGCAGTCCCGTTCAGATATGGAAGATGCCGGCGGAAGGCGGCAATGCCGTCGAGGTCACTAAGGGGGGTGGCTTCGACAATGTCGAATCGCCGGACGGCCAGTATCTCTACTATGCGAAGGCGCGTGGCAAGCCAGGCATCTGGCGTGTGCCGGTGGCTGGCGGCGAGGAGAGACTGGTCGTCGATCACCATCGTGCAGGACTCTGGCGTCAGTGGGAGGTAACGCAGCACGGCATCTTCTTCGCCACGGCAGAGACCCCCGACCACGCCCTGATCGAATTCTTCAGCTTCGCGACGAGTAAGTTATCACTCGTCATGAGTCTCGAGAAAGGCTTGCCTGATACCACCTCGGCCCTCTCTCTTTCACCGGATGGACGCCTGATGATTTGGACTCAACTCGATCAGCTCAGCAGCGACATCACCCTCATGAATGGCTTCCATTGAAGGCCGGACCCGGGCTTAAACGGCCCTCCAACAATTCGTGGCTCCTCCAATATTTCGAGGGAAACAGTCACAAGCCTTGTCTGGCGTGATAGCATAACTATAACCAGCTAATCAAGTTTTGGTCTTTATGAGACCGTTGACACTCTGGCTCATTGGTTGCTTGTCAGTTCAATCCGGAACGGCAGGCGTGTATCAACAATAGGAGGCAACAAATGAAGACAGCACGAATCCAGTTGAGTCTCGGATTGAGTCTCGGGTTCTTACTGTTTGCGAGCGGCAGTGCTCTGGCGCAAAAGGTTAACGTGGATTGGGACAAGGCCACCACCTTCTCCGGCTACAAGACCTACGTTTGGGCCCAGGGGACTCCCGCCGCAAATCCCATGATGGGTGATCGAATTGTTCGTGATATCGATGCGCAACTCTCGGCGAAGGGTTTACAGAAGGTTGAAACGGCTGAAACCGCCGACCTTGTCGTCCTCTATCACGCTGGCACGGACACCGAGACCCAGATGAATACCATAGATACAGGCATGTATGGGGCTGGATGGGGCCGTTGGGGCTACGGCGGCGGAATGGGGTCGTCAACCACCACTGTCAATAAGATCCTGGTTGGCCAGTTGATCGTCGACATCGGCGACGTCAAGCAAAAGAAGTACGTCTGGCGTGGAACCGCAAATGCCACGATCCCCAGCAAGCCTGAGAAGGGTAAAGAATTGATCGAGAAGGCGGTAACCAAAATGTTCCAGAAGTTCCCGCCTCCGGCAAAAAATAGGTCTCCGGGACCGCTCGCCAAGTCAGGTGGGGCGGTCCCGCAGGCACGGTGGCGCCTTGGCTGGGGGTCGAGAGTGTCACCGGAAAAGAGCGCTGTTCTAGTGGGAGGTTTAGCTCGGCGCTCACTTCAGGCGCCGTTGTCGCTGGGGGCAGCAACGGCGCCGTTTTTATTGCTATCAACGATACTCAAGCCTTACAGTTACCGGCAGACGGCGCCAGCCGGGCAGGCACATAGCTGCTGGACACCTCACATGAAAGCCGGGACTTTGATCCGTGCCTGCCCAAGCACCTCTGGCGCAGGCGTCTGACTGTTGACCCCAAAGGAAAGGATAGACAAAAAAATGACTCTTGAACAGACCCGCCTCGATGACAAGAGTGAACGAGGAATTGCGTGGAAGAAGTGGGGACCCTATCTGAGCGAACGACAGTGGGGAACTGTGCGGGAGGACTACAGCGAAGATGGCAACGCATGGGACTATTTTTCGCATGATCAGGCCCGATCGCCTGCTGTTCTATGAGTACTTCCACGGCGACAACGGGGCGGGCCCCGCGCCAGCCACCAGACCGGGTGGACCGGTCTCGTTGCGCGTCTAATGCATCTCTTTGCGACCGTCACACCGGAGCGAGTCCTCGAAGGTGGCAAGGTCGGATACATGAAGTCAGACAACCTTTTGAAAGAGAGAGAACTTTCAAAAGTGACAAAGTGAAGAGGTTCGGCGGTCGTAGGGGCGGCTCGCGAGCCGCCCCCACAGGCTTCTTGGCCACGACGCGCACCTTTGGACCGGTGGGGCTTGGTGGGGCGGCTCGCGAGCCGCCCCTACGATCTCCCTTCAGCAGAGCTTTTGCGGCCCTCCGGCAACTCTGAGATGCTAATGGACTCCAATAATTCGTGGCTTGCTCCAAAATGATGGGTGTGATTTACCCTCGGGACTCGCAGGTAGTCCTGCAAGCCTTGAAGGCTGAATCATATCCCTTTATCGGAGGAAGACTTTCCTCTGGTTCGGTGTTTGCCATGTCCTTTTTAGGGCGCCAGAGTGAGACCAGAGGTCTGCAAGGTCAGATCCAAATCGAGGTTTCGCGCCCACAACCGGCTAACTGCCAGCTAAGGAGTTGAATCATGAAGCCAAGGTTATCTACATCGGGATTTCCGAGGCGCTACACGCGACGCCTGGCCGCGGTTCTCAGCGTGCTACTGCTGAGTCCGGGAGCAATGATTCCTGGCGCGAGCACGTCGCAGGACGCCGCTCAGGAGGCTCCTCCGATCCCGGCCGCTCAGCTCGATTCGCTCGTTGCACCGATAGCGCTCTATCCGGATCCGCTCCTGAGCCAGGTACTGGTTGCCTCGACCTATCCTTTGGAGCTGGTTCAGCTTCAGCAGTGGCTCACGAAGAACAAGGGCCTCAAAGATAAGGCGCTCGTTGATGCCGTCCAGAAACAACCGTGGGACCCGAGCGTTCAGGCCATGGCGCCGATACCCGACGTGGTGAAGCGACTTACAGATGACATTCAATGGGCTACCGACCTCGGCAATGCATTCCTGTCGCAGCAGGCTGACGTCATGGACGCGGTACAGCGCATGCGCCAGAAGGCACAGGGCACGGGCGCATTGAAGTCGAGCGAGCAGCTCAAGGTCGAGACGCAGACGGTGGAGAACAAGCAGGTGATCATCGTCGAGCAGTCGAATCCAGAGGTCATCTATGTGCCCAGCTACAATCCCACAGTCGTTTACGGCGCGCCGGCCTATCCTTATCCTCCGATTTACTATCCGCCGTATCCGACAGGAGGAGTGATTGCCGCGAGTGCAATCTCCTTTGGAGTCGGTATTGCGATGGGTGCCGCATGGGGGGGCGGTGGCTGGGGTTGGGGTTGCGGCTGGGGTGGCAACGACATCAATGTCAACATGAATAACAACTTCAACCGCAACACGAACATCCAGGGCGGTAACCGGGTCAACAACGCTTCCGGGAAGTGGCAACACAATCCGCAGCATCGCGGCGGGACACCGTATAGCAACAGATCCACAGCAAACAAATTCGGCGGAACTGCTCGTGGCGATTCTCTGAACAATCGAGGCGGTGCTGGCAACCGAGGCGGTGTCGGTGACAATCGAGGCGGTGCTGGCAACCGAGGTGGTGTCGGTGACAACCGAGGCGGTGCAGGCAACCGTGGTGGTGTCGGTGACAACCGAGGCGGTGTTGGTGACAACCGAGGCGGTGCTGGCAACCGAGGTGGTGTCGGTGACAACCGAGGCGGCGCTGGTGACAACCGAGGTGGTGCCGGTGACAACCGTGGCGGTGCCGGCAACAACCGAGGTGGCGCTGGTGGCGGTGACAAGGTAGGCAATCGTAGTGTCTCCAGCGGTGGAGGGAACAGTCGGGGCAGCACCTTGGGGGGTGGTTCAGGTGGCTTCGACGGGGGTTCCTCCCGGTCAAGCAGCTCGCGCGGGTCGCAAAGCATGTCATCCTCTTCTCGTGGCGGTGGCGGCGGGGCGAGTCGTAGCGGGGGTGGTGGCGGCGGTGCCAGTCGTGGCGGTGGCGGCGGCGGCGGTAGCCGTGGCGGCGGTGGTGGCGGTGGCGGTCGCAGATAATTGAGGGTGATAACAGCATATGTCAACGGGGGGAAATATGAACACGCGATCCATCAGCCGCAATAATGCACTTCTACTGGGGCTGGCCTGCACCTTCGTCGCCGGGCTGTTGACATTGGTCCCTGCCACGACGGCACAGACCGGAGCCAAACCTGCAGCGCTGCCCAAGACGTTCAGCACGCCGGAGCTGGCGGCTGAAGCGTTGATCAGCGCCGCCGAAAAGTACGACGTTCCGGCGCTCGAAGCGCTCTTCGGGCCTGGTGGTCACGACCTGGTCGTTACGGGCGAGGCTGCCCGCGATGAAGAGCTGTCCAAGGCCTTCGCCGCGCAGGCTCGCAAAAAGATGAGCATCTCCATCGATCCCAAAACCCCGGGCAAAGCCACGCTTGTGGTAGGAGATGAGGACTGGCCGGTTCCCACGCCGATTGTCAGGTTGAATGGCAAGTGGTTTTTCAGTGCACGCGCAGGCCGCACCGAGCTCCTATATCGCCGAGTAGGGCGTAATGAACTGGATGCAATTCAGATCTGCCGAGGTTACGTCGAGGCGCAGCACGAGTACGCACTTCAGGCCCGTCAGGGTTATCAGGTTCATCAGTATGCGCAGCACATCATCAGCACACCGGGAAGAAAGGATGGCCTCGCGTGGCAGAACGAGGATGGCACATGGGGCGGACCGGTGGGCCCTGAGGTCGCCAAGGCGATTGCACGGGGTTACACCAGCAAACAGGAGCCGTATCACGGCTACTACTTCAAAGTCTTAAAAGGGCAGGGGCCGGCAGCTCCACTCGGGCAGATGGACTTTGTAGTAAAGGGCGTGATGATCGGTGGGTTTGCCCTCATCGCTGCGCCGGCGCAATATCGGGTTACCGGCGTCAAGACTTTCATGGCGAGTCACGACGGCGTGGTCTATGAAAAGGACCTGGGTCCGAATACTCTGGCCCTGGCGCAGAAGATTGAGCTCTTCAACCCTGATAGAACCTGGACACCGGTTGCAGACGAGTAGACCTTATTTCCAAACAAACCAGTCGAACCGCGTCCTTTCAGGACGCGGTTTTTTTGCCTGAAATCGTGGTCCCCTTATGGTTCAACGATGTCTAAGAGGTGATACGAGCTCTGCCGCGCCAACGGCGCGACCTGAAAAAGCCCAGGGCGAAGCCCTGGGTGGATATCGTGGGCGAACCACGACGCCCCATAGAGCCTGCCGAAAAACATCGCCGGGTCTATTCAAGGAAGCAATTTGGAGTGCGGCGACTTGTCGCCGCTTTTAGTTACCTGCTGCAGCATTGGAGCTGAGAGGGCCTCTTCTTCGATAGATTCTGCAATAGATAACTAAAAGCGGCGACAAGTCGCCGCACTCCAAATTGCTCCCTCGGATGGGCCTCGGCCGATTGTTGGTTATCATACCCAGGGCTTCGCCCTGGGCTATTTGAGGTCGCGCCGTTGGCGCGACACCTGCGGCGATCTGCTCTTGCCGCAGAGCCAACCGTCAAATCGACAATATTGAGATAATTCGCGGATGCAATCGCATTCAGGCTGGGGTCGTCGTGCGGATGGCCTTGATGAAATCCAGTCCCTTTACGTCAGAGACTGTCAGAAACTCGATTACCGGAGGCTCAGCCCCGAGCTCCATGAGAAGCAGCAGTCTCTTGTATCTGTCCAACCTGATATGTTGAACCAGGTCGCCCACCGTCTCCCAGCGAGATTCCACATAGAGAACATTCGCCTCTGACCAATCCTGGTAGAGGATGGCGCTGGTGCAGCCCGGCTCCTCCCGAGTCATCTCCAGAAAAGAGTTGAGTCCGCTGCCCAGTTCCAGGCGCTTGTCTGGCGGGGTCACGATACTGACCAGTTCGATAATCATTTCTTCGATGACAGATCCTGGCACAGGCTGCCCAGCGCGCCTGCGCTCATTACCGTACATCCCCCGATAGGCATCGTGCCCCAATAGGCAAATGAAGATTCACTGAAGCTTAAGCAAGGCGGATGCCAATCGATGCTTGCGCGGAGAAGTCCGAACAGCTGGAGTCTTTGCACTGGATAAAAGAGATCGAGGCTGAGGAGACCGGAGACAGCCTCCATTATTTCGGGGGACTCGCTGGATTGCTCCAATATCATGGGTCGGTCAGATTCCGCATTGTTTCATTAGATTCCCTGCAAACCGTGTGATCTAACAAGTTCTCAGCTGACCCTGCTCTCTGGCTCACAGCTTGCCATTGTGAGCGTCGCGTGCACTGACACGTCAAACCCAAACTATGCAGACTTGGTCCCGACGACCGACGCGAGGTCTCGGTAGACAAAATCGGGAGGTTTCGATGAACTCGTATCTTCATGAAGCACCACTGATCAGAGTCACTCGCGCCATCGTCATGGCACTCGCTTTGTTTTCGATTGCGACATCAGCCTACGCACGGGGACAGGAGCCCCAAAAGCCACAACCGGCGAATATACAGGAGCTGAGAGAGAAACTGCAGCAGCTCGAGCAGGCCATGCAGGAGTTGAAGGGCCAGATTGACGCGGTTGAGTCTCAAAGAGCCCCGTCCGGGGAACCGGACAATGGCCCTGGTCTTGGTACGCACAGCTATCCAGTGGCCGGACCACCGAAGGTCGCCGGCGCACACGCGAGCGGAACAGACCTGGCGTCTGCCGATGCAAGCGCGGCTGTGAAGACCAACGAAAGCGCAACAGGCAACGCGACTAAGAAGCAATCGGAGAGCACGCTGGAAGTATACGGCTTTGCCATGCTCGATATGGGCTACCAGTTCAAACAGAATGACCCGAACTGGTTTGACGTTGTCCGCGCGACCAAGCTTCCTGCATTCGAGAATCAGTTTGAGCCCGATGGAAAGTGGTTTGCCGGCGTTCGACAGACACGATTCGGCGTCAAGGCCTCCACCCCAACGGCTATCGGAGATCTGAAAACAGTCTTCGAATTCGAACTCTTCGGGACGGGTGCCGACCAGGGCCAGACTACATTCCGCCTGCGGCACGCATACGGTGAGATAGGACCGATTGGCGCCGGCCAATACTGGAGTCCTTTTATGGACATCGATGTCTTTCCGAACACGATCGAGTACTGGGGACCAGCCGGGCTGGTTCTCTTCAGAAACGTTCAGTTTCGCTGGATGCCGCTCAAAGGCCGTAATTCCGTGACGATTGCCCTCGAAAGGCCCGGTGCCAGCGCCGACCAGGGCATTTATGGAGACCGCATTGAGCTGCAGGGCGTGAGACCAAAGTTTGATTTGCCGGACCTTTCGTTGAATGGGCGCATCGAGCGGAAATGGGGACACGTCCAGCTGGCGGGCATCTTCAGGAAAATCAAGTGGGTAGATACCATCAGCACCGACAACATCAACCTTAGCGGGAGCGCTTTTGGATGGGGCGTGGACCTGACCTCCGCTCTCAAGTTTGGAAAGGATACGACTGGAAAGTTCTCGTTCGTTTATGGTGATGGCATTCAGAACTATATGAATGACGCGCCAGTCGATATCGGTATCAAGAACAACTTTTCGGACCCGACCAGACCGATCAAAGGTGTGGCTTTGCCATTGCTGGGCGCCATGGCATACGTAGATCACAACTGGAATAGCCACTTCAGTTCGACGATAGGCTACTCCCTGCTGAACATCTACAACTCAAATGCGCAGAATGCGAGCGACTACCATCAGGGTCACTATGCTAGTACAAACCTGCTCTGGTCGCCGTATCAGAACTTCTTGTTCGGTACTGAATTTGTGTTCGGCAGGCGGGTGAACTTCAGAGACGGATTCAATGTGAACGACTATCATCTGCAGTTTTCGTTCAAATACAACTTCTCGCATGTGTTCAAGTTCTAGTGAACTGTCTCAACGATATCGTAACCGGCGATACGAGGTCTTTCGCGCCAACGGCGCGACCTGAAGCAGCCCGGGGCGAAGCCCCGGGGGCACAAGCGAGCTAGGGCCAGCCCTGAAAGGGCGGCACTGGCTATTGAGAATTGAAGATTGAGAAACGCCGCCCCTTGTGGGGCTACGCGTGGTCACCTTAACACTATCCCAGGGCTTCGCCCTGGGCTCTTTAAGGTCGCGCCGTTGGCGCGACAACCGAGTGCATGATCGGTCACCTTTTTCAGGGCCACACGGGTTCGATGGTAACGATATTGCCAAGACACCTTACTCGTGAACGCGGCCTTGTGCCGCCCAGGGAGAAACACCTATGAGTACCAAAATGAAGAGGATCAGTAGCCGGTTTGCCGCGCCGTTCCTCGCTGGATGTATCGTCGCGACGCTGGCTGCTACCAGTTTTCTTACCACCTCGCCTTCCGCGCAGCAGAAACGAAGTCCCGTTGCACCCAGACGTGAACTGGTCACGGCCACTATCAAAGAAGCCTATGAAATGTTCAAGAATGACACGGGAGGCAAGAACGCCGACTACATACCTTATCTCGCCAGGGTAGACTCAAAAATGTTTGGCATCTCAGCAGTCGGTACCGATAACGATACTGAAAACACTGGCGAGCTCAAATACTCCTTCTCCATTCAGTCAATTTCAAAAGTCTTCACCCTGGCTCTGGCAATGGAGGAACTCGGGCCCGATAAGGTCTTCGAGAAAGTTGGTTCCGAGCCGACAGGCCGCCCATTCAATTCTGTATCGGCTGTTGTCGACATGCCGTCCCACACGGGCAACCCGTATGTCAATGCCGGTGCAATTGCCACTACCAGCCTGATCTCGGGCAGCAATGCGGACGAGAAGTGGAATAAAATCCTGGCCTTTTACAGCAAAGCCGCTGGAGAGAAGCTGACGCTCATTGATGAGGTATACAAGTCGGAGGCGGCCACCAATGCCGGCAACAAGGCTCTGGCGATGCTTCTTGGCAAGTATGAGCGCATCTACGCCGATCCGCTTGAGTCGGTCGACATCTACACAAAGGCGTGTTCGGTCGGCGTGAACACGGTCCAACTGGCCAGGATGGGCGCCACTCTGGCGAACAACGGAGTCAATCCGGCTACCGGCGAGCGGGTAATGAAGAGCGAGAACATTCCTTATATCCTATCGGCAATGAGCATGGCGGGACTTTATGACTCCTCCGGTGGTTGGGCCTGGCATGTCGGTCTCCCGGCCAAGAGCGGAGTTGGCGGTGGCCTCGTAGCGGTTGTTCCAGGCAAAGGTGCTATTGCAGTCTTTGCTCCGCCGCTTGATGAAGCCGGAAACAGCGTCAAAGCCCAGAAAGTCATCGCCCACGTTGCCAAGAAGCTTGACTACAACATGTTCTCACCTGCGTCGGTGGGCTTGAAGTAATCCGATTCGAATGTCGTTGATTGAGTTCATTGCGGCTTCCGGGTGCACACCTGTGCTCGGCGTTCGTCTGCACCGGAAGGCCGGCTGCAGGCAGGAGGGGAGCGCTGGTCATGGGGGTGCACCCGGATTGTAAAGAGGATCGTGAGCCTCATCTCGGGAGATTGATGGAAAGGTGATGGTGAATCGGATATGTATGGCATCAGCGAGTCACGGCTCTCGATTAAACCAGTGCTGAACATCGCGCTGGTTATGAGTATGCTGCTTGTTCCCTCGTTCTCTTTCGCTCAAGTCAAATATCCCACCCAAAAATCTTCGCCCTCAGGGCGAGAAGAGGCATCAACGGCGCCGGCCGACCAAACACCTGCGGCAGGTGATCGTGACCAGGCAACAACATCGCTGATCGCTCCAACAAAGCTTCCTGCGCGACCTCCCGCCGGGAGTTAGTGGAGCAAGCGCAGATGATGGGCCGCCGCTAACGGATCGCGAGCGCGCCATGTTGGAACTGATTCGGGACCTTCAGGAGAGAGTGAACAGGTTGGAGTCCAAGGCTCCAGCAGGAACTGATCAATACGCTACTGCCTGGCCAACGGGACGGAAGCCGGGGCCCGTCACTGCCGCAAAACCGACTCAGTCTGACTCGACAGCTGAGATCATTAGTCTTCGGCATGAACCTTCGAGCGATGTCGACTCCGTCGATGCAGGAATCCCTGTCTCGCCCGGATCTGAAGCTAACACAGGAAACGAGCCCGAGCCGATGCAGCAACCGCTTGCAGAGCTTTCTGCTCAAGAGGAGAAGTGGGGCACCTACACTCCCAATCTTGGATTCAGGCTGGTCAATACCAGGAACGGCGACGTCAATCTCAGCATCTACAGCTATGTCCGCTATCTGAACCAGTTGGGGCTCAACTCAACCTATACAGACGCTTTCGGCAACGTGAAGGATGTCCAACGTCGGCAGGACATCCAGATTCAGAAGCTGCAGATAAAATTCATTGGCTGGCTTTTCAGCGAGAAGTTCCGCTATTTTCTCTATGCTTGGACTTCCAACGCCAGTCAGGGCCTGGGAGCGCAGGTGGTCCTGGCTGGAAATCTCAGTTATACCTTCAAAAAGTACCTCACGGTGGCGGCCGGGATCAGGTCCCTTCCCGGTACCCGAAGCGTCGAGGGCAACTTCCCGCTGTGGCTGGGCGTGGATAGCCGGATGATCGCCGATGAGTTTTTCCGGCCCTCCTATACCGACGGCATTTGGGCTGCGGGAGAAATCACTGACAGACTGAAATACCAGGTTATGCTCGGCAACAATATGAGCATACTAGGCGTAAGTGCCGCCCGACTCGACAATAAGATTAACACCTTTTCGAGCGCGCTCGTCTGGATGCCCACGGGTGACCTCAGCAAAGGCTTTTTCGGGGGCTGGGGCGACTTCGAGCATCAAGAGACGTTGGCCACTCGCCTTGCAGCCCATTTCAGTCGGAGCGATGAGAACAAGGAGAGCCAGCCCACCTCAGATACATTCGAGAACACGCAGCTCAGGCTCTCGGATGGAAGTATCATTTTTACGCCCAACCTCTTCGGGGACGGCATCACGATCGAGGATGCGAGGTGGAGGATGGCCTCGTTCGACGCCGGGCTCAAGTATCGCGGCTGGGCGCTAGAGGGTGAGTACTACTTGCGGTGGCTTGACAACTTCCGCGGCACCGGCACGGAGGGACTCAAGAGCATCTTCGACCACGGCTTCCAAATCCAGGGTTCAGCGATGGTCATACCTAAAACTCTGCAGGCCTATCTCGGACATTCGAGAATCTTTGGCAAATATGGCGATCCGTGGGATTTGCGAGGCGGAGTGAACTTTTTCCCCTGGAAGAACAAGGTTGTCCGGTGGAACGCCGAGGGGTTGTACCTCTACAAGTCACCCGTGGGCTATACATCCGTTCCCTTCGCGCTCGGAGGAAGAGGCTTCGTATTCCACACGAGTCTCGAGGTCGCCTTTTGAGCGGGAAGTCGTCTCGGTAGAGGAGCCGCGCTCGAAGTATCGGCATGGCGAATGGAGGCGGCGATTTCTGAAAGGATTTTTTATGAACTGGCCCAACTGGCTAAGATGCAAGAAAGCTGGATCGCGATTCGCGTCTGTTGCCCTGGTCGGAATCCTTTTGATGGCCTGGTCAGGTCCGGCTGCGCCGCAATCGGCCGCGCCGCAATCTGATGGCTACCTCTTCAATGACTCTCACTTTCACCTGACGAACTACATTCAGGAGGGCACCGATATCCGTGATCTTCTGAAAGTCATGGGCACAAAGGTTGGAAGAGTGGCGTTATTCGGTATTCCGCTTCAACAGGAGTGGTCTTACCGAGTCGACGGCGACAATGCCCCAACCTATTATCTCAACTCTGACGCACCGCTCTACTACTATTCCTTCACTGACGCATACATCGCCATGGCCTACAAGTCTCTTCCAAAGGAGCAGCAGGCGCGTTTCGATCCAATGATTACCGGCTTCAATCCAAACGACATGTACGCGGCCGACCATGTTCGGCGGGTGCTGAAGACGTTTCCTGGCGTCTTTTCAGGCATCGGGGAGTTCTCAATTCACAAGGAGTTTGTCTCAGCGAAAGTGGCCGGTGGCGTAGCCAGCCTTCAGGACAAGGCCCTTGACAGGCTGCTGGATTTTGCTGCAGAGGTGGGACTGGTCGTGCTGATCCATTGCGATGTTGATACACCGTACGCGAAGCCGGGATCTGCGCCCGCCTACCTCGAACAGATCAAGGCCGTGTTCAAGCGGCATCAGAACGCGACTATCATCTGGGCGCATGTGGGTGTAGGCCGCATCATTCGTCCGGTCAAGGATCAGGGCGCTCTCGTGGAGAAGATCATCAATGACCCGGATTTCAAGCATGTAAACTTTGACATCTCGTGGGATGAAGTTGCGAAGTACGTCGTTGCGACACCGGAGGCAACCAGGTCGGTGGCCGATGTCATAAACCGCCATCCGGACCGTTTCGTCTTCGGCACGGATGAAGTGGGAGCACCGGACGAACAGAAGTACTCGAGGGTCTTTTACCAGTATGGTCCTCTGTGGAATCTCCTCGATAAGAGCGCGAACGAGAAGGTGCGCAAAGGGAACTACGAGCGGATCTTCGATGAGGGAAGGCGAAGAGTGAGAGCCTGGGAGCAGGCCAACGTTGTCGCGACTCGCCCGCAATGATAGCTTGGAGAGCTGCGATCTGTTACCGATCTTGAGCGGCATAGTGCAGTATGCGATGAAATCGATGGAATCGTCTGGTCGTGTGCTCGAAAGCGGCGACCGACCGCCGTACTCCTACCAATTTGAGCGGCCGCTACAATGTCGTGGCTTCAACGCTATAGCATCCGGCACTACCTTCAAAACTCAGTCTGGGTGATTCCCGTACTGGGCGGTGTGGCCGCGATAGTGCTGGTCCGGCCCCTTTACCTCATCGATCTGGCGACTGGTTGGGAATTGAGGGTGGATCCTGAAGTCGCGAGGATGATCATGGTGACCATGGCCTCTGCGATGTTTACCTTCATCATCTTCGTCTGCTCCGCCCTCCTTGTTGCCGTGCAACTCGCGAGCGCCCAGCTCACTCCGCGGATCATTGGCTTTCTTTTCAGGAACAGGGTGATCAAGGCTTCGTTGACTGTCTTTGTCTTCACCTTTACCTTTTCACTTCTGGTTATGATTCGGATCAAGACGTCGGTGCCCCTGCTTACGACCTATCTGGGCGCCTACGGATGCCTGGCCAGCCTGGTAGTCTTTCTCTATCTGATTGACAACCTCGGAAAGGTTCTCTCACCGAGTGGGACATTGACTTTGATAGGACGCGGGGCAAGCAAGGTCATAGCAAGCGTCTATCCGAGGAGGTCTGATCTCCACCGAGGACGCGGAGCAGGAGTCTGCCACAGTTCTGAATGAAGGACCCTCGCGCACGATTGTGAGCCTCAAGGGTGGGGTCGTTCTTGCGATGGATACCGCAGGTCTCAAGTCAATCGCGCAACGCGGCGATTGCGTAATAGCAGTTGTGCCCCGGGTAGGCGATTTCGTCGGCGCCGGCGACCCCCTCTTCCTGGTCTATGGTGGCGGCGGAGCCTTGTCGGCAAACGAATTGTACCATTCGATCGCTCTTGGTCAGGAACGAACCCTCGAGCAGGACCCGACCTTCGCTTTTCGGATCATCGTCGACGTCGCCAACAAGGGCCTCTCACCGGCAATCAATGACCCAACCACCGCGGTTCTTGCCCTTGATCAGATTCATCACCTGCTGCGCGATATAGGCGGCCGGCACCTTGACGAAGGAGTGGTACGCGATGCATCAGGGGGAGTCCGGCTCGTCTACAGGACGCCTGACTGGGAGGATTATGTTCACCTTGCCGTAACTGAAATCCGCCAATTCGGCGAGAGCAGCATCCAGATCGCAAGACGCTTGCGTGCCATGCTGGAAGACCTTATTAAAACGTTGCCTAAGGAACGTGCGGCGCTGCTTGTCAGGGAATTGGGCATCCTGCAGAGAATGGCCAGCCACGCTTTCCAGGTACCGGAAGATCGAGCTCTGGCGGAGGTCAGCGATTTACAGGGCGTGGGTAGCGGTCAACGGCGCAAACCAGGAACGGCATGAATGGAACACAGACGATCACAACCTGCAAGAAGTTTGGGAACCACCGGATCACTTGTCTTATTCGCACTCTTGAGGGCAAGCTCACCCGTTTTAGCTAATCCCACGGACTCAGTCGTCATTCTCGCGAACGGTGACCGGATGACTGGGGAGATCAAGAGTCTCCAGTACGGGATTCTGAGCTTCAAGGCCGCCTACATGACCGACCCGGTGAAACTGGATTGGAAGCGAGTTTCCCGGCTCGAGAGCAAGGGCCAATTCATCGTCACCCTGACCAACGGTGCTCTCTACACCGGAATCCTCGGTCTCGCAGCACTCGCTCAGAATGACCCTGACAATTTTCAGATTCGTGCAGGTAATGAGACGGTCAAAGCCCGACAGGACGACGTTATCCGAATCCTTCCGAGTGAAACCACCTTCCTGCAGCAACTGAATGGAACGATCGATTTCGGACTTGGCTATACGAGTGGAAATTCCCAATACCAAACGCAGCTATCGGCCACCGCCAATTATCGAAAGGGAAACCATGCCTTTCTCGGAAGTACAAGCATGAACCTTAGCGGTCAATCCGGAGGCAGCAAGACGGCGAGGTATGACTTTGAACTGGGATACCGAAGGCTGTTTGGAGAGAGGTGGTTCGCCGGTGGGGTACTCGGCTTTCTCAAGGATGAACATCAAAGTCTTGATCTGCGTACGACGGGTGGAGGACTGATCGGACGCAGCCTTATCTTAACCGACCAAACCAATTTTTCGGTAGGGTCCGGCGTGGTGGTCACGCGGGAGAGGTATAGTCAGGCAGCCGGAGTTGACCAGCATATGACGAACGCGGAGGGTCTGGTCGGCCTCGAGTTTCATACATTCCGCTTCAGGACAACCGATATAACCTCAACATTGAAGGTCTTCCCGAGTTTCTCGGTTCCCGGTCGTGTCAGAATTGACCTGGATTCGGGTCTTCGGATCGAGTTGGTCAAGGACTTCTTCTGGAGTCTCAGTCTTTACGACAACTTCGACAGCAAGCCTCCAATCAGCGCGAGGAAGAATGATTTCGGCATCAACACCTCATTCGGCTGGAAGTTCTAGCCGGAAGTCTCAATGCTTGTCGGAAGAGTTACCGGCGCCAGAGGTTGTCGCGCCAACGGCGCGACCTAAAATAGCCCAGGGCGAAGCCCTGGGTACGATGGCCAACAATCGGTCGCGGCCCATCGGGCCAACATTGCCCCTTTGGGGCGTGGCGGTCCGGCCCGCGATTATCAACCCAGGGCTTCGCCCTGGGCTCTTTCAGGTCGCACCTTTGGTGCGACATAGCCTTGGCCTCCCTGCGGGATGCCCGGAGTAGAATCGAGGTCGATTTCCTTATTCTTGCCCCGACAAGTCGCGTATTTAACCCTTGAAGAAAACACCGCTGGTCATCGTTCTGTTTCTGATGCTCTCCGGCTTTGCCTTTGCACAGGACATGGAGCCGAGGGCCTACTCGAATGCGCCGGTGGGTTTGAACTTTCTGTCGGTCAGCTATGCCCACTCAACGGGCAATGTGGTCGTCGATTCATCTCTCCCTCTCGAGGACTTCGATGTACACCTCAATACGTCAGCCATCGCCTACGTCCGGACAACGAGACTTCTTCGGGTCTTCAGGCAAGGTAGCGCTGGTCGTACCGTATGCGTGGGGACACGCCAGCGGTAGGGTCTCAGGGGAATTGATGAGCTTGTCCCGGTCAGGACTCTCTGATCCCAGGATCAAGGTCTCGATGATTTTCAAGGGCGCGCCGGCACTCAAACCACAGGACTTTGTCCGATACAGGCAGCGAACTCTTATCGGAGCCAGCTTCCAGATGAGCGTGCCGCTCGGGCAATATGACCCCAGCAAACTGGTCAATCTCGGAACCAATCGCTGGTCGTTCAAGCCTGAGATCGGCCTCTCCCGCGCCGCCGGCAAACTGACTCTTGAACTCTACGGGAGCGTCACGTTCTTTACCGAGAATCACAAATACCTGGAGACCTCCACACGAAGTCAATCGCCAATTGGAGCAGTGCAGGGACACGCTGCCTACACTCTGCGGCCCGGTCTCTGGGCAGCCTTCGATGCGGTCTACTATGCCGGGGGAAGGACGTCGGTGAATGGTGTCAGGCAAAAGGATCTGCAGAGCAATGCGAGGTATGGGTTCACCTGTTCGGTGCCACTCGCCAGGCAGCAGTCTCTAAAATTCCTCTACACCTCCGGGTTGATCACCAGGATCGGCAGCAATTTCAAATCGGCCGGCATGGCCTATCAGTTTGCGTGGTGAGCCCGACGACTAATGTGGACGAGTGATGCCCAGCTTCTTCATTCGCGCTTCCAGGGTAGTGGGCTTCAGACCCAGAAGTTCCGCTGCGCCGCCCTTCCCGCGAATGCGCCAGCGCGTGCCCTGGAGCACTCGTAGCATGTGATGGCGCTCAACGTCGTCGAGTTGCTGAGGCGCGGGTGCAGCCGCATCGCCAAGTTCGGGGACTTCAGCGCGAAAGACAGGACCGGGATAGAGAATCAGGTATCGCTCGATCATATTACGAAGTTCTCGCACGTTCCCCGGCCACGAGTACTCCTCAAACGCCTTCAAGGTGGTTCGGTTGATGCTTCGAACGTCCCTGCCCATTCGCGCGCACTGATCCTTCAGGTTGTACCAGACAAGCGCCGGAATGTCCTCCCGGCGTTCCCTCAGGGGAGGAATCTCAATAGGAAACACACTCAGCCGGTAAAACAGGTCCTGACGAAACTCTCCCTCCTTCACCATCGCTCGCAGATCGCGATTCGTCGCCGCGATCACGCGCACATTGACTCGCAGAGTCCTGGAACTCCCCAGGCGCTCGAATTCACCATCCTGCAAAACCCGCAACAACTTCGCCTGCAGCTCAAGAGGCAGTTCACCTATTTCGTCCAGGAAGATAGTCGAGCGGTCGGCGAGTTCGAAGCGCCCGATCTCGCGCGAAAGCGCGCCGGTGTATGCCCCCTTTTCACGACCGAAGAGTTCGCTTTCGATCAGAGTCGCAGGCATCGCCGCGCAATTGACCTTGACCATGGGCCGGTCCTTGCGCCCGCTCAGTTCATGGATGGTTCTGGCCATGAGCTCTTTGCCGGTTCCGGTCTCGCCAAGGAGCAGGACGGCCGAATCGGTAGCGGCTACCTGCTCTACTTTCTTCAACACGCCGCGTATTGCAGGGCTCTGACCGATGACCGCAACGTGGTTGTGCTCGAGCTTGATCTCTTCTCGAAGGTAGACATTCTCCTGCTCGAGCCGCTCATTCAACTCTGAGTATCTTCGCATAGGCGGCCTGGAGTACTTCATCGGCATGTTTTCGTGCCAAAGCATTGGCAAAGACGTTGCCAGCCTGCTGAAACCGCGAGATGACAACAGCGTCCCAGGTTTGATGCTGCTGATAGCCGCACATCGACAACGCGCCTGCCAGTCGGCCTCCGATCAACAGAGGCGCCACGACGATCGAATTCATGCCCGTCGACCTAACGAAATCGAGTTCTCGACCAGCCTCTTCGGGCAGCACCCCCAGTCGCGGGATGCAGATCACCTCCCCATTTCGGATGCGTTCAAGCAACCAGGGAAACTCGTCCTTCACAATTCTCTCGGGTCGGTGCGGAAATTCCGACCGATGCCACGAATGAGAGGCGATGAGGCCTGACATGTCACTGTCGACCTCCCAGAGCGTGGCTCGGTCTACGTGAAAGCACTCAACTACACGCCTCAGGCAGTCTTCGATCGCTCCATCCACGAGCGCTGGAGAGAGATTGATGAAGGTCTCCGAAATCTCGGAGAGCAACTTTTCAAATTCCAATCCTCTCCGCAGTCCCTCGATCACACTCACCCTCGCAGCGTGGTAATTGCTTTGATCGCGCGCGAGAATTCTGGGGGTCAATGCCAACCCGAGGAAGCTTTCCGTTCTCGAGTCGGTTGGTTTTGGAAATGCGTTCATAGTTGGGTCCTCAGCAAACTGCAACATGGGTTCAGGTTCTAGGGGTTCTAGGGGTTGTAGGGGTTGATCTCTCCATGTATTGCTTCAAGGGCTTCGATACCGGCTGTCTGGGTGAGCAGTTTGAATTCGAGCTTCGATGAGTTTTTGAGGAGTCTCGCGGCGCCAAGTAAGACTGTAAAGTAGTTGGACCGCAAATGATTGTTGAGGTCTTCCGGAGTCGCCCATTCCTCCATCAGGCAAAGCGCGTCCTCCTCGCCGATCTCATAGTAGAGGTGCGACCCGAGGCAGCCTTTCTGCGCTCGGATTGGGCGAAGCAGCGACTGCACTGTTTGCAGCAGCTCTCGATGATTGTCTTCATGCACCGAGAGCCGGATTGTTGCGATAACCACGAAGATTCCCACGAGGGCCTGCCAAGTCACCTGATGCCGGGGAGGGAACTCCGCCCGCAATTCACCAAGCCGAGTCGTACCTTGGCCGGCCCATCTTTTACGTAATACAGACTTGAGGTAAGGACACTGTGTGCTGTGGCAATTCACGTGCCCCGGATTCGCTGTACGTGAATCAGACATCCAAGTCACCAACATGCAAAGGCTTACGCGAATCCGCTTCGGGGCGCTGACGGAGAGCGACCGACAGGGGAACTGCGAAATATTGCAGACTGCGACATTTCGCGGGTTGATGATTAGGATCCACAGGTTGATTAGAGGATATAATCGCTGAGCGTCTAGGAAGGGTCGTCCCGTTTTTCTTCGTCGGGATACCGAGCTTGGCCATGCGAGAACGCAAGCGTGCTCGAATTGAGGCCAAGGGACTGCGCTGCTCCTTTGGGTCCCTCGATTCTCCAGCCGGTGGTCTCCAGCCTCTGAAGAATGATCTCGCGTTCCATTTCAGCCAGACTCTTCCCATTAGAAAGGGAACCATTCAACGGCTGATGTGCTTCGAGCTTGTCGGAAAGATAGAGCACGGGACCATCTGCGTTGATCACTGCCCGTTCGATGACGTTGGCCAGCTCCCGCACGTTTCCCGGCCAGGAGTATTCCAGTAACACTTTCATTGCCCCAGGCGCAACACTGTGCAGCGACTTGCCCAGTTTCTTACTGAAGGTATTAGAGAAGTGGTTGACCAGTAGTGGAATATCGTCTCTGCGCTGGCGCAGCGGCGGCAGGGTGATAGGGAACACGTTAAGGCGGTACCACAGGTCTTCGCGAAACAACCCATTCTTGACCTCAATCTTCAAATTCCGATTGGTCGCGGCGATGACACGGACGTCGACTTTGATGGTGTGAGATCCGCCCAGACGCTCGAACTCACCCTCCTGAAGCACCCGAAGCAGCTTGGCCTGCAGTTCGGGAGGCAGCTCGCCGATCTCGTCGAGAAACAGCGTGCCCTTGTGGGCCAGCTCGAAACGTCCGATCTTGCGTGCCGAAGCGCCTGTGAATGCGCCTTTCTCATAGCCGAAGAGCTCGCTTTCGATGAGGGTTGCCGGCAGCATGGCGCAATTGACTTTGACGAGCGAGTGTTCTCGGCGCGAGCTTGCCCGATGTATGGCGCGGGCGATCAATTCTTTGCCGGTACCAGTCTCGCCCAGCAGCAGAATGGTTGTGTCCGTCGGAGCGACCTGCTCTACCTTGTAGAGCACATACTTGAGTTCACTGCTCCCTCCGACAATCTCATCGAAGTTATGTTGGAGTTTGATCTCTTCCTGGAGATACAGGTTTTCCGCCTGGAGTTGCTCTTTCAACTGCTTGATCTCTGAAAAGGCCTCGCGAAGCGATTTCTCTGCCAGATTTCGCTCGCTAATGTCGCGCAGGATGCTCAGGTGTCGCCCAGGCGCGAAACGGCAGGCGCTGTACAAGCAGGTGCGGCTCTCTCCGTCGGGGCGCAAAAAGGAGAACTCCCCTTCACCAATTCCTGCCTGAACGTAGGCACTGGTAACGTCGCTGCCGTGTCGGCTCGATCAGCGGTCGGCAGGTCGAAGACGTTCATCTGGAGCAGCTTCTCGCGCGCGGAGCCGAGCAATTCACAAGCGGCCTTATTGGCCTGGAGCAGGTGCCCCTCATCGTCCCAAATGAGGATCGCGTCGCGGCTGTTCTCAAATAGCAGCCGGAAGTGCTCCTCGCTCTTTTGCAGATTCTCCGCAGCCCGCCGGCGCTTGTCCCGTTCGACCAGGAGGAAAGAGATGAGCAATGTTTCGGCGCCAATCAGGGTGAGCACGACAATGATGCGCCACTTGTACTTTTCCCAGAAGGTCTGCTCTTTGAACTGGACGATGCTCCCAGGCGGGAGCATCTCCTCACTGATGCCCCAGCGCTTGAGCTGACGCCAGTCGAACATCGATTCTGCCGGGGCACTCTCAACCGGGATATCCTGTGCTCGCTCACCGTTGATAATCCTCATGGCGAGCTCCGCCACCCTGGCGGCTCGCGCTTCGGCGATGTAGAGATAACCACCAACTATTCCGTGACCGAGGTTGAAGGTTGACAATCCGTAAATCGGGGCCGAAGCAGACGCGCTGATCAAGCTCAGGACATCAACGGACTCCAGAACTTTGCCCTGTTCATTCTCTGACTGCTGCCAGATATAGAGGACGATCGAGTGTTCCGGCAGGCTGGAGACCTTGGCAATCAGTTCCTTGATCGGGAGGTCGGTCAGGTAGGTGATTGTAGCTTTGCTTTCAAACCCTTTGAGCGCTTCGCGAGACAGCTTCTCGAATTTCTTGTCGTGATCGAGCGTCCCAGTGATGACGAATACCTCTTTCGTACCGGGATGAAGCTTCAGGGCCAGATCGAGAGTCTTTCTGTGAGTGTCTACATGGACAACCCCCGTCATGCCAGGTCCTGCTGCGAGCTCCTCCTTGGTCGGACGCAGTACCGAGGCGAAAACAATCGGCACATGTGGGAAGAGGCTGTCCCGATGCTTAACGAGGAAATCGAGCGTGACATTCGTCGAGGCAACGATCACATCTGGCGCGTGGTCGGCATACTTTCGCTTCAGATATTCATAAAGCAACTGAGATTGGTCCTCTCCCGGAAATCGACTGGTGTCCATGTACTCGGGATAGTATTCAACCGATCCGGGCGGGGCTGATTGCAAAGTTGCTTGAAAGCTTTGGTCAAACCTGACATTGCCTGGATAGTCTTTGTTGTACCAGTAGAGGACAAGTATTCTTTTAGGAGCAGTCGATTCCTGTGTACTCGCCGATGCAGAAGACATCGACAGGCAGGCCCAGACGAGCAAGGCCATCCGGAGAATCTTCAATCCGACTCGTGTTGAGTTGTTGTGTTGCCTCACAAAAGCGTACCGCAGGTTGTTCAGCCTGCGGCCTGTCGCACCAAAGGTGCGACCTGAAAAAGCCCAGGGCAAAGCCCTGGGTGGATAATCGCGGGCGAAACGCAACGCCCCACAGGGGCAATGTTGGCCCGATGGGCCTCGACCGATTGTTGGCCATCATACCCAGGGCTTCGCCCTGGGCTATTTGAGGTCGCGCCGTTGGCGCGACAACCTCCGGTCCCGGAAACTCGTCCAGGACAAAATGTCCAAACTCCAGAGTACGGCCTGCGGCACATAGCTTACTAAATAATCAGTTTCAGGGCGAACTGCACCTGTCGCGACGAGCCCGACTCGCCTGTCGGAAAGCGCGTGTTTGTGATCCGGCCAAAGGCCGGACTCCCGACGACGTTCCCCGGCTGGCCGAAGTTGGCATGATTGAAAAGGTCGAAGAACTCCGCTCGGAACTCTAACCTCATCTTCTCACCAAGCCTGGTGTTCTTGATGACTGAAAAATCTGTGTTGCTGAAGCCGGGACCGATCACCACATTGCGGCCCAGGCTGCCGAAACGGGCTACGGGCGTGAAGACCGACGTATCGAACCAGCGTTCCACATCGCCGATGATTGTGATCGGCCCGGTGAGGTCGGGCCTCAACGTGTTGGCTACGCCGTTGATCGTTGCGTTGCTGGTGACGATGTTGAGAGGGTTGCCGCTTTGCGCCTGGACGATCGCGGCGAGCTGCCACCCCTCAACGAGCTGCGTTCCTTTGAAGGGCAATTCATAAATCGCGCTCCAAACAAAACGGTGGCGCGCGTCGAAGTCCGACAATCCGCGGTCGCCTCGCAGGTTGTAACTATCCTGGACGACGATGCCCTGCGTGCTGAATGAGTTGTAGTCGATTGACTTCGACCAGGTATAGGAAGCGTTGAACTGCAGGCCACGCGCCGGCCGCTGATTGGCCGTCACCCACAGCGCTTGATAGCTGGAGTTGCCGCTGCCTTCAGCCTGGGTGACGTTGCCCAGAGGCGTGCCTGGCAGGATCGGGCTGGACGCTGACAGTGTCGTGAAGGGGCGCGCTCCGTTCACCGGCTGGTTGATGTTCCGCCGGAGAATGAGGTGGGTGCCCTTCGACCCCACATAGCCAATCATGACTGCCAGATTGGATGTCAGTTCGCGCTGCACGTTCAGGTTCCACGACTGCATGTAGGCGTTGTTGAAGTCGTGGTCCACGGTCTGGGGTGCAAGTCCGGCGGCGCGTGCAAGCAGTATGGCGTTGTCGAGGCGAATCGGTCCCGTAAAGGTGAGCGGGACGGCCAGTGGCGGGTTCGCACTCGTGCCGATGACTACGCTTGTCATGGGCTGATCGACGAGAATCGCGTAAGCCCCGCGCACCGACGTCTTGCCGTCCTTGAACGGGTCCCAGGCGAAGCCCAGACGCGGTTGAAGGTTCTTGTTGTTCTGATGATAGATCTCATCGATCTCTGTCCCGACCTGTACCAGGGAAGCGCTCTGCGGATCGAAGACGATGAAGCGATCGTAGCGCTCGGTAGGGGTCATATTCCAATCGTAGCGCAGGCCCAGCTCGAGAGTCAGATTGGGCCGTAACTTCAGGTTGTCCTGCGCAAAGAAGCCGAGAGCCCCCTGCGCGATGCTGCTCGATTGGTTGCCGAGAGTCACACTGAAAGAGTTGGCCGTGTCGGCGAGGAAGGCGGCGACTGTTGGGAAGTTGAACGTTCCCGTTCCCTGTCGGAAATTATTGTTGAGGAACTGCCGGAACTCGCCGCCGAGCTTGAGCGAGTGCCGCCCGGTCAAGCCAGCTGAGTGTGTCGGCGACGATAAAGGTCGTGTCGCCGCGACCCGAGGGCTGGTTGGACGGCCCGCCGAAGTTGAGGGCGCCGCCTGCGACGTTGATCTGCGGCAGGCCGATGGGCTGAGCTATGCCATTCATAATGCCGAAGTCGGCGGGATTGAGTTGCGCTCGCGGCGTGAGGCTGCTCAGCCAGCGATTGAAACCGAAGCGCCCTTCATTGACCAGATTCGGCCCGAAGATGTGGGTCTCGTTCAGGGTGAAGATCTGCCGTCGCAGGTGAGTATTGTTGCCGAAGCCGGGGATCGTGTTGCCGGTGCGGCTGGGTTCGCTGGAGACCACGTGCTGAATGTTGTAGTAGCCGTGCAGCCGGTCCTGGTCAGTCAGGTTGTCGCTGATGTCGATCGAAAAGTCATCGACATTGACCGGCGCAGTCGCTGAGCTTATGAAGCGCGGCGTGCCCGATGAATCGATGAAGTTCTGGTGCGGGATCAGATTGATCAGCTTCACGATCACCGGGTCGGTCGCGGAACGTCGTTCGGCCTCGCTGAGAACCAGACTGCCGATATCGAGTCCCTGCTCCTGACGCAGGCCTTCGTAAGTGAACAAAAAGAATGCCCGGTTTCTGATGATCGGCCCGCCGACCTGTCCGCCGAACTGATTGCGTTTAAAGGGTGGTGGCTCAGTGGCGATAAAGTTGAAGAAGTTGCGCGCGTCCAGGGCGTCGTTGCGCAGGAATTCAAACAACTCGCCGTGGAACTCGTTGGCTCCGGAGCGCGTGGCGATGTTTACGATGGCGCCTGAGCTGAGTCCGTATTCGGCGCTGAAGGTCGAATTGTCGACCTTGAATTCCTGAATGGCGCTCACCGAAGGCTGGAAGCTGATGGAGCTGAATGTCTCGTTGTTGAGGGTGATGCCGTTGATCATGTAGTTGACGGTCTCCTCGCGGTTACCGGCAGTGTTGATCGCGAGAGCGCCCAGGCCGCGCATGGGCGCCGCTGAGAAGGCACCTTGCGGAGGCGTTACCGATCCGGGAACGAGCAGCCCGAGGTCGAGGAAGTAGCGTCCGTTGAGCGGGATTTCCTGAACCATTCGCTTGTTGATCACATGGCCAACGGAGATGGTTGTGTGCTCCACCTGCGTGCTCGTGGCAGGCACGATCACCTCCTGCGAAAGGTCGCCGACGCCGAGCCGAAAATCTTGTATTACCGACCGGCCGACCTCGATGGTCAGGCTTTCGAGGATTTGAGTCTGGAATCCTGATAATTGAATCTTCACCTGATAGGCGCCGACCGGCAGGGCCGCGACCTGATAGTTACCTTCGCCGTCGGTCTTAACGACCCGCTCAACGCCCGTTTCCTGGTGGCGAACCGTGATCAGAGCGCCAGCCACTACCGCGCCTGCCTGGTCAACGACGCGGCCTTCCAGGGTCGCAGTAGATTGAGCGCTCGCTGTCCCGAGGAGGGCGTGAAGGCAAAACGCCAGTACGGTGGCAGCGAAAATGTGGCGAATCGATGCGTCAGGGAGCATGCAATCGGCTCTGGGGGAGCTTTCAGTTCAGGCGGGCGAACAGAGGGTTACCGGAAGTCCTGGCCGCCGCCCCACAGGAGTCTGTCTGAGAATCGCAACTGTACCTGCGCACATCCAGTGCGCAGGTCCTCTGCGCGCCTCATCTCCTGCGATACGGCTGGTTCTTGCGACTGGGTCCAGTTAGGACTACCGCAAGCCCGCGCACCAGGCCGCGCGTAATTAGTAATCGCGGAACATCTTAAGTTTGAGAAGCGACATTCTAAGTCTGGAAAACTTGAGGAGTCAACTGCCATGGGCAATGTCCGCCACCTTGTAGGGGCAGGGCTTGTCCCTGCCCACCGGCGCCGTCTGGCGCCGGTAACATTTCAACACCAACCGTTAACGGTTACCGGCGCCAGACGGCGCCGGTGGGCAGGGAACAAGCCCTGCCCCTACAAGGTCGCGCAATAAAGCAATGAAATAGACGGGGCTAGTGGCGAGGTGAGGAAGCTCGCGGTTCGAAGTTTAGGCTGAATATGGCCTAATAGGCGGTAAGTTCACCAATAGCGTTCAGAATGTCATCCGTCTGTGGCAGGACCTCGTCTTCAACTTCCGGTGCGTACGCCACGAAAGTATCAAGCGCGGCGACTCGCCTCACCGGCGCATCGAGGTATTCGAAGAGCTCATCGCTGATTCGTGCGGCCAGCTCGGCGCCGTATCCCCAGGAGACCTGGTCCTCGTATGCGACGATTACCCGATGCGTCTTCTGAACGGTCGCCTTGATCGCGTTCCAGTCGTAAGGATTCAGCGACCTGAGGTCTATCACCTCTACGTTAACGCCGCGTTCAGCCGCGCGCTTGGCCGCGAT
The DNA here is from genome assembly GCA_963743045.1 of uncultured Acidobacteriota bacterium. GTDB lineage: Bacteria > Acidobacteriota > Blastocatellia > RBC074 > RBC074 > CAVUOF01. The sequence continues at coordinate 37,711 of CAVUOF010000012.1, forward strand.
CACCGAACGCTGCACCAGCGCTCCATAGGTGATGATGCTGAGGTCGGCTCCCTGACGCGCAACGCGGGCCTTGCCGAATGGAATCATGAATTCCGGTCCGGGATAGGCGCTCTTGTTATAAGTCTGCCGGTAGAGATGCTTATGCTCCAGGAAGAGCACCGGATCGTCGCATCCTGATGGCCGTTCGTAGCAGGCCATTAGCGTCCAGCGCCGTCGACGGCATGACGACGCGCCAGCCGGGGATCGCTGTGAAGAGCGAGACGCCCGATTGGCTGTGGTAGATTGCGCCGCCTTTCAGATAGCCGCCGACAGGCACCCTGACGACCATTGGGCACTTCCACATCCCGTTGGAACGCCATCGCAGGACGGGCACTTCGTTGTGAAGCTGCATGAACGCCGGCCAGATGTAGTCGAAGAACTGGATCTCGGCAATCGGCTTCAATCCACGTGTCGCCATACCCATCGCGCGTCCGATGATGTTGGCCTCTGCCAGTGGTGCGTTATAGACCCTCGCGTCCCCGAACCGCCGTTGCAGATTGGCAGTCACTTTGAAGACTCCGCCTTTGCCTTTGATTCGATTGAGGTATTCCGACCGGCTCGCGTCGGCGACGTCCTGGCCGAAGACGACAATTCGCGGCTCGCGGGCCATCTCCTCGTGCAGGCAGCGGTTGATCAGGTCGACCATCGTCCCGGGTGCGCCACCCAACGTCAACTGGCTCTCGGTATCGAAGTCGTGAGAAGTGGGATCGACAGTCGGCGAATAGAGATTGACCATCGCCGATTCACGAGGCGGATGTGGTATCGCGAGGGCACGATCGGTGGCCTCATTGATCTCCAAATCGGCCTCCCGGCGCAAGCGCTCCAATTCGGCCTGCGTCAGGATACTCTCACCCAGGAGATACTCGCCGAGCCTTTTGATCGGATCCCGTTGTGCGTCCGCGGCCCGTTCTTCCTGGCGGTCGATACTGCGACTCGTCGTCCGAAAGCGAGTGCGAATATGCCCGGATGACGTGAGCGTGGACAAGAGCCGGGGCGCGGTTTTCCCGGCAATGGGCCGCGGCACGCGACATCGTCTCGAAGCTCGCCAGCACGTCCGTGCCATCGCACTCTTCGACGTAGAGATTGGGAAAACCTCGGACGAGCCGCGAGATGCTTCCGCCCGCTGTCTGGACCTCGACCGGAACAGAGATCGCATAGCCGTTGTCTTCGATCAGGTAGAGCAGCGGCAGCTTGAGATTGCAGGCGGTGTTCAGGGATTCCCAGAACTCACCCTCGCTGGTTGTGCCATCGCCCGCCGAGACGTAGACGATTTCGTCCTTCTTGAAGTAGGAAGCTCGATCGTCGATCTCTTCAATCAGTGAATACCTGAGACCCCGCTTCGGCGGCGCCGGCGGCCTGCAGGAACTGAGTTCCCGTGGCTGAAGATCGGGAGACGATGTGCAGGTCCTTCTGACTCCAATGCGAAGGCATCTGGCGCGCACCGGAATTCTTGTCCTCCAGTGCCGCCACCGCGGCCAGCAGTTGATCGTAGGGAGTCATTCCAAGCTGAAGGCAGAGCGCGCGATCGCGGTAGTAGGCGTAGAACCAGTCATAGCCGGGTCTGAGCACGAGGCCCGCGGCGACAAGCACCGCCTCGTGGCCTGCTCCGCTGATCTGAAAGTATGCGAAGTTCTGACGCTTGAGCTGGACTTCCTTATCGTCGATGCGTCGGGAGATGTACATCGTCCGGTAAAGCTCGACGAGAGTCTCCTGATCGAGCGCAACTCGCCTTGCCAACTTAAGCTCAGTCGCCATATTTCGATGGTCTCCTCTTTCGCTTGGCAGTCGCGTGGTGACGGGTGGGGAGATCACCAGAGATGCCCTGAATACTCAGATAGCCGATAGTGTACCCACGGATCAACACGTTGCGCAAGATCTCGAGGGTGTGAGAAGATCGCGCACTCCAGGCGAAGAATGCTCCAATTTCCCGCAGCACCAGGTCCCACCTCGCTCTCGATACTGGGAGCCATGATCACCCCGGCCGTGCTCATATCGGCCTGCGGAACGCTGATTTTTTCAACCTCCAACCGGCTGGCACGGATCGTTGATCGCGTGCGCGAGCTGAGCCGCACGATCGAGCAGATCTTCACAACTGATGGCGTCCAGTTTCTCGAAGAGCGACACGCCGAGCTCGAGCGCCAGATAGCCACACACGCGTTACGCAGCCGGCTGATCCAGCAGTCTCTGACGAGCTTCTATGTTTCACTCGGAATCTTCGTTGGAACGACAATCAGCATCGGACTGGATGCCTGGCTTCATCGCATTCAATGGCTTCCGAGCACGCTGGGTATTGCCGGGACGATTGTCCTGTTCTACGGGTGCGTCCTCTTGATTGCCGAGGCTCGACTGGCGCTGCGCTCAGTCAAGGCTGAAATGGAATTCACGCTCAAACTGTCGGCTCGGTATGGCGCTCTGCCCGGGAGTAACTCGGAGGTGAGAGAAAAAAGCAGCAATGTGATCGGCCGCATGCTGGGCCTCATCAGGAGCGAATAGAGGCGGTTCGCGAACTCTCAGCATCCCGAAAGGGATGCAAGAAGGTAGCCAGGGGCAAGCGAAGCGCAGCCCCTGGAACCTTCCGCAAAAGGAATCGCGTCCTGGAGGGACGCCAGACCCGGCGCGTTGGTCGAACCGGAGAGGTCTCGCGCCCCTTCAGGGCGCGCGGGCATTTTCGCCGAGTATTCCAGGGGCTGCGCTTCGCTTGCCCCTGGCTACCTTCTTCCACCCCTCCGGGGTGGGCGCTCGACCCTGCATTTATGAAAAGCGTGACCATCGTTTGCGATGGAAGCTCACTCGACAACGGACGCCACTCTCCGCGTGCCGGTGCAGCTGCTATCCTCGAGTACGGGGGCAAGCGGAAGATCGTCGGAGGCTTTCTCGGCCCCGCCACCAACCAGCAGGCGGAGATCGTTGCAGCCTGCCTTGGCCTGGAGGCACTCCGGCAACCGTGCCGCGTCGAGCTGATCTCTGATTCGCAATATGTAATCAAGACGATGACCGGTCTCTTCAGGCGGAAGGCCAATCTCGACTTGTGGCAGCGGCTGGAGGCGGCGGCAAAGACTCATCGCGTCACCTGGAAATGGACTCGAGGTCACGCCGGACATGACATTCAGGAGAAGTGCGATCGGGCCGCGCGCCTCATTGCCTCACGAGGTTCAGTAGACCAGCTCGAACTCGATGCCATATTGGCCGGGGATAGTTAGCGAGATTTTCGCGTTTTTCGCGTCCATCTGATATGGTTGTCCCGAAAATGAGATCCTATCTTGACCTGACCAAGCCTCGCATCACGCTGCTGGTAGTGCTTTCATCACTTGCCGGCTTCCTGCTTGGCTCCCCGCATGGCAGCAATAGCCTTTTGCTGATCAACACGGCTATTGGCATAGCGCTCCTGTCGAGCGGCATCTCGACGCTCAATCAGTATCTCGAGCGTGATGTGGACGCGGTCATGCACCGCACCTCGACGCGGCCTCTTCCTTCGGGAAGGCTGTCGCCCCCGAAAGCGATGGTCTTCGGAGTCGGGCTTTCGGCCCTTGCTATGGCCTATCTCGCGGTGCTCGTCAATCCGCTGACGGCACTCCTTGGAGCGGCGGCCTTTGCGAGCTACCTCTTTCTCTACACACCGCTCAAGACGCGAACCGCCTGGTGCACATTCGTCGGCGCGTTTCCCGGCGCTCTGCCTCCACTACTTGGATGGACTGCCGCACGCAACCAGACTCGGGCCGGGAGGATTGATCCTTTTTGCCATTCTCTTCCTCTGGCAGTTCCCCCACTTCCTCGCGATCGCCTGGATGTATCGGGAAGACTACGCCCGCGCCGGGGTGCTCATGCTGCCTGTGGTTGAGCCGGAGGGGCGCCTCACTTCACGCCAGATTGTCGGCTTCACGGCAGCGCTTCTGCCGGTGAGTCTGGTGCCGGTGGCACTCGGCCTCTCGGGCCATGTCTATTTAGCCGGCGCACTCGTTCTTGGTCTGCTATTTCTTGCTGTGAGCATCGGCGCAGCCCGGGCCAAAACCAACCTCTACGCCCGTCGACTGTTGCAGGCTTCGGTGATCTACCTGCCTCTTCTTTTGCTTCTGATGGTTCTGGATCGACCGTAGACGAAGCCGCAGGACAATCCTGCGGTTATTTTGCGCGCCAAAGGCGCGACCTAAAACAGCCCGGGGCGAAGCCCCGGGATTCAGGGCCGAACGAAGGGCAGCCCCATCGGGGCGACATTGCGCGCGGGATAATCCAATTTGTGCGAAATGCCGCCCCGATAGGGCTACGCGTCTTGCGTGGTCCGCACCCAGGGCTTCGCCCTGGGCTATTTCAGGTCGCGCCGTTGGCGCGACAACCTCCGACGCTATCTACCCGGCCGCTCGCTTTAGCCGGTCCATGAGCGCCAATCCTATACCCGATTCCGAGACCGTCTGGCAGTAGATGCGAGCGATTCCTGCGGAATCGCAGCGTCTGAAGAAGAGGAAGAGCTCTCTCGCGTATTCTTCCACGCTATCGCAGCTCTTCGAGAGCGCGAAATCACCGCCTTTGTCGAGCCCGATGAACGCGCTCTGCTCCCCCGGTGATGGAGGAGGACGGTCGACAAGAACCACCTTCGCCTGTGGTGAGTAGTGGCGGTGCTTGAGCCCCGGGCTCCTTGCAACGCCAGTGCCTTCAGCGGCGAGCGTAGTCTCAGGCACTACCTCGTGAAGCTGCTCGAGCGTCACTGCACCTGATCGCAGACATGATGGGTCGAATCACCGGTGCAATCGACGACTGTCGATTCGAGTCCGACCTCTGTCTGATCGCCGGCGAGAATGCAGGCTATGCGGCCATCCAGATACCGTTTTGACAGCCTCCCACGTCGTCGGGCTCGGGCGTCCTGAAAGGTTTGCTGACGGCGCGGCGACCGGCACCCCGCACAGACCCAGGAATTCCTGTGCGAGATCGAGGCGCGGCATGCGAACGGCCACCGTCTCGAGACCGGCTGTCGCAAGCAACGGCACCCGCGGATGTTTCGGAAGTACGAGGGTCAGCGGCCCGGGAAAGAAGCGCCGGATAAAGATGGAAGCGGACTTAGGGATCGTTGCGGCGATTGAATCGAGTTGATCGAGGCCGGCAATGTGAACGATGAGGGGATTGTCGGATGGTCTGCCCTTGGCGTCGAAGATTTTGCGGAGAGCGGATTCGTCCCAGAGACTGGCTCCGAGACCGTAGACCGTTTCGGTTGGGAATGCGACGAGCTCACCTTTGAGGATAAACTCAGCGGCCTCTTGTGGGGAACGCGTCAGCCGCATGATTTGTGTTTTTGTGCCTCTTTGTGGCTAAGCCTTCACGTAGATCTCCGCGCCGCTCTCTTTGAACTCCTCAGCCTTCTCGCGCATGCCGGTCTCAAGAGCCGCCTGCTCGTCAAGCTCCTTCTGCGCCGCGTAATCCCTCACCTCCTGCGTAATCTTCATCGAGCAGAAATGGGGTCCGCACATCGAGCAGAAGTGCGCAATCTTGGCGCCTTCCTGCGGCAGTGTCTCATCGTGAAACTCCCGAGCCGTCTCCGGATCGAGTGAGAGATTGAACTGATCCTCCCAGCGAAATTCGAAGCGAGCTTTCGATAGAGTATTGTCAATCAACTGCGCGCCCGGATGGCCCTTGGCCAGATCAGCCGCATGAGCCGCTATCTTGTAGGCGATGACTCCGTCTTTGACATCCTTCTTATTCGGAAGCCCCAGATGCTCTTTGGGTGTGACATAACAGAGCATCGCAGTTCCGAACCAGCCGATCATCGCTGCGCCAATCGCTGAGGTGATGTGGTCATATCCCGGCGCGATGTCGGTGACCAGCGGACCAAGCGTGTAGAAGGGCGCTTCCTGACAGGTTGCCAGCTGCCGGTCGACATTCTCCTTGATGAGATGCATCGGCACATGACCAGGACCCTCGATCATCACCTGGCAGTCGTGCTCCCACGCAATCTTCGTCAACTCGCCGAGAGTATCGAGCTCAGCGAACTGAGCTTCATCGTTGGCATCGGCTATCGACCCGGTCGCAGTCCGTCGCCAAGCGAGAAGCTGACGTCATAGGCGGCCATGATCTCGCAGATCTCTCGGAAGCGTGTGTAGAGAAAACTCTCCTCGTGATGCGCAAGACACCACTTGGCCATGATCGAGCCGCCGCGTGAGACGATTCCGGTGGTCCGTTTGGCGGTCAGCGGAATGAATGGAAGACGAACCCCGGCATGGATCGTGAAATAGTCGACTCCCTGCTCTGCCTGCTCGATGAGAGTGTCGCGGTAGATCTCCCAGCTCAACTCTTCGGCCTTGCCATCGACCTTCTCCAGTGCCTGGTAGATCGGGACGGTCCCGATCGGCACGGGCGAGTTGCGTATTATCCACTCGCGAGTCGCGTGAATGTTACGGCCCGTTGAAAGGTCCATGACCGTATCGGCGCCCCATCGAGTCGCCCAGCTGCATCTTCTCGACCTCTTCGTCAATCGATGAGGCCACTGCCGAATTGCCGATATTGGCGTTGATTTTCACCAGGAAGTTGCGTCCGATGATCATCGGCTCGCTCTCCGGATGATTGATGTTGGCCGGAATGATTGCCCGGCCGCGCGCGACTTCATCGCGCACGAACTCGGGGGTCACAAAGGAGGGAAGACGCGCGCCGAACGATTCACCGGAATGCTGGTGACGAAGTGATGACCGGTCGCCGTCACGAACGGCGTTGCCAACGGGGTTGAATGCCGCTTCGCGGCCAAGGTTCTCGCGAAGGGCGATAAACTCCATTTCGGGCGTCACGATTCCGCGCCGCGCATAATGCATCTGAGTGACGCAGTGACCATCGCGGCCGCGCAAAGGCTGGCGCCTCAGACCCGGGAACTCTTCAAGCTTACCCTGGCCGCTGGCCCGGGCGAACTCTTCGGCATCCCGAGTCAGGTAGCCATTGTCGACGGGAGAAACATCGCGTCCCTGGTACTCTTCGACATCGCCACGGGCAACAATCCAGTCGCGTCTGAGTGCCGGCAGCCCGTCCCGGACATCGCACTTGATCGATGGATCACCCCAGGCGCCGCTCGTATCGTAGGCGACGACCGGGCCATTGGTCTCGGCGGCTCCATTCATGCCTCGAGTGTCATGCTGGCTGATCTCTCGGAAGGGAACTCCGTTCTTATAGATTCGACGTTGATTGAACATGTTCTGTGAATTCTTCTACCCGCCGATGCACGACATCGTTCGCAGAGGCTGGATAAACTCCGGGTCATTGATATGATGCCGCTCCTCTTTGACGGCGATGACATCCCTGATGAAGGCCGTGAGCTCATCACGCTGCGCGCCGGCGCGAAGCAGTGACTTGATGTTGTGCTCGATATTCGAGAAGAGACAGGTCCGAATCTGACCGTCCGCCGTCAGACGAATGCGGCTGCAATGACCGCAGAACGGTTGCGTGACGGGATTAATGAATCCCACTTCACCTGGCTTTCCATCGGCAAATCGCCAGCGTCGCGCGGTTTCGCTGGCACGATCTTCCGTCACTGGAATGAGCGGAAAGACTTCGTTGATCCGTTCCCTCAGAGTGTCTCCAGGGACGACCATATCTCGCCGCCAGACCTTGCCGTTGTCGAGCGGCATGAACTCGATAAAGCGAGTCTGCACGCCGCGTTCGCGGGCGAATCTTGCAAAATCGACAGCCTGATCGTCGTTGATGCCGCGAATGACAACGCAATTGACCTTAACCGGATTGAGACCCGCCTCGCAGGCGGCATCGATGCCGTCGATCACCTGAGTCAGTTCGTTGCGACCGGTGAGAAGCGCAAACCGCTCGTGATCGAGGGAGTCGAGACTGATGGTAATGCGCTTCAAACCGGCGGCTTTGAGAGTCTGAGCCCGGCCGCGCAGAAAATGGGCGTTTGTAGTCATCGCCAGATCTTCGACACCCTCGATCGAAGCAAGCCTTTGGATGAGACTCTCGAGGTCTCTCCGGAGCATTGGCTCGCCGCCGGTGACTCTCAGCCTCGTGATTCCCAGCGAGACAAGAAGGCTGGTCAGTTCGACGATCTCTTCATAGGTCAGAATCTCGGCCTTGGGCTGCCACTCCATCGCCTCTTTCGGCATGCAATAGAAGCAGCGGAAGTTGCACCGATCGGTGACCGAGATGCGAAGATCGCGAATCGCGCGGCCGAATTTATCTTTAAGGAGCGCCTGGTCCATTATTCTCGTAGGGGCAGTGTGTGGGGCGTCTCCCGAGGCGCCACCACGGAAATATTGTAACAGCTTATTCAGAGCAGACAAAACAACGGCTTGACACCTGTGCTGGAACCGTAGGATTCTGAATTGAGGAGAGTTGTCAACTCCTTCACCTCCGAATCACGTACCGAAAAGTGTGATGCCAACTGTTACTGACCGAAGGCTTGAAGAGATAGTCGCCGAGATGCGCGGGATCGTCGGAAATGACGCCGTTGCGTCGGACGATGCTGAGCTCATGGTCTATGAATGCGATGCCATGACGACTCACAAGTCGAGGCCTCTGGCGGTCGTCTTTCCACGGAGTACCGACCACGTCTCCCGGTTGGTAAGGCTGCTCTCCGCGAACGGTATTGCCTTCGGCCCGCGCGGTGCGGGCACCGGATTGAGCTCCGGCGCGATTGCCCTCGGCTGCGAGTCCGGCGAGCGGTCGGTGACGATCGAGATGGCGCGCCTCAACCGGATTATCGAGATTGACTATGCCAATCGGCGAGCGATCGTCCAGCCTGGAGTGATCAACGTCAGGTTGTCTCAGGCAGTGAGCGCGCGCGGATACCACTACGCTCCCGATCCCTCTTCGCAAACGGCGTGTACCATCGGAGGCAACGTCGCTGAGAATGCCGGCGGTCCTCACTGCCTCAAGTACGGCATGACCACGAACCACATTCTCGGCCTCGAAGTCGTGCTTCCCACAGGTGAAGTGATCAGGCTCGGAGGCGGTGGAGTCGATCTGCCGGGCTACGACCTTCTGGGCGCTTTCGTTGGGAGCGAAGGCACGCTTGGCATCGCGACTGAGGTGACGGTTCGGCTGACGCGGACGCCGCAGCTTGTGATCACTCTCCTCGCTGATTTCCTTGACGTCAACGATGCGAGTCGCGCTGTCTCGGCGATTATTGCCGCGGGATTGCTGCCTGCTGCTCTCGAGATGATTGATGGAGTGACCATCAGGGCAGTCGAGGCCTCGGTCTATGCCGCCGGTTACCCGACGGATGCGGCCGCCTGCCTGATTGTCGAGCTCGACGGACTACGGGCGGGGCTCGAGACCCAGGCACGGCTGGCAACTGAAATTTGCCGGAGTCACGGAGCCCGGTCGATTCGCGAGGCACGAGATGAGATCGAGAGGAAGAAGCTCTGGGCCGGTCGAAAAGGGGCTTTTGGAGCCCTTGGACGGATCAGCCCTGACCTGCTCGTGCAGGATGCGGTGGTGCCGCGGACGAGGCTGCCGGAGATACTTGCGAGGATTTACGAGATCGGAGCGAAGTACAGGCTGCGATTGTCGAATGTCTTTCATGCGGGCGATGGCAATCTTCATCCGAATATCAATTATGACGGGCGAGACGCCGAGGAGGTTGAACGGGTCATGGCGGCGAGCAGGGAAATCATGATGCTGTGCGTGGATGCCGGTGGGACAATCACCGGAGAGCATGGCGTGGGTGCGGATAAGATCGCCTACATGCCGATGATCTTTGATCAGGCGTCGCTCGATGCCATGCTCGCGGTCCGAGAGGTGTTCAACCCGACAGGATTGTGCAATCCCGGGAAAGCGGTTCCTGCGGCGAAGATGTGCCGCGAATATCGCCCCGGGTTTTCGTTTTAGATGTGTCCCATGATTCGTAATCGTACCCGCGTCTGAGATCGTGCTTTGGTGTGAAATCGATAACTTAGTCCTGAAAATCGTGTTTTAGCTGAAATCGTGACTTAGTCTGAAATCGTGCCGCAGGCTGTCCAGCCTGCGGCAGACTGCGAGCTAAAGACATCGCATTGAATGCGCCTCTTGCGAATTCTGCCGCAGGCTGGACAGCCTGCGGCACGATTTCCGAAACTGCACGATTAGCCCGAGACCTGACCAGTGGCACGATTCAGGCTGAAGGCACGATTGCAGGGGTGATTACGGAGGTCCAGGTAATGTCGAGACGGATGGCTCTCTTGAGCCTGTTGTTCGCGTTTAGCATCGCGCTGGCACAAACGCCTCCAACCCAATCGCCACCGCCTCAAACACCACTGTCACCGCCAGTAGACCGGGTATCCGACCGCTTCGCACTCCTGGCTCCCAATACCGTCAAACTCGAGGGGTTTCTCGGTGAGCGCTGCCGCAAGAACGAGCGCGCCCGTCTGCTGACCAAGAACGAAGACGAGCTTCTCAGCGGCTTTATCAGCCGACCTGGCACAACAGGCCTGGACGGGTGAGCACGTCGGAAAGTGGCTCCATGCCTCCAACTCTCGCCTGGGTCTACACCGGGGACGCCGAACTGAGAGCGAAGCTTGACCGGGTGGCTACGAAGCTGATCAGCACGCAGCAGGCAGACGGCTATCTCGGAACCTACGCCGACGGTCATCACTGGGCGATGGGCAAGGGTGAAGAATGGGATGTCTGGGTCCACAAGTACGATCTCCTGGGCCTCGTCACCTACTCGACATATACGGGCGACAGGCTGTCACTCGATGCTGCTCGCAAAATAGGCGACCTTCTCGTGCGCACCTTTGGTCCGGGCGGCTCGATCGATCTCAACGAGCACAGCACCCACGCCGGCATGGCCTCGGGCAGTGTTCTCGAGCCCATGGTTCTCTTGTGGCGAGCGACCGGCGACCAGCGATATCTCGACTTCGCGCGCTACATCGTAGATCACTGGGAGGCCGCCAGGGGGCCTCACATAGTCAGCACCCTGATTCAACAGGGCTCGGTCAAGACGACCGCCAATGCCAAGGCCTACGAAATGCTCTCGTGCCTCGTTGGTCTGTGTGAGCTCTACCGAGCCACCGGCGATGCTCGATACCTGCAAGCGGCTCGCGCCGGCTGGAATGACGTCGCAGCGAACCAGCTCCTGATCACCGGCAGCGGCAGCAGCAACGAACACTGGACGGAGCCGCGAGCATTTCTCAGCCAGTCAGACGAGAAGATTGCCGAGACCTGCGTCACCGTCTCATGGATACAGCTGACGCAGCAGCTCCTGCGCCTGACGGGCGATCCGAGGTTCGCTGACGAGCTGGAGAAGTCGATTTACAATCACCTTGCTGCAGCGCAGAGGCCCGACGGCGCTGCCTGGTCATACTTCACAGCGCTGGATGGGACGAAGCCTTACAAGGATGAGACAAACTGCTGCACGTCGAGCGGCCCTCGCGGATGGGCGATGCTGCCAACCTTCGCCTATTTGAGCTCGGACGACGGCGTCGTGGTCAACTTCTTTACTGCAGGCGTGGCCACGATCAAGCTCAGAAGCGGTGATGCCGTAACGATAAGGCAGGAGACGCTCTATCCGGCAGATGGGCGCGTCACGTTGACGGTGTCAGTCCCAAGGCCGCTAAAGATGGCTCTGCGGATAAGAGTGCCGTCGTGGTCGAGTCTCTCCTATATGGGTTCGCCATTGAAGGCTCCGCCCGGCACCTATTGGCTCCTGAAGCAGACCTGGAGTCGCAGCCAGTCGATTACGATTGACGTCAAGATGCCTGTTCGCGTGATCAACGGAGAGGGCGAGAATGCCGGTAAAGTGGCGATCGCACGTGGTCCACTCGTCCTCGCTGCGGACGAGCGGTTCAATCAGGTGATCAGTCCGGTTTCGGCAGTAAGTCCGTCTGAGAAACAGCCACAACTGAAGGTCGTCATTGGCGTAATGGACGCCGATCGGCAGCCCGTTTATGAAACTGAAGGCATTGTCACCCACGACATCGATGGTCACAAACTTGGCGAACGAGTGCCATTGCGGCTTTCGGCCTTTGCATCGGCCGGTGCCGATGGTACGAAGTATTCAGTCTGGCTGCCTCGTCCTGCGGTAGGAGCTCCTTAGTCCTTACAATCATGGCAATCTGGGGCAATCTGGGAGAGATCATGAAAATTCCTGCGATTATGGTTTTGACGATGCTGCTATCCGTGGTCGCGCTGGGCCAGGCGCAAGCTCCTGCACCCGAAAGCCCCGAAGCCTACAAGCAGCGCTTCGAGGTCATGCAGCGCCGCCTTCAGGACTTCCCTCAGCTCGCACGTTATCGTGAAGCGAACGGCAAGCTGGCTGCTCCCGCGAGGGGCGAGTCGCGAGTCGTCTTCCTTGGCGACTCGATAACCGATGGATGGAAGCTCGCTGAATTCTTTCCCGGCAAGCCGTATGTCAATCGCGGCATCAGCGGGCAGACCACGCCCCAGATGCTCATCCGGTTCAGGCCCGATGTGATCGCGCTTCAGCCGCGCGCAGTTCTCATTCTTGCCGGGACGAATGACATCGCCGGGAACACGGGTCCGGCGACGTTAGAGATGATCGAAGACAACCTGACCTCGATTGCCGAGCTGGCGAAAGCACACAACATCCGGGTGATCCTTGCGTCGGTGCTGCCGATTCATGATCAGGGCAAGACCAAAATGAGCGAGCGACGGCCTCCGGATACGATCCGTGCTCTCAATGCCTGGATCAAGAAGTACGCGGCTGAGAACGGGTACGTCTACCTGGACTACTACAGCCGCATGATTGACGACAAAGGCATGCTCAAGGCGGATCTCGCTGACGACGGGCTCCATCCCAACGCGGCCGGATATGCGGTCATGGTGCCGCTGGCCAACGCCGCGATCGAGACCGCGCTCAAGAAGTAAGGCACTCTTCTTTGCGGTCCTTCTTTGCGTCTTTGCGTCTTTGCGCGAGGTGTATCCCGCGAATAGGCCTTCGCGAATTACCGCCTCGCGCAAAGACGCAAAGACGCAAAGAAGGGCCGCAAAGAAGATTGTCCTGGTGACTATTCCAACAACGTGTCCAACCAACTTGACCTGGCCGGGATCGGATCGATGGTCGTCGATCTGATCTACCGCGTGCCGCGCATCATCAGCGCCGACGAAAAGCTGATTCTTGAACACCACTCCGACGGAGACCTTCTCAAACGGGTAGTCGGTGGAGTGACACTCAACCATCTCGCCTGGGCCAGCCTCCTGGGACTAAAGGTCGGTATCTTCGGCAAACAAGCGGATGACGAGCTGGGCCGTTTCCTTCGAGATGGCATGGATCGCTACCGCATCGAACGCCACATCACCCTCGACGGCTCAGGGTCCTCCTTCGCATCGATCTTCGTAGATCAATCGGGCGCAAGGGCAATCTACATGAGCCCCGCGGCAACAAGCGAGACGAGTGCGAGCGACATTCGCACATCGCACTCGAGTTTTATCCAACGGGCGAGGATTCTCTCGACAGAGGTGTCTCAGCTTCCTCTTGATGCCGTTGTCGCAGCTCTCCAGGTCGCAAAAGATGCCGGAGCCCTGACGATTCTCGATCTCGACGTTCCACGGAGCGATGCCCTCAACACGCTCGGCACAGCCGCAGACTTCGATCGAGCCCTGAAGACAGCCGAAATACTAAAACCCTCGAAGGCCGCGGCCGTCGAGCTCACCGGTCTCACGGATTCGCTAGCCTCGGCCCGCGCCCTCAAAGAAAGGTATTCGTGTCGCGCTGTGGTCATCACCGACGGAGAGCGAGGCTGCGCCTTCGTCTCAGACGATATAGATTGTCGCGTTCCGGCCTATACGGTCAAAACGATCGATACCACGGGAGCTGGAGATGCATTCCTCGGTGGTCTGATTGCGGGCATCCATTACCAGCTGAAATGGGAGGACACGCTGCGGCTGGCTAATGCCTGCGGTGCTGCCTGTTGCGAGCTGACGGGAGCCACGCCCGAGCTGTCGAGCAGCCGCAAGCGGGTCTTTGAGCTCTACGACGGCAGAGCATTTCAAGCGCCCGACCGGTTTCAGATCAGCGGACGGAAATCTCCGTACGAAAACGCCGTCGAGGATTTCCTGCGTGTCTCCGTGGAGGAGCTCAGCCGCTTACGGCGTTCGATAGGGATTGATCACTTCAAAGACGTCGCCGATCTCATCGAGAGCGTCGAGGCGAGCGGCGGCCGTGTGCACGTGACCGGCATAGGCAAGCCTGAATATGTGTCCGGGTACATCTCCGCGCTTCTTTCGAGCACGGGCACGCCGGCCTACTTCCTGCACGGCACGGAATGCGTCCATGGCAGCGCCGGCCAGGTCCGTGCGGGCGATGTCGTGATCGTCATTTCCAACAGCGGTGAAACCGGCGAGATGAAGGCTACCGTAACTGCGCTCAAGCGGAATGGGAGCCGGATCATCGGAATATCGGGAGATTCACAGTCATGGCTCGCATCGCAGAGTGACCAGTTCCTGTATGCGGGTGTCGAACGGGAGGGAAGTCCGCTCAACTTCGAACCGAGGGCCAGCGTGCTGGCTGAAATCTATGTGCTTGCCGCCCTGAGCGTTGAGCTTCAAGCGCGCAAGGGGATTACTCGAAATCACTACAACGCCTGGCATCCGGGGGGAACTATTGGAAAGGTGTCGGGCGAGCAAGGAGAGGATTGAGTATGAAGAGTCCTGGTTGCGCGACCCTCATCATCCTGCTTTCTACCGTCTCTTCCGCCGGCTTTGGTCAGAGCCTTCGCAACCTCGCCAATCTCCGCGAGGGAGTCAAGCGGCAGCGCATCTCGAGCTACGACCGCACCGGCGCAAATCGCGACTACCTGCCCAACATTGAGGCCGGGAAGAAGGTGGTGCTTGCGGATATCCAGGGTGCCGGCACGGTGACGCATCTCTGGGTGACGATCAATTCACCGGAACGCTACCATCTGCGTCGCATAATTCTACGCGCCTATTGGGATGGCGAGACTGAGCCGAGCATCGAGGCCCCAATCGGTGATTTCTTCGGCCTCGGTTTCGGCGAGCCTTACTATTGGTCGAGCGCGCCCCTGGCCGTAGCCGATCGCGCTCTTAACTGTTTCTTCCCGATGCCCTTCTCGCGGGGAGCCCGGATCGAAATCGAGAATCAGGGTGAGAGACCGATATCGAATTTCTACTATTACGTTGACTACGAGTCGTACACGCCGGGTTCAGAGGGCGAACGGACCGCTCAGGCACAAGGGCGATTTCACGCCTGGTGGCACAGGGAACTGACCACTGCCACCGATGGAAAGCCCAATCAGGACGGCCAACGCAATTACCTGATCATGGATACGACGGGTCACGGGCAGTACGTCGGTGTTGTCATGCACATCCAGGGACTGGCCACCGGCTGGTGGGGTGAAGGCGACGACATGATGTTCATCGATGGTGATCGGCCTGTGCTCAATGGCACCGGGCTCGAGGACTACTTCTGCGGCGCATGGAATTTCAACCTGCTGACGCGCGAGTATAACTTTCCGTATTTTGGCTATTCACGGAAAGGTAATGGCCATCCCGACTACACCGGGCGCCATTCGATGTACAGGTTTCATATCGAGGACCCTGTTACCTTCGACAAATCGCTGCGAGTGACGATAGAGCACGGCCAGGCGAACGATCGCGGCGACGACTATTCTTCAGTGGCCTATTGGTATCAGAGCGAGCCTCACAAGAGGTTCCCGTCGTTGCCCGCCGTGGCTGATCGATTGCCAATCGACCGGTGGACGGCCGTGCCCATAAGGTAGGCCTCTTCTTTGTGGGGGATGAGGGTTATTGTGCAACTAGTGGACTGTACCAGTGAAATCACAACGTCAAGTCGGACTTCGCCCACGCTTCACCACCGATGCATCCACGGTCTGGCGCGCCAACGGCGCGACCTGAAATAGCCCAGGGCGAAGCCCTGGGTATTCGCCAGCTATTATGCACAGCCCCAACGGGGCGCGTTTCGAGCATTTGACTCTAATTCGCAACGGCGCCCCGTTGGGGCTTGGCCACGGTTCCGCAACGAACCCGGGGCTTCGCCCCGGGCTATTTCAGGTCGCGCCGTTGGCGCGGCAGCCAGTGTCGTTGGCTGGCTATTTCACGGATTCAGCCACTAGTTTTCTCTGAACCAATACCTTGAAATGGGCGGCGATACCCTGAGGCAGAAAGAGACTCTTCAGCGCCAATCGATGCTGTAGCGCCTGCGGTGATTCGTTTTCAATGCTCGACGCAGCCGCAGCCGCCTGCTCCAGAAGGCCCAGTTGAATCAGGTAGTCGTTCTGCTTCCTGAACAACTCCATCTCGAGGCCATTCTCTCTCCCATACTCGATCAACGCACTGAAATTGACGCTTGCGGTAATATCCTGCTCGCCCACACGCTCGAGCGGCTCGTCGTTCATCGTGTGCCGGAAGAAACAGCGAAGCGTTCCGTTCATCCTATCCGGCGTGTATAAGCGATCAGCAAGGTCTCCATAGTCCACCGCAATCAGCCAGCCTTCCTCGAGACAATCGGAGATGCGGCGCATCCAGTCGATAGCCGACAGGCTGATCTCAGCGCGCTGCCCCTCCTCCAGCGCCACTCCCACTCGATTCCAGTGGTCGGACAGGGTCTGGCTTGAGAGATCGCCTTCAATGAAGCGGCCACCATCAACGTAGAGCTCTCGGAGCCTGCCGCTGCGCATGCACAAGAGGTGCACCGGCAGAGCATCGAAGAACTCGTTGGCGAATACGACTCCCTTGATGCTCAGGCCTGACAGGCTTTCGATCCAGCGTACATGTGAGTCAAGCGCACTCAGCTCAGCCTGCTGTGCGTCTCGGAGGGCCGGGCTGATCTCGCAGATCACGTATTGAGTGTGCTCGAAGCAGTGAGGATGGTTGGCCTGGAGGTGCAACAGCACATGACGCGCGAACTCGCCGCGACCTCCGCCGAGCTCGACTATTTGGAACGCGTCAGGCTCGTGGAGCCGCTTCCAGTAGCGAGCGAACTCGTCTGCCATGAGCTGTCCGTAAATCTCGTGGAGCTGGCTGGCAGTGTAGAAGTCACCCTTTGCCCCGAGTTTGTCGCGCGGCGAGGTGTAGTAACCGTGCGCCTCGTCATAGAGCGCCCGGTGCATGAATTCCGCGAAAGTGATCAGTATGGAGTGCGGCGACAAGTCGCCGCTTTTGATTTAGTTACTGCAGTGACAACGCAAAAGCGGCGGACAAATCGCCGCACTCCATACTAAGCCGGCTGGCTCTATGGATGCACTCCGCATCACTGCGCCTTTATTTCGCCCTTCGTCGCCGTCTCTGCCTCTTCGATTGCTTCCAGCAGCGCGCGCTGCTCCTTCTTCTCCGTCATCTGCGGAGCCAGAGCCCGCAGTTGCGGCATCTGGTGGGCGGCACCCTCCTTGAATTTCGAGAGCGCCTTCGGCAGCGCGGGACTCTTCTTGTCCCGCTCAAATGCGTCGTCAAGCTTCTCCATCGCTTCTTCCAGAATCGCCTTGTAATCCTGAAGCAGCTCGAGCTTCGTCCCTTTCGGCAAAGGACCCCACTTCTCCTCTTCCTTCTTGGTCTGGCTGGCCGCCGGATTTGCGAGAACAAGAAGCCTGCGTTCTGCGGCCCTGACGAAGATATCGATGCGCAGGTCGATCTCCTGCATCTCTCTGATGAGATCGATCTCTTCTTCAGTGAGGTGCTCGCGCTGCTGTATTCGCGCTTCAACCAGGCGACCCGAGCCAACAAAAATCAAACTCGCAAGAAGCAGGGGCAATCTTCGACTCACGGCTGTTTAGTGGCTCCTTCCTCGCGCAGGATCAATTTCCCGTCGCCAAGCATCTTATTGAGTGTCTGATGGCGAATGCGTTCAACCAGTTCGAGGGCCCGATCTATCGGGTCAGTGTGCAAGGCAGAAGTCTCGCGGCGGATCGATTCGAGGCTCTTGTACTGTTCATACAATGCGTGCTCGAGCATCTTGTTTGCCTTGTCCCGTATAGGAATCTCGCGAGCAACTCGTTCAAGCTCATTGAGGAGGGCATCGTAAACGAGAATATTGTTGTCACTCGAGGAGGCATCATCATGTTCGACAGCCTCGTGAGCTCTTCGCAGCCTCTCGAATGCGAGCCGTACGCAGGCTCGTGCCTGACCCTGGGGACCTTCAGCCCTGGCCAGCGCTTCGCGCTCCTCAGTCGACAGCCGGGCCAATGGATCGTCATAGCCCGAAGCAGTCGAATGGCCGAGACAGATGCCCAACAGGAGCACCGCCGCCAGGAACGGCATGCCGTAGAACATACTCTTGTTCTTTTGCAATCGGCGCACGGGTATCAAAAAGAAACGGCTCGTTATCACTCGCGGCTCTTGCCTTTGCCTTCACGTAACTGTCGCTCGAGGGAGGGGAGCCGGAGCTTGACCTTGTCGATCTCGAGCTGGTTCTCGGGGGAGGCCAGACCAAGAAACTGCTCGTAGGCCTTCTTAGCTTGTTGATAGTCTCCGAGTTTATCAAAACAGATGCCCAGAAAGTAGAGCGTAATTGCCGCCCGCTTCTTGTCCTTCTGCTGCTCCAGCAGCCATACGTACTCTTTAGCCGCATTTGCGTAATCCTGCGACCCGAAGTAGGCCGTCGCCAGGTTCGCATGCGCCACGTATAGAGTCTCGCCTGCAGGATTCTTTTCGATTGCCGCAGTGAGAGCCGCTATTGCCTCCGGAAAGCGCCGGAGTTTAACCAGCGCCGATGCTCTGGCAACCTGATACTCAATCTTCGAAGGCTCAAGGGCGGCTGCGGCCTCATAGTGCTCGAGCGCCTTCTGTGGTTCACCCGCCTCTTTCGAAAGATATAGCTCGGCAAGCTGTGCGTGAAGAGACGCCCGCTTTGGCTCCGCTTTCAAGAGCTCCTCGAGATGCGCTGTCGCCTCTTCGGCCTTGCCACCCGATGCGAGCGCGGCCGCGACGCCGGCGCGGGCTTCACTGTTGCCGGGGTCGAGTTTGAGGACCTCCTGGTAGGCGGCGACGGCTCCCGCGTCATCGTGCAGCTGACTGCAGACGCGCGCGAGCTCGAGTCCTGTGTCTATCTTTGATTCAGGCTTCTGTTCGGCAGCAAAGGCCGCTCGCAGATCCGCTACCGCCCCCGGGTAATCCTTCCGCCCAAATAGAATCTGAGCGCGGTACCGCAAAGCTATGACATTCGATGGCTGAGCCTTGAGGACCTCGTTCAGCACCGGCAGAGCCGCGTCAAACTGGCGGGCAAGAACCAGGCATTCACCGAGCAGCAGACGCGCCTCGACGCGGTCATCGCCAGAATCGATGGCCGCGCGAGCTTCGACTGCCGCCTCCTCCGGTTTCTTGTCCTCGAGGAGGAGCTCAGCGAGTGCCGCATGCGCCCGTTTGGACGCGGGGTCGATCTCGAGCGCGCGGCGAAAGGCTTTCTCAGCCTCTGCACGCTTCCCCGCGCTTGCCTCGATTTCGCCGAGGACAAGCTGGATGCGAGCCTTGTAGGGCTTCAGATCCGGGCGAGCCTGCGGACGGTGAGCCGGAGATCTGGGCCTCGACGCGATTCATCGATGCCCGGGCGTCATCGAGCCGATTGAGAGAGAAGTAGGCGATGCCGCGCTGGAATTCCGCCTGCCAGAGAGATGGATCGCGCGTCAGAGCTTCCGAGTAGAGCGTGACAGCCTTCTCAAGGTCTCCAGCCTGGTGTGCGTTCTGGGCGGCATCGAAGATTGCTGCCGCCTGTTGGGCAGGGTCTTTGACCTCGACATTGACCGGACCCTTTGGACGAGGTTTCTGGGCGTAGGCGGGTAGGGCCGCAAGGGCTAAAAGCAAAAAAAGGATGACAGTTCTGAAAGGCACGAACAAATCATAGGCCAGACAGAAGACGCGCGCCAGACGATCCAACGTCTGACGCGCGCCCGTTTGTCATCCCAGCAGTTCGTGATTATCCCCTGCCTAACGACTATTGAATAAGCAAAGCGTGTGCCTCGATCGCTGTGACGGGAACTCCTGTAGATTCAATGTCGATAATTGTGAGCTCGGTCTGTCACTCCCACATGATTGTGGTTCAGACGGTTTACTGCCACGCATTTGTGGCGCTACTGCCTGAATCGCCGGCAATCGATTCCGTATTTCCTGACCTTGTAGTTCATGATCCGCTCGCTTGTCTGGAGCAGTTTCGAGGCGCGGGTCTGGTTCCCCCGCGTAGTCTTGAGCGCCTCGATGATCATCTCGCGCTCGAGCGCCGCCACTGCCGACGCAAGTGAACCGGTCGGAACCGTACCCGATCCTTCGGCAGTCTGAAGTGATGGCGGTAGATGATGGCTGTGGATTACTGCATCGTTGCAGAGAACCACGGCGCGTTCGATGCAATTCTCCAGCTCGCGGACGTTGCCAGGCCAGTGATAGCTCATGAGCATATCGATGGCCGGCGTCGAAATGCGCTTGACCGTCTTCTCATGCTCGCCGGCATATTTTTCGACAAAATGGTCGGCCAGAAGCAGGATGTCCGTCTTTTCTCTCCCTCAAGGGCGGAACGAAGATCGAAAAGACATTGAGACGGTAATAGAGGTCCTCGCGGAAACGGCCCTTCGGCTATCGCGCGCTCGAGGTCCCGGTTGGTGGCGGCGATGAGGCGGACGTCGGTCCTCAGAGTCTCGTTTCCGCCGACGCGCTCGAACTCACGTTCCTGGAGCACCCGGAGGAGCTTGGTCTGGGTTGCCGGCGTGACATCTCCGATCTCGTCGAGGAAGATCGTGCCGCTGTGGGCCAGCTCAAAACGTCCTTTCCGGCGCGCGACGGCACCGGTGAAGGCGCCCCGCTCGTGGCCGAAGAGCTCTGCTTCGATCAGGGTCTCAGGAAGCGCGGCACAGTTGACTTTGATGAATGGACCGCCTTCTCTCGGCGAGTTGCGATGGATGAGCTCGGCGATGAGCTCCTTGCCGGTGCCCGATTCACCTCGGACGAGGACAGTAGTCTTGCCTGGAGCGACCTGGATTGCCTGCTCGACGAGAGTCAACAGGGCATTGCTCGTGCCGATGAGTGATCCAAAGTCGGCCTTGTGTGGAATCACGAGGCTGCGATCGAGGTCTATTGATTGGGAAAGTGCTGAGTCTTGTTCAACCAGATTGATGCTTGTCACACTGAGTGGAGTGCAAAGATTGTGCCATCCTGTATCTCCTCTCTTTCCAGTAACTTTGCAATAGTGCTCTAAAACGCGACGTCTGACAAGTCTGTTAGACCGACCAGCATTTCATACAGGATTGTAGGTCCTGTTCCGGGCATCCCGCAGGGATGCGAGAAGGTCAGCCAGGGGCAAGCGAAGCGCAGCCCCTGGAATGTCCAGCCATGAAGGCCCGCGCCCTGAAGGGGCGCGAGATGCGCGCGAAAAACCAACGTGTCGGGACCTGGCGTCCCTTCAGGACGCGGTTCTTTTTTCTGCGCGATTCCAGGGGCTGCGCTTCGCTTGCCCCTGGCTACCTTCTCGCATCCCTTACGGGATGCCAAAAGCAACCAGCCTGGAGGTGCGGTCCCAGTCTTGAGGGCTGATAGTCTTCACTGTGTACAATACCGCCGCTCTCTGTCACCATTCCGCCTCATCGAGGAGCATCCATGCCGAACAAGATTCGCAATCTCTGCCTTGCCCTGGCTGTACTGACAATCGCCGCCGTCATCTTCGCGGCGCCTGAGACCTTCTACCTCAAGAACGGAGATCGGGTCGTCTTCTACGGCGACAGCATCACCGATCAGCGCCTCTACACGACCTTCGTCGAGAGCTATGTCGTTACTCGCTTTCCAAAACTCAATGTCACTTTCATTCACTCCGGCTGGGGCGGTGATCGAGTGACCGGCGGAGGCGGGGGAAAGGTAGACCTGCGTCTGAGTCGCGATGTTATTTCATACAAGCCCACAGTGGTCACCGTCATGCTTGGCATGAATGACGGCAACTACCGCGCAAATGAGCAGCCGATCTTCGACACGTACAGCAGTGGATATGAGCACCTGGTGACGACCCTCAAGTCGGCATTGCCTGGTCTCAGGATGACTCTCATTCAACCGTCTCCCTACGACGACGTGACGCGTGCGCCGACATTTGAAGGCGGGTACAACGCGGTTCTCGTCCGCTATGGACAATTCCTCAAAGAGCTGGCGCAGAAACAGCACCTTGACCTGGCGGACATGAACACTCCGGTTGTCGCAATGCTCGACAAAGCGAAGCAGGAGGATTCGGCACTGGCTCAACAGATTATTCCGGATCGTATTCATCCCGGGCCCGGCGGCCATCTGATCATGGCTGAGGCGCTGCTCGAAGCATGGCACGCACCGTCACTCGTCACCTCGGTTGAGATCGATGCCGCCGGCAAGCGCGTTGTGCGCGTCGACAACACCGAAGTTACCGGTCTTAGCGGAGGCGAGACGATAATTTGGACGCAGCAGGATCAGGCTCTGCCGATGGCATTCGATCCGCCCGGGAGGCCGCTAACTCTGGCCGTCAAATCCTCGAATGTCGTTGAAAACCTCAATCGCGAGCCGCTCAAAGTGACCGGCCTGAATGCTGCGCAGTACGTGCTCAGGATAGATGGGCAGGACGTAGGCACATTCTCGAAGGAGCAGCTCTCACAAGGCATCAACCTGGCGACACTGGCGACTACTCCGATGATGAAGCAGGCCTCGGCGGTCCATTCGTTGACGCTCAAGCACAACCTGGTGCATTTTGACAGGTGGCGGCATGTGCAGCTGGCGCAGGACGAGGTGACGCCCAACATTGAGCGTGCAATGGCCGCCATGGACCAGGTCGACCAGGATCTGATAAAGCAACAGCGAGACACAGCGCAACCGAAGCCACACCGTTACGAGTTATCGCCCAAGCAGTAAAGGCAAATCGTGCCGCAGGCTGTCCAGCCTGCGGCAGAATCCGCAATTGAGAATACCGCCGCAGGCTGGACAGCCTGCGGCACGGTTCGGAGAACAACATGAAACGAAGGGAATTTGTGGAAACCTCACTGGCCGGCATTGCTGCATCCGCATCCTTCAGTTCTGGCAGTTCTGGGCTCCATGCTCAGGAGAAAGCGAAAGAGTTCTACGAACTCCGCCTCTATCACCTTCGCATTCACCGGCGTGACGCCTTCAGCAACTATCTTCGCGAAGCTCTCGTTCCTGCACTCAACCGGCAGGGCATCAAGACGGTAGGCGTCTTCAATGTCATGGTCGGACCCGACAGTCCGACGGTCTACGTGCTCATTCCGTATTCCTCGCTCGACCTCTTCGCTACCCTCAGTCAGCGGCTGGCATCCGATTCCACATTCCAGAAAGCCGGCGCGGCCGGGCTCAGCGCTCCTCCCAACGATCCTCTCTATGCCCGAGTTGAGAGCTCCCTCTTGTCTGCCTTCGATAGTTTTCCTAACATGGAGGTGCCTAAGAAGGACCCACGCATCTTCGAGCTGAGAAGCTACGAGAGCCCGACCGAGGTCACCCACCTCAAGAAGATGGAAATGTTCACACCGCAGCTTGGCGAGCTCGATATTTTCCGCCGCAACAGCCTGGTGCCGGTCTTCTTCGGCAAGACCCTCATAGGATCGCGAATGCCAAACTTTACTTACATGCTGACCTATCCCGATCTTGCGGCTCGCGCGAAGAACTGGGCCGGCTTTGCCGCCGATCCGGCATGGAAGAAGCTCTCAACGACGGCGGGCTACACTGACGTCGAGATCATGTCGAACATCACCAACGTCTTCCTCACGCCGGCTGCATTTTCGCAGGTCTGATCTCCAGCATGGCACGGCTCTTCCTAGTTGACGGCATGTCGAATATCTACCGCGCGTACTACGCTGTGCGCGGTCTTGCGAATTCGCGCGGCCTGCCGACGAATGCCGTCTTCGGCTTTGCGAATATGCTCAGGAAGCTGATTGCCGACTACAAGCCTGAGTATCTCGGCGTCGTCTTCGACTCTCCGGGGAAGACATTCCGCCACGAGCAGTTCGAAGGTTACAAGGCGAATCGGATAGCGATGCCGGACGACCTTTCGGTGCAGATTCCATACATCGATCGTGTCTGCAATGTCCTTCGAGTGCCGCAGATCAGAGTTCCACGCTTCGAGGCGGATGACGTGATCGCGACGCTCGCACTCAAGGCGGCCAAGGCCGGTATGGAGGCTGTGGTCGTCGCGAGCGACAAGGATCTCTGCCAGTTGGTCAAGGACGGGGAAGTGATCGTGCTGCGCATGGACCGGCAGGGTGAAGTATGGCTCGATGAAGCGGGCGTCAAGGAGCGCCTTGGGGTGAGACCCGATCAGGTGGTCGACCTCCTTGGGCTCATGGGCGATTCCTCGGATTCGATCCCGGGCGCGCCTGGTATCGGAGAGAAGGGTGCAGTTCAGATCATCGAACAGTTCGGCACGATCGAAGCAGCACTCGCCGGCTGGGAGGGGGTCAAACGAAAGACATACCGCGAATCACTTCGTGACCATGCCGTTCAGATCCGGCAGTCGCGGGAACTGGCGCGGGCCGCGACCGTTGAGGTCGAGCTCGATCTCGAGACTCTCAAGTGCCGCGAGACGGATCGACGCGGCGCCTACGATCTATTCTCCGAGCTCGAGTTCAGCCAGTTCAGCCGCGAATATGCCGACGCCGCGGTGGCGGTCGTCACGGTTGAGGCTGTTGCCGGACAGGCGCTCGAGTACCGCACGATAAGCAAGCTCTCAGAGCTTCGCGAGAGCATCAATTCGCTCTATGAACGTGATCGCTTTGCCTTTGCGATCGCCGGAAATGCGGATTCGAATGGCATCGGCGGCTTTGCTTTCTCGGCCGCGGCGGGCTCGACGGAGTATTTTGACTTCAGCGCCTGTGATGATCGCGAGTCCGCTGTGGCGCTTCTTCGTGAACTCTTCGACAACGGGCTGCTGGAAAAGGCGGTCCACGACTACAAGGGAGCGCTCGCGCAGCTTGCGGGACTGCAAATTAAGCCCGAGAAGGTGACCGACGACACTCTGCTCGAGGCCTATCTTCTCGATTCGGAACGAAGCCGCTACGATCTCAGCGTGCTCTCCAGGGAGTATCTGGGAGAGAGCAGGACAGTCGTCGAGGAGCCTTCGCGCGTGGCGGCGGAGGAGGCCGAGCTGACCTGGCGAGTGGCTGAAGTACTGGCCTCGAAGATCGAGCAGGATGGGCTGGGATTCGTCTATCGGGAGATCGAGCTTCCTCTGGTTCCCGTGTTGCTCGACATCGAGCGCGCCGGGTTTCGCGTAGACCCACGAGTACTCTCAGAGCTCTCGGTCGAGATGGAGCGGGAGCTCGCCAGGCTCACAACCACGATCTACGAGCTTGCGGGTGAGGAATTCAACATCGGCTCGCCGGCGCAGCTTGGCGATATCTTTGAGAAGCTCAACTTCGAGGTCTCGCGACGGACGACAACCGGCAAGATTTCAACCAGCCGCGACATCCTCGACGAGCTGGCCTCAAAGTATGAACTACCCCGGCAGGTGATTGAGTATCGCGAGCTGTCCAAGCTCAAAGGCACCTATGTGGATGCCTTCCCGGGAATCATCGATCCCAAAGACGGACGCATCCACACAACACTCGCTCAGACCGTCGCTGCCACAGGAAGAATCAGCAGCGTCAATCCGAATCTGCAGAACATTCCAATCCGGAGCGAGACCGGCCGCCACATTCGACGCGCGTTCATTCCTGCGGACGGTTGCGTGCTGCTGTCGGCAGACTACTCGCAGATCGAGCTCCGCCTGCTGGCTCACATCACCAAGGATCCGGTGATGCTCGAGGCCTTCACGAAGGGTGAGGACATCCACGCGCGAACTGCCCGCGAGGTCTTCGGGGCGAAGACTGCTGAAGAGATGAAATCGAAGCGGCGGCTTGCGAAGATAGTCAATTTCGCGGTCGCCTATGTCATCGGGCCGTTTGGCCTGGCACAGCGAGTCGGGATTCCGCGAGGCGAAGCGAAGAAGGTCATCGAGAACTACTATAAGACCTATGCCGGCGTTCGCACATACATGGAGGAGATGCCTGAAAAGGTGCGCGCTGACGGTGGAGTCGTGCGATCGATCTTTGGTCGCTTACGCCGGGTGCCGGACATCAATCACAAGAATGGAAATCTGAGAGCCCGTGCAGAGAGGGAAGCGATCAACATGCCGATGCAGGGGTCTGCGTCGGATATCGTCAAGCTGGCAATGCTGCGGGTGGACGAGTCGCTTCGCAGAGAGCAGCTCGGTGCGCGAATGATTCTCCAGGTTCATGACGAGCTGGTATTCGAGGTTCCAAAGCGGGAGCTCGCGAAGAGCAGCGAGATAATCAAGGCGGCTATGGAAGGCGCAGCTACCCTTGATGTGCCGCTGGTTGTGGAAATCGGGAGCGGCAATAACTGGATGGACGCGAAGCCGTAGCCACAAAGAGGCACAAAAAACACAAAAGGGACGGAAGAGCACTCTCCTCCGTCCCTTTGTGATTTCTGTGCCTTTTCGTGGCTATTTCTTCGGGCCGTAACGGAGAACCTGGAGTTTTACCTTGCGACGACCGAAGACGCGAGCCTCGTTGGAGCTCGAAACCCAGACATCAACCACGTTACCTTTGATCCGTTTGCCGGTATCGTGAACGATATAGACTCCCGAATACTCACCCGCCCTGACGTTGACTACCGAGCCCAGCGGCAGCACACGCGGATCGGCCGCAATCATACCGTGGCGAGCCTCAACGCCGGTGGCAGTACGCCCCTTCAGGCTGTAAGCGGTCGCGTGGAAGTCTGTCGATTTCGCAGCGTCGAAGTTTTCGCCGGGAGCATCGAAGTCATAATCCTTGAGCTTCGGCGTTGCGCGCAGCAGATCTAATTGTATTTCTGGTTGTGCCGGTCCGATTCTGGGAGCTGGCGGTGCGACGGTCAGAGTGTCCGTCTGTGCCTTAGTCGAGATTCCAAACAACAGAGTCAAAGCAAAGCAAGCCGATACGGCGATTGCCCGCTTAGGGGGTGCATAGTGGTTCATTGATCTAGCATTCCTCCTTTTACGGGGTTAATCCAACCTCAAACTGACGACGCCCTGGTAGCTGATCAAGCAATCTTGGCTCGGCTCATAGGAATTGAGTCGGGCAGGGCAATTCACGTCCAGTAGGAATCTCAAACGTGAGTTTTGTTTTCGTTGTCAGTAGAAGACTTCAATTGCAGCGACTGCAAGTCTAGCATATTGACGGAAGAGCGGAAGGACACGATTTCGAGTAGTACCTCAAGTCCTTTGACGGCAATTGTTTGAACCCAGATTTTTCCTGGAATTAATCCCTGTCTGGGCGAGTCGGTCGTCGGGCGGCCGTAGGGGCGGTCAATTGGGGGCGGTCAATGGGGGACGGTCGTAGGGGCGGCTCGCGAGCCGCCCCCACTAGCCCCTACCATATACATCTCCTCAGAATTAAGTGCGCTTCGGCAAAGTGGCGTGTGGGGGCGGCTCGCGAGCCGCCCCTACGAGCCGCCCCTACGACCGCCCCTTCCCTTACAATGTTTGCTCCAGTTCTTCACGAGAGACCGTAGCCGTTCCAACTTTGGCTACCACGACACCCGCGGCATGGTTCGCAATAACGGCCGCTTCATACACAGACGCTCCCGCGGCCAGTGAAAGGGCCAGCGCAGCCAACACTGTGTCGCCCGCGCCTGTCACATCGTAAACCTCTCTCGCAACAGTGGCGATATTTGTCAGATGGCCCTCGTTGTCCAGCAGACTCATCCCATGCTCGCCACGTGTGATCAGGAGGTTCTTGCACGAGAGCTCGTACCTTATTCGCTCGGCTGCGGCCAGTAATGACTGGTCGTCAACAATCTCAATTCCGGTAGCCCGCTCGGCTTCGAGCTGGTTCGGAGTGAGCACATCCACACCCTGGTAGAGAGCAAAGTTGCGAATCTTCGGGTCGAGACAGACTGGCTTGCCGCGCTCGCGAGCCGCCGCCAACACTCGATCCAGCACGTGCGGAGTGAGCAGCCCCTTATCGTAATCAGAAATGACCACGGCATCAGCTTCGCTCAGAGCATCATTGAAGTGGCCGATGACGGACTCTTCGAGCTCGGCATCGATGGCCGAGCGGTCTTCACGATCAGCGCGGACGACCTGCTGATTGTGGGCCACGATCCGCGTCTTGAGCGTTGTCGGCCGCACGTGATCGCAAATCAGGGCCGCGCATCTGACTCCGAGAGCATTGAGATGACGGCGAATCTCGGCGCCCGCCCAATCCTCGCCAATGATCGCCACTGGAATCACACGCGCGCCGAGTGCAACAACGTTGGCAACCACGTTGCCGGCACCACCCAGGTGGTAGCTCTCGCGCCCGACTTCAACCACCGGCACCGGCGCCTCGGGCGAGATGCGCCGGACCGTTCCCCAGATGAAATGGTCGAGCATAAAGTCGCCAAGCACCACCAGCGTGCAATCAGCGAACCTGCTCAAAATCTCGCGGACGCTGTCGTTCTTCATTTTCTGATGAGGGCTTTTACGAGGAGCGAATCGATCGCCTTCTCTACCTGATCAATGGTGATCGAACGGATGCACTCAGGCTCAGCGAAGGCCGTGCAAGTGTACATCGCGCACGGATTGCACGCGAAATAGTTCTGGACGAGCTCTGCGTTGGCCTGCCACGGTCGCCAGCGAACTGAGCTCGCCGGTCCGAAGAGCACAACCAGCGGGACTCTGAGCGCAGCCGCCATGTGCGCCGGGCCGCTGTCGTTGCCTACAAAGATGCGACTCTCACTGATTGCCGCGACCAGCTCAGCGATGTTCAGCGAGCTCACGCACGCCAGGCGCTGCACGGTGGCAGCCTGGACGCTCTCGAGCTGTTCAATCTGCTCCGCCGTAGGCGCCCCCGTGAGAACGACCTGAAGGCCGCGGGCCGCCAGGCTCTCGGCAATTCGCGCGTAGCGATCGGGCATCCATCGCTTGGTGTAGAACTCATTGGTAGGAGCAATAACAGAATAGGGCTGCCGCGGGTTGATTCCACTCTTTGCCAGCTTGGCTCGCGCCGTTTCGCGCGCGGTTTCGACCACTGAGAGGCTCGTGGGACCGGGTTCCTCGGCAGGCAGGCCGAGCCATTTGAACCATGCAAACTGGGATTCGACCGTATGCAGATCGGTGCGCCCGAGAATCTCTTCGGCAGGTGGAACCCGCAAGTTGTAAGCGTAGCCGATGACGAAAGTGGCTGGCTCCGATTCTATGCCGGGCTCCGCTGAGCCAGGTCAACTGGGCGCTGGCTGGCCCGCCGTGAAGGTTTACAACGGCAGTGAAGCGCTGCCTTCGAATCTGGCTGATCATGCTCAGACGCGCGGCAAGGCTGCTCCGCCGCTCGCCGGCCTCACGCTTGAGACCCAGGGCATTAATATCGGCATCGGCGGCATAGAGTCCTGTGTAGGGGGCCTCGACCAGCGTGGTGATCTCGAGGTCCGGGCGGAAGCGCTTGAGCGCACGGAGATTGGCGGTGTCGAGGATCGCTTCGCCGAGATTGCGAAGACGAATGAAGAGAACGCGTGCCCCGGGTTCCAGTTTTTGGAAGAGCGATTGCAAGGTTACACGTGCCGCAGGCTGTCCAGCCTGCGGCAGATTGGCGAGGTATTCAGGTCATCTTCAACTCGCCGGTCCGCCGCAGGCTGGCACAGCCTTGCCATCACATGGTGTGCCGATCACGCGCCCGAAGGTGATGCTGTATCACCGCCTTCACCTTCTTCGATGGTGGCGTGATCGATGTTGAAGTCGGGAATCTCGTCGTTGATCCGGTAGAAACGATGGCATGCCACACACTTGAAGCCGCTATGGTCGGGCTTCAGCTCAACTTTGGCTTTACAAGCCGGACACGCAAGGATATCGAGCATCTCTTCGTAAGCATTCATATAAGGCCTCTCACAATTCTATTCCAGCGTTCGCTGAAAAGACAAATTCGGGTCCATCTGATATTCTCACGCGCATATGGCCACAGAAACCGGGAAGAGAATCTGGCACAACGGCAGGCTGATCGAATGGGATGACGCGAAGATTCACGTCATGTCTCACGTCGTCAACTATGCGTCGGCTCTCTTTGAGGGTATCCGCTGCTATTCGACGCGAAACGGTCCGGCAGTCTTCAGGCTTCGCGAGCACATGACGCGGCTGCGGGACTCGTGCCACATCTATCGCATGGAGATCGGCTACTCGGTGGACGAGCTGATCGCTGCCTGTCTTGAGGTTGTACGAGCGAACGGATTCAAGGAGTGCTACCTCAGGCCGCTTGTCTTTCGCGGGTATGGCAGCTTTGGGGTCAATCCGCTGCCCAATCCGATCGAGACCTACATTCCATGCTGGGTATGGGAGAAGTATCTCGGCCAGGAGGGAATTGACCACGGCGTCGACGTCTGTGTATCCAGCTGGGCGCGGCTCCCGGCCAACACTCTCCCGATGACTGCCAAGGCTGCGGCCAACTACATGAACTCACAGCTCATCAAGATGGAGGCCATCACCAACGGATTCGTCGAAGGCATCGGCCTCGATATGCAGGGAATGGTGAGCGAGGGCAGCGGTGAGAACATCTTCCTCGTGCGTGACGGGCAGTTGCTCACGCCGCCGCTCGGGTCGTCGATTCTTCCCGGCATTACCCGGGATTCGGTGATCCAGATTGCGAGGGAGCTCGGGTTCGAGGTGAAGGAGACGCCGCTGCCGAGGGCCGCGCTCTACATTGCGGACGAGGTCTTCTTCTGCGGCACGGCCGCGGAGATTACGCCAATCCGGACGATCGACAGGATCAAGATCGGGAACGGCGGGCGCGGTCCGATCACAGCGGCGATTCAGAAAGAGTTCTACGCAATCACTTCCGGCCACAAAGAGGCCCCGGACGACTGGCTTACCGGAGTCTGACACCTCTTCTTTGCGTCTTTGCGTCTTGGCGTCTTTGCGCGAGAAGTGTTCCGAGTTTGGCCATCTCGAAATACACCTCGCGCAAAGACGCCAAGACGCAGAAGACAACGCAAAGAAGAGGTGTCAGACTCCCCGGGGATGTCCAATTTTTTGTGTTTCTGCGCCTTTTGTGGTCCCCTTCTATTGACTAATTCTCATTCTCCTCCTATTGTCTCCTGGTCAGACCAATGCGCGACAAAAATGGCAATCACAGGGTCGAGACAATCGAGCCGATTGACCGCTCGGGCATCACCGAGCTGGTCATCCGGCGGATCAAGGAATTACTGACCAGCGGCGAGCTTCGGGCCGGGAGTCGTCTTCCGCCGGAGCGGCAACTCGCCGAAATGTTCAACATCAGCCGCCCGTCGCTTCGCACGGCCCTTCGTGCGCTCTCAGTAATGGGCATCATCCGCGCGAAGCCGGGCACAGGTACTTTCATCGCCGACTCGCTACCCGAGGTTCTGAATGAGCCGATGCACTTCATGATGCTCATTCACCAGACGAGCCTCGAGGAGCTCTTCGAAGTCCGACGGACAATCGAGGCTGCACTCGCCGAATGTGCGGCTCAGCGCGCCTCTGACGCTGACATCGCACTACTAGCCATAGAAGTTCAGGCAATGCGCCGGGCGATAGGCGATCCGGAAGAGTTTCTCAAGCACGACATCGCTTTCCACAAGACCATTGCTCGCGCCTCGGGCAATCGAGTCATGAGCGTAGTCATGGATACCGTGGCGCTGCTTCTCTACGAAACGAGGCGCCAGACTGTGGGCCGTTCAACCGATTTCCGCGAAGCAGTCGGTTGGCATCAACGGATATACGACGCCATACGGCGGCGTGAAACCAGGCGCGCCAAAGATTTTATGACTCGACACCTCAGTGCGGCGCAGCACGCCTACGAGAGTGAAGGTCGCAATGGGTCGATGGCCGCCCATAAACAGCCAAAACGGCTTATTACTGCCAACCTGGATCAACGACGACGAAAAGCTTCCTGACGATCTTTAGCCGCTCAGTGAAGCGCCTCCTTGCTGGGACAAGCCGCCTGATTTAGTGAGACCAATTCAGGCCTCGCATAGGACGAGGCTCGCCTTGAGTTGAGGCAGGCAAATGCCTGCCCGGAATACAGCCTTACTTAGCCAGACCCTGGAGGAATCGCATGTCTACCCGCAAGCGCCTGACGGTTCTACTCGTCTTCGTCTTCTTTCTCACTCTCCTGATCTCAATTAATGCTTCCGCACAGGAATACCGAGGCTCGGTCGGCGGCCAGGTACTCGATCAGTCCGGCGGGGTCGTCGCCGGCGCGAGAGTCTCGATCATCCACGTTGGAACCAACACCCGGCTGGAGAACACTACTGATGCGGAGGGCAATTATAGATTCAGACTCCTGCCCCCCGGGGACTACCGTGTGGAGGTCGAAGCACAGGGCTTTCGCCGGGTTCGCCAGGATACTGATCACTGTCAATATCGGAGACGCGCTTAAGCTCGACTTCAAATTGGAGGTGGGTTCGCTCGATGTAACAGTGAGTATCGCTGCCGATGCGTCTGTTCTCGAGTCGAGCAACGCCAATGCCGGCCAGGTCATCGACCAGAAACGCATTCAGGAACTGCCGCTATCGGATGGCAATCCATTCACGCTCGCCAAGCTGGCTCCTGGAGTCAACAACCTCGGCGATCTGAAGTTCAGCCGGCCGTTCGACAACGCAGGTACCTCCGACGTGTCGGTAGATGGCAGCGCGACTCGGAGCAGTGAGTTCACCCTCGATGGAACGCCCAACATGGCCAACGGCCGCCGCGTAGCCTTTGTGCCGCCGGCTGAAACTGTCCAGGAGTTCAAGGTCCAGACCGCTCAGTTCGACGCGCAGCAGGGACACACTTCAGGCGCGATCATCAACGTCACCATGAAGAGTGGCACCAACAATCTCCACGGCGCGCTCTATGAATTCCTGCGCAACGACAAGCTGTCGGCCAACGACTTCTTTCTCAATCGCAACCATCAGCCGCGAACCGCTCTCCGCTACAACCGTTTCGGCGGGGCCGTGGGCGGCCCGATCTGGCTTCCGAAGAAGGTCTTCGGTCCCCTGGGATATGACGGGCGTGACAAGACGTTCTGGTTCTTCGGCTATGAAGGCATCCGGGATGTCTTTCCCGAGCCGCTCACTCTCACGGTGCCAACGCTGGCCGAGCGCGGGGGCAACTTTTCGGCTCTGCTCGGAGCGGCGCTTAAGGCCTCCAACGGCACACCGATCACAAACTACGACGGCTCGCAGGCGTTTGCCGGCCAGATATACGATCCGCTTACGGCGAAGTCGGTGACGCGGCTCAATCCGCTGACCGGAACGGTCCAGACTCACGTCGAGCGACTGCCGTTTGCCGGAAACATAATCCCTGCCAATCGGATCAGCCCGATCGCGTTGAACATCCTCAACTATTATCCGTTCCCCAATGCCCCCGGCGATGCGTCTGGAGCAAACAACTACGTCTCACCGAATCCGCGCACCGACATCTTCAATTCGGAGTCGGTCCACATCGACCATAATCTGAGCGAAAATCAGCGTCTCTCCGGGCCGTTACAATCGCAACTGGCGGCGAGAGTTGAGGAATGTCCGCTTCGGTGATACCGGAGGCACGCCGGCCACCGGCAATTACCTTTTCCGGATCAACAACGGCGGGTCGTTCGACGACGTCTACACAATCAGTCCTACGAAGATTCTGAATGTCAGGCTCGGTTTCAGCCGATTCACCGAGCAGAACGCCAAGCCTTCAACCGCGGCCGGTTTTGATCCGCGCACGCTGGGATTGTCGGGCGCCTGGATCGATCAGGCAGGCATCAAGCAGTTTCCGACGATGACGATCACAGGCTTCGAGACGCTCGGTTCGGATGCCGGCGATCTGACGAACCATATGATCTACACACTCATGCCGGTCTTCACGTGGATTCGCGGCAATCACACGGTGAGGATTGGAGCCGACATCCGAGTGTACCGTGAGAACGCCTATTCGTTTGGGAATTCAGTCGGGAGCCTGACCTTCGGCAACAACTTTGTTAAGGGTCCGCTCGATACGTCTTCCGCGTTCTTCGGTCAGGAGCTGAGCGCGTTGATGGTCGGGAGCGTTACCGGGGGGACGATCGATAACAATACCGGCCGGTCGAATCAGATCATGTACTACGCCGGCTTCGCTCAGGATGACTGGAAAGTGAATTCAAAGCTGACGCTCAATCTCGGGCTCCGCTATGAAGTCGAGGGCGCGATCACTGAGAGATACAATCGGAATCTCCGAGGTTTCGATTTTGCGACAGCAAGTCCGATCCAGTCTGCGGTCCAGAAGGCCTTGGCGGCGAATCCCATTCCCGAGGTTCCCACGATCAAAGTCATTGGCGGACCTCTGTTTGCCTCACCCGATAACCGTGGGTTCTACGACACAGACAGGAACAACTTCCAGCCTCGAATTGGCGCGGCATACCAGATCAACGAAAAAACGGTGCTCCGCGGCGGCTTTGCAATCTACATGGTGCCGTTCATCTTCGACACTCAGATCAGCCTCAATCCGATTCAACAGCCGGGCTTCAGCCAGGCTACAAACCTGATCGCCACCAATGACAATGGCCTGACGTTCATCGCCAACCTGGCGAATCCCTATCCTCAGGGCATCCTTCCGGCGCCGGGCTCGAGCCAGGGTCTGCTTACATTCGTAGGCCGTGGTTTGACCTTCGCCAGCATTGAGCGGCCCAATCCACTCAACTATCGCTGGGAGGCAAGCGTCCAGCGAGAACTGCCTGGAGGCTGGCTCCTCGAGGGTTCCTACATTGGCAATCACGGACAGGGTCTGTCCGTCGGTCGCAGCAGGCTGACGCGAGCGGGCAATACTGACCAGGGACTCAATCTCGACGTCATTCCGAGAAGTTACCTGAGCACGAGTCCAATTCGCGACAATACCGTCATCAACTTTCTCGGAAAAGAGTGTGCCCAATCCCTTCCGCGGGATCGCGCCGAGCGGCACCACGCTGGGCGATAGTGCAACCGTGAGTCTCGCGACACTGCTCGACAGCTTTCCGCACTTCACGAGCAACGTCAGCGAGCAATTCATCGGGAGCAATGACTACCACGCGTTGCAGGTGCGGGTCGAGAAGCGGTTCAGCCGTGGATTCACTTTCCTCTCGGGCTACACCTGGTCCCGTTTTCGCGAGATCACGAGCCGCCTCAACGACACCGACACCGAGCTCGAGCATCGCGTGAGCGACGCCGACACCCCTCATCGCATCGTCGCAAGTGGTGTCTGGGAGCTGCCGTTCGGTCGAGGCCGGAAGTGGGGAAGCGGCTGGAACGGATTCGTCAACGGCGTCCTCGGCGGGTGGCAGGCGCAGGGAATATGGCAGTTCCAGTCGGGGCGGCCGCTGTCGTGGGGCAACGATTTCTTCCAGGGTGATCCGACGAAGGGGTTCGATGTGAGTGTCAGTTCTGAGCGGGTCGACCCGGGGGCATTCAATACTTCACCCTTCTACCTGCCAGACAGCAACTCGGTGACGGGAAACAAGCCGTCGACCGATGCGCGGATCAACCTGGCCAGCAACATTCGCACGTTTCCGTCAAGGATCGCCTCGGTGAGAGGGCAGGGGCTCAACCTCTTCGATCTTTCGGCGATCAAGAACGTCAACATCACCGAGACGGTGAAACTTCAGATCCGGACCGAGTTTCTGAATGCCTTCAATCATCCGGTGTTTGCCGATCCGAATCTCGACCCGACGAGCACCAGCTTCGGGAAGATCACGGCGCAGAACAATCTGCCTCGGAACATTCAGATCGGTCTGAAACTGATCTTTTGATTCGGTCGTGCCGCAGACTGTCCAGTCTGCGGCGGATTTCGCCATTGCGAGTCTTGCCGCAGACTGGACAGTCTGCGGCACGGTTCCTACGAATATTGCTTTTTCGTCAATTTTGTGGCTTTTTTGTCATCGGGGGATTATCCATGAACAACAAGACTTCGCGGAGGACCTTCATCAAGGCCTCGACCGTAGCCACTACTGCAGCCGCGATGAGTAATCTGCGCGTGCTCGGCTCTAACGACCGGGTTCGC
Organism: uncultured Acidobacteriota bacterium; assembly: GCA_963743045.1. Taxonomy (GTDB): domain Bacteria; phylum Acidobacteriota; class Blastocatellia; order RBC074; family RBC074; genus CAVUOF01. The sequence continues at coordinate 73,565 of CAVUOF010000012.1, forward strand.
GTGGCTCTCATAGGACCGGGAGACCGGTGCATGAGCTCGCTCGTTCCGGCATTCTTCAAGCACGCGCAAGACCTCAACTTCGAGCTCGTCGCCGTCTGCGATCTGTGGAGCAAACGGCGCGACGATTCGGCGGCCACGCTGGTTCGCAAGTATGGCGCCAAGGAGCCGCTCAAGCTCCGCAACACGGACGAGCTCCATTCACGCAAGGACATCGACGCGGTCTTCATCGCTACAGCAGATTTTCAGCACGCCTATCTGACTACTGAAGCGATCCGCGCCGGCAAGGATGTCTACTCTGAGAAGCCATTCGCCAACATCATGTCGGATGCGCGCGAGGCGCTGAAGACGGTCAAGGCTTCGAAGCAGGTATTTCAGGTCGGCACGCAGCGCCGTTCCACGCCGAGCTACATGCAGGCCAATGAGTATCTCAAGTCTGGTAAGTTCGGCGACATCGTCATGGCCGAGATGACCTGGAACGTCAATCAACCAGGCCGCTGGCGCCGTCGCGCCGTAGTGGAGCAGCTTCGCGAGCAGGACACCGACTGGAAACGATTCCTCATCAACCGCCCGCACGAGGCGTTCGATCCGAGGAAGTATCTCGAGTTCCGGTTATTCTGGCCGTACTCGTCGGGTATTCCGGATCAATGGATGGTGCACCAGATCGACACCGTTCACTGGTTTACCGGCTACCACCATCCGCGCAGCGTCACAGCCAATGGCGGCATCTACCTGTGGCATGACGGGAGGACCAACTTCGATACCATGACCGCGGTCTTCGACTACGGTGAGGGATCAAAGGGCTTCCAGGTACTCTACTCCTCTCGCCAGACGAACAGTGCCGGCGACGTCAAAGAGATTTACTACTCGAACGGCGGCACTCTCAACCTCGACACCAACAAGGTGGGGCCGGAGGGCGGCCTCAAGGCGGGACCGGCGAAAGAGATGGACATGAAGCCCAATCTGCTCGAAGCGGTGAGGCTGGGCGACGAGGCTTCCGTCGAGACCTCCGCCAACACGGGCGCCGATAATCAGACGACGGCGCATGTACGTAATTGGATGGAGTGCGTTCGTTCGCGGAATCAGAAGACGAATGCCGACATTCAGGCGGCCTACGATCACTCAGTAGCGCTCTGCATGACGATCGCCGCGCTTCACACGGGGAAGAAGGTGACGTTCGACGACGCCAAGCAGGAGATAGTGACCAGCTGAGACTTTAGCCTCCTCTTCTTTGCGGCCTTTCTTTGCGTCTTGGCGTCTTTGCGCGCGGAGTATTTCGATTCGAGGCCATCTCGAAATACACCTCACGCAAAGACGCCAAGACGCAAAGAAAGGCCGCAAAGAAGAGGGTCTCAAACTGGAGCTTCCAACTAGCACCATGACACTCTTACTCACTCTGATACTCGCACTGGCTCCGCTTATGCAGGACGACAAAGGTGTGACGATCGTCCAGTCAAAGTCTGCCAAGCAATACGACGTCTTTATCGACGGTCAGCCCTTCACCTCGTATTGCTTCTGGGACGATCAGAAGAAGCCCATCCTCTACCCGCTTCGCACTGCCCACGGCACCGTGGTCACTCGCAGCTATCCGCTGGTCAAAGTGGCCGGCGAGCGAACCGACCATCCGCACCACGTCTCATCCTGGTTCAACTACGGGAGCATCAACGGAGTCGACTTCTGGAATAACAGCGGTGGCAAAGGCTCCGAGAAGATGGGCACCATCCAGCATCGCGCCGTGAACAAGATCACCAACGGCAAGGACAGCGCTGAGATGGACGTCACCATGGACTGGGTCATGCCGGGCGGCAAGAAGATCATGCAGGAAGACGAGCGGATCATCTTCCGGGCAGCTAAGGATATCCGGATCATCGACCGCATCATCACGCTCACAGCCCAGGACGAGAAGGTCGTCTTCAACGACAGCAAGGAGGGCGCGCTCGGCATTCGCGTAGCCCGCCAGCTCGAGGAGCCCTCCGACAAGCCCGAGGTCTTCACGGATGCCGACGGCAACCCGACCAAAGTTCCGGTGATGGACAACAAGGGAGTCAACGGCATCTACCTGAGCAGCGAGGGCAAGGTTGGCGAGAAGGGCGCCTGGGGAACTCGCGCCAAGTGGATGACTCTTTCGGGCAACGTCAAGGGCGAAGATGTAGTCATCGGCATCTTCGATCATCCGAAGAATCCGACCTATCCCACGTACTGGCACAACCGCGGTTATGGCCTCTTTGCGGCCAATCCATTCGGCGCCAAGGATTTCACCAAAGGCGAGAAGGTGTTGAACTTTACGCTTCAGCCGAAGGAGTCAACGACACTGCGCTTCCGCATCCTGATTCACTCAGGCAAGCTGACAAAGGAACAGACAGAGTCCCTGTACGCGCAATTCCTCAAAGACATACCGAACTAGTAGAGTGTCTCTACGACATCGTAACCAGAGATTACCCGAAACTGCAGAGATTACCCGCGCCAGACGGCGCGGGACGGGCAGGGACAAGCCCTGCCCCTACAAGGTTGTCGCGGAGTGCGGCATTGACGAGCAAGATTGTAGGGGCAGGGCTTGTCCCTGCCCGCCCGGTGCCGTCTGGCGCCGGTACTGGTTACGATATCGGTGAGGCGCGGAACTAGGCCCGCACAAACGGCACAAAAACTGTTTGTGTCTTTTGTGCTTCTTTGTGGCTAACTCCTCTGGAAGAGGAGTCGCTTTGAGGAAGAGCTATTCCGGAAAGCCCACGCGGCGGACCAGCCTTTGGAATCGCGGATCTGATCGCAGCGGATCGAACATGGGCTCTACTTTCAGTAGAACAATCATGTTGTCCCGTTCGTCGTAAGCCTGGTTGAGCAAGGCGAACGCTTTGTCCCTCTCGCCGAGCGACCAATAGATGTCTGCCATTGTTCCCGGTGAGACATACCGGTGCCCGGCCTGCTCCTTCAACTGGTCGAGAATCTTTCGCGCCTCGGCCTTCCTGCCCGCCCACGCATAAGCGCGCGCAAGAGAAGCAGGTTCATCAGGACTATCTCCCGAGAGCGGTATCGACCTCTGGAACGCCTCGATGGCCGGCTCATAGGATCCCATATACATATAGGCGAGCCCGACCAGCCAATGAGCGAACCCGAGGTTCGGATCCATCTCGAGAGCACTCCGGCATTCTTTCAATCCCTCGTCATACCGCCGAGCCATCAGCAGAACCTGGGCGGTCCCGGTGAGCTTCACCGTCGAAACCGGATCAAGTTCCTGAGCCTTTCTAATCTCTGCAATTGCTTTATCAAACTGACCCACGAAGCTCAGGTAGTAAGCGAAATAGTAGTGCGCGTCTGAATCGCCCGGGTTTATTTCGATCGCCTGCCTGAATTCCTTTTCGGCAGCCGTCCAGTCCCAGTCAAAGCTGAGATTGACCATCGCCAGCGCCGTGTGAGCCGGCGCGAGCAGTGGGTCGAGACTTAGTGCTCTTAAGGCCGCCGATCGGGCCCTGGGGCAGACGTCCCTGGGGGGAAGAACATTGAAACCGCTCAACGCATTATAGGAGTCGGCGACGCCCGCGTGCGCCAAAGCAAAGTTCGCGTCTTTTTTAATCGCCTCTTGAAAGTACTCCAGGCTCTTCCTGAACCCGTCGTCTGTCAGCCGCTGCAGATGGTACCGTCCCAGGAGATATAGCTGATGGGCCTCCGCGCTCTCCGTGTAATGCTTTGTAAGGCGCTCTCTCTCCTGGCCGCTCAATTTCACAGCCAGCAAACCGGCCACCTGCTCGGAGATCGAGTCCTGTATGGCGAAGATATCCGTCATCTTCTGGTCGAACTGACTTGTCCAGAGCTGTGAACCGTCTTCTACCTTTAACAGCCGCACGGTGACTCTTACCTTCTCGTCGGACTTCTGTATCTGTCCATCAATCACACCATCTACTCTCTGTTCGCGGCCCGCCGCGACGGCGTCCTGTTCCAACCCGGCATACTTGCGAACAGCGCTGATCGGCCTGACAGTGATCTCTCTGATATTACTCAGGCGTGTTATCAACGTGTCGGCCATTCCCATTTCAAGGGACTCATTCCGGCTTTCAACCACGAGCGGCTTGAACGGCAACACAGCGACTGACTTGATCTGTGTGAACACCTCCGACTGCACAGGTCTCGCGCTGTGCATAAGCACCCACGCTCCAAAAACCAGCGCTGACACCAGTAGCACTATGGCGGCCAACAAAAGCTTGTGCGGGCGTAGTGCAACGCTATGCCTGGGATGCTCCTCAGGAGCTCGAGGAGTCTCGGCGTGGTTGACAAGAAGGGGTGCTTCGCCAGATTGGTCCGGGCCAACCCGCGTCACATCGGCGACAAACCTATAACCGCGGCCAGGTATTGTGATGATGAACCGGTTATCGCCTGACTTCTGGCCCAGTGCCTTCCTCAGCACCGAGATGTTATGGGCCAGATTGACTTCTTCAACGATGGTGTCTGGCCAGACTTCCTGCATCAGCTCATCCTTGTTCAATAACCTGCCGCCGTTTCGGACAAGCACGAGCAGCGTCTCGAAGACCTTCGGCTTTAGCGCGACCGCCTTACCGCCTTTTGAGAGGAGCCGTCGCAAAGGATCCACCTCGAACTCACCAAACCGGTAACTCAATTCGTTTTCATTGCTTACAGGTTGCATTGAACTTCGCCAAGGAAAGTTAAAGAAGATTCAAGCCGTCATAAAAGACTTCAGCGCGGCTTCCGGGCTAAGGTCTGCCGCGTTGGGAGGGCAGGCGATCCGGACGGCGATCTTATCGCAGGCCCTTCTCTGAAAGAAGAAGCAAATCACCCGGAAGGGGATTCCAGGTCTTCTGGGTCCCTTTCGGTGCAAACATGGTGTCCTCACCGATGGAGAACGATATGCCAACATACAACATGACTTGGAAGTACGTGCCCCGCACAGCGGTAATCGTCCTTGCGATGCTGGTTGTCGCGGGAACTCTGAAGCCAGCCCACGCGGACCCTTCGAGCCGCGAATTCAGTCAGCCATCGGCAATGCCCTCGGCATTTGACGACGCCGAGACGGTTCATCGCCCTCTTGCGGCCGTCGGTATCACACAGGGCCAGACGGCGCGGATAAACGTGGTCAACTCACCCGATCCCAAAAGTGCCAATCCACCAGCGGCGATCACCGTTGAGATGTGTTTTCACGATTCGAACGGCGATCTGATACTGGATCGCTCTCGGCGCCCGGTTGAAAAGTCCGCGATCATCGATCCTCATCACGCAGATTTCTCTGGATCTGATCGGTGGCCTGGTCGCTGCCCCGGGTTCCCGTGTTCTGATCATTCCCTGCGTCAGGATCCTGAGAATCACTGACGGATCGATCGCCGTTCCAACCCTGGAGTTGTACAACAATCTGCTCAAGACGACTTCCATACTCAGTCCCGGAATAGCGAGAGGCTTTGATCCGCAGCCCGATCCGCCCTCGACGCCGGAAGTCGCTTTCGGTATGGTCGGAATCACACAGGGTCTGACCGCGCGCCTGTATGTGAACAACGCGCTGAACCCAACGAGTGCGGAGTCGCCGGCACCCGTCACGGTCGAGATAACTCTTCACGACGCAAATGACGAGGTCTTCGTAGATCGCACGGGACGTCCAGCTCAAAAAGTCGTGACACTCAACTCTAATCAGACTGATTTCCTGGAGCTGAACGGAAACGACATTGCTGCCGCTGCTTCCCGGGTCGGCATCATCCCGTGCGTCAAGATCCTGAGAGGGTCGTCCAGCTCGCTGGTAGTTCCCACCTTGGAGATTTATGTTAATTTCACCCAGCAGACGCTTGCTTCTGAGCAACTTTGTCGGCGACCCACACGCTCCTGTTACGAACCGCTGAATAACCTGAAAGGAAAGCGACCAATATGACAAGACTTCTGAGAACGGGATTATCGACTGGCTTCGCGGCTTTGATGATAGCCACTATGGGGATTGGCATCCGGGCGCGCGAGCCACAGTCAATTAGCAAGGCGTCAGACTTTGCTGTTGAGTTCAAAGATTGTGTCGAGAGCATCGGAGTGACGCTGGTGTCAACGGTGAGCGCTCGAGCTTACGTGCCTCAATCATTCGTATTGGCCGGCGAGGGCCAGCCAGTAACCCCCCTGGTCGTCCGCACGGCTCGCTGCCGGCGCACTGGCGTGGGGCAAAAGGCTGGGGATGTCTTAGAGATTGGCCAGATTGGCGCTGTGGTTGTGCCGCCCGACTTCACGGGCGACATCAACAACTATACGATCTGGTACTACACGAGCGATCTACGCCTCGCCCTCCAGCTGCGCCAGGCCGGCGTCAGCGCCCAATACGTGCCCACGATCGATTACGACTATGACGCCGATGACAACACGTTGCACGTTCGAGTACCGTTACCCGGTTTGCCGCGCTTCGTGTTGTCCGGGACGCGTGGCTCCTTCGTCCCAGCCAGCCGGTGCCTTCGTCGCCAATTGGTGGCAGAGCGTACAAGGAGGTGTTGCGAAGATGAGCACAACGGTTCCTGTCATAAACATTGGTACAGCCGATCTTGCAATCACGACCAGCGCAAACGGACCACTGGGGCAACTAATCGGTTCCTCGTCTGCGGGTTTCCCAATTATCCAACAGTTCAACACTTTTGCGAGCGCGCAAATGCAGGTTACGGTAGCGCCTTAGTTGGTTACCCTTATTCAGCAGCGACTCAGCCATTCAGGAGGCGGCGAAAGCCGCCTCCTGACCCACCGTCAGACGGGCATCGACAAGGAGGCTGTCTCAAAATCCATTAGCCCAACCCGAGGAGCAATTTGAAAAGCGGCGACCTGTCGCCGCTTTTGATTTAGGTACTGCAATGATGAAGAAGAAGTGAGGCCTGCAAATCATAGCGTTGCACAAACTAACGCAAAAGCGGCGACAAGTCGCCGCCCTCCAGATTACTTTCTTGAGGCTACCTCTTCGGGACCACTTACTCTCCATCTCCTCCATCTCGACCATGCAGCCGTCGAGCATGTACATCAATCGATCCGCCAGATGAAGAAATCGCGGATCATGCGTCACCCATGCGATGGTCATTCCGCTTGTCTGCTCGGTCGGGCCTCCCGCGCCAATCTCCTGTATTCTTGTGTCTCTTTGCGGCTGCCAATTCCAATTGAGGAGACCTTATTCGAAAGGAGAGTCTGATAGAATGTCATTAGCTTACGTGAAAGGAATTGACATGGCGGCTGTGATATCAACTCTCATTGAACGCGACGATCGTGGCGTCGCTTGGATTAGTGGCACTAAGATTAAAGTCATCGAGGTCGCGCTCGACAAGGTCGCGTACGGTTGGAGCCCTGAAGAGATTCATTTCCAGCACAACTACCTTTCGCTCGCGCAGATTCACATGCAGCGCTCGCCTACTACTATGAGCACCAGGCGGAGTTCGATGTCGACATGAAACATCAGGCCGAGCGCGCCAAAGGGTGGGCCGAAGCCGCGGAGGATTCTCCCGGACGGGACCGCTTGCGGAGATTAGGCCGGCTCGGATGAGTGTCGCCTTCTATATGGATGAGCACGTCCCTTTCGCAATCACTGCCGGGCTGGTTTTACGGGGCGTGGATGTGCTCACGTCGCAAGCTGATGGGGCGCGTGGAAAAGAGGACATAGAAGTCCTCGACCGTGCGACTGAGTTAGGCCGCATCGTCTTCACGCAGGACGAGGATTTCCTCGCGGAAGCCCACCGCCGACAACGAACCGGCGATGCCTTTGCGGGCGTTGTCTATGCGCATCAATTGAATGTGACGATCGGTCAGTGCGTCTCCGACCTCGAACTGATTTCGAAAGTTTACGAGCCGCAAGACCTGGCAAACCGCGTCGAATATCTTCCGGTGTGACTGCTACTGTCTCCTACGTTTACGTGAGTTATGCCTGCCCTGGCAGATCGGTCTGGGCGGTTTTTACTGTGTTTTGTGGCTAAACCTTCTTAGGTACCTACTTGTTCTAAATCTTCTCCATTTGACGCTGCACCTCAATTGGCAAGTTCTGCCTTTGCTTCAGCAAACTTGGCAGCAGCAAATTCCAGGTCCTCGCGAGTGTGCGATGCTGACACCTGCGTACGGATGCGAGCTTTCCCTGCGGAACCACCGGATATGAGAATCCGACTACGTAGACACCCTTCTGCAACAGGGACTCAGCCATCCGGGTGGCCAGGAATGCATCACCCAGCATGACAGGCACGATAGGGTGGTCCCCTGGCAGGATGTCACACCCTGCAGCCGACATCATCTGACGAAAGTATTGCGTATTGCTCTGCAGGCGATCCCGGAGCTCAGTGGATTGAGTAAGCAAGTCAAGCGCCGCGATAGATGCGGCGACAATCGCCGGCGCAACCGAGTTTGAGAAGAGGTATGGCCGGGATCGCTGTCTGAGGAGCTCAATGATTTCGCGGCGGCCGCTCGTGTAGCCACCGCTCGCGCCGCCGAGGGCTTTTCCCAAAGTGCCTGTGAGAATGTCTATCCGGCCCATGACCTGATGGTATTCGTGTGTCCCCCGTCCAGTCTTTCCCATGAAGCCGACAGCGTGCGAGTCGTCGACCATGACCATTGCGCCGTATTTGTCCGCCAGGCCGCAGATCTCCGGGAGATGAGCCAGGTAGCCATCCATCGAAAAGACTCCATCCGTGGCGATGAGGCGAAGTCTGGCTCCAGCGGCAGCCTTAAGCTTTGCCTCGAGGTCGTTGAGGTCGCCGTTCCGGTAGACATAGCGCTGAGCCTTGGAGAGCCGGATGCCATCGATCACACTGGCGTGGTTCAACTCGTCGGAGATGATCGCATCTTCGGCTCCCAGTAGAGTCTCGAATAGTCCTCCGTTGGCGTCAAAACACGATGTGTAGAGAATAGTGTCTTCCGTTCCCAGGAACTGGCTGATCCTTTCTTCAAGTTCCTTATGGATTGGTTGAGTGCCACAGATGAAGCGCACTGAGGCGAGCCCGTATCCCCATCGGTCGAGCGCCGTGCGAGCCGCCTCGAGAATCGCCGGGTGATCGGCCAAGCCCGAGGTAGTTGTTGGCGCACATGTTCAAGACGCTGCGGCCACCTGAGACCGCAACCTTGGCGTCTTGCGGGCCTTCGATCAAGCGTTCGGACTTGTACAGCCCCGCGTCTCTGATTCCCTCGAGTTGAGCCGCGAAATGGGCTCGAGCGTTGGTGTCCATCTCTATCCTGCATCCTTCCAGTTGAGAATAACCTTGCCACAGTTGCCGGTCCGCATGACCTCAAACCCCTGTTGGAAGTCCTGGTAGTCAAAGCGATGTGTTATGACGGGCTCGAATCGAGAGGCCGGATTCCAGCATGACATTCATCTTGTACCAGGTCTCGTACATTTCGCGCCCGTAAATACCCTTGATTGTGATCATCTTGAAGACAACCGTGTGCCAGTCTATGGCAATCTCTTCGGCCGGGATGCCGAGCATGGCAATCCGGCCGCCGTGCGCCATGTTGCCGAGCATCTCTTTAAGCGCAGACGGATTGCCTGACATCTCCAAACCAACGTCAAAACCTTCGAGCATCCCCAGTTTCTTCTGCACTGTCGGCGACGCGAGTCTCTCGGACGTCGATCGCTTCGGTCACGCCATTGCGCTTCGAGAGCTCCAGCCGGTAAGTGTTGACATCGGTAATCACCACGTGCCGGGCGCCGGCGTGTCTTACCACCGCAGCGGCCATGATGCCAATCGGCCCGGCGCCGGTGATCAGGACGTCCTCACCGAGCACGGGGAACGAGAGCGCAGTATGAACGGCGTTGCCGAAGGGATCGAAGATAGCCGCGATGTCGAGATCAATGTCTTCAGGGTGCCGCCACACATTCGTCATCGGCAGCGCGATGTATTCCGCGAAAGCACCGGCTGCGTTGACGCCTATACCGCGTGTGTTGGCGCACAGGTAGCGCCGACCGGCCATGCAGTTGCGGCAGCGGCCGCAGACCAGATGGCCTTCACCGCTGACAATGTCTCCCGGGTGGAAGTCGTTGACGTTCGAGCCGACATCGACAATCTCACCCACAAACTCATGGCCGAGGACGAGTGGAACCTTTATGGTCTGCCTTGCCCATTCATCCCACTTGTAGATGTGGACATCAGTGCCGCAGATGCCGGTTCGGTAGACTCGAATCAGAACGTCGTTGATCCCGATCTCTGGCTTCGGAACGTCTTCCAGCCAAAGGCCTGGCTCTGCCTTGCTCTTTACGAGCGCTTTCATATGTGTCGATCTCCTTTGGGCCACAAAAAGGCACAAAAGGCACAAACCTCTTTTTTGTGTCTCTTGTGCCTTTTCGTGGCTAACTCTTCTTCGGTACCCACTTACTCTCCATCTTCTCCATCTCAACCATGCGCCCATCGAGCATGTACATCAATCGATCCGCCAGGTGAACGAAGCGCGGATCGTGCGTCACCATGCAGATCGTCATCCCACCCTGATGCAGGGCGCGCAGCATCTCCATAATCGCGAATCCATTGCCTGAATCGAGATTTCCAGTAGGCTCATCCGCCAGCAGAATCCTCGGCCTGCCGACCAGCGCCCGCGCGACCGCGACCTTCTGTTGCTCACCGCCCGACAACTGGCTGGGACTCCGCCGAGCCTTCTCCAGCAACCCCACCTGCCGGAGAGCCTCTGTGACCATCTCCTTGCGCGTCGATCCTCGAATCTTCTGATAGGTCAGCGGCTGCTCGATATTCTCGAAAATTGTCAGATCGCCAATAAGATTGAAGCTCTGGAAGACAAACCCGATATCGTGGTTCCGAGTCCGCGCCCGATCGGATGCGCTCATATCCCTGACCAGCTTGCCATCGAAATGGTAGATGCCCGAGGTCGGCGTATCGAGCAGCCCCATGATCGCCAGCATAGTCGACTTGCCGCAGCCGGACGGGCCGACGATCGAGACGTACTCTCCGGCGTGAATCTCGAGATCGATGCCGGCAAGGGCCTTTACGCCGCCTTCGCCATCCTGGAAGACCTTGGTGATGTCCTCCATCTGAATCAACGGGTGCCCGACTCCAGCCATTCGTCCAGTCTCCGGTTGCAGGTTGTTTACACTCTGCTCGTTCATTTTATATAGTACGAACGCCGGCAAGCCAATTCTCTTCGCTGAGGATATCAAAGTGGGGCTCCTGGAAATCTATCACGGCCGCGAGACCTGGACTGACTACCTCAGCAGCCAGCCGCAGCAGCGAACTCGACGAGACCCATTCGGGAAACTCAATTGGAATAAACATAAGTGCGAGTGATTACCGGCTGGCGCTCGAATCCGGTCTCGGAGGTGTACGCGCTGCCACCGGCGAGGGCACTCAACGCATCGACCTCAGCACGTCACGCCTTGCCGGGGGGCTCGACCAGGTCAACGCAGATTTCACTCCTGCTCTCGGCGATATCATCTGGAAGCTGGAGCTTCACGAATCCGCACTCGGCAATATCCTGGATGAAATACGGCTCGCGCGAATTCGAGCGCGAGGCGCCGTGCCTACCGGCGGCGTGGCGAGCGAGCCTACCTGCACGGTTGGTACGAGGAGGCGCTCGGCGATTTCCTCGAGGCAGCCAAACGAGATTACCCTGACTTCACTGTCCATCGATCGATCGCCAACATCTATCTCTATCACATTGTCGATTTGCCGAGAGCGCTCGAGTCTTTCTGTAAGGCAGCGAAATATGCCAAAGCAAGCGACAACAGGCAGGCAGCCGAGGCTCATTATTTTGCAGGCATAGTCTCTTTCATGCAGCGCCAGCTGAACGACGCGTTCCTGCATCTGCAGGAGGCTGTCAGACTCAACGGCGAGCTTTTTGAGGCTCACTATCAGCTCGCCTCGGTAGCCGCGCTCATCGGCGACAGCGAGACGGCACTTCATGGGCTCGAGCAGGCGATCGAAGGTGATCCCCGCTACCACGAGCGCGCCAAGGCCGATCCAGCCTTTGACGCCATTCGCGCTGATGTGCAGGCGCTGCTCGACCGGCTGATGCAGCCTGTGCAGGAGAAGGTTGCTCTGGCCCGAGGCGGCTCCGGCCCGCTCAAAGGCTACGTGATTCCAAGCCCGGAAGGGACGCGTGTCGCGTCGCTCCTTCAAAAGTTCAGGAATCTCGAGCAGCAGCTTGGTGAGACCAATACATACCGCGCCGGACTCGAGTTGCTCGAGACGCTCTCGCGTACCCAGCAGGAGCTCAAGGACGTCTCGGACCTGTTTCGCAAGCACTTCGAGATCGATCCTCGCGACTATGTTCGCTCTGTCGCTTTCAGCCCCGACGGCAGTCTGCTTGCTTCAGGCTTTCTGAATGGCGGCATCACCGTCTGGGAGGCCGAGACGGCGATCTGCGCGCAGTCGCTGACGGGGCACCAGGCGAGCGTCAATTCAGTGGCTTTCAGCGCTGACAGTCAATGGCTCGCATCGGGAAGCCGCGACCGGACGATCAAGCTCTGGGATGTCGAGGGCCGTCACGAGCTCAAGACGCTCTACGGGCACACCGGCGAAGTGAGGGCGGTGACTTTCAGTCCCGATTGCCAGTGGCTCGCCTCCGGCAGCCATGACCGGACGGTGAGACTCTGGCGCGTCGCTACCGGGCGTGAGATACAGAGTCTCTTCGGCCATACGCATCACGTGACTTCCACAGTCTTCAGTCCGAATGGCCGGTGGATAGCGTCAGGAAGCTCTGATCGGACGATAAAACTCTGGGAGGCAATGACCGGAGGCGTGATTCGGACTCTCACCGGCCATTCTCACGGAGTTGCGTCTTTGGCGTTCAGCCCCGATGGTCAATGGCTCGCGTCGGGCGGAGAGGACGGCGAGGTCAAGTTGTGGAAGACTGCGTCAGGGCGCGAGGTGAAGGCATTCGTTGGCCATCGCAATAGCGTAACGTCGCTGGCATTCCACCCCGACGGTCGCCTTCTTGCCGCGGGGAGCCTCGGTCAGTCGATAGTCATCTGGCGTCTGGGCACGGGAGCCATCCTGAAGAAACTCTACTACCGCGACATCGGCTATCACACGGTGGCTTTCAGCCCCCGAGGTCAATGGCTGGCTTTGGGCAGCCGCGACCTCCAACTCTGGCTGAAAGTGATCTTGACCGAAGAGGAGTACCAGGCGGTCAAGGCCGCCGAAGAACGAGCGGCATCCGCCTCTCACCGCGAAGACCTGTTGTACTCCGCTTGGCCCACCGCCCGGGCCTAGCTCTTCTCTGCGCTGCGTCTTGGCGTCTCTCTGCGCGGGCTGTCCTTCGCTAAAGGCGGACTCGTTTGAATCGCAACGAGAGAAAGGGAGCCGGGGACGGATATACTGGTGAGCGCCTGACCTCACACAGAATAGATAACGTAAGCCTGGGAGGACGCAGCCTACCCCATCAATCTTGAGCCTCTTAATCAGACGGCCTTGGTCTGGAGTCGGTGAAAGGAGAGTTCATCATGTTGTTTGGCTCCACCCTTCCCGCCGCAGAATGTTTTCGTGAGATCGAGGATAACGAGATCTTTTCCTGGCTGACAACCTGACGGCTGTCAGACTTGAATAGTGCTGGATTGGGATAGGTCGTATTATGTTTATGGAGCCAAGAATGGAGGCTGGAACGACTGACAGGTTGAATCTATCGGCAAAGAGCATCTGGAATTTGGCGGAATTGAGACGAAATCAGGTCAGGCCGGGTGGTGTGACGCCAGGTTGAAAGGAATAGGTAAATGAGTACCACAACAATATTGATTGTTATCATAGTGCTGATCCTGCTCTTTGGTGGCGGTTATGGCTATCGTCGTTGGCGGTAAATGAACAGTTCGCTGCAACAGCCCAGGGACAAACGAGCGAAGGGACGACTGCAAACCGCGAAGGATGGCACTTGTTGTTGATCAGTTCGCCGGCCAGTTGGACCGGCTGGCGTCTATAGAAGAAGTGGAGTTTTAGCCATGGGACTGCCAAACAAAGCTGAGATTAAAGGCAAGGTCAAGAAGACAAAAGGCAAAATGGGAGCAGTCGGGCGTGCGGTCGGCGATCGAAAAATGAAAAGCCAGGGCGCCGCCGACCGCCGCAAAGGCGACGTCCAGGAGACTGTGGGCAAAGCAAGACGCAAAGTGGGTGATGCCGTGAAGGAGGTCGGTAAGGCATTGCGGAAATAATCGTTAGCAGCGATGCGCTTCGCGTTCTTCTCTTGGCGGCCTGACATCGCTCGCCAGCATGAGTTGCCTTGAGCGCGTAGATCACAGGCATCGCGACGGTCGCTTTTGCGCGGGGAGTCTCGCTCAGTCGATAGTCATTTGGCGGTTAGGCACGCGACTATCCTGAAGAAACTCCTCTACCGCGACATCGGCTATCACACGGTGGCTTTCAGCCCTCGACGTCAATGGCTGGCTTTGGGCAGCCGCGACCTGCAGCTCTGGCTGAAAGTGAACTTGACCGAAGAGGAGTACCAGGCGGTCAAGGCCGCCGAAGAACGCGCGGCTTCCGCCTCTCACCGCGAAGACCTCTTGTACTCCCTGGCCCACCACTCGGGCCTAGCTATTCTGGCTGGTTTGGCGTCGTCTCTGCGCGGGCTGTACTTCGCTAAAGGCGCACTCGTTTGATACCAAATCGCATTTTCAGTATAGTAGCGAGCTTGATGGGCCGTTAGCTCAGTTCGAAGAGCAGCTGACTCTTAATCAGTAGATTGAAGGTTCATTCTTCCGCGCTCACCATCTCCTTTGTTTCAGCAGCGTTTCACGGCGAAATGTCCCTTCGTGGGCAAACAGTTGTGCCCTGGTTGATCCGAAACGCACCAGGTACTGACGATCCTCCTTTGGAATCAGCGAGGGCAGCCGTCGGGCGGGCTTTGATCCTTATGAACGAGGATGAAGGTTCAACGGTTCAGCCGAAGGCATAAGGGTTTTTGGTATTCCTGCTCGACGCTAACTTCCGAATAGCCCGTAATACAGCCCACTAAACACTTCGCGACTACACGTTCTTTATCCCTCCGAGCATTGACAGTCGGCAGTCCGCGTTGCAAGTCTCAGGCCGTCAGCAACGGGAAAGCGACCGCTCCGGCGGGCGCAATGCAGCGCGTCCTCCGTGCCTCCCCTTGCATGCCGCCAATCCGTGTTATATAGTGAACCATATGGTTCAGTATAGCAGGTCCCGTTTAGATGCCTCGTTCGCTGCGCTCTCGGACGCAACCCGGCGCGGCATTCTGGAGCGGCTCGGGCTTGCGGACGCTTCGATAACGGACCTTGCCGAGAAGTTCCAAATGACCCTCACGGGCATGAAGAAGCACGTCGGCGTCTTGGAGCAGGCGGGGCTCGTCACCACGGAAAAGGTCGGGCGCGTGCGGACCTGCAAGTTGGGCCTACGCCGGCTGGAGGAAGAGGCGGCATGGATCGAGAGATACTGCCAGCTCTGGGACGCCCGCTTCGACGAGTTGGAAAAGATTGTCGAAGAATTGAAACTGAAGGAGAAAACCGATGGAACAAAGAAGAAATAGTGACCCGATGAAGAACCTCACGACGGTAGAACGGAAGTCTGAGCGTGAGCTAGTCGTTACGCGAGTCGTCGACGGCCCTGCGCACATCGTGTTCGAGGCCTGGACCAAGCCCGAGTTGCTCAAGCGGTGGTGGGTACCGAGGTCCATTGGAGCGTCCTTCCTCTCCTGCGAGGCCGATGTTCGTACGGGGGGCACGTACCGTTTCGTGTTCAGCCACCCTGCCTCTGAGCAGGCTATGGCATTCTTCGGTAAGTACATCGAAGTGACGCCGAACGCCCGCCTCGTCTGGACTAATGAGGAAAGTGACGAAGGTGCCGTCACCACGGTGACCTTCGAGGAAAAGGGTGGCAAGACACTCATCGTCATGCACGACCTCTATCCCTCTAAGGAAGCTCTCGACAATGCAATCGCCTCTGGAAGCACGATGGGGATGAGTGAGCAGTTCGAGCAACTGGACGAGCTTCTTGTCACACTAGGAACTCTCTGATACTCGTGGAAGGAGACTTCTATATGGCGAAGCTCGTCTTTGGCATGAACCAGTCGTTGGACGGCTACGTTGACCACATGGCGTTTGCGCCAAGCCCCACGCTCTTTCGTCACTTCATCGAGGAGGTTGGCGGCCTGGTCGGCAGCATATACGGCCGCCGGATGTACGAGGTGATGCGGTATTGGGACGATGACTGTGCCGAGTGGGGCGCGGAAGAACGCAAATTCGCTGCCGCGTGGCGAGGCCAGCCGAAGTGGGTCGTGTCGCGTTCATTGAAGTCGGTCGGCCCCAACGCCACGCTCGTCGAGAATGACGTCGAGGGGGTGATACGCGGGCTCAAAGCTGAGCTTGACGGAGAGATCGACGTCGCAGGCCCGGACCTGGCGCGAAGCCTGACGGACCTCGGCCTTATTGATGAGTATCGCATCTACTTGCACCCGGTCGTGCTTGGTTCCGGCAAGCCGTTTTTCGCCGGCCCTCGGCCGCGCCTGCGCCTAAAAGCCAGCGAGCGAATGGACGAGGACGTGATTAGGTTGGCGTACATTCCTGTTTAAAGGATTCATGTCCTCTGGATCGGCGCGCAAGTAAACACCGACCGTCCGCACGAGCGAGCTCGCGTCTTTTAGCGAGACTGCTGCGCAATCCGTCAAACACTTCGATCGGAATCCCCTCGGGGTTAGCAGCGGACTTCACCAGGATCGGCGGCACAGCGCCGATTAGGATGACCGCGGCAACCCGCTTTGTGCCGTGCCGTCCGATGTAGCGCG
>CAVUOF010000013.1:0-241916 GCA_963743045.1 uncultured Acidobacteriota bacterium
CGACATTGTTGCTGAAATCGGCGAGATGCATGCGCAAGGCCGGGGACAGCTCGACAAAGCCGTCGGCGTCCTTCCAGCGGGCGGTGGACGTGTACCCCGCCTTCGTCGAGGAGGCGCTCGTCGGGCTCGGGCGTGCTCGCTCGTCGCGGCCGGGGGACGCCGGCGCCGCGCTGCCGCATCTGCAGAAGGCGATTGCCTTGAATCCACGCGACGAGGTCGCGTTCTACCAGCTCGCGCAGGCCCACCGCGCGCTCGGTCACGACGCCGAACAGCAGAAGGCGCTCGCCGAGTTCGAGCGGCTGCGCAGCTAGCAGGGCCGCGTCAGACGGCGTGCGCGTGCCGGACCTGTCTGACGGGTCACGAAGCAGGCAGATTGAAACCCGTCCGGCCGCGTCCAGTAGACAGACAAAACCCCATACAGGATGCCGCACTCCACATCGACGCGTGCTTCCTCGTCCTCTTCCTCTTTCTCCTCCTCCTCCTCTTCCTCTTCCTGGGCGGCGGCGGTGGTCACACTGCTGGCGGCGACTCTCACGGCCGGAGCGCGATCCGCGCCTGCCGCGCGCCGGTCGTCTTCACCGACATCACGGCCGCGAGCGGGAATCCTGCTTCAGCCATGTCTCGGCTCCCGAGAAGAAGATACATCCTTGAATCGATGAGTGGAGGCGTGGCCCTCTTCGATTACAACAACGATGGCTGGCTGGATATCTATTTTGTTAACGCGCCAACGGTCGCCACGGCCGCAGACCCGCACAGCGCTCGCAGCGAATTGTGGCGCAACAATGGTGATGGCGCCTTCACCGATGTCACCGAAAAAGCGGGCGTCGGTTATCCCGGCTGGGGGATGGGTGTGCCGACCGGCGACTACGACAACGACGGCTGGACAGACCTCTATGTCACCTGCTACGGAGCCAACCATCTGTTCCACAACAACGGTGACGGCACGTTCACTGATGTGGCCGCGAAGGCCGGCGTCGCCGACGCGCGATGGTCCACCGGGGCGGCCTTTGGCGACTACGACAACGACGGTTTGCTCGATCTCTTCGTCGCGCAATTACGTCGACCTGCCGACTCGACGCCCTGCCGGAATTCGGCAAAGGAAAGAACTGCAGTTTCCGGGGCTGCCGGTTCAATGCGGCCCGCGAGGATTGAACGGTGCCGGCTGATTCCCTTTATCACAACAACGGCGACGGAACGTTCACTGACGTTCGAGGAAGGCCGGGTGTCGCGACGAAGAGCGGCTCTTCGGCCTCGGCGTGGCGTGGTGCGATTTCAACGACGATGGCCATATCGATCTCTATGTCGCCAACGATACGGGCCCGAATTACCTGTATCGAAACAACGGCAACGGGACCTTTACAGAGGTCGGTTTGATGTCGGGCGCGGCGCTCAGCGAGGACGGCAAGGCACAGGCATCAATGGGCGTGGCGATCGGGCGATTACGATCATCGCGGGCGGTGGAGCATCTTCGTCACCAACTTCTCGGACGAGTACAACGCTCTCTATCGGCAGGACAAGGATTTTCTCTTCACGGACGTATCGTACGCCTCGCGGACGGGCCAACGCGAGCCTGCCCTTATGTCGGCTGGGGCTGCGGATTCTTCGATTATGACAACGACGGCTGGCTCGACTTGATGCTCGTCAATGGCCACGTCTATCCGCAGTTGGCAGCGGCGGCTGAGAATCGCTACGCGCAGCGCAAGCTGTTTTACCGCAACAACCGCAACGGCACATTTGCTGAGATTGGCTCGCGAGGTCGGGCCGGCGATGAGTGAGCCGGCCGTCAGTCGGGGCGCCGCATTTGGCGATCTCGACAACGACGGCGACGTCGACGTGGTCATCAACAATCTGGATGGCGCGCCAGCTTTGCTGCGCAATGATGGTGGCAACAGCGAATAACTTTCTGCTCGTCAATTTGATCGGCGGCAAAAGCAATCGCAGCGCATTCGGCGCACGGGTCAAGGTTATAGCCGGTGATCTGGTTCAAATTGCTGAACGGCGCAGCGGTGGAAGTTACATCTCGCAAAACGATACGCGACTCCATTTCGGACTGGAAAAGCGGACGAAGGTCGATGCGATAGAGGTGCGCTGGCCGGCGACGGGGACAGACAGTCACGTCGCGTTCCGGCCAATCGTTTCGTCACGATCACCGGAAGGGGACGCGACGGTGCCATGACAGGTCCCCATGCGCAGACAGTGCGCCGTAACCCCGCGACCATTCGGCTGGTCACGCGCTGGTGTCGGCGGCTACCCGGTCAGCGCGTAGGTGCCGTCTCCACTGGGCAGGCGCGGCCGGCATTGCGGCCGGCTGGATGATTGCGCCGCCGCGGCGGCTCGGGCGGGAAGCGGTGGCGTGGGGGACGCTCTTCGCGTTTGCCGCGATGGCGCCGATCTCGACCTGTTCGCGGCGTTCACCGCGGGCCGACGCACAGCCTGGCCGCGGCTCGGCCGCCGGCGCGCTCGCCTGGATCGTGTTGCGGTCGCGATCCGCCGCGAACGGGACACGCAGACGGCGAAGAGGAAGGGCTCGCCCAGGCAGGTGAAACGGCCGGCGAGCGCTGGCGGTCGCGGCCGCCTACGCGACCCACACGCTGCTCGACTGGCTGGGGACCGACTCGTCGCCGCCGATCGGCATCATGGCGCTGTGGCCGTTCAGCCGCGACTACTACGAGTCGGCGCTGGCACGTCTTCCTGGCGATCTCGCGGCGATACTGGCTGCCGGAGTTCTGGACCTCAACCTGCGCGCGCTGGCGCGCGAGCTGGTGATTCTCGTGCCGATCGCTGGCGCTCGTGCTGGTGCCTGCCGGCGCGCGTGAGCTGTCTGCGCGCTTGAGCAGCGTGCTCATCCCGGCCTTGTCGACCGCGCGGAGCAGCGCTTCGTCGGCCGTGATGAGCCCCTTCTTCACCAGCTCGACAGCGCGTCGTTCAGCGAGACCATGCCCTGCGCGCGTCCGACCTGCATCATCGACGGGATCTGGAACGTCTTGCCTTCGCGAATCAGGTTGCTGATCGCGCCGTTGGTCAGCAGCACTTCGAGCGCCGCGACGCGGCCGCCGCCGACCTTGCGGCACAGCGTCTGCGCGATGACGCCGCGCAGCGACTCCGACAGCATCACCCGGATCTGCGCCTGGCGGTCGGCCGGGAACTGGTCGATGATGCGGTCGACCGTCGACGCCGCCGTCGTCGTGTGCAGCGTGCCGAACACGAGGTGGCCGGTCTCCGCCGTCTCGATCGCGATCGCGATCGTCTCGAGGTCGCGCAGCTCGCCGACGAGCATCACGTCCGGATCTTCGCGCAGCGCCGCGCGCAGCGCGTCCTTGAACGATCGCGTGTGCGTGTGCACCTCGCGCTGGTTGATCAGGCACTTCTGGTTCTGGTGCACGAACTCGATCGGGTCTTCGATCGTGATGATGTGATCGGTGCGCGTGCTGGTTGATGTAGTCGATCATCGCGCAGAGCGTCGTCGACTTGCCCGAGCCGGTCGGGCCGGTGACGAGCACCAGGCCCTTCGTCAGCTGGCACAGCTCGAGCACGTGCGGCGACAGCCCGAGCTGCTCGGCGGTCAGGATCTCGGCGGGGATGACGCGGAAGACGGCGCCCGCGCCCTGGCGATCCTTGAACACGTTGGCGCGGAACCGCGCGAGGCCCGGCGATCTCGTAGGCGAAGTCGGTGTCGTGGCGCGCCTCGAACTCGGCCTGGTTGATCGCCGGCATGATCTCGCCGAGCAGCTGCATGATCATGTCGGACGACAGCGGCCCGGCGGCGTCGTGCAGCCGGCGCATCTCGCCGTCCTTGCGGACCAGCGGCGCGCATCGTCGCGCTGAGGTGCAGGTCCGACGCCTTCAGCTCGCACATGCGCCGGAACATCGAGTTGATCGCCGGTTCCGCGGGCACGGCACCGGCGACTGGCGGCCACGCGGCTCGCGCCGCGACGGCGGGCGGCAGCGACAGGGCTTCGAGCGCAGCCGGCAAGTCTGGGGACGACCGTTGAGTCGGCATCGGCCTCGGCATCGCAAGCGCGCGTGCCCGGTGTCTCGCTAGGAAAGGCATGAATCGCTAGCGTTTCGCGCCACAGCTCGGCGCGTGCGCAAGCGACATGACAGTTTCGAGCTCGATCTGCGACAGAGATTCGGCCGGCTCAATTCGCTCGCGTGTGACGAGACTGCTTCGATGCGTGAGCGGATGTCCTGTCTCGGCTGAGCGACGCGAGCCAGCCCCGTGATCGTGATGGGCTCCCGTACCGGCGAGCGGAGCGAGCCGGCCCTACTGCGGCGGCGAAGCGCCGCGGCCTCATCAGTACTGGTAGAAACCCTGGCCGCTCTTGCGTCCGAGGTGGCCGGCCGCGACCATCCGGCGGAGCAGCGGGCACGGCCGGTATTTGGGGTCGCCGAGGCCGTCGTGCAGCACGTCCATGATCGCGAGGCAGACGTCGAGGCCGATGAAGTCGGCGAGCGTCAGCGGTCCCATCGGGTGGTTCATGCCGAGCTTCATGACGGTGTCGATCGCCTCGGCCGTGCCGACGCCTTCCATCAGCGCGAAGACCGCCTCGTTGATCATCGGCATCAGGATGCGGTTGGCGATGAAGCCCGGGATAGTCGGCCGCCTCGACCGGCGTCTTGCCGAGCCGCGACGCAGAGCTCGGCGGCCGCGCAGCATCGACTCGGCCGACGTCGCCTGCCCGCGGATGAGCTCGACCAGCGTCATCAGCGGCACCGGGTTCATGAAGTGCATGCCGAGCACGCGGTCCGGGCCGCTTCGTCGCGGCGCCGAGCGTCGTGATCGAGATGGACGAGGTGTTGCGAGGCGAGGATCGACGTCGCGGCCGCGTCAGCGTGTCGAGCCGCGCGAAGAGATCGCGCTTGGCGCCGGCGTCCTCGAAGATCGCTTCGACGACGTAGTCGGCGTCGGCGAGCAGCGTCGAGGTCGGTGCCGGTCGAGAGGCGCTCGAGCGCGGCGTCGCGGTCGGCCGGCGGTCAGCTTGCCCTTCTCGACGAACTTCGCCAGGCTCTTCTCGATCGTCGCCGCGCGCGCGCTCGAGCGCCGGCGCCGCCGCGTCGACCAGCCGCACGTCGAATCCCGCCTGCGCGAACACCTGGGCGATGCCGTTGCCCATCGTGCCGGCGCCGACCACGCCGATGCGCTGAATCGTCTCACTGATGCTTCGATCATGCTGGCGCTGCAAGCCGGCTTACCGGTGCCGTCATCGGCGCGTCTGACGGCCGCTGGACGCCGGATGCACGAGCTGGACGCTACGACTCGTTCCACCGCCAGCGCGACGCCGTTGCCGCCGCCGAGGCACAGCGCCGCGATGCCGCGCTTCGAGTTGCGCCGCTTCAGCGCATACAGCAGCGTCGTCAGCACGCGCGCGCCGCTGGCGCCGATCGGGTGGCCGAGCGCGACCGCGCCGCCGTTCACGTTGACGCGCGCCGGGATCGATGCCGAGCTCGCGCATGACGGCGACCGCCTGCACCGAGAACGCCTCGTTGATCTCGAAGAGGTCGACGTCCTCCAGCGTCCAGCCGACCTTCGCCGCGACCTTGCGCACGGCTTCGACCGGCGTCATCAGCACCATCTTCGGCGCGAGGCCGCTCGTCGCCTGCGCCGACGATGCGCGCGAGCGGCGTCATGCCGAGCGCGCGCGCCTTCGTCGGCCGACATGACGACCAGCGCGGCGGCGCCGTCGTTGACGCCCGGCGCGTTGCCGGCGGTGACGCTGCCGTCCTTCTTGAACGCCGGCTTCAGCGCGGCGAGCGCTTCGGCCGTCGTGTCCTCGCGGATGGCTTCGTCGCGATCGACGACGAGCGGCGTCGCCCTTCTTCTGCGGGATGCTGATCGGCAGGATCTCGTCCGTGAACCAGCCCTCGCGCGTCGCGTGCGCCGCCTTGCGGTGGCTCTCGGCCGCGTACGCGTCCTGCTCGCGCGCGCGACACCGCGTACTTCGTCGGCGACGACTTCGCCCGACATGCCCATGTGGCAGTTCTCGAACGCGCACCACAGGCCGTCGTTGATCATCGAGTCGACGAGCGTGCCGTTGCCCATGCGCAGCCCTTCGCGCACGCGCGGCAGGAGGTACGGGCGCGTTGCTCATCGATTCCATGCCGCCGGCGACCGCGATGTCGATGTCGCCGGTCGCGATCCCCTGCGCCGCCAGCATCACGGCCTTCAGTCCCGAGCCGCAGACCTTGTTGATCGTCAGAGCCGCGACGTGTCGCGTGAGCCCGCCGTTGAGCGCCGCCTGCCGCGCGGGGTTCTGGCCGTTGCCCGCCTGGATGACGTTGCCCATGATGCACTCGTCGACGGTCGCCGGATCGATGCCGGCGCGCGCGACCGCCTCGCGCACGACCAGCGCGCCGAGCTCGGTGGCCTTGAGATCTTTCAGGGCGCCGAGGAACTTGCCGGTGGGGGTGCGGACGGCGGAGACGATGACGCGTTTCAGTCGTAGGTCATTCGTGTCGTGGGTCTAGGGTCTACGTCGGTCAGGGTCTCGAGTCAGGTCGACTGCCGAGTCCTGATCGCGTGACCTGCTCTGCCGAGAAGATGCTGCATCTTCAGCAGCACCGCCTCGCGCGCGCGCTCGATTTCACGCATCCAGCGCCGGTCCAGCGCCGCGGACCGTCAGCACCCCGTCCGTCAGCTCGACCGTCGTCGCGCGCGCGAGCGCCGGTCCGACCGCGAGCTGCCAGGCGAAGGTCGTCCGCTCTTTAGACGCCGGCTGGCGCCGAACGATCTCCGCGAGGACGCCGGACTGAGAAGTTCTGTAGCGGAACCATGTGTCGCTCTCGAGTTCCCGAATCCGCGAGCTCCGCGAACTCCCGAGTCCGCACGGGCCGCAGACGCATTTCGATACTATCAACCATCAATGCGCCTGATCCTGGCCTCGGCTTCGCCCCGCCGGGCCGAGCTCCTGACCTCGGCCGGCTTTCACTTCGAGGTCGCGCCCGCGGACGTCGACGAGACGCCCGCCGGCCGAAGAGCCGCCGGAGCCTACGCGCTCCGGGTCGCGCGCGACAAGGCCGCTGTCGCCGCGGCAGGTCCGTCCGCCGGGATCCCGGCCCGTCGTGCTCGGCGGCCGACACGGTCGTCGTCGTCGGCGGGCGAGATCCTCGGCAAACCGCGCCGATTCCGCCGATGCGCGCCGGATGCTGCGGCTGCTGTCCGGACGGCGTGCACGACGTGCTGACGGCGGTGGTCGTCCGCGGCAGCGGGCGAAACGCAGCGAGGTCGTCGACGACCCGCGTCCGGTTCGTGCCGCTGGACGAGGCCGAGATTGCACTGGTACGTGGCATCCGGCGAGCCGGACGGAAGGCCGGCGCCTACGCCATCCAGGGGCGGGCGGCCCGATTCATCGACCGGATCGAGGGCTCCTGGTCGAACGTCGTCGGGCTGCCCGATCGCGACGGTCTACCGGCTGCTGAACGAGCGCCGCTAAGATCGGCGGATTGACCCCTCTCGGGCAGCCACGGTATTCTGAGGCGGGTCGATCCCCGCAAACCTTATGAAATCCAAAGCTCTCAAGATCGCGGCGACCGCGGCCGTCCTCGTGCTGGCCCTCGGCGGCCTGCTCTATTCCACGCTGCAGCGACGGCACCGAGTACTACAAGCACGTCGACGAGGTCATGGCGAATCCGGCCGCCTGGCAGGGCAAGACGGCTGCAGCTCCACGGCTACGTCGTGGACAAATCGATTTTCGTGAAGCCCGACACGCTCGAGTACCGCTTCCAGATCCAGAACAACGGTTCGGTCGTCCAGGCCAGCTACACCGGGATCGTCCCCGACACGTTCAAGGACGGCTCCGAAGTCGTGCTGAAGGGCCACCTTAGCGCCGAGGGCTTCGAGGTCGAGCCGAACGGCGTGATGGCCAAGTGCCCGTCGAAGTACGAGCGCCGGCAAGCCGGCTCCCGGGCAGCTAGCCTGGCTCGAACGGCTCGTGCGCCGTGAACCCGTAGAACCTATGAGCCTCCCATGCCACTCTCGGCACCTTCCTGCTGCTCGCCAGCTTCGTCGTCTGCGCGTATGCGATCGCGGCATCGGTCGCCGGCGCGCGGCGGCGATCGCGCCGGCTGATCGAAAGCGGCACCGGCGCCTTCTATCTGGTCACCGCGCTGATGACCGTCGCGTCGGCGTGATGGTCCACGCCTTCGTCACCAACAACTACTCCATCAAGTACGTCCAGCGCTATTCGGAATCGGCGCAGCCGCTGGCCTACAAGATCGCGTCGTACTGGGGCGGGCTCGACGGCTCGATCATGTTCTGGGTGTTCCTGCTCGGCGATCTTCGGCGCGATCGCCGTCTACACGAACCGCGAGCGGCATCGCGAGCTGATTCCGTACGTCGTCGCGGTGATCTGCGGCCGTGGAGATGTTCTTCATCTTCCTGATGGTCGTGCACAACAACCCGTTCTCGACGTTCCTGGCGCAGGCGCCGGCCGACGGGAAGGGGCTGAACCCGCTGCTCCAGAACTTCTACATGGCGATCCATCCGCCATCGCTCTACATCGGGTTCGTCGTCGATGACGATCCCGTATCGCGTTCGGCATGGCCGCGCTGATCACCGGCCACCTGGACGACTCGTGGCTGCGCGCCGTGCGCCGCTGGACGATGGTCGGCTGGCTGTTCCTGTCGTTCGGCCTGACGCTCGGGATGCTGTGGGCCTACGAGGAGCTCGGGTGGGGCGGGTTCTGGGGCTGGGATCCGGTCGAGAACGCCGGCCTGCTGCCCTGGTTCACGGCGACGGCGTTCCTGCACTCGGTGATGGTGCAGGAGCGCCGCGGCATGCTGCGCGTGTGGAACGTCACGCTCGTCATCGTCACGTTCTTCCTGACGATCTTCGGCACGTTCATGACGCGCTCGGGCGTCGTGCAGTCGGTGCACGCGTTCGGCGAGGACCGCGAGCTGGCGCTGGCTGTTCACCGATCTTCATGGTCGCGATCCTGACGTTCAGCTTCGGGCTGGTGATCTACCGGCTGCCGCTGCTGCGCGCGCGCCACGAGCTCGATTCGTGGGTCTCGCGCGAGGCGGCGTTCCTCGCCAACAACTGGATCCTGCTGTTCTCGGCGTTCTTCGTGCTGTTCGCGACGATGTTCCCGACGCTGAGCGAAGCGCTCACGGGACGAGCGGCTGACCGTCGGCCCGCCGTTCTTCAACAAGTGGATGCTGCCGATCGGCCTGATCCTGCTGCTGCTGACCGGCATCGGGCCGCTGCTCGCGTGGCGCAAGTCGACGCTGCTCGAACCTCGTCGCAGCAGTTCCTCTGGCCCGTCGATCGCGGCGGTGGTGACCGGCGGTGGCGCTGTACGCGCTCGGCGTTCGCGTGTGGAGCTCGGGCATCTGCTTCGCGCTGTGCGCGTTCGTCGTCGGCGACGATCGGGCAGGAGTTCATCCGCGGCGCGCAGGTGCGCAAGGGAGCGACCGGGCACCGACATCGTCACCGCGATGATCGGCCTCGTCGGCCGCTCGCGGCGCCGCTACGGCGGCTACATCGTGCACGTCGGCATCGTGCTGATGTTCCTCGGCTTTGCCGGCCAGGGATTCAAGCAGGAAGAGCAGGTGCCGCTCAGGCCGGGCAGCAGGCCACGGTCGGCCGGTTCACCGTCCGGCACGACGCGCTGCGGGTCACCAGCGACGCGCAGAAGCAGATGGTCACCGGGCACGTGGCGTGTTCGCGAGACGGCAAGGCGATCGGCGAGATGGAGCCGGCGCGGTGGTTCTTCGCCAAGCACGAAGAGGAGCCGACGACGGAGGTCGCGATCCGCCGCGCGCCTGGCGAGGACCTCTACGTCGTGCTCGGCGGGTACGACGTCGGCGACGCAGAGCGCGACCTACGCGATCACGGTCAATCCGCTGGTCAACTGGATCTGGTTCGGGTTCGCGGTGATGGCGCTCGGCACCGGCCTCGCGCTGCTGCCCGAGACGCGCGTTCGCGTTCGCCGCCGCGAAGGTGCCGGCGGGCGGCCGACGACGACGTCGCTGCTGCTGCTGTTCTGCTGCTGCCGGCTGCCGCTGCTCGCGCAGGCACGTCGAGATCCGAGGCCGTGCCGTGCCGCGAAGCGCAGCTCGAGAAGGCAACTCGAAGAGCGAGATCATCTGCACGTGCGGCGCCGCCGGCCGATGAACAACTGCGGCGAGTGCCGAACTGCGCAGGCGGCACGCGAGCCAGACGGCGAAGCTGCGGCAGATTCGTCGCGCGAGGGCAAGGACCGCGAGCAGGTCATCGCCGCGTTCATCGCAGGAGTACGGCGAGCCAGGAGACCGCTGCGCGTCGCCGATCGACAAGGGCTTCAATCGCCTCGCGTGGTTCTTCCCGTACCTGATCGGCGCGACCGGCGCCGCGAGCGTCGCGCTCGTCGCGTTCCGCTGGTCGCGCCGCGACGACACCGCCGAAGCCGCATCGAGCGCAGCCGGAGGCCGGCGACGATCCTGCGATCTCGCGCGAGGTTGGACGATGAGCTCCGCGACCTCGATTGAGCAGGACGCGGAGCTTCGCCGAGGCGAGCCGCGACGGCGGAGCCACGCGGCAGCAGCGGCCAGGCGGACGACGCCGGACGCCGGCTTCCGGCCCTGGCATTTCTTCGTGCTGGCGTCGCTGGCGGCGGCGACGGTCGCGGTCGTCCTGTCGCGGCAATCCACGCCCGAGCATCTGATCCTGATCAGCCTGACGATCGGCGCGGCCGGGCGCGGCGGCGGCCGCGTTCTATCGCATGCTCGCGCCGCTGGCGTTCGCGACGTGGCGCTGCTGAGCCAGCGTCCGTCCGAGCGGGCGCGCGCGGCGCTCGAGCGCGAGAAGACGCTGGTGCTGCGATCGATCAAGGAGCTCGAGTTCGATCGCGCGATGGGCAAGGTGTCGCCGAAGGACTTCGACGAGATGGCGGGCCGGCTGCGGCGCGCGCGATGATGCTGATGAAGCAGGCTCGACGCAGGCGGCGCCGGCTACCGTGAGCTGATCGAGCGCGAGCTGAGCGCGCGGCTGGTGACGAGTGCGAGGCGCGGGGCTCGACAGGCGCCGCACGTCGCTCGAGCCGCGGCGCAGCCGGCGGCGCCGACGCCGACCCGGTCCGACTCCGGCCGGATGCACTCCGATCACCGAAGCTGCCGACGCGCGCAGTATCTGCGCCGCCTGCGGCACCGCGAACGATCATCGACGCGGCGTTCTGCAAGCGCTGCGGCACGCGGCTCGGGCGGTGACGCTGAGGGCATCGCCGATTCGCTGCCGTGGCGTTGTCGCAGTCGTGCTGGCCTGGCGCTCGTCCGTGCGCTCGTGCACGCGCAGATGCTCGCCGGCGCGCAGATGCCCGACCCGAAGCAGATGTCGGGCGTTCCGCTGCCGGTCGGCGATCTCGCCGGCCGGCACCGTCACCGTGCGCGTCGTCCGCGGCTCGATGGCCAACGTCGTTGCCGATCAGCCGGTCGAGCTGTCCGGCGGCCCGTCGCCGATGACCGCCAGGACCAACGAGAGGGCCGCGCCGAGTTCCCCGGCTTGCGTCCGGGCACGCCGTCAAGGCGTCGACGACGGTCGACGGCGAGCGGCTCGAGTCGCAGGAGTTCGCGGTGCCGGCGACCGGCGGCATCCGCGTCGCGCTCGTCGCGACCGATCCGCAGACGCGAGCAGCCGGCCGGCCGGGATCAGCCGCCCGCGCAGGCGCCGGCCAAGCCGGGTATGGTCGTGCTCGGCGAGCAGTCGCGCTTCGTCTTCGAAATGGGAGACGAGGCGCTGAACGTCTTCTACGTCTTCGAGATCGTCAACGCCGCGCAAGGCGCCGGTGCAGACCGCGCAACCGCTGGTGTTCGAGCTGCCCGCGGAGCGGCGGCGCCGGCGCTGCTCGAGGGTCCACGCCGCAGGCGACGGTCGCCGGCAAGCGGGTGACGGTCGCGGGCCCGTTCGCGCCGGGCGCCACGTCGTCCAGTTCGGCTACTCGCTGCCGATCAGACCGGCGACGCTGACGCTCGAGCAGAAGCTGCCGGTCGCGCTCAACCAGGTCAGCGTGATGGCGCAGAAGGTCGGCGAGCATGGAGCTCGAGTCCCCGCAGATTGCCGAGCACCGCGACATGCCGCTGCAGGGCGAGACGTTCATCGTCGGCAAGGGCCCGGCCGTGCCGGCGGGCGACACGATCGCGCTCACGTTCACCGGGCTGCCGCATCAGCCGGTGTGGCCGCGCAACGTCGCGCTCGCGCTGGCGCTCGCTGATTCTGGCCGGCGGCGTCTGGGGCAGCATGCGCACGGGGCGCCGGCCGACCGGCAGTCGAGCGCCGCCGGCGTCTCGAGGCGAAGCGCGATCGGCTCTTCACGAGCTCGCGTCGCATCGAGGAGCAGCACCGCGAGCCAGCACGATCGACTCCCGACCGCTACGCGGCGCGCCGGCGCGAGCTGGTGGCCGCGCTCGAACAGCGTCTACGCCGAGCTGGACGACGAGGCGGCTGCGTAGCGCGCGATGAGGCCACGGACGCCGCTGGCCGACTTCACCTCGCTCACCTTCACCGACGTCTCCCGCCATTTCGGCCGTCGCCGCGTCCTCAACCAGGTGTCGTTCCGCTGCGACGCCGGCGAGATCGTCGCGCTGCTCGGCCCGAACGGCGCCGGCAAGTCGACGCTGCTGTCGATCGCCGCGACGCTGCTCGACCCGTCGTCGGGCGAGGTGCGCTACGGCGAGCACACCGCGCGGTCGCTCGGCGCCGCGCTGCGCGGCCGCATCGGCGTGCTCGGGCCACGATCTCTACATCTACCCGGAGCTGCCGGCCGCCGAGAACCTGCCGTTCTTCGGCCGCGCTCTACGGGCTCGCGGATGTCGAAGCCGCGCGTCGCGGCCGCGCTCGAGCGCGCCGGTCTCGCCGCAGCGCGACGATCCCGGTCGGCGCGGTTTTCGCGCGGCATGCGGCAGCGCCTCGCGCTCGAGCGCGCGCTGCTGCACGAGCCGCGGCTCGTGCTGCTCGACGAGCCGTTCACCGGGCTGGACGACGCGCGCCACGGCGGCGCTTCGCGAGCGGCTGGCGACGCTGCGCGAGCCGGGCTGCATCGTCCTCGTCGACGACGCACGATCTCGAAACGATCGACGGGCTCGCCGACCGCGCGGTCGTGCTGCAGAGAGCGAGCGGCTGACGTCACGGATCGCGGCCGGCCCGGGCTCGCTGCGCGAAGCGCTATCGCCGGGCCTGCGTGAGCCGGCGCGGCGTAGGCCGATGTTCTGCAGGACCGTCTGGCTCGTCACGCGCAAGGACCTGCTGATCGAGGTGCGCAGCCGCGAGATCGTCTACACGACGCTGTTCTTCGCGGTGTCGTGCGTGCTGGTGTTCGCGTTCGGGTTCGTGCGCGAGGGACGGCCGTCGGACGACGCGGCCGCGGGCATCCTGTGGATTGCGATTGCGTTCTCCGGCACGCTCGCGCTCGGCCGCACCTTCGAGCGCGAGCGGCAGAGCGAGACGCTGCGCGCGCTGATGCTGGCGCCCGTCGATCGTCCGGCGCTCTATATCGGCAAGCTGGTCGGCGTGCTGCTGCTGCTGGCGGCGGTCGAGGCGTCGTCGTGCCGCTCGTGGCGCTGATGTTCCAGGCGCCGCTGTTCGCGTATCCGCTGCTGATGGCCGCGCTGCTGCGGCGGGGACGGTCGGGTTCTGCGGCGGTCGGCACGCTGTTCGCCGCGATGCTGGTGCGGGCGCGCAGCCGCGACGTGCTGCTGCCGATTCTGCTGTACCCGATTACAATCCCGGTGATCATCGCGGGCGTGCGCGGCACGGCCGCGCTGCTGCAGCCGGACGTCGGATCTGCCGATGGCGCGCGTGTGGCTGTCGATGCTGGTGTTCTTCGACGTCGTCTTCATCACACTCGCGCTGTGGACCTTCGAGCCGGCGATGACGGAATGAACATGACAAAACTGTTTGCCCCCTCGGCGATCGTCCTCGCCGCGATGTTCGCGTATGCGCCGCTTGCGATCGACCGGGCGCCTGTACGAGTCGACGATGCTGCTCGTGCAGAAGATCTTCTACTTCCACGTGCCCGTCGTGGTTCGTGATGTTCTCGGGGGCGTTCGTCTGCGGCGTTGCCAGCGCCATCATGCTGTTCTCCGGCCGCAAGGCCGCGGACCGCGTGGCGGCGGCCGCCGCCGAGCTCACCGTGGTCTTCGGACTGATCGGACTGCTGACCGGTCCGCTCTGGGGGCGGAAGGCCTGGGGCGTGTGGTGGCAGCAGGATGTGTTCAGGTACCGGTACATGGCCGGAGATCAACGCGCTCTGAGTGATGATGCTCGAAGGGGGCTTGCCATCTTCAGGGGCAAGGGGCGTGTGGAAGATGCCACACCTTTAGCGAGCAGGCTCCCTTCTTAACCGATTTCGCATATCACAACACCGGAGTTGCCGCCAACAATCCGGCCTTTGCAGAGCTGGCGCGCAAAGCCTTCGAAATCTCGGACAAACCGGGATCGGAATCGGTGATTGACGGCCTTGGACGCGAGCCTGGAGGCCAGGAGCTGGGACGTGTGCTGGTAACGCATCACCCTTTCGATATCGGCTCGTACAAGACGCCGTCATTGCGTAACATCGCGCTTACAGCACCCTACTTCACGACGGCAGTGCCAGAACGCTTGCGGACGTCGTCAAGTTCTATAACGGCGGTGGCCAGGCAAATATCAACCGCGACGGTGAGCTCGATCCTCTGAGCCTGACGATGGAAGAGCAGCGCCACCTGGTGAAGTTCCTGGAGGCGCTGACCGGTGAAACGCAGAATCATTGAGCAGGATGATCAGCATCTTCGTAAAGATTACCGGCGCCAGACTGCGCCGGGCGGGCAGGGACAAGCCCTGCCCCTACAGTCTTTCTCGACAATGCAACACTTCGCGACAACGTTGTAAAAAAGAGAGGCGTATATGAGAGCGATACTTGTACTCCTGGCGGTTAGTCTGACGGCGCTGGCCCAGGACAATGGAGGCTCGACTAGATTGGCACCACCGATGACTGAGAAGAAAGAAAAGGTCACGAACATTCACGGCGAGCGTCTGGTAGACGACTATTTCTGGCTTCGGGAGAAATCCAATCCAAAAGTACTCGAACACCTCAAGGCCGAAGAGGCATACACCGATGCGCTTATGAAGCCAACGCAGCCGCTCCAGGAGAAGCTCTATAAGGAGATGCTCAGCCACATCAAGCAGACTGACGTCAACGTCCCGTACCGCTACGGCGACTACTTCTATTACACGCGCACCGAAGAGGGAAAACAGTACCCGATCTATTGCCGCAAGCGCGGCAGCCTGCAGGCGCCTGAGGTTGTCATCCTTGACCAGAACGAGCTGGCCAAAGGACAGAAGTTCATGGCCATCGGGCAATTTGCGCCAAGCGATGACGGAATGCTGCTGGCCTATTCAACAGATAACACCGGATATCGCCAGTACACATTGCAGGTGAAGGATCTGCGGACGGGCAAGATGCTCCCGGAGCGCATCGAGCGCGTCGACAGCATGGCCTGGTCTACCGACGGGAAGACCCTCTTCTACGTCACCGAAGATGCCGTCACCAAGCGCAACGACAAGTTTTTCAGACACGTGCTCGGGTCCGACAAGAATGAGCTTCTTTACGAGGAGAAGGACGAGCTTTTTGATATCGGCACCAGCAGATCGCGCGATAAGGCCGTCATTTTCCTCGAATCCTTCAGCAAGACGTCGACTGAAGTCCGGTACATTCCGGCGGGCTCGCCGGATGCCGCAGTGGAAGATCATCGTTCCTCGCCAGCCCGATCACGAGTATGACGTCGGTCACCGCGGTGATCTCTTCTATATTCGGACCAACAAGGGCGCCAGGAATTTTCGCGTTGTGACGGCTCCGGTAGCCGACCCCTCCGAGAAGAACTGGAAGGAGTTTGTAGCGCACCGGCCCGACGTGAAGGTCGACTCAATCAATCTGTTCGCTGACCACGCTGTTCTCCATGAGTGGGAGAACGGCCTGCAGCAGATTGAGGTCATCGACTTCAAGACTCACACACCGCACCGCATCGAGTTCCCCGAACCGGTCTATTCCGCGAGCGTTGGCGTCAACCGCGAGTTCAAAACAAATGTCTTGAGGTACAACTATCAGTCGCTCGTGACTCCTGGCTCTGTCTTCGACTACGACATGAACACGCACAAGTCGACGCTCATGAAACAGACGGAGGTGCCGGGCGGGTTCGATCGCGCGAATTACAAGTCGGAGCGCATCTTCGCGACCGCCAAAGACGGGACTCGGATTCCGATGTCGGTGGTCTATCGCCGGGATGTCAAGATGGACGGCACAGCGCCCCTGCTGCTTTACGGCTATGGCTCCTACGGTATCACCATTCCTCCAAGCTTTTCGGCGTCAAGGCTGAGCCTGCTCGATCGAAATGTGATTTACGTCATTGCTCACATCCGCGGCGGCGGCGAGCTGGGCGAAGAATGGCGCATGGATGGCAGGATGATGAAGAAGATCAATACCTTCACCGATTTCATCGCCTGCGCCGAGTACCTGATCAATCAGAAATACACGTCGAAGGACCATCTGGCCATCGAAGGCGGCAGTGCGGGAGGCCTGCTCATGGGCGCCGTCGTCAACATGAGGCCTGACCTCTTCAAGGCGGTGATCGCTCATGTGCCGTTTGTTGATGTTCTCAATACCATGCTGGATGCGACGCTTCCATTGACGACGAGCGAATACATCGAATGGGGCAATCCAAACGAGAAAGCCGCGTTTGAGTACATGAAGCAGTACTCACCCTATGACAATATCAAGGCTCAGAGCTATCCGGCGATGCTAGTCAAGGTTTCGGTCAATGACAGCCAGGTGCCCTACTGGGAGGGAGCGAAGTTCGTGGCCAAGGTTCGCAGCGTGAAGACCGATCAGAATCCGTTGCTCCTGAAGGTCAATTTTGGGGCGGGTCACGGAGGTTCTTCGGGCAGGTATGACGCTCTGAAGGAGGTGGCCTTCGACTACGCCTTCACGCTCTGGCAGCTGGGCGCTGCTGAGTGAGGGCAGGCATGCCACAAAAAGCACAAAAACACAAAAGGCTTTTTTTGTGTCTTTTGTGCTTTTTGTGGCTAACTCCTTCTCTTCGCGAACTTCTTTTTGAATTTAGCGGCTATCTGGTCGAGCTCTTCAATTCGCAACAGACGCGCAGCAAAATAGAAGACTGCTATCCCTATCCCAATTGAGACGCTTACCAGCAGCAGACGTGGCTGCGCCTCCATCCGCCGGCTGACATACCAGCAGACCAATCCCATGAGAGCCGAGGCGATCGAAACCTTGATGGCTGTCGACAAAAGGCTGCCGCCCTCGATGCCGCCAAGCTTCCGGCGCATGAAGACGAGCAGAACCGTGAAATTGACGATTGCGACAGCCGAGATCGAGAGCGCCAGGCCGCGATGCCCGAGGTTGAGATATTTGACCGTAGCCGTGGCCACGATGTAGTTGATGATGATCGAGAGCGCGCTCGCCGCCATCGGAATGCGTGTGTCCTTGAGGGCGTAAAAGCCGGGCGCCAGGACACGAATCGATGAATAGGCCGTGAGCCCGAGCGCATAATATTCCAGCGCGGCTGCGGCCTGGGCCGTGTCATAAGCCTTGAACTGGCGATGTTGATATATCAACGCGATGATCGGGCGGCTCAGGACTATCAGTCCAATAGCGGACGGGATCGTCATCAGAAAAGTCAGCCGCAGCGACGAAGCGATCGTCTTCCTGAATTCATCGAGCTTGTCGAGAGCCGCGGCGCGCGAGGCGACTGGAAGAGTTGCGGTCGAGATAGCCACACCGAAGACGCCAATAGGAAACTGCATAAGGCGAAATGCATATTGCAGCCAGGAGACCGGTCCCACCCCAAGGCTCGAGGCAAACTTGGTATTTACGAAGACGTTTATCTGAACCGCAGCGACACCAATGATCGCCGGCGCCATGAGACGCATCACCTGCCGCACTCCCTCGTCGCGAAAGCTGAGCACTGGCTGCCAGCGATATCCGACAGCCCGAAGGCTCGGCACCTGGACCAGCCATTGAAGCATCCCGCCGAAGAGCGTACCTATCGCCATGCCGACAATCGCTCGAGCCGCTCCGTCAGTCGTCGTAGGCTGGTTGTGAATGATCGCTGAGATGTAGTCGGGTGCCAGGAGATAGGCGGAGGCCAGGCCGCCGATGATCGAGCCGACGTTGAAGAGCGTTGACGCTGACGCCGGAACGCCAAAGCGGTCTTTGGTGTTCAGGACTCCCATCGCGACAGCCGCAAGCGAGATCATGATCAGAAACGGGAACATGATCCGGGTCATCTTGATGGCCAGCGAAACCGTGAGCGCCGCTTTGACCGGGTCCGAAGGAACGCGACTCGGCTCGATCAGCATGTTGACGACCTGTGGAGCGAAGACGATTCCGCCGATGACCACCAGCGTGAGAACGAGGGCGAGGCCGTTGTTGACAAGGTTGGCAAGGCGCCATGCCTCACGCTCTCCACGGCGCGCGAGTGTTTGAGAGAATGTCGTGACGAAGGCCGCTGAAAGGGCTCCCTCGGCGAACAGGTCGCGG
This sequence comes from uncultured Acidobacteriota bacterium, assembly GCA_963743045.1. Taxonomy (GTDB): domain Bacteria; phylum Acidobacteriota; class Blastocatellia; order RBC074; family RBC074; genus CAVUOF01. The sequence continues at coordinate 18,498 of CAVUOF010000013.1, forward strand.
AGCAGGTTGGGAATACGGAAGGCTATGATGAATGCATCGTTGGCAAAGCTCGCACCGAAGAAGGTACCGAAGACCACCTCGCGGACAAGACCGAGGAGGCGGCTCCCCATGACCGCGATGCTCACAATGCCCGCCGAACGGGCAATGCTGCGCCGCCTGGTCTCGGGCGCCGGTGAGGCCACTGAATCGTCTACACTCCCCATAAATATTTAGAGATATGGAGTGCGGCATATGTCGCACCAAAGGTGCGACCTGAAGCAGCCCAGGGCGAAGCCCTGGGTGGATAATCGCGGGCGGATCGCAACGCCCCAAGCGGGCAATGTTGGCCCGATGGGCCTCGGCCGAATGTTGGCCACATACCCAGGGCTTCGCCCTGGGCTATTTAAGGTCGCGCCGTTGGCGCGACAACCTGCGGCACGATTCGCCGCACTCCATACTAAGCCGGTGGGCTCGTTCCATTGACCAGCAGGAGCATAATCGCTTTTTGCGTGTGAAGACGGTTCTCGGCCTGGTCGTAGACTATTGAACCTTTATGGTCGATTACTTCGGCGTCGACCTCATCTCCCCGGTGCGCAGGCAGGCAATGCATGAAGAAGGCGCCTCGCGCCGCATTCGACATGAGCTTCCTGGTGACCCGAAATGGCGCAAAGATCTCTCTTCGCCGCTCGGTCTCAGCTTCAAAGCCCATGGACGCCCAGACGTCCGTGTAAACGGCCTGCGCGTCTTCGACCGCCTCCTGCGGATTGTTGACGACCTCGATTCGCGCGCCGGTTGACCGGGCCGTTCGCCGCGCCATTCGCAGAACCTGGGCGTCCGGTTCGTAGCCCGTTGGCGCACCCACTCGGATGTGAGCGCCTACTTTTGCTGCGGCGAAGATGAGCGAATGGCACGTATTGTTCCCATCGCCAACATAGGAGATACGGAAACCGGACAGATCGGGACCGACCTTTTCAGTCAGGGTGAAGTAATCGGTGAGACCCTGACAGGGATGTGAGAACTCCGAGAGCCCGTTGATGACCGGAACCGAGGAGTGCGCGGCGAGGTCGATGACCGTGTCGTGGCTGTACGTCCTCGCGACTATCGCATCTACCCAGCGCTCGAGGTTGAGAGCCATATCCTTGACCGACTCGCGTTCGCCAAGGCGTACTCCCTGGTGGTCGAGATAGACGCAGGAGGCTCCCATCTGCGTGGCGCCCAGATCGAACGTCACGCGAGTTCGAAGGCTCGGCTTCTCAAAGATCAGGGCGACACTCTTTCCGACGAGGGCCGTCGCGAAGTCGAGCGGCCGCGATTTGATCGCGGCCGTTGTCGTGAATATCTGTCGTACTTCGGCGGTAGTCAGGTCATTGATCGAGATGAGGTCTTTCAATGTTCAACTCTTCTTCAATTCGTCTTCAATCCTTAAGGGAGAGAGCGTTGCCGCTGCCAAACTCGTCGAGATTGAGTTTGAGGTCCCACTTTGTGTCCGTCCGGGTCAGTCGATCCCAGGTCAACTCGCGACCGCTGTAGGCTGCGGTCCGCCCAAGGATAACGCTCAAGGTGGACTCGGCTCCCTGCTCTGCCTGATTGTCAAACTTGCCCGCTTTGATTCCGTCGACAAAAACCTTCACCTTGTTGGCGACGGCCGTGTCGAGCGCAGTGTTTGTCCCCGCGTCCCATTTGTTGCCGTCATTGCGGATGATCTGCATCGGCCCGCTATGATTGGACTCAGAGACTCCCAGAGTCCCAAAGAAACGCTCGCCCTGAACACGGTAGCCTTTATTGCGAAACTGGTTCGAGTTGAAACTCACCTGAACATCATTCGGATAGAAGAAGGTGACGATGAAGTGATCCCACACGTCGCCAACGTCTGTCCGGACTTTGCGGCCACCGCTGCCGGTCGCCTTTAGAGGATGAGCTTTGAGAATCCAGTTGCACGCATCGATGATGTGAATGTTCTGCTCGACGAGGATGTCTCCCGAAAGGGCTTTGTCAAAGACCCAATTGCGTATTCGGGCTTCGAGCGCCGACATTCCCGGCTTGTTCTGCCGATCGAGATCATTTGTGTAGTAGTAGGCCTGCCCAAGAGCGAGTTCTCCTATCTCGCCGTTGTGAACGCGCTCGACCAGTGCGCGGTAGCCGTCAGAGTAGCGTTTCTGGAACCCGACATGAATGCTGACCTTTGCTGCGCGACCCGCCTTGATGACTCGATTGCAGCCGTGGACGTCCGTGGCCACCGGCTTCTCGAGATAGACATGTTTGCCGCCAGCGACAGCCGCTTCGAAGTGATCAGGATGGAAGAATGGCGGACTCGTGACGAGGACGATGTCCACATCTTTCGAGCGAACGAGATTCTCATAACTCTTCCAGCCCTTGAAGAGATTGGCCGAAGGCACTCCGGCATAACTCTTCTCCTGCGCCAGCTTGTTGAAGTGTGCCGTCGTCGAAGCCAGCCGGTCGTCGAAGAGATTCCATGAGCGCAGTCACGCGCGCATCGGTGTTCTTGACGAACTCTTCACCGACATGGTTACCGCGGCCGCCACACCCGATAATGCCCAGTCCTGGGGCGGAATTGGCCGGTGTACCGCGGACCGATTCCGACTTCACGAAGATGAGCCCGGCACCTGCTGCACCGGTTGTTCCAATGAAACCACGGCGTGTCATGCTGTTTTTCACGATACCTCCTTACGCTCTACCAACCGATTGCGCACCCATCCTTGCGCGGGTCGGAGCCTCCAGCCAGCGCTCCGCTTTGAGGATCAATCATGATTGCCTGATAGCCGCCGAATGAGCCACGAGAGACTTCTATCAGGCGATGCCCCTTTCGTTCGAGTGCGGCCCGGATCTCCGGCCCAATCGCCGACTCGAGGCCGAGCCCGTTTCCGGTGTCACGAAAACGCGGCTGCTCTCCAGCCTGTTGAACGTCCATTCCGAAATCGATCAGGTTGAGCAAAACCTGGACGTGGCCTTGCGCCTGCATATCTCCGCCCATTACTCCGAACGAGAGCCAGGGACGGCCGTCGCGCAGAACCATGGCGGGCACCAGTGTGTGAAACGGTCTCTTGCCGCCCGCGAGATGATTGGGATTCTGCGGATCAAACGAGAACCCGGCACCTCGGTTGTGCAGAACGATTCCCGTGTCGCCGGCGACGAGCCCCGAACCAAACTCGCTGAAGATACTCTGAATCAGTGAGACGACGTTGCGGTCCTTATCGACCACCGTGAGATATACAGTGTCCTCGCCGCCGCGCGGTCCGGCCATGCGCTCCGGGGCTGCTCGCTGGAGATCGATTTTTTGACGCATCTCTGCGGTGTGCGTCTTCGAAAGCAGCTGATCGATAGGAGCTTGATAGAAGGCGGGATCGGCAATGTGCTGAGCGCGATCTACGAAAGCAGCCTTCTTGGCTTCGACAAGAAGATGCAGGTACTCCGCGGTGTTCTGCCCTAGTGCATGCACGTCATAGCCTTCGAGAATGTTGAGCATCTCGAGTGCGGTGAGTCCCTGAGTGTTGGGCGGGAGCTCGTAGACGGCATAACCACGATACGAGACATGCAGCGGTTCGACCCAGTTTGAATGCTGATCGGCGAAGTCGGCGAGGGTATGAAAGCCACCCTGAGCCTGCGAGAACTTGACGATTCTCGCGGCGATATCGCCTTTGTAGAAGGCATCCCGGCCGCCCCTGGCGATTCTTCTCAGGCTTTCAGCGAGATTCCTGTTGGTGAAGACCTCACCAACTGCCGGTGGGCGGCCGTTGGGCATGAAGGTCGCCGCGAAATCCGAATTCCCGGCAAACTTCGTCGCATTCAGCCAGTCCTGCCCGATAACCTCGGTTACGGGAAACCCATGTTCAGCGTAGTCGATGGCGGGTTCGAGAACCTGGGCCAGAGGCATGCTGCCGTAACGCTCGAGCAGCGTAGCCCAGCCGTCGACAGCTCCAGGGACGGTTGCCGCGTGGATTCCGACGTCGGGCATTTTGGTGAAGCCTTTGCGCTTCAGCTCGTCGATCGTTTCCGCCTTCGGTGCTCGGCCGCTTGCATTGAGTCCGTGGAGCTCGTTTCTCTTCGCATCCCAGAATAGAGCGAAGAGGTCGCCTCCCGGACTGACCATCATTGGTTCGACTACGCAGAGTACTGCGGCGGCTGCTACGGCGGCGTCAAAGGCGTTGCCGCCCCGTTGGAGGATGCGGAGGCCGGCGGCGGAGGCGAGCGGCTGGCTGGTCGCAACCATGCCGTTTATGGCTCTGACGACAGAGCGCGTCCCGCCGCGCCGGGCGTTGGGCCGATCTCCTACGGCGTTCTGCGCGTCGGCGGGCAGTACCTGTGATGCCGGTATCACGATAGCGAGCATGAGAGCAATTCTGCGTGAAGAATGTCTTTTATGACTCTAATCATGGTCCGGCATCCCGTAAGGGATGCGAGAAGGTAGCTCTGGGGCAAGCGAGCGCAGCCCCAGGAACGCTCGGCGAAGAACCATGGCCCTGAAAGGTCGCGAGACCGTTCGTGCTGCACAACAATGGTCTCGCGACACTTCAGACGCGGATCTCTCTACACGTTGTAGGGGCAGGGCTTCCTGCCCCTGCTCCGTCTCGCGTCCGTTCGGGATGCGAAGCCGTCTGCTGGGTTAAATCTACCTGCTCTTCACTTTCCGATCTTCGCGGTCGATGGCTGAACTCCGTCGTTTTGCATTTGTCTCGCGACGCGCTCAACATCGGCCATCGTTCTCAACAGATTCTCCCCGAGAATCTTCTTCACGTCCGACTCTGAATGGCCTCGTTTCAACAACTCATACGTAATGTTCGGAAGCTTCGACACGTCCTCCATACCCACGGGGAGCTGCCCATCGACGCCATCGAAATCCGAGCCGATCCCCACATGGTCGACTCCCGCGACCTTGATAATGTGCTCGAAATGCTCCATCAGCATGTCGAGAGTCACCTTCGCGGGCGCACCGGTGAGCCTGGCCAGCTCTCCCCTCATTCGAGCCGGATCGTTGGCATATAACCTGCTCACCTCATCGATCTTCGCCTGCGTCTCCGGTGAAGGCTTGACGGCCTTCGTGTTCACAAAGCCTGAGTAGAAATTGACCATGACCACGCCGCCTTTCTTACCGCATGCAGCGAGCATTTCATCAGTCATGTTTCGAGGCACGTCGGTCAGAGCTCTCGATGACGAATGCGATGCGATAATCGGCGCCCGGCTGACTTCAATTGCATCCCAGAAGGTCTTATCGGCAACGTGCGAAATATCGACCATCATTCCAAGGCGGTTCATCTCGCGAACCACCTCCTTCCCAAAATCAGTCAACCCGTTGTGGTGATTGACGGCGGGGTTGTTCACATCGCCCGATGAGTCCGCCCAGCTGTTGGTGTTGGTATGGGTGAGAGTCATGTATCTCACGCCGAGCCGGTAGAACTCTCGGAGAGCGCTGAGGCTGTCTTCGATTGCGTGGCCGCCTTCAATGCCCATGAGGGCGGCGATCTTTCCGGACTTCTTGATGCGACGGATGTCGTCGCTGGTAAAAGCCATTTCGAGGCTCTCCGGATAGCGTTTGGCCTGCAGGTAGACGCCGTCGATCATATCGAGTGCTCGTCGCGCCGCGCCGCCCTCTTTGGCATACTTTGCTGCGATGTAGATTGCGAAGAACTCGGCATTGAGACCGCCCTCTTTCATCCTCGGAATGTCAGTCTGCGTCTTTCCGCTTGTGTCGCGTTTGCCGAGATCGAAGCCCTCATCCGTAATCGGAGAAGTGATGTCGTTGTGGGTATCGATGACGATGGCTTCGCGTTGTAAGCGGGCGGCCTTTTCGCGCAGCTTGTCGTCCTGAGTCGTTGTCCCGAGACCGAGACCGGCAAACACTAGCAGCAACAGAAGTCGCGTCATTAGAAGGCGTTTCCTTTCGGACTGAACGGGGTCGGAACGAATGTATTGTAGATGTTTGACCACTCGACGCCAAGCTTTGAGCGAGTCCCTCCGCGTCTGCTACAATGCGCGTTCCTGGCGCCGGCCATTCCTCCCGGTCACATCTGATGAAGTCAAGTTTGCAATTCGGTCTGGCAGTCACGAGCGGCCTCCTGCTCGTCTTCTCATTCCCACGGTTCGACATGGCCTATCTGGCATGGATCGCGCTCGCGCCTCTGGTTTTCGTGATCGCAAGTCAAGCAAGTCAAGCCGGCGCAGGACATCTCCGACCGCTTCGAGCACTGACGCTCGGTTGGGTAACGGGCCTCGTTTTCACGTTTCTTGCAGAAAACTGGATTGCCCACTCCATGACCAGCTACGGCGGAATGCTGACGGCGGTCGCCTACGGTGTGGCATTTCTCTTCGCCGCGGTATTGGCCATTTTCACGGGACTCTTTTCGCTCGGACTGTCTCAACTGGTCAGGCGGTTTGGGTGGGGAGCAGTCTCGCTGGCGCCGGTGCTCTGGGTGTCAACCGAATGGCTGCGTCCCCTGGTGACAGGCGTCACATGGAATGCGCTCGGAGTGTCCCAATGGCAAAACATTCGAGTGGCGCAGCTTTCACGAGTGGGTGGCGTCTACCTTGTCAGCTGGGAGGTGGCTGCGGCGAGCGCCTTTATCGTCCTTCTTGTTCGCGGACGAACCCCGGCATCTCGAAGAGGTGCAACTGCGCTCGCTCTGATCGGTCTTCTACTGCTGGTCGTTCCGTTTCGGGCGATGTCAGCGTCCGGATCGAGAGTCATGGTAGCCGGCGTGCAGCCAAACATCCCACTGGAAGAGCCGGGGAACACAGTTGACGTCAGTGAGGGGCTCAATCAGGAGATCAAGCTCAGCCAGGAGGCGATCGATCAGGTTCGTCCGCGAAAGGTTGACATCGTAGTCTGGGCCGAAGCGCCGATCTCGCTCTTCTACGAAAGTGATCAGGAGATTCGAGCGCGGCTCGACAAGTTTGCTGCCGACACCGGTTGTTATCTGATCTGCAATACGATCACTCATAGTGACGGCAAGTATTTCAACAGTGTCGAAACTGTCGGCGGCAACCCGAACGATGGGCCGATGATGCGATACGACAAGATAAGACTTGTTCCGTTTGGCGAATACGTCCCGTGGCGGGCGGTTCTCGGAAGATTCGTCCCGGCGATAGTCGGCAGCTTTACGGCCGGCAGGCAGGCAGTAGTCAACACGCTCAGGGTTGAGAGCGAACGTACGAGCGTGGCCGCAACTGGTGAGAGCGGTACGCCTCAGGGTGGCATCGTCATTGAGCATACGACGAGTCTCGTGCGAGTGGGCGCGTTCATCTGTTATGAGGCGGCCTATCCAAATCTCGTGAGGCAGTTTGTTCTAAACCGAGCTACGCTGCTGGTCAATGTTTCGAACGACGCATGGTTCGGCAATACGGCCGGTGCGCGTCAACACCTGGCGCACGCGGTCATGCGAGCTATTGAGAATGAACGCGACCTCATCAGGGTGACCAACTCCGGAGTCTCTGCGCTCATAACGAGTGATGGAGAAGTCATCAATCAACTGCCGGAGTTTACGCCTGCCTCCCGCACCTGGATGGCGCAGACTCGAAGCGGGCTTACGCCTTACACTCGATTCGGAGACTGGTTTGCGATCGTCTGCACGGTTCTGAGTGCCGCCGCTGTTGCAGCGTCCTTCATGCGATTCAAGGGGAAATCAAGATGAGCAATTTGGAAAGCGGCAACCGGCCACAAAGAAGCACAAAAGGCACAAAAAGGATTCGGCGGTTCTCCCTTTATCGTCACTTTTGTGACTTTTGTGCTTCTTTGTGGCCGGTCGCCGCACTCCAAATTGCTTGAATGAAGACGGCTTTTAAGGAATGATCTTGAGCTTGATGGAAAGCCACTCTCCCAAATCCTCCACCGCTGTTACAGAAACGGACGGCATCCCGCCTACAGTAGCCGATCTTCAGCGGCTCGATGGCCGCGATGAGTACGAATGGCTCATCCATTCGATCGACGGCATCCTCTGGGAACTCGACTACGTCAACTGGAACTTCACCTTCGTCAGCAAGCAGGCCGAGGACATTCTCGGGTATCCGATTGAGCGTTGGATGACAGATCCGGGCTTCTGGCTTTCAAGTCTTCACCCTGACGACCGCGAATGGGTCTTCAACTCCTGTAAAGAGGCATCTGAAAGCGGAGAGGACCACCAGTTTGTCTACCGGATGATTGCTGCCGACGGTCGTGTGGTATGGCTCCGCGACATCGTCACCGTGGAGATGAGCGAAGGCCGGCCCGTGCGCCTTCGCGGGGTCATGGTTGACATCACCGCGCGCAAGAAGGAAGAGGCCTTGCGGACCGGGCAGAATCGCGTTCTCGAGATGATCGCAACCGGAGCGAAGTTGCCCGATATCCTGACCAGCCTCGTGACGCTCATCGAGGCTCAATCCGAAGGACTCTGTTCAATCCTTCTACTCGATGACGACGGTGTCACAATACGGCCCATCGCCGCCCCAAGCCTCCCAGAGGAGTACAACAAGGCTCTCGATGGCGTGAGTATCGGGCCTCGAGCTGGCTCGTGCGGCACAGCCATGTACCTCGGAAAGCCAGTCATCGTGACAGACATTCAGACGGACCCGCTCTGGGAAGACTATCGTGCTCTCGCCGAGCCGTACGGTCTGCGGGCCTGCTGGTCGACTCCGATCCTTTCGCATCTGGGCAAGGTGCTCGGCTCCTTTGCAGTCTACTATCGAGAGCCACGAGCACCACGGCCTGACGAAACGCGGTTGACCGACATTGCGGCACACGTCGCCGGGATTGCGATTGACCGGCAGCTTGCTGAGGAGGCCCTGCGACAGAGTGAAGCACGCTATCGCAACGTAGTGCAGACGCAGAGTGAGCTCATCTGCCGCTATTTGAGTGATACTACACTGACGTTCGTTAACGAGGCCTACTGCCGCTTCTTTGGTCGAAGCTCCGAAGAACTCATCGGGACCCGCTTTATCGAGCTCATTCCCGAGGCATGGCGCGAGAATGCTCTCAGCCATGTCGCGTCGATCATTGCCAATCCCCGGGGCGAGGTTCATGAGCACGAAGTTCTCAAGCCGGACGGCAGCGTCGGCTGGCACCAGTGGATCGACCACGCCATCCTCGATGCGTCAGGTAATGTCATAGAGCTCCAGGGAATCGGTCGCGACATCACCGAGCGCCGCCACGCTGAGGCAGTGCTGAGGCAGCGCGATGACGAACTTCGATGGAGCCACCGCCAGATCCGCGAGCTTGCCGGACGACTCATGACAGCCCACGAGGAGGAACGGCGACGAATCTCGCGCGAGCTGCACGACGATCTCAATCAGAAGGTTGCAGCCCTGGCGATCAATCTCAGTTGGATCAAACGGCAGCTGCCACCATCGGCGGAAGCCGTGATCACTCAGCTCGACAAGGTTCAGAATCGCGCCAAGGAACTGGCGGATGGCATACGCCAGCTGTCACACGAGTTGCACCCGGCGGCTCTCGAGCATTCGGGACTGGCAACTGCGCTGAGGTCCTTTGTTGACGAGTTCAGCCGCCACGAAGAGATTGACGTTTCCCTGACAATTCCGGATCGAGGCGAAGCGATCCCACAGGAGATCGCACTCTGTCTCTATCGCATAGTCCAGGAGTCGCTGCGGAATGTTGCCAAGCATTCCGGAGCGAAGACTGCCGCAGTGACGCTGCTGTTGGAAGACGGGATTGCCAGGATGAAAGTCGAGGACGGCGGGCGTGGATTCGACCATGACCTTGTCCGGAGGAGCGGCGGCCTTGGGCTGGTGAGTATGGAGGAGAGGGTTCGATTGATGCAGGGCAGCTTTGAAGTTTCGGCCCGGCCTGACGGCGGGACTACTCTGCTGGTGAGCATCCCGCTGAAGAGAGACTAGACTCATTCCGAGCCGTGCCGCAGGCTGTCCAGCCTGCGGCAGAATTCATAAGAGGACATCCTACGATCGGCTGGCCTGCGGCGAAATCTGCCGCAGGCTGGACAGCCTACGGCACAAAAATCCAAAATGGCCGCCGAAAATGCCCGATTGACTTTTGTACCCGCTTGGGCGTAATTTCGATAAAAATAGAGGCTTAAACACTGGGTAAGATGGTGATTATCGAGAGACTCCCAGAGCCTCCGCGAAGGCGCCGTCGCCCCTTCCAGTGCTAGCAGAGTCAATGTGTTTGATTGACTGCCATTATCAAGTATGAATGGAATGCTCACACTTAAGCACCTGGGAGAGAAACATGGAACAGAGCCTGAGTTTTTCCGATACCGAAGCTTTTTACAGCCAGCTTCACACGCTCGAAGCAGCTAACCAGGAATACGTGATCGATACCGGAATCATGGAGGTCAAGAGCCTTCCGCTCCGGCTCGTTCATCACATCGGCATTACCAAGGAAGAGATTGGGCACATCCAGCACAAGGTCGTCGAAGAGAGCGACTTCATGCTGGATTTTGTCGAACCTCTCGTGACCAAGTTCAACGAGATGATCGGCAAGTACAAACCGGCGCGCAACTACGAGTTCACCGTCGAAGCCGAGGATTTTGACACAATCAAGATTCACGGCCGTCCACGGGCCGTCGCGGCTGCTTAGTGCCAACATCGTAGTAGGGAGTGCGGTCACCTGGGACCGCGGGCGTCTCGCCCGCATGACTTCAAGGCAGCTAGATGCCTGCGAAGACATGCGGGCGAGACGCCCGCGGTCCCAGGTCGCCGCAACACCTGAGGCGCTAGTACCGCCTGCTCTTCTCCTGAAGCGCATTGCCGAAAGTCCGTCCGGCCCAGGTGATTCCATTCACCGGCTTGCCTACAACGATGAGCCGGGCACCCTTCGTCGGAACTCCGCGCTGCGTCAGGACCCAGATGGAACCGCTCTCGTCTCCCACCTCATAAACCCCTTGTCCAAGCGCTCCGTAGCTGTTGAGCACCGTGCCTCGAATAGCAATCTCACGATTGCGATAACGGCCAGGGTCAGTGTTCAGGACTCCTACTGTCACCTGACTGGGACAAGCCGATAGAAGCAACGCGCAAACGGACACAAGCACCAAACCTAATTTGCGAGTTTTCATGATCCTCCAGGACGACCTTCAGGGGTTTTACGAATTATACCGTGCCCCAGGCTGCGCTGGGAGCAAAGCTTCTATAATGGAGCCGTGGCTTCTCTCCCGCGCCTCTATGCAATAACGGATCAACGTCTCGCCGGTTGTGGCGCAGAAGAGAACGTCTCCAGGCTTCTCACCGCCGGCGTGCGACTAATTCAGCTGCGTGACAAGCAGGCGACCCCGAAGACCCTCCTCGAGAGTGCGCGCGCGTGCTTAAGGCTCACGAAGGATGCCGGCGCGCAGTTGATCATCAATGACCGCGTCGATGTCGCTCTTGCATCCGGAGCCGATGGCGTGCATCTCGGACAGGACGACCTGGGTGTCGACGAGGCTCGAACGCTTCTCGGCCCGGAGAAAATAATCGGCGTATCGACTCACTCGATGACTGCAGTTCGAACAGGCGCTCAAGACATCGGCCACCTACATTGCCGTGGGTCCGATCTTCCCGACGGTGACAAAGGAAGCCGCCGAACCCATCGGTAGGGTCTTCAATTACTGGCGGCAGCGCGGGGACTTACTGACCGGCCGCTGGTGGCTATCGGCGGAATTTCGATTGAGAGGGCGCGGGCAGTCTACAAGGCGGGTGCCGACAGCGTGGCGGTTATTTCAGGACTCTATCCTGAGATAACCGCCCGCGTGGTCTCTTTTCTGAAAGAGGGGAATAGTTGAGGCTGCAAGAATCTATGCGTGAGCCTGCTTCGCTCGCCTCTCGAGCTCCTCAGGAGAGACGTCCTCGACGTGCGTGGCGATCCCCCAGTAGTTTCCGAAGGGATCTGTGACGCCGCTGCTCCGGTCACCGTAGAATTGATTGGCCGGTTCCTTCACTTGAGTAGCTCCAGCTGCCAGCGCCCGCTTGTGAGCTCATCGACATCACTTACGTAGACGTAGAGCATGGCTGGCCGCGATGCCCATTCGCTGCTGTTATCGGCGATCATGATGTTCGAGTCGCCGATCTTGACCTCGGCATGTCCGACCTTGTCGCCGGGTGCGCCCATTCTGAAGAGCTCAGTCGCGCCAAAGGTCTCTTTGAGAAAGTCGATCAGCTTTGCAGCGCCGTCGACGATCAGATAGGGTGTTACTGCATGATAACCATCAGGAATCGGTTTTACTGCCATGACATTCGCTCCTTTCGGAATGGAGTCTAACCCACCTCGCGGCCATGATCCAGTGGGGGTCTGGTAGACTACAGAGATTACCCGCGCCAGACGGCGCGGGACGGGCAGGGACAAGCCCTGCCCCTACAACGTTGTCGCGGAGTGCTGGTTACGACATGTGAACGCAAGAAGATGCTTAACTTTGAAACGATCAGACAACTGGAATCAATCGTCGGCGCAGAGCACGTCACCACTGCTCAAGACGTCGTCATCGAGAACTCGCAGGATGCGCTCAAGCAGGTCTTCCCGGCTGACGCGGTCGTCTTCCCGAGGACAGCAGAGGAAATCTCAGGGATCATGCGGCTCGCCAATGAGAAGCGGTTTTACGTCACCGCCCGGGGAGGCGGAGTCGGCTTCACCGGAGGTGCTGTTCCCGTTCGCGGGGGCATCGTGCTTGCTACGAGGAGGCTCAACCGCATACTCGAGATCAACAAACCGGATCTTGTCGCGGTCACCGAGCCGGGCGTGACCAACTTCGAATTGCAGCAGGCGGTTGAGGCGGTTGGCCTCTTCTACCCGCCTGATCCGGCAAGCTGGAAGGATTCCTTCATCGGAGGGAATATTGCTCAGAATGCCGGCGGCCCGCGCTGCGCCAAATACGGCGCTACAAAGCAGTTCGTCCTGGGGCTCGATTTTGTGACTCCAACAGGTGAGATTGTCCGTGCCGGAGGCCGAACGACCAAGAATGCGACCGGTTACAACCTCGCAAGTCTGTTGGTGGGCAGCGAGGGAATGCTGGGGATCATTACGAGGTGTATTCTGCGCCTTCTGCCCTTGCCTGAGGCACGACGTACATTCAAGGCGATCTTCAACTCGGTTGAGGATGCATGCAACTGCGTTGCCAGTTTTTCGGATGCGGGCATCCTGCCGGTTGCTCTCGAGCTCCTCGACCACGCGTCGATAAACGCCATTGAAGACTACCAACCGTCGGGCCTTCCGCGAGAGGCGCGCGCGCTGCTGATCATCGAAGTGGATGGATTGCGGGAGACCGTGGCGCGAGAGGCCGAGATTGTGAGCCAGGTCTGCGCTGCTGCGGGTGCGGTTGAATTCGAAGCCGCGGAGAATGAGGCCGCCGGACAGGCGATATGGGAAGTGCGCCGGAAGCTGTCGCCGGCGGTGAAGAAGACGGGTGTTCGCAAAATCAACGAGGACGTGGTTGTTCCTCGATCACGAATTCCGGAGCTGATGGCGTTTATCGAGCAGGTTGGAAATCGATATGGATTCCCGATTCCGACCTTCGGCCATGCGGGTGACGGCAATCTTCACGTCAATGTCATGCTCCAGCGGGACGACGCCGAAGAGCGCGAGCTTGGGGAGCGCGCTGTGCGAGAGATATTCGAACGCTCAGTGGCGCTGGGCGGAACGATCTCCGGGGAGCACGGGATCGGCTACGCCAAGGCGCCCTATCTCGACATCGCCTTGAGCGCCTCAACGATCGATCTCATGAAGACGATCAAGGCTGCCATGGACCCCAATGGCGTGTTGAACCCGGGTAAGATGTTTACCTGAGAGCAGATGCGGACTTCAATGCCTGGCCGTAGGGGCGGCTCGCGAGCCGCCCCCACGGCCTTCCTCCACCACGCCCTCGGCGAAAGTAAGAGCGTGACGCGAAGAGGCCCGCGGGACGCGTCGCGTTCCCAGGCTTGGGCCTGGATCTCTCAGAATGCCGATAAGTGCGCTATATTTCAATAAGTTGCGTATCTGACTGCCGGCGCGTCCCAGTCCGCTGAAAAGGGGGCTTGGCGGAGTGTAAATTCCGTGATAAGATCAAGTCTCCTTTTGATAGATCATTGAGTTGCCTTAGTAACCAGTTCGTCCGAGCTGGGGATGTTTTAAGCGGTTTTGGCTGGGTAGAAAAATGAATATTCAACGGAGTTCCAAGAGACTCTTTCATGCGGCGACCTGTACGTCTCTCATGTTTCTGCTGGTCGTCGGGGCACTTGCTGGTTCTGGTTCGGATCATAAGCGCGATACATCAGGCACAGCGGGCGTCGACATCGAAAACTTCGGTCAGGTGAACGACCACATCTACCGCGGCGGGCAGCCCAAGGGTGACAACTTCAAGCAGCTGGCGACAATCGGGGTCAAGACGATCATCGATCTGAGAGCCGACTTCGAAGCCTCCGAGAAGGGGGACGCTGAGCGAGCTGGGCTTCACTACATCAATCTTCCGTTGGAGCCAAAGGCAGTTCCGACGGCAGAGCAGGCGGCGAAGTTCCTGGAGTTGGTAAAGAATGAAGCCAACTGGCCTGTCTATGTGCATTGCGCAGGCGGGCGCCATCGCACGGGCAGCATGCTTGCAGTCTACCGGATGGAAACGGACCATTGGACGATCGATCAGGCCTATGACGAGATGAAGCAGTACGACTTCTACACTCGCCTGGGGCACGGTTGCTTCAAGGATTTCGTTTTCGACTATTTCCGCAATCTTCAGCCGCGCCTGCAGGCCAATAACATAGCGCCTGCCGCCCAGAAGTAAGGCCAGGCCGCAAGAAACAAAAGGGACGCAAAGCTCTCGATGGGCTTCTTCCATGAGTGCTTTGCGTCCCTTTTCGCGTTTCTTAGTGACTACTTCTGGTTGGCGATTGTCCGCAGGATGTCCATCGTTGTGATAATACCCTGAATCTCGCTCCCCTCAGCCACCACGACCCGATGAATCCGCCGGTTGAACATTAGCTCGCTGACTCGCTGCAGAGTGTCTGGCGGGGAGACACTGACTGCCGGCCTGGTCATGATCTGTCCCGCCGTGCTTGGCGACCAGGCGCCGATCGAGTTGCTCTTGCGAATGATATCTGTTTCAGAAATCACGCCGACCAGCTCTCCAAGTGAGTTGACCACGGGTGCGCCAGTGATATTCTTGTCACTGAGAATCCTGGCCACCTCCTTGAGCGGCGCCGACTCGAGCACCGTCACTACATCCTTGATCATGACATCGGAAGCAAGCAGGCTCACAGAGACCTCCTCGAGTTAGCTTAATAAGTAACAGGCGCGGGCATGAAACAGAGCAGGAAGACGATGAGTCCGATCGCAGCCACCAGCTTCCGCGCGGTGCCAAGTTGCTCGCGCTCATCAATAACCGGTGGATGTCCGATTCGCAGGACAAGCGTCAGAATGACCGCGTAGACCACCCAACCGAGCCACCCGTGGTGCCAAAGCGAGTAGACGGCAAGTCCGACGACGATAGCGTAGATCGAGCGGGCAATCAGGCGATGGCCGCGCCGCCCGAAGACCGAGTAGACAACATGTCCGCCATCGAGCTGTCCGACAGGAAGCAGGTTGAGACTCGTCATGAGAAGGCCAACCCAGGTCGCGAACCAGACCGGATTGATTTCAATATCGGGTGGCAGATGGAAGAGCCGCTCGATGAGCACAAAGAACAGTGGACTTTGAAAGTTGAGCGAGTCATCGGTGAACGCCCAGGTCGAAGCCCCTGCCGCAAAGTAGTGAGCCACAAGGGCCGCTGGGATAGCAAAAACGAATCCCGCCAGCGGCCCGGCGATGCCGATGTCGAAGAGGGCTCGACGGCTCGGTATCGGTGACTTGATCTTGATGAATGCTCCGAAAGTACCCACTCCGAGAGGGACCGGTATGAAGTAGGGGAGTGTCGCCCGCACGCCGTACCACCGGCATGCGATGTAGTGACCCATCTCGTGCGCGCCAAGGATCATGAGGAGCGTGAAGGCAAAAGTCAGTCCGGATGCAACAGCCTTCGCCACACCCTCCGCAGAGGCGTCGTCCCAGAAGAGGAGTGCGCCTATACCTGAAGTAGTGAGGACAGTCAGAAAGAGCAGCAGTCCGTGTACGGCGAGTCGTCCGGGCGTGATTTCCGCGGCTGGCAGCTGGAGCTGTCCCGATCGATAGGATGGCGGCCAGGCCGGCAATCCCGTGATATCAGTTCCCGGCTCAGTGGCTGGATAGTAGTAAGGCTGGCTCATTACTTCTTCTTGAAGAGGTCGTCGAAGTTTTTACGGACATCATCAACCTGGACTGACTGGGCGCCTCCTCGCGAAGTCAGCGGGACCCGGTTATTCGGCTCGAAATAGTCGCAATAGTTGGCCGCAAGCTTGTCGCGGACGTATTCCGCCAGCGGCTCACTGCACTGATTGTTCTTGCCCGGGTCGAAAAACCTGCAGTTCTTGCAGCAATGCATGTCTGCGCTGCAATGGGGACACTCATCGCGGTGCCGTACTTTGGCGATGATCTTTATTTCGCGCCCGCAGTTATGACAGACCATATCGCGCCACGCTTTCGAGCCCGGCGATGTTAGCACAAGCTTCAAACGGCCCACAAGAACGGTCAGTCCCACCGTGCCGCAGCACAGGATCGTGCCGCAGGCTGTCCAGCCTGCGGCAGACTGAAACGGTTGCAGCAGTCAAAAGAAAGGAGCGGTCCTGAAATGATCCCGATTACCGACGCCGAGAGCGCAGCCACAGCAAAATACCAGATTGAACGCCTACTTCTTCAGCGAGCCCGATGGCAACTCGATGCCGGCGATGGCACGCAGGCAACCCTGGAGACCCGCTATGAACTGCGCATCGCGTGGGGCAAACTGATTTTCTCGTGGTGGGACGCTTCGCACGCGCGGAGCTGGAGACTGACTGCATACGACACTTCCAACGGTCAGGTGCGCCTGCAGGGCGTTCGCGGAGTTGCCCAGGCAGCGACAGGCCTTACCATTACCGAAACCGGCCTGAGAAATAACGAGACCCAATATGCAGAGCAGCTTCGTCGAACACTCCTCGCCTCCGGCCACCGCATTCGAGGGGTCAGGAAGGCAGGTGGCTTGTTCAAGCTTGTCCTTGAGAAAAAGCATCGCACCGAGCTCTTCATCGCCATCGATGACACGCAGCCGCAGGCACAGATTGACAGTGCCTTGGGAGCTGGCATTCGTTGGCTATCTACGTTCAACCGGCTGCGTCCGTTCGATCGTAGAGCGCACCGAATCTCGATCTGCACTCCATCCACCAGGTCGCTCACCATTCGCCAGAGGATTGGACTGCTTTCAACCGAACATCTCGGAGCCAGGATTGCCTGTCTTGAGTTGGACGTGATTACCGGTAGCATGACCAGTATGCCGACCGCGACGCAGGAAGAATTGCTTCAAGCCTTCCCAGGTCGACTCAGCTGGCCAAAGCCGCGGGCATCTTCGGCTGGATGGGAGCAGCAAATCTGCGCGCTGGCTCCTGGCCTGATTGAAGTGCGGCCACTGGCTCGAGGCAACGGAAAGAGGTACCTCATGCACGGCCTCCAATTCGCGTGGGAGACTGGCAGGCTGGCATGGTTCGGTGTCAGCGACGGCGATAACATTCGCCAGACCATCGAAAGACCAGGCTCACGCATGAAAGCTTTGGAGCGCTTTCGCGATTAGTGCGCGACCTGGTCCGATATAGAAGGAGCCGGCCGCCGGACTTGCGACACCCGTTTTACGCGTTGCGGCCCGAGTCATGGCTCGAGAGCCTGCTCAGACGGGACATCGCAGCATTGGACGACTCGCTGGATGGTCGCTATGTCTACGCCCAGATTCCAACGTGGCGAGGCAGGGAGCGCTCGATTATCGACCTCCTTACCGTCAATCGCTTCGGTCGCCTGGTGGTCATTGAAATCAAGGCTGTGGCCGAGCCCGAGCTGCCGATGCAGGGCCTCGACTACTGGCTGCGAATCGAGCAGGCACGGCGGCGAAGCGATTTCAAGAGGCGCCGGCTCTTCGAGGGTGTCGATCTGGCAGACGCACCGCCGCTATTGTTTCTGGTAGCACCTGTGCTCTCCTTTCACCGTTCCTTCCGAACTGTAGCGGGATGTCTTTCCCGGAAGGTTGAGGCCTATCGCATCGGTGTCAATGGGGGATGGCGCTCCCGAATCAAGGTTGAGCTCAAAGAGAGAGTTCTATCGGGGATGTCTGACGATCTCGACCCTTCGCGCACGCGGCCAGGGTATTAAACGGCGGTTCCTGCGCACCTGAAGTGCGCTAAGCGTAAAATATCGTATGGTCTATTCAAGGAAGCAATTTGGAGTGCGGCGACTTGTCGCCGCTTTTAGTTACCTGCTGCTGTATTGGAGCTGAGAGGCCCTCTTCTTCGATAGATTCTGCAATAGGTAACTAAAAGCGGCGACAAGTCGCCGCACTCCAAATTGCTCCCCTGAGTGGGCTATATGATATTTTCCCGACAGGCTCCCGTAGGAGGGCTAACTGTATTGGTTCGACCCTCACTGAGGAAACAATGGGCGACGGTGTTCTGGTCATAGACAAACCTGCGGGTATAACGTCGCACGACGTCGTCGATCACGCTCGCCGTATTCTCAAGACGAGGAGGATTGGTCACGCCGGCACACTAGATCCGTTCGCTACCGGAGTGCTGATCCTCTGTGTGAATCGGGCCACGCGGATTGCTCAATACCTGACTGCCCACGAGAAGGAATACCTGGCAACGATGCGCTTCGGCTATGCAACCGACACCGGTGATCTCACAGGCAAACGACTCACAGATGCGAGTGGCGGAGACTCGATAGCACCTGAAGACCTTCTCGCCGTTCTGGAAGACTTCAGGGGACTAACGATGCAGGTCCCGCCAATGTATTCGGCGAAGAAGATCGGTGGTCGCAAGCTTTACGAACTTGCACGCAAGGGTCAGACGGTGGAGCGCAGCCCTAAAGAGATCGAGATCACTGACATTGAGCTCGTCGATGCCAGGCCGCAGCTCGAGCGGCCTGGCATGGAGCCCGGCATTGAGGATGGCTGCCAGGATTTCGACATACGTGTAGTCTGCTCCCCCGGCACCTACATTCGTACACTTGCCGAAGACATCGGAACGCGGCTCGGCGTGGGCGCTCACCTGCGAGCGCTCAGGCGCCTGCGGTCAGGGAGGTGCGAGTTGCGTGGGTCGGTGACAATGGAAGAGCTGACGGCGAAGGGTGAAGAGGCTCTTCAACCGGTGATCGACCTGTTGGAATTGCCGGTTGTCGAGATGACCGAAGAGGAGCTTGCGCGAATCGTTCACGGTCAGGAGTGCACCCGCACGGGCGACTGGCGCGAAGGCGAGGTGGGTGCGCTCTGCTCGGCCTCCCGGACGCTCGTGGCCATTGGCGAATATCGCCGCAGCACCGGGGCATGGCATCCGTGCGCAGTCTTAGGTGGAACCGAGCAGTAGCCGTCAGGGCTGCTTTGGATGCTTTGTACCCGCTTTCTGGGAGCTGTGATATAATGAATTTGCCGACGAACGCACCCCGCTGCTGAAGTCTGCGGATGAAGAGCCGTGAAAGCAGAATGAGGCAGGATGCGAACGCTAGAGCTTCACGAAGTGAGACCCGCTTTGGGGAACCGTTCTGAGGAGTTTGACTTTCTCCGCCCATTCCTGCCCCGGAGAAAGCTTGTGAATCACACACACGAAGTCTTAGGCCGCATGCGTCTGTTCGCGACAACCCGCGGCCGGGAGTAGCGTTAACCATGGGCGACCAGGAGAAGCGCGTGAACATCAGTGACCTTCTTGAGTCACATCGTCGTGATCGCGAGCAACTGCTCTGGGAAGGCACCTTTCGTGAGTACTTTGAATTGGCTGCCTCGAGCGCGCGTCTCGGGGCTCTCTCCCACGCAAGAATCTGCGAAATGGTTCTTGCTCCCGGAGTGGAGAAGCTGGCCGAAGGCACGCGCGACGAAGTGGTGCGCTACAACTTCTTCAGTGATGAGCTGTTCGGCATCGAGGAGCCGATCGCTCGAATTGTCGAGTACTTCAAATCGGCAGCGCAGCGGCTCGAAGTCCGCAAGCGGATCCTGCTCCTCATGGGCCCGTCGGCGGCGGCAAATCAACCATCGTCAACATGCTCAAGCGTGGTCTCGAGGCCTGGACCCGGACCAACAACGGCGCAGTCTATGCGATTCAGAACTGCCCGATGCATGAAGAGCCGCTCCACCTGATTCCTGTTGAGCTGCGTCCCGAGATCGCGAAGCACTACGGTCTCTACATCGAGGGAGAGCTCTGCCCGCAATGCCGCTACAACCTCGAGCACCTCTATCACGGTAAACACGAAGACGTTCGCGTCGAGCGGATTGCGTTCTCCGAGAAGGACCGGATAGGCATCGGGACATTCGCGCCGTCCGATCCAAAATCGCAGGACATCACCGAGCTTACGGGCTCCATCGATCTCTCGACAATCGGCGAAGTAGGAGTCGAGTCGGATCCCCGCGCCTACAGGTTCGACGGCGAGCTGAACATCGCCAATCGCGGGATGATGGAGTTCATCGAAATCCTCAAATGCGACGAGAAGTTTCTCTACTCCCTGCTGACGCTCTCCCAGGAACAGAACATCAAGACCGGTCGCTTCGCCATGATCTACGCCGACGAAGTGATCATGTCGCACACCAACGAAAACGAATACACCGCGTTTGTCGGCAACCGCAAGTCTGAAGCGCTTCAGGACCGGATCATCATGATCAAGGTCCCTTACAACCTGCGGGTCTCTCAGGAGGAGCGCATTTACGACAAGCTGCTCAAACAGAGTGAAGCGCTCCGCAACATTCACGTGGCACCCAACACTCTCCGAGTGGCGGCAATGTTCGCCGTCATGACCCGCCTCGAGGAGCCGAAGAAGGCGAACGTCGACATCGTCAAGAAGATGAAGCTCTATGACGGCGAGGACGTCGAAGGCTTCAAGTCGAAGGACGTCAGCGAGCTCAAGGAAGAGACCGTTCGCGAAGGCATGGATGGCATATCGCCGCGCTATATCATCAACCGTCTCTCGGGGGCGCTGGTCCGCGATAACATCGTCTGCATTAATCCGATAGATGCTCTGCGTGCAATCAAGAACGGATTCGAGCAGCACACTGGCATCTCGGCCGATGAGCGCGAGCGCTATCTCAATCTCATCGGTCTCGCCAGGCGCGAGTACGATAACATCGCCAAGACGGAAGTTCAGCGTGCCTTCGTCTACTCCTTCGAAGAGATGGCCAAGAATCTCTGCAATTCCTATCTCGATAACGTCGAGGCCTATTGCAACAAGGAGAAGATGAAGGATCCGATCACCGAGGAGGAGCTCGAACCGGATGAGAGGTTGATGCGTTCGATCGAAGAGCAGATCGGAATTTCTGAGAACGCCAAGAACACCTTCCGGCAGGAGATTCTGATTCGCATCTCATCCTATTCGCGCAAGGGCAAGGCGTTTGAATACAACTCGCACGAGCGCCTCAAGGAAGCTATCGAGAAGAAGATCTTTTCCGACCTCAAGGATGTCGTCAAGATAACGACTTCGGCGAAGACGCCTGACGCCGATCAGCTGAGGCGAATCAACGAGGTTGTCGACCGTCTGGTTAAGGAGCACGGCTACTGCACGGTCTGTGCGAACGAACTCCTGACCTACGTGGGCACCCTGCTCTCAAGGTAGAAAACGTGGCGCGTCATCAGGGGCCGTAGGGGCGGCTCGCGAGCCGCCCTCTTGATTTCGCAAGCAGGGCGTGGTGGAGGAAAGGCCGTGTGAGGGCGGCTCGCGAGCCGCCCCTACGACCGCCCCTGGATCGCCCCAAACGCCCCTATAGGCATCACCAATGTCAGTCCAGCGGAACGACTGGTCACTTCAGCGCAAAGGCATCATCGACCAGGAGCGCCATAAAGAGCGCATCCGCGACGCCGTCCGTAAGAACCTTGGCTCCATCGTCTCCAACGAATCAATCATCCTTTCGAATGGCCGGAAGACCGTCAAGGTGCCGATGCGGTCCCTCGACGAATACAAGTTCAGATTCGACTACCGCAAGCGTAAGCAGGTCGGGCAGGGTGACGGCAAGACCAAAGTAGGCGACGTCATCGGCCGTGAAAGCCAGCCGGGCCAGGGACAGGGGAGTGGGCAGGCGGGCGATCTGCCCGGCCGCGACTACTACGAGGCAGATGTCGATATAGACGAAATTGCCGCGCTTATCTTCGAGGATCTGCATCTGCCATTCCTCGAGGATAAAGCGAAGCAGGCCGTCCAGGCGAAGACCACACGCTTCAGCGAAATCCGGAAGGTCGGAGCCTTGTCGAATCTCGATAAGCGTCGATCGATCCTCGAGAACATGCGCCGCCAGGCGCGTCAGGAAGGTCATGCCAAGCTGGGTCGGTTCAAGAAAGAATACTGCGATTCAAGAGCTGGGAAGAGGACGAGAGATACGAATCGAACGCTGTCGTCCTGGCGCTCATGGATGTCAGCGGATCGATGGGTGAATTCAAGAAGTATATTGCGCGAAGCTTTTATTTCTGGATGGTTCGCTTTCTGCGAACCAAATACGATCAGGTTCGCATAGTCTTCATCAGCCATCACACCGAGGCTCGCGAGGTCACTGAGGAGGCCTTCTTCACACAGGGTGAATCCGGCGGAACCGTTGTCAGTTCTGCGTACAAGCTTGCGCTCGACATCATTGCCGAGAGATTCCCACCGCGCGACTGGAACATCTATCCCTTCCATTTCTCGGACGGCGATAACTATTACTCGGATAACGACGAGGCGGTGAAGCTGGCGGACAAGCTCATCGAAACCTGCAACCTTTTTGGTTATGGCGAGATTGGAGAAGAGGGGGCAGCCAGCTATCGCCGCAGTTCAGGCGCGCTGCTATCGATATTCAATGACCGGCTGAAGAATAAGGAACGCTTTGTGGGTGTGCGCATCGATGACAAGGATGACGTCTATCCGGCACTCAAGCAGTTCTTCGGCCGGCAGGGCGTGGTCGCGTGAGATCGTGGCGCAGGCTGTCCAGCCTGCGCCAGAACCTCGCCAGCGTCCCTTAGGATTTCATTGCGGCCCTCACGAATCTGCGGCGTAGGGGCGGCTCGCGAGCCGCCCTCTTACTTTCACAAACAGGGCATAATGGCGGAAAGGCCGTTTGGGGGCGGCTCGCGAGCCGCCCCTACGACCGCCCCTCGACGCCGCCAATAAGACTGCCCAATAAGACCGCCCGGGTGACCTCAAGAGGTTAATGGTTTTTATCTTGACTCCGCCCGCGGAAGGTCTATTATCCGCCCTGCGATTGCCGTCATCAGCCAGCGGCGTCGTACCGGCTTAGCCCTGATGGGCTTCACTATACAGAGCCGGAATACCGCCTCCTCAGCTTGCGGCAATACCACAAGCGACTCGGCGGCAAACGTTCTCGTCTGAGTGCCGACATTAAGAGGGCATGAGTAGGCTGGCCTCCCAATGCCCGATCCAACCGCGTCCCCTGGCACTCTTTAAGGAGAATTTGCATGAAACGCGATTCCGCATCAAAAAGAACTGGGATGCGGCCCGCTCGCGCAGCTTTGCGAGGGGCCCTCGTCTGTTTATGCATTTTGATCTCTGTCGTCTCACTCGCTCTTTGGCGCGCAAGTGCCGCTGCCCGAAAGCAGGAGAGACTGCACATCGGCGACAACGCCTTGCGGCAAATACGTGCCCTCATGCAAGAGAAGGACTCGCGAACACCGGCACAGCAGAAGATCGATTCCCAATTACTCTATGCAATCAGGAGAGCGCGGCATGAGGCTATTGCCCCCGGCCTCGAAACAATGGCCGTCGGTGTTGAGTTGGAGTCCGATGGTGGCGTCCTCGTAGATATCAGGGCGCACGTCACGCGAAGCTTGCTGGATAAGATTGAGAGTCTTGGTGGAGAGGTCGTCAGTTCCTTTGAGCAGTTCGGAGCTATTCGCGCTCGGCTGCCTTTGACGGCGCTCGAAGAACTGGCGGAGTCACCCGATCTCAAACAGATCTCTCCCGCAGAAAAGGGCACGACGAATAACCGCTCCGGTGCGATACCCGCCGCTGCACCCGCAAGGGTGGCACGTGGCGTCACCCTTATCAAAATCGGAACGGCAGGCACGCCTTCGTGAGAAGCTCGCGGGGGCGCTTGCGAGCTTTGCCGCTCCACGCTCAGCGAATATTTCAAGTCCGTCATCGGTCCCAATCCCGCTGCGAATTGGGGCGGCGACTTCAGAGGGGGATGTAGCCCATCGCGCCGACCAGGTGAGGAGTCTGGGATTCAATGGCGCCGGAATTCGAATCGGCGTCCTTTCGGACAGCTTCAACAGGCTTGGCGGCGCTGCCGCAGACGTCGCCAGCGGGGACTTGCCGGGACCGGGCAATCCTTTCGGCAACAACACCGCAGTGACTGTAGTGCAGGAGTCGACGCAGGCCACCGGCAACACAGACGAGGGCCGGGCGATGCTCCAGATTGTTCATGACCTGGCGCCGGGTGCTCAACTCTTCTTTGCCACTGCGCTTGGCGGACAAGCCAACATGGCAAACAACATCACCACGCTGCAAAGTGCCAACAATTGCAACATCATCATTGATGACTTCACCTACTTCGCCGAAGCAGTCTTTCAGGACGGCACAGTCTCCCAGGCAGTCAATACCGTGACAGCTGCCGGGGCGCTCTATTTCTCGGATGCCGGAAACTCGGGCAACCTTACATCCACCACCACTGGAGTATCCACCGCTGGGGCGTGGGAGGGCGACTTTGTGGACGGCGGCACTCTGCCGAGCGTGCCCGGAGGGCGCGTTCACGACTTTGGCGGCAATACGACCAGCAATCAGATAGTCTCCGTCGGTCAGTTCGCCACGATCACTCTCAAGTGGTCGGATCCGCTCGGAGGGTCGGGCAACGACTACGATCTCTTCATTCTCGACCCCACGTTGACGACCGTGCGTGCTGCGTCGACAAACACGCAGAGCGGGACTCAGACTCCGGTCGAATTGGTCCAAAACCCGTCGCCTCCCACTGCACCGCTTTTTTTTAACAACGACCTCGTGGTCATTCTCCGCAGGACAGGTGCGGCAACCCGCGCCTTGCACCTCGATACAAACCGTGGGGTACTTGGAACGGCGACAACCGGACAGACCTTTGGGCATAACGCTGCCGGCTCGGCATTCTGCGTGGCCGCAGTCTCGGCGATGAGCGCCGGCGGCGGGGTCTTTGTCGGAGGCGCGACGAACCCGAATGAGCGTTTCAGTTCCGATGGGCCGCGGCGCATCTTTTATGACCCGGCTGGCAATGCGCTCACGCCAGGCAACATCCTGTTCGCGACAAACGGCGGGCAGGTTCTACAGAAACCCGACTTCGCGGCTGCGGACCGTGTGACCAACACTTTCTTTGGACCCGGGAACGTTTTCAGCGGGACGTCGGCTGCGGCACCGCATGCCGGAGCAATCGCCGCTCTTCTCCTATCGTTCAATCCGGCGCTCACTCCAGCGCAAATCCGAACCGCACTGACTTCCTCGACGCTGGACAACATGGCCGCCGGCGTTGATCGAGACTCAGGCTTCGGGATTGTCATGGCAATTCCCGCTCTGGCAACGCTCACACCGATCGTCGACCTGCGAGTTACCAAGTCGGCATCTCCATCGACCGTTGTCACGGGGACCGCCGTGACTTACACGATTGTGGTCAGCAACGCTGGTCCAAGCCCTGCTACCAATATGGTGGTGACAGACAATTTGCCGGTTGGAACTACCTTCTCCACGTGCGGCTCAACCGCGGGCGGTGTCTGCGGTGGCGGCGGCAATAGTCGGACGATCACCTTCGCTTCGCTGGCCGCAGGGGGTTCGGCGACGATCACACTCGCGGCCACAGTCAATTGCTCGGTTCCCAACGGCACGATCCTCACGAACACGGCGTCAGCGACATCGAGCGATACCGAGCTCATTCCCGGTGACAACTCGTCGTCGACTTCGATTACGGTGTCGAATCCGCCGCCAACAATCACATGCCCCGCTGACATAGATACCTTCAGCGATCCGGGCCAGGTCTTCGCAACTCTCAATCCCGGGACTCCTGTGACCTCGGATGGTGGAGGTTGTCCAGTGGTCGTCACCGGCGTTCGCAGTGACGCCAGGCCTCTGACCGATACGTATCCGGTCGGTACGACTACGATTACGTGGACCGCTACCGATGCCGCAAATCAGACTGCTACCTGTGTTCAGACGATCAAGGTCAGAACGCTGGCCGACCTGCAGGTGATCATCTCCGCGCCCAGTCAAGTAGATGTCGGTCAAACACTGACGTACCGGATCGATGTCAAAAACTTCGGCCCCTCGCCAGCGTTTGGTGTGACGCTGTTGGACGTACTTCCGTCGTTGCCTCAGATGTCGCTGATTTCGGTATCAAGCTCCGGCGGGGTGTGCAGCGGGAATCCGAATGTCTCCTGCGGGATGGGGACAATCGTCCAGGGAGACACGGCCACGGTTCTCATCATAGTCAGGTCTCTACAGCCGGGCTTGACGATCAACGAGGCAACAGCGACGGTAGACACAGTTCTAACGTTGGATCCTGTTCCCGATAACAACCAGTTCGGCAAACCGGTAAGAATAAGGCCGTGATCTCGTAGGGGCGGCCGTAGGGGCGGTCGTAGGGGCGGCTCGCGAGCCGCCCTCTTAATGTCGCAAGCAGGGCCTGGTGAAGGAGGGGCCGTGTGGGGGCGGCTCGCGAGCCGCCCCTACGACCGCCCCTAGTTATATGACGGCCTCAAAGTGATTTTAGAATTGGTCTCTTCAGAATCCGAGCCGGCGGCAGGCGCCGCAGTGATCGCAGGACTTGTCGCCCTCGATCGTGCATCTCTTTGACTCGAAGAACTCGACGAGCTCATTGACTGCCGCGGTAGTCTCCACCGCTTCATCGATCTCAAACTCGTCTTCACTGGGATGGCTCGCCGGATTGCGCGGTTGAGCCGGTACTGACAGAACATTCGACGAAGACCAGGTTTCACCCGTCCACGGCGCCTCAAAGTGCACAGGCTCTGGTAAAGATGGCTGAGCCTTTTCTGCTTTTGAGACCGCCGAACCCAACCGGAGAACAACCTGCTCCGCTACCTGCCTGATTAGCTCTTCACTGACCATTGGAGTCCACCTCAATCTTGTCTACGACGCCAATGATCGAGGTATCAATCGCAGCCCCGGGTTGCCCGGTGGCCGCCGTCGAGGCCGACCAGCCCTCCTGCACCAGGAGGACCAGGTCGCCTTCGCCTGCGTCGACTGAATCGAGCGCGATAATTGTGCCTCCTCGAGGGCTGCCATCCACATTGACCGGCTGGACAAGCATTATGCGAGCCTGGTCATAACGGGCATTCTTCTGCGTTGCGACAACGTTGCCGACTACGCGTCCTAGTAACACGAGACGTGAGCCTCCGAATCTACTATGGCGACCACGGTACAATCCGTTGGAACATTGCTTCCCGGAAAAGGAAAGCTCGCCTCTTTGCCACGGCACCAGAAGACCAGCTCGCCAACGCCGGCACCGATTGCATCCACTGCCACGAGCGGCCGCCCTATTGAATGGAGCTTGCCATCCAGCGATTGAATCACGAGCAATTTACGACCCTCCAGACCGGGGTTCTTGATCGTTGCGACGACGTTGCCGATGACTCTTGCCAATTGCATCTTAACGCTTCAGGAGAGGTTGCTACAGCGCGCGAATGACCAGTAGCGTGACATCGTCGTGCTGGTGCGCCGTGCCAGTGAATTCATTGACGTGCCGGAGTACAGTGTCGGCGAGGGCACCCGCCCGCAGGTGGCGATTGTCAAGCAACAGCTGCAACAGGCGTTGCTCGCCGAACTCGAGCCGTTCGGGCGACGGTGTGTGCGCCTCTACGAGTCCATCCGTATAGCAGAACAGGAGATCACCTCGCTCGAGGGTAATCGCCTCGGTCTTGTAGTTCTGCTTGTCGAATACGCCGAGCAGCAGCCCTCCGGCCTTGAGCGGGCGCCATTTGCCGGATGCACGAATGAGTATTGGAGCGTTATGGCCTGCATTGCAGTACTGAAGTGTGCGAGTGTCGGTGTCGAGCATCCCGTACACCAGCGTCACCAGCAGCTGCATGCCGAGGTCACGATGAATACGAAGGTTGGCATCGCGCAATATGCGTCCCGGTCCATGACCTCGCCGTGCCACGCTCCTCAGAATGCTTCTCGCTGCCGCCATTCCCATGGCCGCACGAATGCCTTTGCCGGCAACATCGCCAATCATGAGCCCCAGACGATTGTCAGCGACTCTGATGTAGTCGTAGAAGTCTCCGCTCAGATTGAGCGCCGGCTCAAGCCTGGCAGCGATCTCAAATCCTTTCATCTGAGGTATCTTCTCTGGAATCATTGCACGCTGCACATCGCGCGCGAGAAGAACCTCGTGCTCGAGCAGGCGCTCGCGCTCGACATGCTCTGCATGGAGGCGAGCGTTTACCAGAGCAATGCTCAGATGATTGGCGATGTTTTCAAGCAGCCGAGCCTGCGACTCGTTGAACGCACGGAGTCTTCTACTTTCGAGCGCAATCACGCCGACCGGGCGGTCTTCATAGATCAGCGGTACCGCAAGCTCTGAGCGCGGCGGCGGATCGAGTGGTCCCGAGAAATCATCGTAGTCGGGATCCTTCGAGACGTCATCGACCAGAAATGTTCGCTGCTCGCGCACAGCCCTGCCTACAATACCCGCGCTCAATCCCGATCTGTTGACCTGGGCATTGGCGCGCGTACCGTAACCGTCTTCGACGTACCAGACGAACTCCTGCTGCTCCTCATCGACCAAACCTACGAGCAGGAAGTCGAATGGGATGACGCGCCTGAGCAGTGGAGCAATCGTGTCGAGCAGGCGGTCAAGATCGAGGATCGCAGTAATCTCATGACCGATCTCGATGAGCGTCCGCATTTCGCGTGTTCGCTCGCGCAGTTCGTCATAAAGGCGGGCATGCTCGAGGGCCACGGCAAGCTGGTTACTCAGGACACCCAGAATGCGCTCGTGATCAGTCGTAAAGTAGTTAGGCTCGGCGCTCTCGATGGTCAGAACGCCAACCACTCTCTGGTCCCGTGTGAGCATCAACGGAACGGCAATCTCCGAAAGCGGCTCTTCAGGCCCCTCGGGTGCCACACGCAAATAGCGCGAGTCTTTTCGGACATCGTTGACAATGATCGTCCGTCTCTCGCGAGCAGCCGCGGCAGCAATACTCCTGTCGAAAGGAATCATCTCCAGCTGCGAAGCCTCCTCCGGGTGGTAGCCGATCGACTTCTTGGAGATCAGGACACCGCGCGCTTCATCGCAGAGGAAGAGATTGAAGAAACGGTAGTCGATGACCTCCTTGAGACGCTTGGCAACGCGTTCTATCAGGTCGTCGAGATCGAGTATCGAAATGAATTCGACATTCAGCTCGTTGATCAACTTCAACAATCGTTGGAGCGAGTCGCTGCTGTCCTGAGTTTGCGGTGGAGGTGCTTTCGCAGGCATGAGTTATCTAGAATTATCCAGCGGGCCCATCACACTGTTGATTGCTCGAATGACCTCATCGTCACTGGGGCGGAAGATCGGAAAGACAACTCTACGATAGCGAATGATTCCAGCGGGATCAATAACCACGACGCCGCGCTTCGTCCCAAAGAACGCATGCATATCATACGCTCGGACCACCCGGCCTTCGGTGTCTGACAATAGCCGCAATGGCAATTCATGGTTTGCCGCGAAGCGCTGGTGTTTATCAACCGGATCGAGATTGATGCCGACTACTTCAGCGCCGGTGGCCAGATATCGAGCCCAGTTGTCACGTACGCTGCAGAGTTGCTTGGTGCAGACTTGAGTCTCGTCAGCAGGATAGAAGAGAAGGACCACCGGCTTCCCTCGGAATTGGCTGAGCTGCCAGCGCTCTCCATTCCCATCCGGGAGGTCGATTGCGGGTGCGAGCTGGCCGACTCGCGGACCCGTAGAAGCTTGGGTACTGGCCATGTCAGCAGTGTCCTGCGGCCCCGGAGCTCAGGCCGGTTCTTCCCGTGTCTGCCGGGGAGGCGCGGATTCGAGCGACCCGCCGTTTCGGTCCATTCTGACCGCTGCCCAGAGATCCTGAAGGATGAACCTTCGCTGGCAGCGCGCGGAGAGTGCCTGGCTGAGCCGGTAGCAAGTGTCAAAGCCCGGCAGCTCACCGCCCTGTTCCATCTCTTCAATCTTCAAGGGAGGCAGCTTGCAGAGACCTGCAAGCTCGGTATGAGTGAGCCCGGCTTCACTTCGCGTCCGCAACAGGAGTTGACCAAAATTAGCGCTCATCGGATCGCGCGAAATATAACACAGTCACGCCCATAAGGTGCCAAGTAAATTCCCGGCGGGCCGGATTGACCACAAAGAGGACAAAGTACAAACCTCAATCGCACTCACGCAGGAACCTGGACTGAATGGCACATTTTGTGCCTTCTGTGCTTTTTTGTGGCCATCTTCTTTCGGCGCGAACCATTTATCGGTTGGTGTTGAAGTCGTCGGTGCCCTCACAAACGTTACCCGGCCAGACGGCACGGGAGGGCAGGGACAATCCCTCCTCCAGGGCTTTTTTTTAAACTTGAGTCTTATGCGACTTTTTGTGGAATCTAGGGTACGTGGAGATCAGGCAGGACCAGGGAGCGCACATTCGGGTGCAAGCGTATCCATAGACCGGGATTCTCGTTAAGCTGGCGCGATCGCTCGACCGGATCCTCGGCGATCTCAGCCTCCAGCGCCCTCCGATAGGACTCTCTCTTGGCGGGTGCAGTCGAAGCGTCAACCACCGACTGAACTATGCGGCGTGCTCCAAGAATCGCGGCCGGACCAAGCGTCAAAATGTGAGTCGCCCGGCGGCACTCCGCCTCATCCTCAGCATTGACCGGACTCCCTCCGGCTTTGAACTTGGTCACGTGGTGCTCGAGGATGCTGGCCGATATCGGGATTACACCTGCGAGGTCTGATTCGGTTGCGCCCGCCAGTGGCTTGATATACGCGAGATGAGATGCGCCACCCGGCTCGGGTCCATGTCCAAGGAACAAGATGTCGAGGCCGCCTGTCATGTTGAGCTCTTCAAGATAGTGTCCCAGCTCCGATTCGAGGTCGGGCTGATCCGTTCGCATCGGCGTGAAGCTCCTGACGCGGGCAAAAAACTCGTCGCCCAGCAATCTCTCGAAGTCACGAACAAAGCTGAAGCTGTTGGCCATTCGCATCGGGGCCAGCGCGTCCTGTGTAAACACCTTGAGCCGGCTGATCAACCCCTCCGGATCACCCTTGCGCGCCACTTCGCCAAGCTGCCGATGCATTGACTGAGCGCCCCGGCCGCCGAGCAGGGCGATTGTGATATCACCATCCTTCGCTCGCGCGAGAGATTCGATCTCGCCAAGCATCGCGCGGCCGACATCGTCCTCGCTCTGGAGGACCTCTGGTCGAATCGGAAAGACACTTGTCCTGGCCTGAGCGTGCGCGGCGGGGCGGCCGAGCCAGATGTTGTCACCGACTTGTCGTCTTATGATGTCCAAGATTGGTTGAGACTATTTGGCCAGAATCTTCTTCTGGTTGGCGAGGATTTCCTGCTGATTGGCAAGGATCTCTTTTGATTGCGCAGGATTTCATCCTGATTTCCAAGTACCCTGGCAAGTTGATCCTGATTTGCCAGAATCTTCTCCTGATTCCTGATAATTATCTCCTGATTTGAGCGAGTTGCCTCATCAGCCATATCGCGACCTCCGGCTAACAGTGTTTTTCAAGCAGCAATTCTTCCTGTCACACGACGAGCGTGTCAAGTGAATCGGGTTTGTGTGATGATTTACGTCCATGGACTCTGGGCATCTCCGAAGCAGCCTTCTGTTGGCGCTCATAGCATTGAGCCTTCATTCAATTGTCACGGGTAACGATCAACGACTCACCCTGGACAACTCCGTCAATCCTGCCACACGCTTCTATAACGACGGAAAGCTGGTCAAGTTTGCCATCGATGGATTCATCGAAATGGAGACGCTCAATGACCTCTTTCTCTATGTTGACAGGCAAGCCGGTCGATGGCGCTTCGACAATCCGGCTGAGCGTCAGGCGTTTGCCGAGAAACTCTTCGGCCGTGGCCTCGAAAGCCGCTTTGTCTCGATGGAGTATGAAAGGCCCCTCGAGCTTCTGAAGACCCACACGCCTCAGGGAGTGAGACGAGCCGTGACTGCACTGAAGACGCCTCTCTATGAAGGCAGCCACTGGCAATTGACTACAGACACATATGTCAGGCAACTGCTTCGAGTGCAGGCACGATGGAATACATCACTCAACTGCTGGAGCGCTTCGCCGGTGATTGCTGCACGGGTACTCTCGAACTGGTATCTGATCGACGAGGGAATCACGCTCTTCGGAGCGACATACGATTCCACCGAGCATTTCTGGCAGGCAGTAAAATACCATCCGCAGGTTCGACTGAAGGATCTCCTCATACTGCTCGATCTTATGAAAACGATCGACTGGACTGCGTGGCTCGAAACGCTCGATCGTGAACAGCGCGTCTATCTTGCCAACGAATACGCGATCGAGTTTCTTCGGAGCAACCTCAAAGACGCGCACCGCGAGGCAGTTTCGCCGGCAGGTCGAGGAGCAGATTGCCAGGGGCGGAGACCTGGTGAGAAAACTTCAGCAGCGCGATCCGGGCAATACCACACGCTTTCGCTTCACGGCGCTCGAGGAGAAAGTCCTCTGGGGTGACCTCGCCGATCTCTTCCACCTGATCTACTACTTCACAACCATCGAGAACGGCCGCTTCAGAACGGCCGGGATGAATCCACTGCTCGAGGCGCTCAATAAGTCACACTTCGATGGCATCTATCTCGCAGGTCATCAACCGGAGAAGATGCAATTCATCAGCCCTCAGTTTCGCGGTCTTATGCTCGAGATATGGAGAGTGAAGTACCTTCGCATGCGGCGGTTTGGCGATGTCATTCGCTCGACACGCGGAGTCAGGCTCGATCATTTTCTGAATGACGGCGACTCGCCCGATATACCCATTCCGGTATACGTTGAGTACCTGAATCAGATCCGCGACCTTGCGATTCAACAGCGCACCAAAGGTGCGACCTGAAAAAGCCCAGGGCGAAGCCCTGGGTGGATAATCCGGGCGGACCGCCTCGCCCCAAAGGGGCAATGTTGGCCCGATGGGCCGCGACCGATTGTTGGCCATCATACCCAGGGCTTCGCCCTGGGCTATTTGAGGTCGCGCCCTTGGCGCGACAGCTAGAAGACAACCGGCATCTTCTCCTGCGTCTCGACATTGAACAGACCGAGGTCGGTCAGCGAGTACTTCCAGGGATCGCACGTCAGGTTCATGAAGGTCAGCAGGTCAGTGGTGTGGCCGGCGAGGGCAGGCACAGGCTGGAATTGATTGGCGATGCGGTCAAGCAGTTTGATTCTCGCGGCAACCGACTCAGGTGCTTCATGCGTCATGAGACCGGCGATCGGGAGAGCCAATTCGGCGAGAACCTTGCCGTCCCTGACGATGACGAACCCGCCCTGCAGCTCGGCGCAGCGATTCGCAGCGAAGGCCATCTCTTCGTCGGTGGCTCCTGTGACGGCCAGGTTGTGATGATCGTGATTGACCGTCCAGGCAATCGCGCCTTCCCTGAAGCCGAGCTCCCAGAAAGAGACGCCGATGTTGCCTGTGCGCCGGTAGCGCTCGACGATTGCAAACTTTGTAATTCCGTTCGAGAGATCACGTTCAACCAGCCCGTTGCGAACCTTCAGTGGGCGCGTCAGCGGCCCCAGGTCTCGTGAGAAATAGCGCGGCTTGAGGACGTAGGCGTTCACCTGGGTTCGATTTGGCGGTGCTGGAATCTCGAAATCACTGGCGCGCAGCGGTCGCTTCAATTGCACCCGGTTGCGCGCGTAGTCAGGTATAGGCGGAATCGGCAGCTCTTTAACGAGATGTCCACTCTCGGCTACCAGCTCTCCATTCGCGTATACCTGATCGATCCTTACCTGGTTCAGGTCCGAGACGAGCAGCACATCGGCATAACGACCCGGGGCAATCACACCGTGATCGTGATCGACGCGCCAGTACTGCGCGTTGTTCAGGGTTGCCATCTGGTAGGCTTTGATCGGCGGCACTCCGAGCTCGATCGCGCGCCTCACTTCATAGTTAAGGCTGCCGCGATCGAGCAGGTCGGCTACAGTGCGATCGTCGACAGCCAGTCCGATGCCTCGCCAGTCTGCCAGCGGAAGATCGACGAGGAGTTTGATAATCTCCGCCGAGCGCTCCGTTTTGAATTGAAGCATAACGCCCTTTCTGAGCATCGTCAGTGCCTCATTCAAGCGCGGAGAATGGCTCGATGAGATGCCTGCGGCTATCCATGCATCCAGTGACTCGAGTGGCGGACTGCCGTGTCCTTCAACGGTTAGATGAGCGTCCAGAGCCGCCTGAATCACTCCGTGAAGGCGCTCAGAGCCGTCAAGGACCCGAGGCAGGTCCATGACCTCGTCGATGCCTCGAACGCTGTCGCTCCACGTCTGAAATGCTCGTGTGGCTTCGACGTACCCTATGAAACCGCTGGTCGTCTCCATCGGGCTCGGCGGCGTTGCCGAAGAGACGCATGGGTATATCTTCTGCGGGATGTGGCGGCCCTCCTCGATGAAGTACTCGATTCCAGGCAGGCCTGAGGCTGCGTTGGTGATTTCGTGAGTGCCTTCGAAATAGGCAGTCAGCCCCATTGGAAGCGTCACCGCCGCATGCCGGGTCGCGCTTACGCGGCTGCTCTCGCAGTGATAGTGCGGATCGACGAGGCCCGGCACGAGGTAGCGCCCATTTGCATCGACGACCTTTGTTTGAGGGCCAATGCACCGGCGAACATCACCGATCGCAGCGATGCGTGTGCTCGAAATTGCGATGGCTACACCGGGCTGCAATTCGGCAGTGAAAGTATTGAGTAGTATCCCGTTGAGTATGACGAGATACCGCTGGCTTTTTGCCCAGAGCCACTCGCATGAGCTCGAGGCGCGTCTTCTCTCGTTGAAGGGCGTCAGAGGGAGTGACAGACGGCGTGACGGTCGGGGTCTGCCCCTGGGTGAAACCCAATGAACCAAGCAACCCGAGTTGAAGAAACCCGCGACGTCGCATTTTCTAGCACGGAGTACAGAGCCTCGGACCGCGGGCGTCCCCTATCTTACTAACGTGACATCAACTCGGTATACAGCTGGTAGAACCTCTTCGTATCCAGATCCCACTGGACTGTCGCCAGCTTCCACCAGGACGGAACCTTGACCTCTTTCTCCACAAAGATCGTCTGTCCGTAACTGGCTCCATGGTTGATGTCGATATTCACAAAAAGCTCCTGCTGCTTCGTAATCAGGCTGGGATCGATCAGCGCACCCGCCGCGATCTCATCCCACATATATCCGCCTCCTCCACCTCCGCCGCGCGGCGCATACTTGCTCAGGTATTGGGCAACGGTTGAGTTTGAACGAGCCACCGAAGCCCTCAGCTCTTCCGTAGCCGACGTCTTCACCGAGATATCTACGGGAGTGATCGTAATCTTCTTCCACGGCGCGCTCATTACCATGCGAGTCGCTTCGGGATCGAACCACCAGTTGAATTCTCGCCTCCCGTTGATGTGGTGATTGCCGCCCTTATCGACGTTGAACCCGCCGCCCATCAAGACCAGTTCTTTGGCAAGAGTCGGCACCTCAGGATCCAGCGCGAGGGCTAACGCTACAGTAGTCAACGGACCGCCGCACCATAAGACCACTTCGCCGGGATGTGCCCGCAACGTTTCGATCAGAAACCGGGCGCCATGCTTGTCGATAGCCTTCTTCGATGGATTGCCCGCAGCCAATGGAGGCACAACATCAGCCTCGTGATAGTTCCGTTCGTTCCAGGCACCCTTGTAAGCAAATACTCCGAATTGTGCCTCCCAGAGATTGGTCTCCTGACGCGAGTTGATGAGGGGAAACTCCGCACCCTGCGCAACGGGAACATCGCCATGACCAGTGAGCTCGAGCATACGAAGCGTGTTTTGCACCCCCTCTCTCACCCAGCCATCTCCCGAGGTGATCGAGATTCCCGTGACCGCGACTTTCGGCGACTGAAGGAGCATGAGCATTGACTGCATGTCAGTGCCGGCGGCTCCGCGCGCATCCTGATCTATGAAGACGAGTTGTCTCCCGGGCGAGAGTGCCGGCGCAGGACTCGTCGAGGCAGGTGGCATGCTCCTTCCTGAGGAGATTTCCACCTTGGGCGCCGGTCGCGTCATGAGGTCGATGTATAGCCTGTAGAATTTATCGAGGTTAAGGTCGAACTGCACGGTCGAGAGAGGCCAGCCCGGCGGCACCTTGACCTCTTTTTCCACAAAGATGGTCTGGCCGTACCCTCCGCCGTGATCTATGTCGATGTCGACGTAGAGCTCCTGCTGTCTGGTGATGATACTCGGATCGAGGATAGCTGCAGCCGATATCTCATCCCACATATAGCTGCCGCGCGAGAATTGAGTCAGATACTTCGCCAGCGGCGTGTCAGCCTTCGCGATAGCACCCTTGATCCTGTCGTCAAGCGTGGTCTTGACGGAAATGTCGACCGGCGTGATCGTGATCTTTTTCCACGGCGCATGCATGACTATGTGGACAGCTTCCGGATCGAACCACCAGTTGAACTCACGCCGTCCGTTGATTCGGTGAATGCCGCCCTTGTCAACATTGAATCCCGCCCCCATGAGGACCAGTTCTTTGGCAAGCGTAGCAACCTCAGGATCCATTCGCAGTGCGAGTGCGATGTTGGTTAGCGGTCCTCCGGCCCAGAGCGTCACCTGGCCCGGGTACTGATGAACCATTCGGACGATGAAATCGACCGCATGCTCACTTGATGGCCTGGTCGAAGGCTTGCCCTCGACGAGTTCCGGAATGACGTCAGGAGGGTGATAGAAGCGAGGGGTCCAGGCGCCTTTAAACGAAAGCTCGCCGTACCTTTTCTCCCACATCTCTGACTCTTCCTTCGAGTTGATCAGTGGATGCTCGGCGCCAGGGACGACCGGCACATCCGTGCGTCCGGCGATCTCCACGGCTCGCAGGGTTCTCTGCGTCTGCTCCTTGACCCATTGATCGCCAGCTACGAGCGTAATGCCCAGCACGTCAACGTCCGGCGATTGCAGGAACATGAGGATCGACTGCATATCGGTTGAGGCAGGCCCCCGTGCGTCCTGATCGACGATGATCTTCAGTTTCTGGGCAAGAGCCGGAGTGGGAAGAAGTGATGTCGCCAGGACCGCTGCAAGCAGGTACCAACAAGGTCTTCGCATAATGACAGCCTTCCTGCGGGAGCTCAGGCGCGGGCGTATGCCTCCGCGATGACGATCAATGCCAGAAGATAGCAGACGAACATAATCGCGAGGTAGATCTTCGCCTGTTTGTTCGCCCCGCGGAATTCGTGCCAGACGAAGACACCCCAGAGTGCGGCAACCATCGGCGATGCCTGCCCGATTGCGTACGAGATGGCCACCCCGACGAAGCTCGCCGCGACAAAGTTGAAGACCCCGCCGATCCCCCAGACGAAGCCACCAAGGAGACCGAACAAATGGTCGACTGGACGCGCCGCAAAGTAGCCGGAGAAGTCCACTGGCGCTCCGACCAGAGGATGTTTCATGAAGTAAATGTTGAAGATGAAGCAGCAGAGAAGCGCGCCGAGGGTGAAGAAGACCCCGATGCTGTAAGGGCCGAGTGCGTTTCCCGCAGTTATCGCCCGCGTCACGAAGGGTGCGAAAGAGCCCATTAGAAGGCCTGAGATAACACAGATAATAAGGCTCTTGCGCGATACTGCCGCACCGGATCGCGGCAGGCTGGCGTAGGCTTTGCCATCCATGATGACAGCAAGCACGGCAAGAGCCACGCCGATTCCGAGGAAGACGACGTTGCCCTTGGGCTGAATGATGTAACTCATGATGACGCCTACGACGAGCGCGATCCCGATCGATACGGGGAAGGCCACCGCCAGCCCGGCCATCTCGATTCCAGCAACCAAAAGGATGCTGGCGATATTGAAGATAAAGCCTCCGAGCATGGCGTAGACGATGTTGCTCGTGTCGGCAGACCTGACGTTGGCGAGGAAGCTTGTGTTGTCGGAATGAATCGATCCGAGAGTGAAAGCGAGAATCAGGGAGATGATGAGCAGCCCTACGGCGTAATCCCAGTAGAAGAGTTCGAACCTGTAATTCTTCGTCAGTTTGTAACTGTTGGCCCAGGAACCCCAGCATGCGGTGCTGATCAGGATCATAGTCAGGGCTATCGCAAAAGTTGTCGGTACGAACATCCTCGTCCCTCCGCGCGATTGTCAGTTTCACCAATAGGCTGCGTAGCATCCCGTAAGGGATGCAGGAATGTAGCCAGGGGCATTCTCGGGCATCCCGGAGGGATGCGAGAAGGTAGCCAGGGGCAAGCGAAGCGCAGCCCCTGGAATCGTACGAGAAAGAACCGCGTCCTGGAGGGACGCCAGACTAAAGAGATTGGTCAATCAGGAGAGGTCTCGCGCCCTTTCAGGGCGCAAGGATTCTCCGCCAAGCATTCCAGGGGCTGCGCTTCGCTTGCCCCTGGCTACCTTCTTGCATCCCTTACGGGATGCGCTTGCCCCTGGCTGCATTCTCGCATCCTGCGATATGCCCGAATAGAATGAACCGGTGCCGTCTGGCACCGGTACCTCCTAGCCTGCGGCGCCGCTGGCAACGAGCTTCTCGACCTCGGGGAGAGTCGACATGGCCCGCGCTCCGACCTTCGTGCAACAGAGCGCTGCACAGGCGTTGGCGAATGAGGCAACGGTGTCGTGAGGCCACCCTCTCAGCAGCGCATACGACAGGCCGCCCATATATGCGTCTCCAGCTCCCGTCGTGTCGACGACATCAACGCGATACGCCGGCCGTTGAATCATTGAATCACCCGAAGCAATCAACGATCCTTCGCCACCCATGGTGATTGCCACCGTCCCAGGCCCTAGTGTCAGCAGCTTTGCGGCAATCTTCGAGTAGTCTGACTCACCTGTCAGATCGCGCGCGGCCGCCTTGCATGGCTTCAACACATCTG
Organism: uncultured Acidobacteriota bacterium; assembly: GCA_963743045.1. Taxonomy (GTDB): domain Bacteria; phylum Acidobacteriota; class Blastocatellia; order RBC074; family RBC074; genus CAVUOF01. The sequence goes on from CAVUOF010000013.1 coordinate 57,440, forward strand.
TGAGACGCAGCGCTTCCATGAGATCGGCCTCGGTGCCAAGACCGGATTGGACGAAATAGGTAGGATCGACATCCAGATCGAAGATCACTTTGACACCGGCGTCCCTGGCGATGCGAATCGCTTCGAGGACCGGAGGCAGCGGCAGCTGAGATGCCTCAGTATGAAGATGCCTGGCCTGCTTGATATAGGCGGCGAAGCGCTCCCGTATCTGCTGCGGCGTGACCTTCGCGGTGACGTTGGGAAACATATATATGCATCGTTCCCCCTGAGAGTCGACTGGAATCCAGGTGAGTGACGACAACTCGTTCCTGACTACCTCAACCGCGCTCGTATCCATTGAGTCATCTGCGAAGGCCTCCATAATGATCCGGCCGTTCGCATCATCTCCAATGAGGCCGAACCATCCGGCGCTCGCTCCCAGGCGAGCAACCTGTGTCAGATTGTTCGCCGTGACTCCGCCGGCATGAATCTCAAGCCGGTTGGCATTGACCTTCTCGTCGGCGCCGATGAGCTTTGGGACCAGCGCAAAGAAATCGACGGTGCAACTTCCGAGTCCGACAACCTCGATCTGGCTCATGCTTTCTCCTATGGTGAGTTCTATTTCGGCGCGGCGCTGCCCGCCAGGCGGCCGATGAATAACCTGAAGAATTTCTCGACATCAACATCGAGGCCGACGCTCGCGTTGGGAGTGAGCGTTTCACTTATCACGTTGGCAGTTGGCGATTGGGAGAGTGAGGGCGCTGAACGGCGGAGTGGAGCTCGCCGGTAGCCAACCGTTTCGCCTGCCGTAAGCTCACCCGTCGTCTCGACGTCGACATAGAGCTCGGATAGTTTGAGGATGGATTTATCCAGGAACGCAGCGACCGCGAGAGGATCGTGCATGGCAGGCCCCGTTGTCGCACCGCGCTCCTTAGCGCGATTGAGGCCGTTACGAGCAAGACGCGCCGCCGCCTGGCTTACCGGGTCCCTGCCGGCTTCGAGCATCTTTACGTGCTCTTCTGTGAGCGTTGCCTTGCGAGTCACATCCAGACCCACCATCGTCAGAGGAATCCCTGCCTGAAACACAATTCGCGCCGCTTCCGGGTCAACGTAGATGTTGAACTCAGCCGAAGGCGAGGTGTTTCCACCTGACAGCGAGCCGCCCATGATGACGATCTCGTGGATCATTCTGGCGAGCTCTCTGTCCCCTTGTATGGCCATTGCCAGATTGGTCAAGGGGCCGATGGCAATGATTGAGACCTCTCCAGGATTACTCCTGATGATCCGCCGCATGAGATCGACGGCGGTCTCGGATGTAGGTTTGGTTTTGGGTTCTGGAAACGACACGCCGCCGAGACCGTTATCCCCATGAGCATATGTCGCAGTGACCAGCTTTCTCAGGAGAGGCGCTCGCGCGCCCACCGCCACCGGGACATCGGTGCGTCCGGCGATCTCAACCATACGCAGGGCATTCGGAAGTCCTATTTCCGCAGGGACGTTCCCGGCGACAACTGTTATTGCCTCGACGCGCAGATCGGGCGAACGTAAGGCCAGAAGTAGGGCGAATGCATCATCCACTCCTGGATCTGTATCGATGATCACGCGCCGCTGTGATGCCTGTTGCGCGGAGACATCGACGCACACAAGTGACAGCAGGAGCAGCAGCGCATGGCTCAGATGTTTCATAAGTTGAGGAAGTCAGAACCGCAAAGAGTCGCAAAAACCACAGACTCGCGCGACCTCTTTTTTGCATTCTTCGCGGCTAGAACCTGAACTTCAACGCGAACTGAATCTGGCGCGAAGTGTTGATCGTCGCCTGGACCTTTCCGAAGTTGGCAGCTCCCACCGTCGTCCCGGGCAGATCAAACTGCGCATGGTTGAAGATATTGAAGAACTCGGTCCGGAACTGGATATCACTGCCTTCACGGATGCGGAAGGTCTTGAAGAGCGAAAAGTCGAAGTTGACCTGCCTTGGCCCGGTGAGCGTTGTTCGTGCGGCGTTGCCAAGCGTGCCGGTTGCCGGAGTCACGAAGCAGGTAGTGTCAAAGAACCGGTCGACGGTCTGGTCGCCCGAATCGAGGCCGCCATCGCAGATACGGTTCGGACGGTTGCCGAGCGCTGTACCCGACTGATTGACACTGGTCGACATCGAGAGTGGATAACCGGTGCGGAAGCGCGTGATGCCGTTCAACTGCCAGTCTCCGAGGACGGCCTGGCCGATTCCGTGGAGATTGCTGAGGTAAGCGCGCCCCCGGCCAAACGGCAGGTCATAGATGTAGCTTACTGAAAGGAGGTGTCGAATATCTGTGTCGGCAAGCCCTTTGTCCGAGTTGGGCGGCACCAGCAGCGGATAGTACTTAATCCCGGTATTCACCCCTACATTCTGAGTAAGCCCATTGTTCAGCGACTTGCTGTAGGTGTAGGAAAGCAGGAAATAGAGTCCGTGTGATAACCGCTTTTCACTCTTTACCTGCAGCGAGTGATAGTTGACATCGCCACGACTGAGAATCGCGTTGAAGTTATTGTACTGCGGGAATGGCCGGCGCGCCGCAGTGTTGAAGCCTGGCCCTACCGGCGCAGTGTTCGTGTTGAAGCCCTTATCCTGAATGTGCGTGCCTCGCGTACCAGCATACGCCACCGTCAGTATGACGCTTGACGGCAGCTCACGCTGCACATTGAGGTTCCACTGCTGGACAAGACCCTGCTGGTAGTCCAGCTGGTAGAGAACCAGGTTTCCTGTATAGGTCTCCGGTACGGGAGGGGCCACCGGGGCGAATCCCGTCTGCAGCGTACGCACGGGAACGATATTATTACTGGTGAAGCCCAGCTCGGATGTATACGGCGGATTCAGGTAGAGTCCCTGCACCCCACCATTTCCCGAAACATCGTAGAAGATGCCGTAGCCTCCGCGCAGAACCGTAGCCTTGCTGCCGCGCGGACTCCACGCAAATCCGATGCGCGGCTGAATATCACCGTAGTCAGTCTTGACTCCCGCGGTCGAGCCTGAATTGGATCCCGGTATCAGGAATTTTCCCGTGGCTGCATCGAAGTTGGCCTGACGGTCGGCGACCTCGGTCGGAGGCGTGGTCACGTCATACGCCAGCCCCAGATCGAGGGTCAGTTGCGGTGAAATCTGCCATGTATCATCGACGAATCCGCGATATTCACGCCAGCGTCTGCCGATCACATAGCCATTGAACTGATTCGATCGCGATCCGCTCGTCGGAAAACCCATGAGCAGGCTGGCGATCGGGTTCCCGGTGTTGCTATCCAGGGCCCCCGCTGCGCGTAAAGCCCGCGGTGAAGAGGTTGTCAAAATTGAAATTGCCCGCGGGCCAGGTGATTCCAAGCGTGTTCATCTGCATGAAGCGGATGGCGCCGCCCATCTTCAGGTTGTGCGCGCCGTGGACATAACTCAGCGTGTCGAAGAGATGGTAGATGTTGGTGCCGCCCTGGAACGGCGTAAAGAGCCTGTCCCCGAGGCGATTGTAGCCGCCGCTGAGCCCGATGTTCGTCAGACCCGAGGTTACAAAATCGCCGAGATTGGCTCCCGGAATGCCCAACTCCTGGGATTTGTTGGTTCCCTGTCCGATCGACGCCATGGTGTTGAAGACGCGATTGAATCCAAATGTTACCTGGTTGATGATCGTCGCAGAGAAAGTATGCGTCTCGGAAATGGCTACGTTACGCGCCTCAGTCTTGAAATCGGTGGTACTGAATGCCGATGCCGGTCCGGAGCCGAATCCCGGAAGGCCATTCGGGAAGAACTGCGTGGCGTGGTCGTAACTGAACCTGCCAAAGAAGGCGTCTTTGGCCGAAAAGTTGTGATCGACCCGGACATTGAAAGAGTGCTGGTCGAACCGCCGCACCGGATTCGAGAGATAGTTGCCGGCGAGTCGATCGGTGAAGGTTGGCAGTGGAAACAGGTTGAGGAGCTTGACGCCGATCGGGTCGAGCATGTCGGCGGGAATCTTGTTATTCGGGAATGGATCGCGAACCTGAAGCCCGGTGGTCGGGTCGATATGCGTTGACTTCGGATTGTAGATGATTCGCCGCGGTGCGCCGGGGAATGCCTCGTTGAAATCGCCCGATCTCATGGCGAGCGTCGGGACCTGCGAAAGAAACGTCAGCCCCTGGCGAATCGACGTGCCCTGGTAGTCACCGAAGAAGAATGTTTTATCCTTGATGATCGGGCCGCCGATTGAGCCGCCGAACTGGTTCTGATTGTATTTGCCCTTCTGCGGCCCATCGAAGAAGTTCCTTGCGTCGAGCACATCGTTACGCAGGAACTCGAAGAGCGTCCCGTGATACTTGTTGCCTCCCGACTTGATGTTGACGATCACCGTCGCGCCGGCGCGGCTTCCATACTCGGCGGAGTAGTTGTAGGTCATGACCTTGAATTCCTGAATGGCGTCGATCGAAGGCAGAATCGAGATCGCTCCCGCCGTCAATTCGTTGTTGTCGACTCCGTCGATCAGCCAGTCATTGGAATTCTCGCGCATGCCCTGCACCGAGAGCGAGACGCTTCCGCGAATCGAGACTTCGGTGTTGCCGCGATTATTGAAGAACGTTCCCTCACCTTTAGCTGCACCCGGAACGAGCGTGCCGAGTTGAACGAAATTGCGGCCATTGAGTGGAAGATCGGCAACCTGGCGCTCGTGGATTACCTGGCCAAGCGAAGCATCGGCGCGCTGAATTTCGACCGACTCAGCCTGGATCGTTGTCGAGGTCTCCACCGAGCCTGGCGAGAGCGTGAAGTTGAGCTCTCGATTGTCCTCGATCTCGAGGAGGAGGTCTTTGACCTCCATTGCCTTGAAGCCGGCGCTGGTAACCTTGATGTCATACTTTCCGGGCGGCAGCAGATTTGCGAGAAAGCGTCCGTTCGAATCGCTCGTCAGGACGCGCGAGAGATTCGTCTTTTGTTCGGTGACGGTCACGGTTGCGCCTGGAATGACGGCTCCAGCCGAATCCGAGACGAGTCCAAATATTGTTCCTGAGCGTGATTGTCCGGTGACGACAGAAGTAAGAGCACACACAAAGATCAACCAGACAACTGGAGCAAGTCCGAGTCTGCTTCGCATGAGGCACTCCTTTCGCAATCTTAGACGCGTCCGGAAGTTATGTTGTGGTGATGGATAGAGCGGCCCGAGATTAATCTTGAGTTAAGTTGTTGTCAAGATTTGGAGCCACAAATGTGCCGCAGGCTGTCCAGCCTGCGGCAAAAGTTCATCTCTGCAGTTTGACAGATGAGAGCGCGAGCCAATAGAGGCGAGAATTTGGCGCAGGCTGGACAGCCCGCGCCACGTTTGCCGGCAGAGTGACCTTTGAGGCCCTCTCTTGTAGAATCCCACCATCTTGAAGACGCTTAGACTGTTCAACCCGGCAATAGCTTTGGCGCTGATCCTCGCTGGAATGGTCGGTGCTCAGGAACAGAAGGAGCCAAAGAATCCTGTTGCCGGCGATGCCAAAGCAATCGCGCAGGGTCAGAGGCAGTTCGTTCTCGACTGCGCGTACTGTCATGGAGTCGACGCTCGCGGAGGCGGTCGCGGTCCGGATCTGGCGAGCGGCCGCTGGCTTCACGGTGATGACCGATGGCGCAATCTTTCGCAACATCACTAATGGCATTCCCGGCACTGAGATGCCGGCGTGCGGTTGTCCTGAAGATCAAGCGTGGCAGCTCGTCTCATTTCTTCGCAGCCTGAGCGCGAGGACTGCCGCCCCGGTGACGGGTGACCTCGCGAATGGGGAGAAGATATTCTTCGGCAGCTCTGCCTGCGCCAGCTGTCATGTGGTCAAGGGCCGAGGTGGCCGTTTCGGACCCGACCTGTCGCGCATCGGAGCGTCGCGATCCGTGCGGAGTCTGATCGAGTCGATTCGCGATCCAGGCAAGGTGATTGCTGAGGGCTATGAGACGGTGGTTGCCGTCGACAGGGACGGGAAACGGACAACCGGCGTACGAAAGAACGAAGATACCTTCACCCTGCAATTGATGGATCAGGGCGAGAAGTATCACCTTCTGCAGAAGCGGGATCTCCGCGAAGTCCTCCACGATCGCAAATCACTTATGCCTGCCTACGACGAGCGATCGCTGAGTGAGAAGGATCTCCGCGACCTCGTTGCCTTTCTTGACAGCCTGCGCGGGAATTAGAAATGAAACGATTGACGATTATTCTTGTTGTACTGATCGCCCTGCCGGCGCCTGCGCAAGTGACTTTCGAGCGGTTGAAGAAGGCGACAAGCGAGCCGCACAACTGGCTCACCTATTCCGGCGACTACACCGGTCAGCGCTACAGCCATCTCAATCAGATCACCCGCGATAATGTGTCGCAGCTCGGGATGGAATGGGCGTTTCAGACTGGCGCGACGGGCAACTTCCAGGCCACGCCGCTGGTGATCGATGGAATCATGTACGTCACTGCCCAGGACAATCGCGCCTTCGCGCTCGATGCGGCCACGGGCAGGCAGTTATGGCGCTACCAGCGGAAGCTGCCTGAAAAAGTGAACGGAGCCAACCGCGGTTTTGCGGCGCTGGGTGACAAGCTATTCATGGCGACGCTTGATGCTCACGTCATCGCGCTCGATCAGAAGACGGGGCGCGTTGTCTGGGATGTCGAGTCGGAAGATCGCAAGAAAGGCTACTTCTTCACCATCTCGCCGCTCGCGGTGAAGGACAAGATCATTGTCGGTGTCTCGGGCGGTGAGAACGGAATCCGGGGATACATCGAGGCCTACGAGCCAGAGACGGGTAAGCGCGCCTGGCGCTTCTACACCATTCCAGGGCCGGGTGAGAAAGGGCATGACAGCTGGCATGGAGACTCGTGGAAGACCGGCGGCGCTCCAGCATGGATGTCAGGCACATACGATCCCGAGCTGAATCTGATCTACTGGGGAACGGGCAACCCGGGGCCGGATTTCTACGGCGACGAGCGCGGCGGCGACAATCTCTACAGCTGCAGTGTTGTGGCGCTCGATGCCGACACAGGGAAGCTGCGCTGGTATTTCCAGTTCACGCCACATGATGTGCACGACTGGGACGCGAACGAGATGCCGATGCTCCTCGATCTCGAGTTTGGCGGTCGCCCGCGGAAGCTGATGGTCCAGGCCAATCGCAACGGCTTCTATTACGTGCTCGACCGGACGACCGGTGAATTCCTTCTCGGAAAGCCATTTGCCAGGGTCACCTGGGCGAAGGGTATCAAGCCCGATGGAAGGCCGGAGGTTCTGCCCAATACCGACCCCACTCCCGAAGGCAATTATGTCTGTCCCGGGGTCGTCGGTTCGACCAACTGGTGGTCGCCTTCCTACAATCCTCAGACGGGACTCTATTACGTCGTCACGAGGGAGCAGTGTGACAAGTTCTTCAGTGTGCCGCAGCCGTATCAGCAGGGCCGAACATGGTTTGCCGGCGGTGCTCAGCCGGTCCCGGGGGACGGCGCCTACGGAGCGCTTCGGGCCCTCGATCCTCGGACGGGTGAGTTAAAATGGGAGTTCAAATACCACACGCCGCCCTGGGCCGGAACGGTCTCGACGGCGGGCGGCCTTGTGTTTGCCGGGGATATGGATGGTTATTTGATTGCGGTTGATGCGCAGAACGGCAAGGAATTGTGGCATCGCCAGACGGGCGCGGCAGTATGGGCCTCACCGATGACTTATGCTGTCAATGGCAGGCAGTTCGTGACGATCCCATCGAACTCGACGCTCTTCACCTTCGCGCTGCCGCAGAAGTAGATGAGTCGCCGGATTCGAAGCAACATTGTAGGGGCAGGGCTTGTCCCTGCCCGTCCCGCGCCGTCTGGCGCGGGTGACAATCTCCGCTCCTGATCAAGATTACCGGCGCCAGACGGCGCCGGGCGGGCAGGGACAAGCCCTGCCCCTACAAGTTTGCCGACGAGCGTAAAGGAGAAGTTATGAAATCGCGGATCTCATTCATGTGGCTGCTGCTGGCAGCATTACCAATACTAACGCTTGCTCAGGGGCGCTCACCACTCACATTCGACGACCTCATGGCCGTCAAGCGTGTTGCCGATCCTCAGATCTCGCCCGATGGCCAGCGTGTTGCCTATGTAGTCAACGTCATCGATAAAGGCCTGAACTCCGGCAAACGCAGCATCTGGGTAACCTCAACCGCCGGTGGCGCGGTCAAGCAATTGATCACTTCGGCAAAGAACGATGATTCGCCGCGCTGGTCAGCAGATGGCAGCCGCATAGCTTTCCTGTCGACGCGAGCGGGCTCGCCGCAAATCTATGTTGCCGATGCAGGCGGTGCGAATCCGGTACAAGTGACCAACGCGCCGTTGGGCGTGGCCGAGTTCATCTGGTCTCCCGATGGCAAGCTCTTCGCCTTCACAACCGATGTCTATCCTGCATGCCAGACGCTCAAGTGCTCTGAGGATCGCGAAGATGCTGCGACGAAGAGCAAAGTAAAAGCGAAGATCGCCGATAGCCTTCTCTTCCGCCACTGGAATGCCTTCAAGGAAGGCAAGCGCAGCCATCTCTTCGTCGTTGCCTCAGGCGGTGGCGATGCTCGCGACCTGACACCAGGCGACTATGATGTTCCTCCCTTCTCTCTTGGCGATCCGACGGCGTTCGACTTCGCGCCGGATGGCAAGGAGATATGCTTTGCGCGGGACACGGAGCGCGTAGGCGCGATCAGCACAAACAACGATCTCTTCCTCGTCTCCGCTTCCGGCGGCGAGGCGCGGCGGATCACCGGCAACAACCCTGGATCCGACACCACGCCACGTTACTCACCCGACGGGCGCTGGATTGCCTATCGTTCGCAGGCTCGAAATGGATACGAATCTGACCGTTTCCGCCTCATGCTCTACGATCGGAGCTCGGGAATCTCGAAGGATATCTCAAAGGGTTTCGACCACTGGGTTGGGGAATTGGTGTGGGCGGCTGACGGCAAGCAGATGTATCTCTCTGCCGAAGATAAGGGACACGAGACAATCTACATCGCTTCTCTGGATGGAGTGATCAAACCGATCATCGCCGGAGCAACCAACGCGGAAGTGACCGTCTCGAAGAATGGAACCCTGGCGTTCACGCGATCGAGCCTCAATGTGCCGGCAGAGGTCTTCAAGGCCGGCGCGGATGGCCAGGGGGTATCGCAGCTTTCGACAATGAACTCTGATCTGCTGGCTCGAGTGGACCTCAAGCCGGCGGAAGAGTTCAAGTTTGCAGGCGCGCGCGAGCCAGTGACTCACACTGTCAAAGCAGGAGGGCTGAAGGCCAGTGCGGATGTTGGCCGCGGCCGGGCCTCGACCATTCATGGATACATCATCAAGCCGCCGAACTTCGATCCTGCGAAAAAGTATCCGATGGTTCTGCTGATTCATGGAGGACCTCAGGGTGCCTGGCTGGATTCCTGGGGCTACCGGTGGAATCCGCAGGTCTTTGCGGCGCGTGGCTACGTGACGGTCATGATCAATCCGCACGGTTCGACCGGATATGGTCAGGCTTTCACTGAACAGATCAGTGGTGACTGGGGCGGCGCCGTCTACGAAGATCTGATGAAGGGCGTCGACTACATGGTTCAACAGGGCTATGTCGATGCCAACCGTCTGGGCGCGGCTGGAGGCTCATATGGCGGTTACATGGTCGATTGGATACTCGGGCATACGGACCGCTTCAAGGCCCTTGTTTCTCATGCCGGTGTTTACAATTTGACAAGTATGTATGGCGCCACGGAGGAGCTCTGGTTCCCGGAGTGGGAATTCAAGGGAACACCGTGGGAGCATCCGGAGCTCTATCAGAAGTGGTCGCCGCATCTCTTCGCAAAGAATTTCAAGACGCCGACGCTGGTTGTGCATGGCGAGCTCGACTATCGCGTGCCGGTGGGAGAAGGGCTTCAGCTCTTCACGACGCTGCAGAGGAAGGGCGTGCCGTCAAAGCTTCTCTACTTTCCGGATGAGGGGCATTGGGTGAGTAAGCCGCAGAACAGCGAGCTCTGGTATAAGACTGTGCTCGACTGGTTCGACCAGTGGTTGAAGCCCAACGGCTCCCAGGCCCTCAAGTAGAACGTGCCATGTCGCACCAAAGGTGCGACCTGAAAAAGCCCAGGGCGAAGCCCTGGGTGGTTAATCGCGCGCGGACCGCCACGCCCCAAAGGGGCAATGTTGGCCCGATGGGCCTCGAGCGATTGTTGGCCATCCATACCCAGGGCTTCGCCCTGGGCTATTTGAGGTCGCGCCGTTGGCGCGACAACCTCCGGCGCCGGTAACTCTTCCAGACAAAAATGAATCGCTAGGTTCGATGGAAGAACCGCGTGGTCGGCTCGGTAACGCTTTGCGGCTGATCACTCACAGGCGCAACGTAGGGCTCTGGTTGACGCAGGATGTTGACCGGGGCCGCCGGCCTGATAGCCTTTTGCTCGGGCGCTCCCGAAAGGTCAGCCCCAAACACCTTGTAATAGCTCAGCCACGCCAGCCCGGCCAGGAAAATCGTCAGAGGAAAAAGCAGCGGCACTGGTGAGTCGAAAGGAAAGCAGGCTGCAAAGAAAAGCGGAATCGAGACCAGGCTGAACAGCATGAGCTTAGCCCCCTGCCTCATCCCGAGCCGTTTCGGCGCATCGCCGGTTACCTCCCCCTGACTGAGGGAAGCTGGCACGCCATTGGACGCGAGCAACTCCGCTACGCCATCGAGCCTGAGTCCGCAAGCCGGACAAAAGCGAAGAGCCTCATAGGCAGGTTGCTGACCGCATCTTGGGCAATACATTCAACACCTCGCCGAAGAAAATCACTTTTGATCCTGCAGTTTGTGAACCCCCCACATCGCCGCGCCAACCATGCCCGCATTGTCTCCCAGCTCCGCCGGTACAATCTTCAAGGCATCCAGCGGCGTCACGTGACAACGCAGCTTGACCTCTTCGCGAGCCGGGCCGAGCAGCCAGTCTCCGAGTCGCGCAACTCCGCCTCCGATAACAACACGGTTGGGATTCAGAATCGTCACCAGGCTCGCAATTCCGATCCCGAGATTGGTGCCGACCCGGTTGAGAATCTTGCGGGCCACTACGTCTCCACCCTCGGCGGCGCGCATGATCGTCTCAGGAGTTATCTTGTTGAGGTCCTGCCCTACAAGATCTCCGATCCGGGTGGTCAAACCCTGCAGCACAGCCTTGACGCCCAAGGTAGTGATCGCCGGACCGCTGGTCAGCGTCTCGAGACAGCCCCGATTGCCACACCCGCAATCTGCTCCTTCCGGCTCAATCGTCATATGGCCCACTTCACCCGCCGAACCATCGGTTCCGAGATGGATGCGGCCGCCAATGGCGATCCCTCCGCCGATTCCCGTGCCCAACGTCATCCCGATCACGGTGTAAGCTCCCCGGCCGGCTCCCCATGTCGCCTCGGCGAGGGTGAAGGCTCTCGCATCGTTGATCAGAAATGTGCGGAGGCCTGTCTTCTCGGTGAGATCGGCTGCAACCGGTAAGTGATGCCAATCCCCGGCGAGGTTGGGGAGGAAGATCGTTTCTCCTGCTGCGAGATCGAGCAGTCCTGGCAGACCCAATCCGCAGGCGATTACTTCGTCGTTTCCGAGTTTCTGTCGAACAGATTTGACAACCTGAGCCATCCGCTCAATCACCGAGGCAGGTCCGAGGTGCGCTTCGGTAGGAACAACCTCCTGGCCACTGACTTCTCCAGTTGCGACATCGACGGCGCCGGCGGCGATTTTGGTTCCTCCAAGATCGATGCCTATAGCCCTGGTGATGGGAGCACTCATTTCGCGATTCTAGCAAACTTCTTCAAAACGAAGCTATGTTTGGAGAAGTGAGTCTGGATTGCCTTCAGCTCACACTGGCGAAGACTTTTTCGAGGAATTCGCGATTGGCTCGTGCATTTGCAGCTGTCTCTTCCGGGGTGGCGGCAATTGCGCAGCATTCCACCATTACAGGGCCGCTAAAACCGGCAGCCTTTAGCGCGCCGAAGACTGATTTGAAGTCAACCTTTCCGGTTCCGAACTGGATCATGACTTCACCTTTGACTGACCCACAGTCTTTTGCGCAGAAGCCTGACACGTGACGCGCTATCGGCTCCAGCTCCTTCACCGGGTCTTTGCCCGTGTAGTAGATTATGTTGCCCGCATCGAACCAGATCTTGAAGTTCGGATGATTGACTCGTTCAAGTGTGTGCAGCATGTCATCAGCCGCGCCACTGCTCCCCCCGTGAGGCTTCGTGACGAGTTTCAGCCCTTGCGACTGAGCGTATTGAGCCGCATCGCTCATGACGCGAAAGTAGTGATCCTGCTGGGAGGCGTCATCGACGCCGAAAGTGAGCAGGTATTCGAGCCCGAGGATGCGAGCGTTGTCGATCTGGATGTGCACGTCGCGTATCGAATCTTCGAGTGGAATCGAGTGGCGGCTGCGCAGGGCGCCCATGTTGACCTTGAGGTCTCGAGCCGCAATCTTCTTCTTCAGGCTCTCGAGATAAGCAGGTGTGGCATCGGCCGCAATGAAGGGGTCGTCTTTGGTCCGTGTCAGGAGGCCGGTGAGATGATATCCGGCCGCCTTTATCGAATCGAGCGTCTGGTCGTAGCTCCACTGTGTCCAGGGACGATTGAAACATCCGATTGGCCAGTTGACGCCCCTCATGAATGTTGATGCCGTGACGCTAATGACCGCGGATTGCTGCAGGAACTCTCGACGATTCATGCAGCGCAAAGTAGTTGACAATCGGCCTGCGAGTCAATAGAAATGAAAGCGGGCCTGATCAGTGAACCGCGTCGACCGGCTTAGTATGGAGTGCGGCGAACTTGTCGCCGCTTTTGTGTTAGTTACTGCAGGATCATGATTTACACGCCTCAGTCCTTCTTCATCACTGCAGTATCTAAATCAAAAGCGGCGAGAGGTGGCCTCGCCGCACTCCATACTAAGCCAGTGGGCGCCCTTTCCTATGGAGCTGGCCCAGGAGTTACCCATGCAGGTCATCAGCTCACAGAAGGTCTACGACGTCGTTGTCATCGGATCGGGTGCCTCTGGTGGCATGGCGGCCTGGAATCTCACACGGCAGGGCGTCAATGTCCTGCTTCTCGATGCCGGCAAGAAGTTCGAGAAGAAGGATTACTGGATTCACGTCTGGCCGTACGAGCGTCGCGAGCGAATTGAGCACGGCGAGAAGCCCTACGATTTCTTCCTCAGCACTCGTGAACAACCCTACATCACACCGCCGGGACAGCCGTTTGAGCTCTATCGTGTCTGGGGGCTTGGCGGAAAGACGAACGTCTGGGGGCGGGTGAGCCTTCGATATTCTGAGCTTGATTTCAGAGCTGCAGATCGCGACGGCTGGGAAATTCCGTGGCCGTTTCACTACAAGGATATTGCCCCCTACTATGATCGGGTCGATCAGTTGATTGGCGTCTGCGGCGGCGATGACGATTCCGACTCGCTGCCGGGGAGCAGGTATCATCTGCCTCCGCCAAATCTTCGATGCTGCGAACACCTGCTCAAGCGCGCAGCGGCTCGGGTTGATATCCCGATGGTTCGCATCAGGCGTGCGATTCTCACCCGTTCGCACGGCGGATTCCCACAATGCCACTATTGCGGCAGGTGCGGCGATGGCTGTGATACATCGAGCTTCTTTAATGCCGGGGACTACCTGATCGAGCCGGCACTCAAGACCGGAAAACTCGAGGTTCGGAGCAACGCAGTGGCCGCCCGCATTCTGGTTGACAACGAAGGCCGCGCGAGTGGAGTCCAGTATTTTGACCGCAACACCAGGGTCGAGCAGCAGGTTCGAGCACGTGTCGTAGTGCTCGGCGCAAGCTGCATCGACTCGACCCGGATTCTTCTGAATTCAAAGTCGAAGACATATCCAACCGGGATAGGCAACGGTTCAGGCGTCATTGGCAAGTATCTCTGCGAGCAGGTCCGTATTCATGTGCGGGCATTCATGCCTGAACTGTATGGTCGCGAGTCGATGAACGATGACGGCATCGGCGGCGCGCACGTCTATATGCCCCGCTTCAATCATCGCGGACGCAAGCGTGATTATCTCCGCGGCTTTGGAATGCAGTTCTGGAATAGCGGGTGCCTCATGGGCGCGGGCCACTTCGCTCATGGCATCGAAGGCTTCGGCGCAGCTTACAAACGCAACGTCAGGCGACACTATCCTGCCTGGATGGAGCTGCACCCGTTTGGAGAAACGCTCCCGCGGGCGAGCAACTACGTTACCGTCGAAGGTACGCCGAATGACCAGTACGGAGTTCCCCTGCCGAAGATCGTCTATAGCAACGCTGAAAACGAGAAGAAGATGGTCGACGAGATGTTTGATACGTGTGAAATGATGCTTCACGAGGCCAAAGCTGAGATATTCGATCTGCAACGTGGTCGTACGGATACGGCAGGCAGCGCAATTCACGAGCATGGCACTTGCCGCATGGGAGACGATCCAAAACGATCGGCACTCAACGGCTTCGGACAAATGCACGAGGTGCGCAATCTCTTTGTGGTTGACGGCAGCAGCTTCACGTCGGCATCTGAGAAGAACCCGACCCTGACAATCCTTGCGGTCGCCTGGCGCGCTACCGATTACCTGGCTTCGGAAATGAAAAAGGGGAATGTGTAATGGCATCGAGAACAAATCGTCAATGGCGGCTCAAGACCCGACCGCATGGAATGCTCAGCCAATCGAACTTCGAATGGCGCGAGGAGGGAGTGCCCGATCTGAAGGAAGGCGAGGTACTCGTTCGCAATCACTACCTTTCGCTCGATCCGGCAAATCGCGGGTGGGTGAACGAGGTCGAGTCATACGTACCTCCGGTGCCGGTCGGGTCGGTCATGAGAGGCGGCGGCGTTGGGATTGTCGAGGAGTCTCGAAATGCTCATTTCGAGCACGGCGATAAGGTGCAAGGCATGTTTGGCTGGCAGGACTATGTTGTCAGCGGACCGCGTGAACTGACGCTGCTGCCTAAAGGTGATGACACGCCGCTGACCGCATATCTCGGCCTGCTGGGTCATATTGGATTGACCGCGTACTTCGGACTGCTTGATGTGGGGCAGCCCAAGGCTGGTGAGACGCTGGTGGTCTCTGCCGCGGCCGGAGCTGTTGGATCACTCGTGGGTCAGATCGGCAAGATCAAGGGCTGCAAGGTTGTCGGTATTGCCGGGACGGACGAGAAGTGCCAATGGATCGTAGACGAACTGGGCTTCGATGCGGCTGTCAACTATAAGACCGAGCCGCTCCGTGAGACGCTGCGAGAACGCTGCGGGGGTGGAATCGATGTCTACTTTGACAATACCGGAGGCGAGATTCTCGATGCCGTTCTGAGCATGATCAATCTCCGGGCAAGGATCGCCGTCTGCGGGATGATCTCGCAGTACAATGCGACGAAGCCTGTGCCAGGTCCGTACAATCTGATAAATATCCTGCCAAAAAGGGCACGCATTGAAGGCTTTATTGTCATCGACTACATGCATCGCGCCGCAGAGGCCGTACCCAAGCTCGCGAAATGGTATTCGGAGGGGCGGCTGAAGTATCGGCTCGACGTGGTTGAGGGGCTCGAGAATGCGCCGGCCGCGTTGAACAAACTCTTCGATGGCACCAACCAGGGCAAGTTGGTTGTGAAGCTGTAGTATGCGCTGCCGTTGAAATCGTGCCGCAGGCTGTCCAGCCTGCGGCAAAGTGGCGAAGGGGATGATCAATGAGAAGCGGCTAGTTGCGAATCTCTGCCGCAGGCTGGACAGCCCGCGGCACGATTTCAAGCGGTCGCCGCACTCCAAATTGCTCCCTTGCGCGCGGTCCCCGAAATTACCGATACTTGTCTCGTGGCCGATTTGTCGCGGCGGCTCCCGCAGAACATTCCCGGTACTTTCTTTGTCGACGACACCTGCATCGATTGCGACGCCTGCAGGCAGATTGCCCCGGGCGTCTTTCGCGATCACGGCGGCCAATCGAGCGTCTATCATCAACCCGCACAGAACGGTGAGCTCGATGTTGCACTCCGGGCGTTGATCACTTGCCCCACTGCCTCAATCGGCGCGCCCGGCATGGACGCGAAAGAAGCGGTCAAAGCCTTTCCCGAACGCCTTTCCGAGAATGTCTATTTCAACGGCTTTGCTTCCCGCTCGAGTTTCGGCGCATGGAGCTACCTGATCGTTCGCCAGCCGGAAGATGGAGGCAACGTCCTCATCGACTCGCCCCGATTCGCCGGTCCACTGGTCAAGCGGATTGAGGAGCTCGGCGGCGCGCGATTGATGTTCCTGACGCATCGGGACGACGTTGCCGATCATGAACGATTCGCAAGCCACTTCAGTCTCGAGCGCATCATGCATCGAGACGATGGTGCTGCTCACCTGGGTATTGAACGAATCATCGACGGCGAGGAGGAAGTGCGAATCGATGACCAGTTGGTAGTCATTCCGACACCCGGTCACACCCGAGGACACGCCGTTCTTCTTCTCCGGAACAAGTTTCTCTTCACCGGCGACCATCTCGCCTGGTCACCTGAACGCGAGACGCTGACCGCCTTTCGCAGCGTTGCCTGGTACTCCTGGCCCGAGCAGACGCGCTCGATGCGGAAGCTCCTCAACTATCAGTTCGAGTGGGTGTTGCCGGGGCATGGGCGCATCCATCACGCTCCTCAGGTCGAGATGCACGAGCACCTCAGGCGGTGTGTCGATTGGATGAAGACCAGGACGTAAAGGCGGGCAAAATAGAGCTAGTCGGGCTCGCAGCGCATCCCTACGTCGATACAGTGTAAGTTATTGAATCTGCGTTCGGCCACAGCCCAAATAGGGCACAATAACCGGTCGGTAGCACAGAAATTGTACAAAAACATTCAGGCATGAGCGACACACATAAAGCGATCGAGGCCGTGTGGAAGATCGAGTCCACGCGACTCATCGCAGGGATTGCCCGCGTTACCCACGACATCGGCATTGCGGAGGAACTCGCTCAGGATGCGCTGGTTGCAGCTCTCGAACGATGGCCGGACGAAGGTATCCCAGAAAAACCTGCCGCGTGGCTGATGACAGCGGCAAAGCGGCGTGCCATCGACGCTCTGCGCCGTAGCCGGATGCTGGAACTAAAGCACGAAGAGATTGCGCGGGAACTGGAGTTTCAGCAGCAGCGGCTGGGCGAAGCAATGGATCAAGCTCTGGACCAGGTCATTGATGATGATGTTCTTCGCCTCATCTTTACCGCCTGCCACCCGGTGCTGACGGTCGAGGGGCGGGTTGCGCTGACCTTGCGCGTGGCTTGCGGTCTTACTACAGCCGAGATTGCCCGGTCTTTCCTGGTGCCGGAGAAGACGCTGGGCCAGCGCATCTTCCGAGCTAAGAAGACACTGTCCGAGGCTCATGTTCCCTTTGAGACTCCGGGCGGCGACGATTTAAGAAAGCGGGTTGAATCAGTACTGTCTGTGGTCTACCTGATTTTCAACGAGGGATACACCGCAACCTCTGGAGAGGAGTGGATGCGGGCAACACTGTGCGTGGAAGGCGTCCGCCTTGGCCGCAGGCTGGCAAAGCTTCTTCCTGATGAGTCCGAGGTCCATGGCCTCCTCGCGCTCATGGAGTTGCAGGCATCGCGCACCGCAGCGCGTCGCGGACCAACCGGAGAAGCCGTCCTCTTGTCCGAGCAGAACCGTTCTTTTTGGGACCACGCGCAGATTCAGCGAGGAATGGCTGCACTAGCGCGCGCTCAGGATCTCGGTGGCGGCGCCCACACGTACGCCCTGCAGGCGGCGATCGCCGCGTGCCACGCACAAGCCAGGACTGCAGCGGAGACCGACTGGAAGCAGATCGTCCTCCACTATGACGCCCTGCTTCAGATCAGCCCATCTCCCATCGTGGCACTGAACCGCGCAGTAGCCGTCGGAATGGCGCAAGGACCGGCCGCTGGACTCCACGCGCTCGATGCGCTCGCAGCCGAACCCGCGCTGACCAACTATCATCTGCTGCCCAGCGTCAGGGCAGATTTGCTCACAAAGCTGGGACGCTTTGCCGAAGCGCGCGAAGAGCTGCAACGCGCCCTTGCGATGACCGAAAACCGTCGCGAGCAGGATTTGCTGAAGGCAAAGCTAAACCAGACGCCGCTCAACGATCGATCGAATTGAATCAATGGAGAGAGTTGATTCTTGAAATAAGGCGGGCGAAGGAAAAACTTAGACCCTTTGTAGAATTCGGGTCAAGCCATTCGTCGACATAATGAAGGCAGGTCAGATCGGCCGCCCGAAGACCGAATACAGGATAAAAGGAGAAATTATGCCACACTATTTGGTTGCAGGAATCCTCCCCGACAACTTCGACCCGTCCACACAGGACGAAGCGATGGTACACGATATCAACGTGCTCAACGACGAATTGGAAGCTGCTGGTGCCAGGATCTTCGCTGGCGGCCTCAGCGCAGCCAGCCAGGCGAAGTCGCTGCGGGCGCAGCCCAATGGCGAAGTGCTCATCACCGACGGCCCGTATCTGGAAGCCAAGGAGCACGTTGGTGGTTTTACGATACATGGAAGCCGCTGACATGGACGAGGCGCTGGCGTGGGCCCGCAAGGCTGTCATCGCCTGCCGGATGCCGCTCGAGGTGCGCGAGATCCCTACAGCAACCTGCCGAACGGCACAGCTCACCCATCGCGCCAGCGAAAGCCGTGAGCACCCCACCGGCGAAACCGGCTCCTCCTCCGACCTCGACACGGTCTCGGCGACGACTCCGGGCGGAAGAGCGAAATGTCCACGACGAATTGTAGAATTCCAGGTGCTGCCGTTCGTTAACAAAGTGAAGGCAGGTCAGACTGGCCCGCCCGGAGACCGTTCCAGGAGAAAATCATGCCGCAATATTTAGTTGCCATTCACCACCCCGACAACTTCGACCCGTCCACCGTAACGGAAGAGACAATTCGCGATATCGGCGCACTCAACAAGGAAATGATGGCGGCCGGAGTCAGGTTCTTCGCCGGCGGCCTGCAGTCGGAAACCAAGGCGAAGTCGCTGCGGGCGCAGCCCAATGGCCAGGTGCTCATTACGGACGGACCGTATCTGGAAGCTAAGGAGCACGTGGGAGGCCTTTGGATCCTGGAAGTCGCTGACCTGGACGAGGCACTCGCATGGGGCCGCAAGGCTGTCGTCGCCTGCCGGACGCCGGTCGAGGTACGACCGTTTTTTGAGATGCCCCCCTCAAAATGAGGAATCAACTCACTCGTCGCGACTTCGCTATCGCGCCGGCATTCGCCACCGGCAAAGCTGTTTAGCAGAAAAGCTGAATTCGTGATCTTCGCTGGGAGCGCCCTGAATCCACTTGGGGCAGCGGACAACGACGCCATGCGATGTCGTCGCGGTGCGGGCATTTTGCGAGTGGCAGGTGTAAACCGTCAGCATCTTTTTAGCTCCCTTAAGGGAGCTTGTCGGAAAAACATCGTTGGGCCTATTCAAGGAAGCAATTTGGAGTGCGGCGACTTGTCGCCGCTTTTAGTTACCTGCTGCTGTATTGGAGCTGAGAGGCCCTCTTCTTCAATAGATTCTGCAATAGGTAACTAAAAGCGGCGACAAGTCGCCGCACTCCAAATTGCTCCTCTGAGTGGGCTATATGATATTTTTAAGACAGGGTCCCTTTAGGAGAGATGCTGCGATTTCTGAGTTTGCTCGGTGAGAGTTTGGTGGAGCTAGTCGGGCTCGAACCGACGGCCTCTACAATGCCATTGTAGCGCTCTTCCAGCTGAGCTATAGCCCCGTCGAGTGGCAATCTTAGCCAAGAACCGCGATGCCCGTCAAGGCAGGCAAGACGGGCACCTCAGGCCGCGGCCTTCTCCAGGTCACGCTGGCTCAGGTAGCCGATCAGTATCCCGTCGCCGTCAACAACAGCAAGATGGCCGAACTCATTGTCTTTGAGCATGTGAGCCGCGCGCTCGAGCGAAGCGCGCACGGGAATGAAGAGTGAATCATTGATCGGCTCCATGACATCGCTCACGGCTCGCTCCTCCCAGACTTCGCGCGGGACCTCGCGCAGCTTTTCGAGCGATAGAATGCCATGCAGCCGCCCCTCTCTAGCCACCGGAAAACTTGTATGGCGATGAGAGGCGAGAACACCGTCTATGAAATCGCTGACCCGCATATCCGGCGGTACTGTCACCGGTGGCGCGCTCATGACGCTGCCAACCGTGCCTGCGACTGACCACTCCGGTTTAGGTTCCGAAGTCTTTGCTTGATTTGCACGCTGTTCATGTTGCCGGTAGTCGCTCTCGGCGGCATTCTTGAGGAAGAAACCGACGACCAGCATCCAGACTGCCGTCAGGATGTCCCGCCGCCAGAATCCCCAGAAGATTCCGTACGAGCTCAGCATGTAGGCGATCGCCACTCCCATCCGCTTGGCTGTCCTGGTCGCTGAGAGCAGGTCCTTCCGGCGGTGCCAGAGCAATGCCCGCATGACGCGGCCGCCATCGAGAGGCAATCCGGGCATGAGATTGAACATTGCCAGAACAAGATTGCCCCAGAATAGATAGAAGCAGACTTCGGCCGCCGCGCCGATTGACATCGAGCGCGCGGGGAGCGCCTGGATAACCAGCAGGCAAATCAGAAACAGCAGTGCCAGAAGGAAGGAGCTTACCGGTCCGGCAATGGCTACGCGGAGCTCTGCCATTGGCGTGCGCGGCTCGCCTTCGAGGCGCGCCCATCCGCCAAAGACGTGAAGCTGAATGTCGACAATCCGAATTCCCTCGAGTCGTGCAATGACCGCGTGAGAAAGCTCGTGTATGAGAACAGAAGCAAAAATGAGCGCCGTCATGAGCGCACCGACCACCGGATAGACCCAGGGTGTGAGCACGATTCGCCGCGGTAAATAGAACTCGGATACGAGCCAGACATGCAGGACTACAACGGGCAGCCAGCTGTAGTCGATGATCAATGGAATGCCGAGGATCTTTCCGAGCCTGATCTGCCGGAAACGCATATTGAAATAATAGGAACTTACACATCAGCATTTCAAGCCCGTTGCACTCCTTTAGATGTATCTATCCTTGTGACACCTTAGCGCGTAGTGCTCTTGCTCACAGTTGCGCTCAATTTCAAGCCGGTAAACAGCGCTGGCACATCGCCCGTAGCATTACGTGCCTTTGGATTGCTCCACGGCGCGTGCCAATGAAGAAGGGGGCGTATTGCCTGTGAGATGGACGATCCAACTGACCCACCATTGATAATCCACTGCATAAAGTTGGCGCAGGACATTGGAACACGGCGGTTTCTAAGGAGTCTAACACTATACGATTACCAAAATGCGACGGCGTTAACATCTTTAGAATCTTCGGTCCGATCCTTTATATGTCCTCGTCGTTGCTGCGTCTATTATTCTTATGTTGTTTCGCCAGTGACAAGATTGCGTTACCGCCAAGTTGGTGCACTGCTTTTTCTGGCCGTCACGGTCGGAGGATGCGGTGTTCGACCAGGCGACCACCCCGTTAGTTCGAGTTGCGAATGGATTGAAGTGGGCAGCGGTTCACTGAACCTGGAGAAAGCCGCAGACCGCCGTCACTTACGACATGACGCTCTTACTGCCGAAGACATAGCCATACGCTGGGCCGATAAGCACGCGGGTCCCAAATCCGCACAGTTCAAAGGGTTTCCGGAGTACAGACGCCGAATGGATGAATGCATGGTAGCGCTTTTCCAAGGCGTAGCGAGCCATCACGATGTAGATGTCGCACTTGTCCGTCAGTATCGCCTGAGCCGCGACATCGTATTGGATTCAGCCGTGATTCTTGGCTTCGCTTTCCTCTACGCGCTTGCGAGCTACGGCCTCGCCGGCGTGATACGTCGACGATTTCCATCAGATCAATGGCCTGCCTTCTTGATAGCGACGGTCGCTATGTCGGTATTAGCAAGCATCGTAGGAGTAATGCTTGGTGACCTCTGGTCTGTGTTGATTGAGAATCTCCGAATGGGCAGCGGACACCTGAGCTACCGGATCGATCGGATCCCGTGGCGGTTGCACTGGGGAGAAGCATTTATCTGTGGTCTTGTCGTCTTCTGGTTGGTCGCCGCAGTTCGTGCTCGAATTGGTATTGGCGCCTATATCAGACCTTCGTTTCGAGGTTAGTATTCGGCGCCAGGTTCGCCACGAGATGAAGGCCCTATCGGCCAATGAGGGAAGTCGGGTTGCTTCGAGGAAGGCAGTGATCTCAGTCTGAAGCTCGGTCAGGCGCTCATCAAAGAAGTGGCTTGCGCCCGGGATTACTGCGAGGCGGAAATTCAAACCAGCCGGAAGAGAATCGAGCAGCTCTCGAAGCGGCGCGAGCGGCGCAAGCTTATCGTCTGCGCCGTGCACATAGAGAATTGGCTTGCGGCACTCGCTGAGAATCTTTCTAAGATCATCGATGTTCGCGAGCCGCACGGGAGTCCCGATCGAAAGCACGCGACCGACACGAGTATCCGGACATCCGATACGCAGGGCGATAGCCGCGCCGAACGAGAAGCCCGCAACGATCACCTCCTTCGCCCTGGTCTGGTGATCGAGCAGATAATCGAGTGCGACGCGAGCGTCATCGGCTTCGCCCTTGGCGTTGTCAAAGGTTCCGGTGCTCTGACCCACGCCTCGGTAGTTGAAGCGCAATACGGCATAGCCGGCCTGCTCCAGCGCCTTTGCGGTGCGAAAGACCACCTTGTTGTGCATGGTCCCGCCGAACTGCGGATGCGGGTGAAGGACGACTGCAACATGCGACGACTGATTGTCCCCCGGCCGGTAGATTGCCTCGAGGTGGCCGTGGGGAGCTGGTATCAGGAGATTTCCCTGAGGATACATTGCGGCTTTTTACGGAACGAGAAGAACTTTCAACATCCCGGGACTGGCAGCTTCGGCCATCGCGGCGATCCCATTCTCGAGGGCGTACTCTCGCTCGATCAACGGTTCGACATCAACCCTGCCGCTCCCTAGCGCTTCGAGAGCCGGAGCAAACCGGCCGCATCGTGATCCGACAAGTGTAACCTCATTGACCACGATTGCTGATGTTTCGATTGCCGACTGCCCGCGAAAAGTTGACTTCAAGACGATCGTCCCTTTAGGCCGCACGAGTTGCTGTGCGAGCTTCAGTCCGGAAGGCGAGCCGCTTGCTTCAACGACGACGTCGAAGGCGGCAATGCCCGCTTGCAGGCTGGCAACATTAACAGACTCCACCCCCGCCGCTCTTGCGAGTTCCAGTTTCTCATCGTGTTTGCCGATCAGAATCAGATGGCTGGAGGCTCCGGCGAGTACACGTGCAATCAACTGCCCGAGCTTGCCATCGCCGATGACCGCGATGTGATCCGAAGGTTCTATGTTCACCTGAGCCAGGATCTCAAATGCAGCTGCGAGGGGTTCAGTGAACACGGCCTGTCTGTCAGTGACTGCATCCGGCACTGGAAGAAGGTTAACTGGCGGCAGGGTGAGGAACTCTGCAAATGCGCCGTCTCGGCCATGAATCCCGAGGACTGTGCGGCGGAGACAGTGTCGTGAATCGCCGGAACGGCAGAGTTGACATTCGCCGCATCCGGCGTTGATCTCGCCGACGACACGACGGCCGATCTGCGAAGAGTCGGGAGAGTCTTCGACGATCCCGACAAACTCATGCCCGAGCGTACCTGAGAAGTCAGCGTACCCGCGCGTAATGTGCAGATCGGTGCTGCAGATACCGGCAAGGGTTACGCGGACCAGGGCCTCGCCCGGGAGGCGTTGCAAGGGAATCTCAGCGAGCTTCAGAGCGCCTGACTCGAATCGGAGGGCCTTCATGGAATTTCAGCTCTTCTTTGCGATCTTTCTTTGCGTTCTTTGCGTCTTTGCGCCAAGTGTATCTCGCAACAGGTCTTTTGCGTATACACTTGGCGCAAAGACGCAAAGACGCAAAGAACGGCCGCAAAGAAGAGTTGGTGTTGGAACAGGAGCCGGGGGATCATCCCGGCTCCTGCGTAAGACGCTAAAGAACCTGGAACGGCTCCTTGCGAGTGATTACTTTGCCCGCTACCTGATCATTGATGGTGACCGTCAGGTCATATACCCCGGGCTTCAGATCCTTGAGTGGAATCAGCCGCGCAAGTGTCACCTGCTGACTGTTGAGTGAGCTCAGCCCGCCTTTGCCGTCCTCCTTGACCCGCTGGATCTCCTTGCTCTGCTGGGTGATCACATAGTCGATGTCGAGGCTCGGTCTGAGCGTCGCCTGATCAATGGATACGTTGTAGAGCTGCATATAGACGCCGAGCGTCTGATCCTTCTTGAAGACGCCAGTCGCGTTCGGAATGACCTTCATCGAGCCATAGACGAACATCCCGGATGGAATGCGGCCGGCAAGCGGTTCGAGCCGCGATGCGAGAACCAGCGAGGATGCCGAGAGCTCGCCTTCAGCGTAAGTCGGAACGACGAAGCCCTGGTGAATGACGCCGGTCTTGCCGCTCGCGGTGTCACGTACGACGAGGTCAATCTTGAAGTTGCCGGGCTTGAGCACGAGATTCTTCTGATAGACCGATCGCGACTGAAGTCCGCTCTGCAGTCCCTCCGATGTGTAGCTCGACGTGACCACATCCTCGAAGAGTCCCGGATCGACGGCCGGCAACGCTCGTCACCCGCGCGTAGATGTTGGCCGCCGCCTGCTGAATGCCGCCGACATCCTTATAGACCAGGTCCTGGTTATCCATCTGCACCGTGAAGGATGTGATGACCGACGTCTCCGTGACCCTCAGGAAGTTGATCACCAGCCCAACCGAGAGAACATCAAATGTGACCTGCGGCTTTTCGCTCTCGTTCGCGTACGCAGCCAGGTCGTTAAACTTGACGCGAGGCGGCTTCGAGAGTTTCGCCATCAGGTCGAGTTTCTCGAATGGCTGGTCCTTGGCGCGAGTCCCAAACATCTGGTTGGTGGAACCGTTGCACATGCCGCCACAAGCAATTCGGTCAGCCTTGCTGCTCAGGCCAAGCTGCTCAGAAAGCGTCTGGCCGGCACCCGGCACGTAAAGTAGGGCATCCTTTTCATCAGGACTGCGCGCAATGCGGTACTCACCCGAACCGGTCGGGTCAACGAACTCGATCTCGACGTCCGAGCCCACTCCTTCGACATACCGGTACCACCACGTTTCGAACGGGTAGGTTGACGTCGTCCCACCGCCTTCGTAAGAAGGACGGTCGTAACTGCCACCAGAAGGATGCGACTCCTTCTCGTCAGGAGGCCCGAACATGATGTAGATGCGACCGCGGTCCGTCTTCCACCCGGGTATGCCGCTGCTGAAATGCTCGTTCGCGTACGCGATGCGCTGGTAATACTCTTCACGGTATTCGTTGGCGTCCGTGTCAGGGTCCGGATCACGGCGGAGCCAGAACTGCTCGATGAACTGCTCGCGCTCATCATCGCTCTTGAGCGCCTTGAACGTGTTGCGCTCTTCGTCGGTGATGATCCAGCGCACATCTTCATCGAGCCAGCGCTTATAAACGCTGCTCAACGCCTCCGGGCGCTGCTTCGCCTTCTTGGCTTTGCTGTTCTTGTCCTTCTGATCCTTCTGGTCCTGCTGGGGGTCCTGGGCGGCACCCGCAAACGGGCTCGCAAAGGACGAGACGACCAGCGCAATGACCAACGTCAGCGAGAGCAATCGGAACAGCTTTGCAGCAGGTGAAAGGTGGTGACGCATACCTCTGACTCCTTGGAATGCCGAGTGGTAACTTAAGAGTCTAATTGAGTGTTTCCGCGCTCGTCAAGCGAGACCCGTCCTGGGGTATGAACGACTTGGAACGTTAACCTTGCACTCAATCGAGAACGTCCAAAAAGCAGAAAAAAGCCCATAAAAGCGCACAACGCGGCAACTGACATTTTTGCAGCCGCAACGTTAAAGTGCTCTTAGTGTGAAGGACGCACCCTTGCCGCGGGGAAGGTTGAGCCGATTCCGGCGCACCAGAGGTGCGCGAGGATATTAGCCGGCGGTGAAACCGCCGGTATGCGTCAACCAAAAAGGATGGGGCGCCCCGGAGGGCCGCGGGACCGAAGCCGTGACAAAATGCTGCTTGCGCAAGTCTGGTCCAGCTGCCCTTCAGGACGCGAAACGCGTCGCCGAGGCTAGCCGGCGGTTTCACCGCCGGCTAATATCCGCGCGCACCTCCGGTGCGCAGGAGGCGACTCAACGAAGGAATCAGGCGGCGGCGGGGTTCAGAGAATCCGTCCGAACGGCGCACGTGCATTGGGCATGCGCCTCTCCCTTTGGCGGGAACATGTGGTAGTACATCCCAATCATCATCGGTATGAACACGACTCCGTTATAGAAGAGATGTATCTCGACACGGGACTTCGGAAAAGCCAGCTGCAGGAAGCTCACCGGCACCGCAGATCCGAACCAGTTGTGATGGGATAACGCCTGCCATTGCAGGACGAAATGTTCAATGTGGTGCCAGAACTGAATAACCAGCGCAACTGTCCACCACGTGCGCGACGTTCCGGTGAATCCCTTGCGTAACACCCAGATGCCTATCAGCATGACGATCGCGTACCCGTAGTGCAGCGACTCGGAACTGACCAGCCAGGGATAGAAGAGGCCCAGGACACCGCCAGCCTTTGGTCTCGGCCAGCCAAGAACGTAGACCTGCCAGGCTTGCGCAAGGTGCTCAGCCCAATGGGCGAGCACAATGAACATGAAGACCTGAAGCGCCCGTTTGTGCCACACGGTATTAAGCTTGTCGTAGAAGCTCAGGTCCGCAACATTTGCGACGACGCCGTGCACAGTTGATGCTGCCATACGACTCTTACACTCCTTTCACGTGTGCATAATACAATAAACCGCTAGAAACTGAATGCTCCGGACAGGTTGAGATGGTTGTTGTTCTGACGCCCGCTGACGATGTGTGAGGTCTCCAGCCGGCGGTACTCAATCCCCCAGCTTTCTAATGCTGCTGTGCCTCTTTGCTTATACAATGATATTCTTCAGGAGTACCGGCTGCTCAGGCTCGTACTGAAGACTAACGCGGGGGAATCTGATGCCGTCCTCGACTGTAGCGGTTGCCGCTGTGCAAGCCGCACCCATCTATATGGATCTCGAGCAAAGCCTCGCCATGGCTGTTGATCTGATTGCGGAATCGGCCAAGAAGGAGGCTCGCCTGGTCGTCTTTCCCGAGACATGGCTGCCAGGCTATCCTGCCTGGCTCGACACGTGCCGTGACGTCGCCCTCTGGAATCACGCGCCAATGAAGCGACTCTATGCCCGTCTGCTGGAGAACAGCGTTACCGTTCCAGGTCCGGCGTGTGATGCCATCGGTGCCGCTGCCAGGCAGAACCGTCTGACGGTCGCAATCGGAGTGCAGGAACGAGTGGCCAGCGGGCCGGGCCGTGGCACGCTTTACAACACATTGCTCATCTTCGGACCCACCGGAGAGCTGCTCACGCGCCACCGCAAGCTTGTGCCGACCTTCAGTGAACGGCTCATCTGGGGTCAGGGCGATGGCTCGGGGCTTGGCGTAGTTTCGACGCCGGCGGGACGCGTCGGCGGATTGATCTGTTGGGAACACTGGATGCCGATGGCGCGACAGGCGCTTCACAATGCAGACGAAGACATACATGTAGCTCTCTGGCCATCGGTCAAGGAAGTTCACCAGATTGCAAGCCGTCACTATGCCTTCGAAGGGCGATGCTTTGTGATAGCCGCAGGCGCAATTATGCGACCCAGCGATTTGCCCCGTGACCTCGAAGCCGCGGTTGGTGCCAATGCCATGGACGGCCTGCTCCTCAATGGCGGCAGCGCGGTGATCGGGCCCGATGGCTTCTATGTTGCCGGCCCCGTGTTTGACGACGAAGTCATTGTTCTTGCCCGCATCAACCTCGACCGGATCCGTGAAGAGAGCCTGACGCTCGACGTAACAGGCCACTACTATCGTCCGGATCTTTTCGATTTCAGAATTCGCCCGACGACGCTGCCCTCAGAGGCCGCGGTGAGAATCGCGGACGAGGATGATGTGCTCGAGTAGGATTCCATTGATCGCAATACTTCTATTTGCCTCTCTTTTGATTTCCGGGAGTGCGGCGCAGCAGCCGGGAGGGAGACCCTCGGAAGCGTTGAAACAGGTTGTCGCTGCGCGCAACAGGGCATCAGATGCCTTTCGCAAGGACGTTGAGAACGGACGTGCTCAGCCATCCGACGCCGAAGCGCGGCAGGAGCCGCTGATCAGGCTTTCAGCGGATGCGGCATCACGCTTCAAAATGGCCGACTGGAGCGGCGACGATCTCTTCGCGCTCGGAGTCCTCTCTCTCTGGGGTGAGCAGTATCCGGCCACCGTCCAGGCCTTCAGCAGTTTTCTGAAGGCCAACCCGCAGGCCGCCTGGGAAACCCAGGCGAGCGCACGGAACGGTCTGGCTCGGGGCCTCTATGAGACTGGTCGAATCGACGAGGCCGCTCAGGTGCTCTCGACTCGAATCAACGAAGTCGGCGATCTGGATTCAACCCTCGCTCGTCTTGAGATGCATCTCGACCTGGCGATGACGTATCGCGATCGTGGACGCTTCGATCTGGTAATGCAGCAATGCCTGGTCGGCTATGCTATCTGCCAGGTGGCCGGGAAACCGGGTGCTGAAATGCCGCCACTCGCGCAGGAGACAATCGACCGTGACGAGGCCAGTTTTGCCGCCCTTCTGGTCATCGCGTTCAATCGCACAGGGAAGCCGCATGACGCGGAGCGCCTCGAAGCGCGATTGAAGGGCGCCGATTTCAGACGTCGCCCGCGCCTCCAGGCGATGTTCGAGGGCGAGCTCAAGGCCAACAAATTGATTGGTACGCCGGCGCCTGAGCTGGTCGTCAAACGCTGGTTCGATGCAACGCCAACGACAATTGGCGCCTTGAAGGGGAAGCTGGTACTGCTCGACTTCTGGGCAATGTGGTGCAGTCCCTGCCTGAGTGCCTTTCCCTATCTTGAAGCCATGCATGAAAAGTTTGGGTCTCGGGGACTGGTCGTCCTGGGAGTGACGCGGCTCTACGGCCGGTCAGACACAGCGGCCGATCTTACCGTCAAGAAGGAATGGGAGAGCCTCGAGACATTCAAGAAGAGCCACAGCATAGGCTATCCGTTTGCTGTCGGAGGGCCTGACGATCCGACCAACGATGAAAGGTTCGGCGTCACAGCATTGCCGAGTACTGTCCTTATCGATCGTCGCGGCATCATCCGCTATTACGGTCATGGTCCTGGCGAGTATCGCAAGCTTGCGCGGATTGTTGCGAGGCTGATCTCTGAAGAGCCGTGAGGAAGAATGTTTCTCGGAAGAGTTGTCGGCACAGTCTGGTCAACGAAGAAGGCGGCCAATCTTGAAGGTGTCCGCTTCCTGATCGTGCATCCCTACAACCTGGACAAAGAGCCGAATGCAAATGTGGTAGTTGTTGCAGACAGGCTTGGTGCCGGGACGGGTGAGATCGTTATGTGCGCCTACGGAAAGGCCGCCAGGTCTGCGATCGGCGATCAGGAGATGGCTATAGAGGCGGCGGTCATCGGGATCGTTGATCAGATCGACCTCGACTCGGTCGAGGGCCGCTCCGACGAGTTGCGTTCGATTGCGCGGAACAGGGAGTAGCCGCAAGTGGTCGATCAGAAGCTTATCTACAAAATCACCCGGGCCGTCTACGACAGGCTTGGTTCACAAGCCGATGCGAGCCTCGTTGAGGGGTTGGTCACCGATGTCTACCGGGTCGTCGAAGGCTCTCTCGAAGAGGACAAACCATCTGATGGTCACTCGTCGCGACTCGAGAGTGGTTATCTCGGCGTTCGGCTTGAGCCGCCCGGGCATCGTGGCCGCGATCTCAGCCACTCTGGCGGAATCCAGCTTCAACATTATCGATATGAACCAGACCGTGGTTCAGGGGAAATTTGCCATGGTTCTGATTGCTGAGATGGGCTCGGGCGCTGCCGATCTGGCGACGCTCAAGACGCGCCTCAACGAGGCGGGAGAGCGCTTCGGCATCCGAGTCTACGCACAGCGCGACGATCTCTTTCAGACCATGCATCGCATATAAATGGCATCAATGTTTTGTCAGCAGTGCGGATCGTCGATCCGGGCCACGGCCCGCTTCTGCAATATGTGCGGAAGCGAGGTCAAGCAAAGCTTCTCGCCTCAAACTGAGGTCCTTCGGGCGAGCCCGAGCGAGCCACTAAAGGCGGGAAAGAACAGCAACGGGTCTCTTTCTGAGAACTCATGGCCAAGAGCAGAAGAGACGATCATCATTCCAATAGTTTCAAGCGGGCCGATCGTGGCGGGCGGAAGCGCTGTCGAGGCCTCGAGCGGTACGAAGAAAGAGGCTGCCACGTCAAAACCGGCGATCGCGGAGAGCGCCCCTCTGCCGAAGCCGAAACCCCAGGTTCCGCGCCCGAACCTGTCCGCGCCGAAGCCGTTTTTTACCGAGGTTATGCCGGCAATCGAGAACCGGCAGCACCGTCGGCTCGTCTTTGTTGTGCCGGTACTGCTGATAGTCTTCATCATCCTGCTCGTCTTCGCGATCCTGGTTCTCCCATACATCGTCGCAAAATGAACGCACCCTTGCTCGCACCTTTTGTGCGACGGCTCTCCTTACGGGAGCCTGTCGGAAAATATCATATAGCCCACTGAGGGGAGCAATTTGGAGTGCGGCGACTTGTCGCCGCTTTTAGTTACCTATTGCAGAATCTATCGAAGAAGAGGGCCTCCCAGCTCCAATACAGCAGCAGGTAACTAAAAGCGGCGACAAGTCGCCGCACTCCAAATTGCTTCCTTGAATAGGCCCAACGATGTTTTTCCGACAGCCCTCCTACGGAGGCCGTGGCCAATTCTGCTGACGAAAAAATTGTCCAGACTCCAGAGCTCCGGGCTTTATAAGAAGGGCGTTCCAGTCTGATGGAGAGGGTGCGCACTAAGGTTGTCCGCCAGGTATCGCGGCTGGGTTCAACAGCTCCAGATTCATCAGGCGCGGAGGAACGATTCCGGCCCCGATTCACAGCCTCAGGGATTAGTTTGGAGTGCGCCGACCCATCGCCGCTTTGATCTAGAAACTTACCTGCTCATTGCAACGGGTTCTTCACTGACTGCCGGAAGCTTGTTGCCTCTCACCCTGTCAGACATCCACGCAACCATCAGCCAGACGGCACAGGTTGCAACGATGAGCATCGAGAACCAGCGTCCGTAGAGTCCGTCGGGAGAAAAGGTCTCGGTGGCCGTGTGCCAGGCCTCGCTGTTCGGGAAGACGCCGGCTTCGGCAAATTCATGGAATGTGTAGATCGCGATCTGGACAAGGAAAAGCAGCAGGAAAATGCTGGTGACCTGCATGAATCTCTTGATATTGATGAGGTGACCAAAGCGAGCCCAGGCGAGGGCCATGGCCGTAGCGCCGACGAGCCCGAGGATTGCGCCCGCCAGATATTCGCCATGAACCTGCGTCAGCATGAGGGCGGTCTCCATGCCTTCGCGGGTGATCATGAGCGAAGCAAAGAGGAAGACACCAAGAAAGGCTGCAACGCTCCGCTCGGAGCTAGAGACCTTGCCGAGCCGCTGGTGCATTTTCTGCTTGAGTTGCGGTGCCGCTCGCCACATATGAATCACGAGAGTAGCGACGAGGACGATGGCGACGACTCCGAGCACGCCTTCCCAGAGGGATTGATTGACGCCGGTCTTGAGCACATAGCCAAGCGCGATGCTCGCGGCGACGGACGCGACGATGGCCGAGTAGACGGCGGGCGCGAGCCACGTACGACCGGACTTGCGGAGGTAGGCAAAGATGATGGCGACGATGAGGAAGGCTTCGAAGCCCTCGCGAAGAACGATAATGAAAGCCTGAAGCATTGGGAGACCTCTCAAAACATAGCGTGGTGCAGCAAGCCGAGCCAGTATTCTAACTAAAATTGATATTCTTTTTCAACTAGAACGAGGTTAATTCCAGTTGACTTGGCTCAGAAAGATAGTATCTTAACAGCGTTAACCCTTTGAACCCGGGAGGAGGAAGGCCATGGGGCCGCGACAGCGGCGTGAACGCGAGAAGGAGATTCTGCGGCAGGAGATACTCGATGCCGCACGCGATCTCTTTGTCGCTGAAGGCTATGAACAGGTGTCGATGCGCCGGATCGCCGAGAAGATCGAATACTCGCCGACGACCATCTACCTCTATTTCAAGGATAAGTGGGACCTCCTCTTCAGTATCTGCGAAGAGACCTTC
The DNA here is from genome assembly GCA_963743045.1 of uncultured Acidobacteriota bacterium. Taxonomy (GTDB): domain Bacteria; phylum Acidobacteriota; class Blastocatellia; order RBC074; family RBC074; genus CAVUOF01. Next base: position 89,505 of record CAVUOF010000013.1, read on the forward strand.
ACCCGGCTCAGCGAGACCCTTGAACAGACCTTCGAAAAGAATCCCGATCCACTCGTCCGCCTAAAACTCGGCTGCCGCGCTTACGTGGACTTCGGCATTCAGCATCCCAACCATTACCGCGTCACCTTCATCGACCACCACCAACATCAGCTGGTCAATGTAGACCAGTACATGCGCGTCGATTCCGCCGGTCTCAAAACCTACAATTACCTGCGCGCCTGCGTAGTCCAATCAATGGAGGAGAAGCGTATCCGCCAGGGCGATGCCGACATGATAAGCCAGGGCCTCTGGTCAACTGTCCACGGCGTGACCGCTCTGCTGATCACCAAGCCGCACTTCCCCTGGGTTGAGCGGGAGCGGTTAATCGATTTTGTGATCGACACGGCGATTGCCGGCCTCGTCATTCAGTAAAAAAATTTATCTGTCAGATTAACGATGTTAAGAGAGTGAATCATGTTCATTAAGCCCGCTCCAACAGTGGGTTAGAAGGAGAGTGGAGAGAATGAAAGCGGTTCATATGCTCGTGCTACTCGGGTGCCTTTCGATGCCCCTCGCCGCTCAGGGTATCGGGCCTCGCCTTCCAATAACCATCCGCGGCCGAGTGGTCGACGCCAGCGGCGCTCCCCTCGACCAGGCCGTCATCGAGCTTCGCGCTTCGACCGGCGCTGTCCTCAGGCAGGTCCCGATCGACTGCCGGCGGGAGCTTCGATTTTACTGATGTCGCCTCCGGCGAATTCGACCTTGTGGTTACACACGCCGGCTATAAGCCGGCCTTCGCTCACATCGAGCGCCGTCAGGACAACGGCCCAACTTTCGAAATTACACTTCAATCCAGCCTCGTCGCCCCTCCGAAGGCCGCAGTCGTCTTCGTCCAGGATGTTCCGCCCTCCGCCAGGTCAGCCTTCCAGAAAGGCATCACGCAACTGCGCAAGGGGAATCGCGAGGCCGGAATGACACTGCTCCAGCAGGCGACCAATGAATACAGCGGCTTCTTTCAGGCGCACCTCGCGATCGCGGCCGAACTCTATGCCGAAGGACGTCTCAATGAGGCACTCGAGCCGCTCGAGCGTGCGCGTCTGATCAATGATAGCGACGCCGATGTCTACCAGCTCTTTGGTCTGATCATGGCCGCACAGAAGCGGCTCGGAGTTGCGGAGTACGGATTCCGTGAAGCTATTCGACGTGATCCCATGAGCGGAGTTACGAGATATCATCTCGGGCGCGTGCTGGTCGAGGCGGGACTCCGGAGCCAGGACCAGAGTCAGCGTGATGAGCAGCTCGCTGAAGGCGAGAGGCACCTTAGAGCATCAATGGGTACTTGGTGGACGTTACGCGGCTAAGGCGCACCTCGAACTGGCAAGAGTCCTTGAGTATCGTGGCCAGCGAGACGCTGCGGCGAAGGAGCTCGAGCTCTATTTGAAGGCCGAGCCGAAGGCCAAAGACGCCGCCTCGATTCGCACGCTTGTCGGTGAGTGGAGGAGGTAGCCGGAGAGAGAGATTGTAACTTCCCGAATTTCGGGTCATCTCCGACAGCGCTGTAATTCTTCAGGCGGTGATTGGTCGCGCCAAAGGCGCGACCTGAAATAGCCTGGGGCGAAGCCCCAGGTTGACCACCGAATGAAAAGGAGAGCCCTACCGGGGCGGCATTACGAAAAAGAGTCGAATCGTTGCGAAATAGCGCCCCGATAGGGCTGCGCGTCATTGCGTGGCCGCTACCCAGGGCTTCGCCCTGGGCTGTTTCAGGTCGCACCGTTGGTGCGACAGCGCTAGCTCGCTATCACATGAGGCTGGTTGGGTCTACGTCAACGATCAAACTTCTGAGATCCTGCTTCGATTCCCTGAGCGACTCCATTGTCCTGTCTATCGCTTCGCGCGCGAGCCTCCGGTTGTGAGTCTTGACCAGGACCTGCAGCCGGTGCTCGCCCCTGAGCCTCGCAAGCGGCGCCGGTGCCGGTCCAAGCACTCGTAATGCCCGCTCTGTGTCCGCCTCCCGCATCCGCTTCGCGAATTCACCCGCGAGCGCCGCCGCCTTCGCATATTCGCGGTCATGCGAAAGAACATTGATCAGCGCGACGAACGGTGGGTAGTGCATCTGGCTCCTGACGTGAATCTCGTGCTCATAGAACCCCTCATACACCTGCTCGCGCGCGTACTCGACTGCATAGTGTTCCGGGTGATAGGTCTGGACCAGGACTCGCCCCGGTTTGTCCCCTCGCCCCGCTCGGCCTGCTACCTGTGCCAGAAGTTGAAAGGTCCGTTCGGCAGCACGGAAGTCGGGCATGTTCAACCCGGCTTCGACCGAGACGACGCATACCAGAGTGACATTTGGAAAGTCGTGTCCCTTGGCGATCATCTGGGTGCCTACCAGAAGATCGAGCGAGCCGCCCGCAAACTCACCCAATACTCGCTCAAATGATCCGCGCTGCCGGGTAGTATCACGATCGAGCCTCGCGATGCGCATCTCGGGATATTTCTCCCTGAGGAGCGCCTCGATCTGCTCGGTGCCCTCTCCAACGTAGTAAATGTAGGTCCCGGAACATTCCGGACAGGCCCGAGGCACTCGTTCCTGGTGGCCGCAATAGTGGCAGATCAGTCGCGCGACAGCCTTGTGATAGGTGAGGGCCACGTCGCAATTGACGCACTTCGGTGTGTGGCCGCAGCTACGGCAGAGAAGAAATGACGAGAAACCCCGCCGGTTGAGCAGCACCATGGTCTGCTCCCCTCGCGCATGGTTCTCGCTGATCGCAGTCTGCACCTCATCCGAGAAGACCTGGCGCTTGCCGTGGCGAGTGAAGACCTCGCGCATATCGACCACATCCACCTTTGCAAGTGGGCGCCCGCCAATCCGGTTGTTCAAGGTGTATGTAATCGTACTTTCCATTCTTTGCGTTGTAGAACGACTCCATTGACGGAGTAGCACTTCCAAGAATTACAACGGCCCCGGCCCTGGACGCGCGCATGATCGCCGTGTCCCGCCCGTTGTACCTCGGCGATTCATCCTGCTTATAGGATGACTCCTGCTCTTCGTCGACGACGATCAGGCCGAGATCGGACAGAGGGGCAAAGACAGCCGAGCGCGCTCCGATGCAGACGCGAGCCTCACCCTGACGGAGGCGGTTCCATTCGTCGAGCCGCTCGCCTTCCGAGAGTGACGAATGGAGGATGGCAACGTCATCGGCGAAGTGAGCACGCAATCGCCGGGCGAAGACGGGTGTAAGGGCGATCTCGGGGACGAGCATAAGCGCCGTCCTGCCTCGCTCGAGCACGGCTCGCATGGCGCGCAGGTAGATCTCGGTCTTGCCGCTGCCGGTCACCCCATGCAGGAGAAAAGCGCCGTAGGTCCCTTTCGACAGTTGTTCAGTGATTCGATCGAGCGCATCCTGCTGCCTGTCAGTCAGAGTGAGCATGTCCGCCTTTTCGACATCGACATGAGCCAGCGGATCGCGCCTCACCTCACGCACGAAGACCTCGACCAGTCCGCGCCGTTCGAGCGTGCGAATGACCGAACCGCTGACCTCGGCGATCTGCGCAAGCTTTGTGAAGGCGACCGGTTCAACGGCCTCGACCAGCCGCTCGATGACACTCTGTTGCTGATGGCTCAGTGCCCTCCCGCCATCGACCGGCATCGGCGAGATGAGACGCACGGCCTGCTGCCGCTTGGGACCCGCGACCGAGCTCTGCATTCGTCGGGTGACGCTGATCTGTCCGGCACGCTCGAGCTCTCTGATGACCGCCGCCGCCTTAGGCTTGCCGAGCTCGCGGGTCAGCTCGCTCGCCTGCATGAGGCCGTGATCCGATATCAGGTCGAGTGCAATCAGTTTGGTGGAAGGCTGGCGATCGGTCTTCTTCTTGCGGTTCTCCTGCAACGTTTCGCGGCCGGCAGGAGTTATCGAGAGAACCGTCTCGACCTCCGCATTGATACCGGCCGGCAGGGCGAACTTGATGGTCTCACCCCAGGGTGCGTAGTAGTAATCGGCTATCCATCGAGTCAGTTCGAGCAGTTCCTCGGTGATCACCGGGACCGTGTCGAAGAGCTCTTCAACATCTTTGATCTCGAGATCATCAGCATCAGCGCCAGCTTCGCTAAGCGACTCATGGAGATCGACGATGTAACCCGTGAGGAGTTGTCTCCCGAACGGCACAAGGACGCGGCATCCAGCCTTTGCCAGAGCAGCGAAACTCTCGGGAAGGCGGTAGGTGAATGTCTGATCGACGTGGAGTGGGACCGCTACCTCAGCGTACATCTACATCGCGGCGAAGTTTCGGAAGAGCTGCAGCCCTGCGGCCTGGCTCTTCTCAGGGTGGAATTGAACACCGAAGACATTGCCTCGTCCGCAGATCGAAGCGAAGCGCGAGGCGTAGTCAGTCTCGCCGAGTATGCAGTCGCGATCGAGCGGTTTGACGTAGTAGGAATGCACAAAATAGAAGAAAGTCTGATCCGCGAGACCGTCCAGTAGCGCGCGGCCGTCTTTCTGATCGGAGCTTCGCAACGATACCTGGTTCCAACCCACGTGCGGTACGCGGACATCCTCGGGGAAGCGGTCGACGCTCCCTCGAAGCAGCCCGAGGCCCTCATGCGAGCCAAACTCATAGCCGACATCAAAGAGCATCTGCAAGCCTACACAGACGCCGAGAAGCGGCTTGCCCTGGCCTGCCGCCTCGAGAACGAGCCGGTCGAAACCGCTCCTGCGCAAGCTCTGCATGCATGCGGCAAAAGCTCCGACGCCGGGCAGAACCAGCTTGTCTGCCGATCGAAGTACGGCCTCATCGCTGCTCACCTCGGCCGGAATGCCCTGAGCCGAGAAGGCCTTCTCGACACTTCGCAGGTTGCCGACGCCGTAATCGATAATCGCGATCTTCAAACGAGAGTCCCCTTGGTCGAGAGCACGCCCTTTATCCGCCGGTCGAGTGCCGTTGCCTCGGCGAGAGCCCGCGCGGTGGCCTTGAAGACAGCCTCAATGATGTGATGCTGATTGCGGCCGTAGAAGACTTCGATATGAAGGTTGCATTTGCAGTGCTCGGCGAAAGAGTGCCAGAAATGCTCGGCGAGCTCGGTCGCGAAGGTTCCGATTTTAGTTCGCGTCGTCTTCACATGGTAGACGAGGTAGGCTCGACCCGAGAGATCGACGACAGCTCGCGCCAGTGTTTCATCCATCGGGACCATAGCCGCTCCGAATCGCGTCATGCCGCTCTTGTCACCTATCGCCTCACGAAAGGCGCGACCAAGACAGATCGCCGTGTCTTCAACCGAATGATGATCATCGATGTGCACGTCGCCCCGGCAGGCAACTTCGAGATCGAAGAGAGAATGCTTCGCGAAGAGCTCGAGCATGTGATCTAGAAAGGGCACACCGGTGGCGATCCGGCTCTTGCCCGAGCCGTCAAGCCCGAGCACCACGCGGATGTCGGTCTCTTTGGTCTTTCGTGTGATTTCAGCGCACCGTTTCATGTGTTTTGAATAAACAGGTCTCTCAAGGCACTGATCAGACGATCGTTCTCGTCCGGCGTCCCGATGCTTATCCGAATGTATTCGGTAAGCATTGGATAACTGCTCACGTCACGCACGAGAATACCACGGGCATGGAGGGCTTCAAATAATTGCGTCGGCGGCATTGAAGTCCGGACAAGCATGAAATTGGCCGCCGACGGCACCGGGGTCAAACCGGGAATCCGCTCGAGCGCGCGGAAGAGCCGTTCACGCTCACGGATGATGACGCTGATCGCCGGGCGCAGCAGATCGAAACGTTCAATCGCTACCTCAGCGGCGGCCATGGAGAAGAAGTTGAGATTGTACGGAAGCTTGGCCTTGTGGATCTCGGTAACCACCTCCGGCGCTCCCAGCAGGTATCCGACTCGCAGACCGGCCATCGCCATGGCCTTGGAGAAGGTCCGGAGGATGATCAGCTGCGGGTAGTCCTTGAGCAGTGGGGTAAAGTCATCGCCGCCGAATTCCGCGTAAGCCTGATCGACAACGACGAAGCCCTTTGAGTTCCTTAAGAACGTAGTCAGGTCGCGCGTGGTGATCACACAGCCGGTCGGATTGTTCGGCGAGCAGAGAATGGTTATGTCAGCCTTCGTCGAGACGAGCTTGCTGGCCAGCCTTGGGACGTTGAACGCCAGATTGTCGTTGAGGGGTACGGCGATCACTTCTCCACCGAGAACGGTTGTCAGAAGGCGGTAGAGCGTGAACGTCGGTTCACTGATCAGGACTCGTGTACCGGCCCCGACGGTAACCGTGAGGAGTGCCTGGATCAGCTCGTTCGAACCATTTCCTGCGAGGACTCCGTCAGGGCGCCATCCTGCATGCTCAGCCAGTCTCTCGAGCAGAGAAGAAGGCACAAAGGTCGGATATCGTGACCACGCGCGGCTCGCAAGCCGTTCGAGGACCTCAGCCTTGATCGCTGCCGGCATATCGAACGGATTTTCGTTCTGATTGATCTTGATCTCTGCACGCAACGGCGAAAGCGTGTACGCGCGCGCGGCTCGCACTGCGGGCTTGATCTTGTCGAGTGGACTATTCATAGGACATCGCCGCAAGGAGCACAAGAACCGCCAACTCTTTTTTGTGTTCTTTGTGCTTTTTCGTGGCTATTCTCCCGTCAGTCTGATTGAGGCTGCCCGCGCATGCGCATCGAAGCCTTCGGCACGCGCCAGTAGTTCGATCGCACCCGCCGTCCGCCTCAGCTCGGCCTCAGTGTATCGGATGATGCTCGTCCGCTTGAGAAAGTCGTAGACGCCGAGCGCTGAAGAGAATCGAGCAGTTCCGCCTGTCGGCAGAACGTGATTGCTTCCGGCGAAATAGTCGCCCACCGGCTCCGGCGAATAGGGGCCGATGAAGATCGCACCAGCGTGCGCGATACGTGCGGCAGTCTCTTCGTTGTTCCGCGTCATGACTTCAACGTGCTCAGGCGAAATTCTGTCTGCCAGCCCACAGGCTGCTTCGATTGAGTCGACGACGAAAATCGCGCCATAAGCGTTAAGTGAGCGCTCTACGATCCGGGCCCGCGAGAGCGTTTGGGCTTGTCGTGAGATGGCAGCTCGGACGGATTCTGCCAGCTCGACGCTCGGTGTGATGAGGATGGCGGACGCGTCATCGGAATGCTCCGCCTGAGAGAGCATATCGGCTGCGACGAATTCGGGCGGCGCAGTTTCGTCGGCAATGACAACGATCTCGCTCGGCCCGGCTATCGAATCGATATCGACCATTCCAAAGACGAGCTTCTTGGCGGCAGCAACGTACCGGTTACCGGGCCCGACGATCTTGTCGACGCGCGGAACGGTGCTCGTGCCGTAAGCCAGGGCAGCCACCGCCTGGGCTCCTCCAATCGTGTAGACCTCAGTCAACCCAAGCTCGACGAGGATCGCAGCTATCACCGGGCTCTGGGCAAACTGTGCCGGCGGAGTTGCAACAATGAGCCGGTTGACTCCCGCCACCTGGGCAGGTATCGCATTCATCATTACGGTCGACGGGTAGGCGGCGCTGCCGCCGGGAACGTAGAGCCCGACGACGTCGAGCGGCCGGACGCGCTGGCCCAGGCGAACACCGTTGAGCCCTTCGATCTCCCAGTCACGTGTCAGCTGCTGTTCGTGGTAGCGACGGATGTTGCCTGCGGCTTCGCGCATGGCATCGATGAGGCGGGCATCAACGGCGGCGGCCATCGACTTGAGGAGCGAGGGGTCTACACGGAGAGTCTCCGGCGTGAGATCGATTCCGTCGAGCTGCGCGGTGTGCTCGATGAGCGCGCTATCTCCGCGGGCGGCGACATCGCGGACGATAGCTTCGGCCCGGGCGAGTGCGTCGTTGTCGAGGCCCTCGCCGCGAGAGAGTATTCGTTTCAGCTTGTCATTCTCGGATCCCTCGCCGAGCCGGATAATATCGATCATTGGGAAACGTGCCGCAGACTGTCCAGTCTGCGGCAAACTTCGATGAGGCTCCAGTCAGCGAAACTTTGGCGCAGGCTGGACAGCCTGCGCCACATTCATAACACGACATTTGACAGGCAATCGATCAGATTACCAACTTCGTCGCGCTTCAAATGGAAGCTCGCGCGATTGACAATCAATCGCGCTGTCGACTCCGCTATCACGTCAATGACGTCGAGGCCGTTCTCCTGCAACGTCCGCCCCGTCTCCACGAGGTCCACGATTCTATCCGAAAGGCCCAGCAAGGGCGCCAGCTCCACCGATCCGGCGAGAGTCACGACTTCGATCGGTATTCCTTTCCGCTGAAAATACTCAGCCGTTATTCTGGGATACTTTGTCGCCACCCGAACCGTGGCCAGCAGGTTGTAGTCCTCACCAGCCACTTCGCGACGCCCGGCGACCGCGATTCGGCAGCGCCCGAGCCTGAGGTCGAGCGGCTCGTGCACCTCTGCCCGCGACTCCAGCAGCACGTCGCGTCCACAGACGCCGGCATCGGCTACTCCATACTCCACGTAGGTAGGCACATCGGCAGGCTTGACGAAGACAAAGCTGCAGGCTCCGTTTGCCGAAGAAATCTTCAATCGACGTGAGCTGAGCTCTTCCTCTGAGACAACAATCCCGGCGCGAGCAAAGAGCTCCAGCGTTCCGTCCTGCAGTCTTCCCTTTGAGATCGCGATCGTCAGCATCCTCACCTACCCAATTTTAACCTTCCTGCCCTGTGCGCGCTCTGCTCGAGCCTCGCGGAAGCCGTCTGCAAGATTGCCGTCGAGCGTTATGGACTTCGCGCCATCTCCCTTTCTCCACTCCTGCTTGCCGTTCGAGCGTGCCAGCGTCCCGGTCAGGGCATCGAGCGAAAGAGAGAATCCAACCGCGGGCTCGGCGGCTCCGAAATTTCCGATCAGATTGTCATAGCGGCCGCCTCCGCCAATGGCAACTCCCCATTGAGCGACGTAAATCTTGAAAGTCACACCCGTGTAATACTCGAGACCGCCCGCATCCCCGAGATCGATATCGAATTGTTCAGCCAGCCCGAGCTCGGTGAGCGTCGAAAGTATCCTGGTAAGGTGTTCAATCGCCTTCCGAGACCGCTCGTTTATGAGGACGTCGAGGGCCTTGCTCAAAGCGTCGTGCTTACCGGCCACTCGGGTCAGGTCGCAGAAGCCCCGACGCCTCGCCTCCTCGAGTTGAGGCGCTCTTCGCATCAGAAACTCATCCAGCGCATGGCTGTTGCGACGATCGATCAATTCGAGCAATTCTGCCCGACCGGCCTCCTCCAGCTGGAGATGGGCGGCCACGCCGTTGAAAAAATCGACGTGTGAAAGCGCAATTCTGAAGTCTGAGATGCCAAGCGCGCCGAGCGACTCGGCGGCTACCAGCAGGACTTCAAGATCGGCGGAGACTCCGGCGTGTCCAACGAGCTCGATTCCAAGCTGATGAAATTCGCGCGCGGCTCGTTCAGTCGGTTCGTCATATCTGAAGACCTCTCCCGAATAGCATAGACGAATGGGACGGCCACGCTTCAGGAAGCGAGTCGCCACCGTCCTTGCGACGAGCGAGGTCAGCTCAGGTCGAAGTGCGAGGAGCGCGCCATCGCGGTCTACGAGACGATAAGTCTTCTCGGCCTGTTCGACACCCATGCCCCTGGCGAAGAGGTCGTGATAGTCGAACATCGGGAGGATGATCTCGTCGTACGACCATCCGCTGAAGACATCCATCGCCTTTCGCTCGACGTAGCGGCGCAAGCGGGCGTCATCATCGAAGAAATACTGCACGCCCGCCGGAATTTTCGTGAGAGAGGTCATAGAAAAGAAATCCTGCGGCCCTGGTTATCGACCGGCAAATCGAGGGCGCGCGATCGTATGCCGGCCGCGGCGAAAGTGTCCACCATGTCCTTCGCAACGTCCTTCGTATCGCCTGTTGAGAATGCGACCATCGTCGATCCCGCGCCGCTGATCGTTATCCCCAGCAAGCCAGGATAGTGTGCGCCCTGGTCATTGAGGGCGAGCACGGCTTCGGCACCAGGCATAAGCGGAGCCCGAAACGGCTGATGGAGGCGATCCCGCAAGGCCTCGCCAATCACTTCAAAGTGTTCACCTGCCAGAGCAGCCTGAAGGAGCGCAGCCCTCTGCAGATTGAAGACTGCATCCTGCAGGGATACAACCGTCGGTAGAATGCGGCGCATCTCTTCCGTCTTCAGTTCAACCTCTGGAATCACGGCCATCAGTCTGACGGTCTCCGGCCAGTCGCGTTTGACAGTTATCAGCGAATCTCCGGCAACGCATGCGACCACCAACCCCCCGAGAAGACCCGGTGCGAGGTTGTCTCCGTGGCCTTCGAAGTTGAGCGCGATACGGAAGATCTCACGTTGGTCGAGTTGTTCGTCCGCGAGTATTTCGTAGACCGAGATGCCGGCGATGATCGCCGCACTGCTGCTGCCGAGACCTCGAGCGAGTGGAACCTGATTGTCGATTCGCAATTTCGCGCCATCGAGCCGCCTGTTGCGCTGGCTGGCGACGAACTTCGCTACCCGGACAATGAGGTTCGACTCGTCGCGAGGCAGTGTCGCTGAGCCCTCACCTGTCGCAACTATCTCGAAGCCGGCCATTCGCGATTCGATGGCAACCCTCAGATAGAGGCCGACGGCTAAACCACAGGTGTCGAAGCTTGCTCCCAGGTTTGACGTCGATCCCGGTACAGTGATCTCAGCAATTGGCACGTTCTCAAAAACTCATCCGCCGATATACCTCGCGTAGAGCGATCGCGCGACCGAGGAATCTTCGGTTCCTTTGACGATGCAGCGGCCATCAGGGAAGACCGTCAATTCATAACCCTCCGCGCGAAACCTCACGAGGAAGCGATTGTAGTTCACGTCGACGACCCCGCGCAGCCTGTTTACAAGCGCCTCGAGATCAAACTCTCTCTGGGCGGCTCTTTGCGGCTGCCTGGTGCAATCTGCACCGCGTTCCGCCCGCAGAGGGTGGTCGCGAGCTGCCCGCTCCGGGCGGTCAGGAAGTCGAATCGTCCGAGTCCGCATGCGGGACACGCCGGATCGCATTGCCCGAGAACTGCTTTAGTCCAGCGATTCTCCCAGACATCCAGCTGAAGGAGGGCGCCATGCAGTCTGTCGGGTTGTCCCGTCATGAGCTTTAAAGCCTCTGTCACCTGCATCGTGGCGATCCCGGCTACCGCCGGCAGAATGACGCCGGCCGTGTCGCACGTTGGTGATCCGGGTGGCGGCATATCGGGGAAGACGCACCGCAGGCAGGGCGTCTCGTGAGGGCGAATAGTCATCTGCACGCCATAGGAGCCAACGACAGCTCCGTATATCCAGGGCTTGGCAAGTTTGACCGCCGCATCATTGAGCAGAAAGCGCGCCTCAAAATTGTCGGTGCCATCCAGGACGACGTCTGCATCGGAGATCAGCTCGTCAACGTTCGCATAATTCATGTCCACAGATTACCGGCTCGCTGATCACCTCATGGTTGATTCGGCTGATGTGATCTGCTGCGGCAATGGCTTTGGGGAGAGACTCGACCGCATCGCGCTCCTCATACATTATCTGGCGCTGCAGATTCGACTCTTCGACGAAATCGCGGTCGATCAATCGCATAAAGCCAACTCCAGCACGCGCCAGCATCTCGGCCTGCATCGAACCGAGCGCCCCACAACCAACGACAGCTACGCGACTCCGTCGTAGCCGATCCTGGCCTTCTTCCCCGATTCCGGCGAAGAGGACCTGACGGGAGTAACGGTCGGTAGTCATGACCGGTGGAGATGGTTATGGGCGAGACAGAGTGCAGTCGAAGCGGTAATTGATTGGTGCTCTCTCATCGGCGTATCTTGTCGCGGCCGGATCGCTGTGCAATGATTCCGCGGGCAGATTAACAAATCCTTGCTGCAAAAGCTATTGCAGACAATCGTGCCGCAGGCTGTCCAGCCTGCGCAGCATGTCGCACCAAAGGTGCGACCGAAAGAGCCCAGGGCGAAGCCTGGGGTCGATAATCGCGGGCGAGCCGTCACGCCCCACAGGGGCAATGTTGGCCCGATGGGCCTCGCCGACATTGGCCATCGGACCCAGGGCTTCGCCCTGGGCTATTTGAGGTCGCGCCGTTGGCGCGACAACCTCCGAAGCCGGTAACTCTCCAAGACAAAATGGATCTAAAGCCTCGAGATCTGTTCGCCCCGCGCAATCTGACGAACTGGCTGTTGATCATGGTGCCGGTCGCCGTCGTCCTTGAGTTGACCCACAGCAATCCTCTCGCAATATTCCTCGCTGCGGCACTGGCGATCGTTCCGCTCGCCGGGCTCATGGGTAGTGCTACTGAACGTTTGGCTGCAAGTGCCGGAGAGGGAATTGGTGGTCTGCTGAACGCGACCTTTGGCAACGCCGCCGAGCTGATCATCGCCCTGGTGGCTATGCGAGCCGGCCTCTTTGATGTGGTCAAGGCATCAATTACCGGCTCGATCATCGGCAACGTGCTGCTGGTATTGGGTCTGAGCATCGTTGCGGGTGGATTCAAGCACAAGGAGCAGCGTTTCAACGCGACGGCCGCGTCGCTCGGCTCGACGCTCCTGGCGCTCTCCGCAGTAGCGCTCGTTCTTCCGGCCGTCTTTCACCATCTGGTGAAGAACAATCCTCGAGTGAATGAGCAGAACCTGAGTCTGGAGATTGCCCTGGTTCTGCTTGTCACCTATTGCCTGGGCCTGGTCTTTGTATTGAAGACGCATGCACATCTCTACCAGGGAGACGCCCATGAAGAAGCTGGGCGAGCCGGCGAACACAAGAGTCTGGGCCGGGGCCGCCCGATTCTGACGCTCCTCATTGCAACTGGTCTGATAGCGATGCTCAGCGAGTTTCTTGTGGGGGCTGTCACAGAGGCTTCCCACATTCTTGGACTGACGGAGTATCTTCATTGGCGTGATCGTCGTGGCGATCATCGGAAATGCGGCCGAGCACTCGACAGCGGTGCTCATGTCGGTCAGAAACAAGATGGACCTGTCTTTGAATATAGCCATCGGATCGAGCCTGCAGATCGCCCTCTTCGTGGCGCCGGTGCTCGTCCTCTGCAGCTACGTGATCGGGCCCAGGCCGATGGACCTGCTCTTCACGACTCTCGAAATCGTGGCGATCACATTTTCGGTGGCAATTGTTGCCCTGATTGCTCTCGACGGGCGATCGAACTGGATGGAGGGAGTACTTCTTCTGGCTGTCTACGCAATTCTGGGACTGACGTTCTACTACCTGCCTGCTTGAACCCCTGTTCAGAAAAAAGGAAAGGGCTCAGTAGCACCTCACAAACTACTGAGCCCTTCCCCAGACGAACCTCACCTTTGGTTTGAAACAGCAACCGATTTAAGTTAGCAAGCACCCTCACTATGCTTGGGAACCCGCGATTACCGTTTCTTAGTAGCTTTAACGCGAGGGTTCCGTCAAAGTTCCATTTTCCCCCCGACAAAAAACCAGCATTTCAAGCCGGTTTGACAGCCGCAGAAACGGCATAGATACTCGGATTAGATGGAAGACACCCAAAAAGAGGAAAGAACTCGCTCTGATGGGTCCGAAGCTCCTCTTGAGAGCGAGTACCCGGCAACCGTCGAATCGCTGAGCGAGAAATGGCGATCGACTCAGCATGAGGTCCAAAAAAAAGGGGGCAACTTTCTACAGCGCCATTTCCTGGTTATCGGCATTGGTGTCGCCCTGCTCGTGATCGCTTTCATGATAGTCATTGGCGGATTCTCATTCCTGGTCTGGAACGCCCGCTGAAAAGAGTACAACTGACAATTGGTCTGGAAGTCCTGCTTTCGGACGCCTCCGCCATTGACGGCGTGCGGGTCGGGTTGATCTGCAACCCGACCAGCGTTGATCACCATTTCCGGCATGCCAGTGACCTGTTCCACGCTCATGAGGGCATCGATCTGAGGGCGCTTTATGGGCCTCAACACGGAATACGCGGCGAGACTCAGGACAACATGATCGAGTGGCAGGGCTTCAGCGATCCTCGGACCGGAGTGCCCGTCTATTCACTCTATGGAGAGGTGCGGCGGCCGACCGCGGAGATGCTGGCCGACGTTGATGTTCTTGTCTTTGATATTCAGGACGTCGGCACTCGCGTATACACCTTCATTTATACGATGGCTCTTGCCATGGCTGCTGCTCGCGATCACGGCAAACGATTCATTGTTCTGGACCGCCCCAACCCGATAAACGGAATGGTCTTTGAAGGCAGCCTTCTCGAGCCGGGCCATGAGTCGTTTGTCGGGATGTACCCGATCCCTATGCGGCACGGTTTGACAATCGGCGAACTGGCTCAGATGTTCAATACTGAGTTTGGCATCGGGTGCGAGCTTTCGATCGTTCCGATGAAGGGGTACGAGCGAGGCCTCTGGTTCGACGAAACCAGCGCGCCGTGGGTGATTCCGTCTCCGAACATGCCTACACTGGAGACGGCGACAGTCTATCCCGGGACGGTTCTTGTGGAAGGAACACTGATCAGCGAGGGGCGAGGCACTACACGCCCATTTGAGCTGATCGGCGTGCCTTATGCCGATTCAAATGAGCTGGCGGAGCTGCTGGAGAGTTACAGGCTGCCGGGCGTCCATTTCCGCCCGCATAGCTTTTTGCCTACATTCCAGAAGCATGCCGGCACGGCTCTGTCATGGGGTGCAGATTCACGTCTTGTCGCGAGAGGAGTTTCGCCCCGTGATCACGGGCGTGGCGGTGATTAAGGCGATCAGGGACCTCTACCCCCAGGACTTTCAGTGGAAGCTGCCGCCGTATGAGTACGTGCACGACAGACTGCCGATAGACGTCATCGCGGGTGGGACACACATTCGAGAACAGATTGAAGGTGGTGAGACGGTCGCGGAGATCGCAGCGTCGTGGGCAAAGGATGAAGCTGCCTTCGCGGAGCGGAGGAAGCCTTATCTCTTGTATTAGGGGGTGGCTCGCGTCAACGTGCCGCAGGCTGTCCAGCCTGCGGCAGAATTTCGTAAGCGAGCGCCGTCGAAGTTCTCGAATAGCCATCTTTGCCGCAGGCTGGACAGCCTGCGGCACGGTTGACACGCAATCTTCCAGGTCCGCGGTACAAACAAAAACGGCGGCAAGGTGCCGCCGTTGGAGCAACCACATTCCAGAGAATCTACTGACCGGTGATCTCGATGACTTCCGGTGCCTCCATCGCGAGATTCTTCGAAGCCTGACGTGCTGCTTCGCGCTCACTCCGCGATTTTCTGACATCGCGACCAGAATCCAGAGTCCAGACCTGGCTCAGAAAGTACTGATCACCATACCGCTTGAACACCAACTTCGCTTCCGCCGGAACTCTCCGCTCCTCGGTAGTGCTGACGCTGAATATGGTCGACTTGCGGTCCGACTGATTGCGAATCGTCAGCATGCTGGTGTTGTCATTCTGCACGATTTCGTAGGAACCCGCAGGCAGGACCTGGTTGTTGACGCTAAATGCAAACGGAACATCCACTCTGACGGTGACTACAGGACTGGCGCTCACCAGCCCGGCCCATACAAATGTCAGACCGAGCAACGAGGCCATAATTAGCGACTTGCGTTTCATTTTACCTCCCTTTTCCCTTCCCTCTGTTTAATCCCGGGACCTTCTGGTCCTCAGAGTTGATAACGCTCGCCCGCTGCTGAAGTATCCGAGAATATCGATTATTTTCTTCAGAGCCCACTCTCCCAGTTTTACTGAATCCTATTGCAATCAGGGCAATTACGGGCGCAGCCGCAAAAACCCAAAAAATCCCCTAAAGAGGCAGATTCAACAATCTGAGCAATAATCCACTTTTCCGACTGAACCCTATACACAATTACAATGCGATCAACTTTCGCGTATCCCAGCCGCCGAACTTCGACGAATCTGACTCCTCCTTTTCGGATGCGAGCTCCCGATCCGCATCCATCCATCCTCGCTGCCAGCAGACGTGCAGGGTCGCTTCCAGAGTTAAACCTGCAGACTGGTATGGGTTAGACCTGAGCGGCTCATCTTCGAGCCTGGCCTTCCGTCCCTCGTTCTCCGCTTCTTCCCAACGAGACCGGCGTTCGTCAACGTACATCGTTACTCCTTTTCATTGACTTAGGATCTACTGATGAATTCGCCTTCACGAACCCTCCTTACAAGTACTGGGGCTCGCTTAGATTCATATCTTCCCGATTCGGTTGCCGCGACCTATAATTTCTTGCGAAAAGATGCATTTCATAAGAAACCTGTTGCTTTCCACCGTCCTCGTCACCTGCGCTGCGGGCACCACAGCAGCAGATGAAGAGCTCGATCAACTGATCCGCGGACTCCAATCGCGCTATTCGCGCCTGATCTCTCTGAGTGCCGACTTCACGCAAATCTATACGGCGCCGGGCGAGCGAACGCGGCGCGAAGCCGGTCAAATGCTGCTTAAGAAACCCGGGAAGATGCGCTGGAACTACACCTCTCCCGAGCCGAAACTCTTCATTTCCGATGGGAGAATGATGTACGAGTACGTCCCGGCCGAGCGCGTTGCCACAAGAGTCAAAGTCAGGGAATCGGCAGACCTTCGGGCGCCGTTCATGTTTCTTCTCGGGCGGGGAGATCTCCGAAGAGACTTTTCGAAGATCGAGTTCTCAGTCGAGGCTCCGGCGCGCGCCGGGTCTCGTGTCCTCCAGCTCATGCCAAAGCGGAATGATGACTTTCGCGCCCTTATTGTGGAGGTGGATCCGGCGACCCTGAGAATCGGAAGGCTTTCGATTCTCGACCAGCGGGGTGGGAGATCAGATTTCCTCTTCAGCAACGTACACGAAAACGTGAGCGCGGCCGATCAGGAGTTCGTTTTCCGGGCTCCGGCGGGTGTTGAGATAAGGGATGTCCAGTGAGCTCAAAGCCGGTCCATATCTTTTCAGACTTTGACGGCACGATTACTAAGAAGGACACGCTGGTCTTTCTGTCGACGCATCTGGGAGGCGGCCCTGAGATGGTCCAGGCAATCGGCCGCCTGATCCGGGAGGGAAAGATCACCCTTCGCGATGCTATTGCAGCCGAGATGCGGAGCATTCGAGCCCCGTTTGACGAAGCCGTCAGGCTTCTCCGCGAAGAGGTGGAGATCGATCCGGAATTTCCAGCCTTTGCAAAATGGTGCCGAGATCGGGTCATCCCATTGACGATTCTGAGCGCCGGCTTCGAGGAGATCATAGATCTGTTCATTAAGCCTGCCGACTTCCCCGGCATTGAGATTCGCGCGAACAAGCTGAAACCTGACGAGAAGAAAGGCTGGCAGTGCGAGTTTCGCGACTCTGGCCCTTTCGGCCATGACAAGGCCAGGTGATTCGGTCTGCGAGATCGCGCGGAGAGAACGTGATCTTCATAGGAGATGGGTTGTCGGACCGAGCACCGGCCGAAGTAGCCGATGAGGTTTTCGCGAAGCACACGCTCTTCGAGCATTGCAAGAGCCAGGGCATCATGTGCCGCGAGTATCAGACCTTCGCCGATGTCCTGAGAGAGATTCCCGCGATGGTGGCCGAGGTGTCATAGAGGCGGTTCTGGCCCTGGGACCGCGGGCGTCCCCCCGCATGGTTTCGATATTGACCACCTCTGAGAGCATGAGGGCGGGACGCCCGCGGTCCCAGGACGAGCCCGCCATCGGTCCAATTTCCTATAGAGACTTCCAATCTTCGGGCGCCCTTCGTATAATGCGACCCGCAACCACAGACAATTCACAAAAAACAGGAATCACAAAGAAGCTGCTGGGACCCTGGATGGAAGCGCCATTATTGCCTGGCTCCATCTGAGCCGGGCGTCACCATCCTTTGTCGGACTTACAGAGATACGCAGTCGCTGAAGGAACCAGAGGCAAGTACTCAAACGAGCTTGCTGGTTCTCGAGACAGCATCTCTCGAGCGCCACTAAGCCAAATGCAAAGGGGGTCGTGTGAACAGGAATCTCTTGAGCGTGATTCTTCTGGCCGTGATCTTGTTGGTCTGCGCACCCCTCGGGGTAATGGGTCAGGCGGTGTATGGGAGCATCACCGGTACTGTAACTGACACTAACGGCGCGGCGGTTCCAGCCGCAAGAGTCACCATCACCGATACCGGCAAAGGGAGCACTTTCGTCACTTCGACGAATGAATCCGGGAACTACAGCCAGACGCACCTCATCGTTGGCACCTACTCGATTCGCGTCGAGGTTTCCGGCTTCGATACCTACGTCCAACAGAACGTAAGCGTCGAAGTCGATGCGACAACTCAGGTCAACATAAAGCTGACCGTCGGCAGGGTCGGCGAGGTGGTCAACGTGACCGCTGAGGCGCCCCTTCTCAAGACTGAGCGTGCGGATGTCTCCGACGCAATCACTCAGAAGGCAGTCCAGGAGCTTCCCGTCCTCGGGCGCGATCTGAACCGCCTTTACTTTCTTGTCCCCGGTTTTCAGGCGAGCGGCACCACCGCGGCGAGCGAGCAGCCGCACGCTATCTTCAGGCCCAACATCGGAGGTCAGTACTGGGGCGGCATCTCGTTTCTGCTCGACGGAACCGACAATCGTGAGTCAGTGCTGGGCGAGCCTGTGATCACCCCCAACCTCGATTCGCTAGCCGAATTGAAGATCACCACCTCTTCCTACGACGCCGAGTTTGGCCAGGCGAGCCAGGCGCTGATTTCGCTTCAGACCAAGTCGGGAAGCAATCAGTTTCATGGGAGCGCATTCTGGTTCCGCCGCGACAATGAAACTGCGGCGCGCGATCCATTCGCACAGGCCCGACCGATTGCGGGAACCAATGGGCGCTTCATTCCGCCGACGCTCTGGAATCAATTCGGGGGATCACTCGGCGCGCCGATTCAAAAAGACAAGACGTTCGTGTTCGGGGACTACCAGGCCAACCGTCAGAAGAATGGCGGCTCTCTGCTCACGCGTGTTCCGACTCAGGCTGAACGGAATGGTGACTTGAGCGATCTGGCAACGCGCATCTTCAATCCGTGCATCGGGTCGAACTGCAACGTTACGCCGGCTCAGCGACAGGAGTTTACCGGTGGAATCATTCCGACAGCGCTCCTCTCACCGCAGGCATTGAATCTGCTCAAGCAGATTCCACTCCCGAATATCCCCGGCGTGACTGGCGCAGCGCCAAACTACAGCGCCTCCGGCAGCGGAATCCTCAACAGCGATGCCTTCAATGTGAGAGTCGACCGGTCTCAGAGCGACAAGCTTCACATGTTCGGGCGCTATAGCTTCATGCAATACAACCAGGAAGCGCCCGGCGCTTTCGGATTCCTGGCCGGCGGCCCCAACTTTGCGACAACCGCCTTTGCCGGCACGGCGTCACTGCGCAATCAGAGCATCAGCTTTGCGACTGATTACTCCATCAGACCGGACTGGCAAGCGGACTTCCGATTTGGTTTCTTTCGCTATCGGGTGTTTGTGAATCCGAACGGGCTCGGTACGTCTCCTGCAAAGGATGCCGGCATTCCCGGGTTGAACCTCGACCCCTATTACACGTCTGGTATGCCGGCGTTCACCCTCAACGGGACGGGAGGATTCACTTTTGGATACTCGCTGGGCGTCAACGCCTGCAACTGTCCGCTCAACGAGCAGGAGAACGAATTCCAGTGGGTCGGAAATATCACGCACACCTTCGGCAACCACTCGCTCAAGTTTGGCGCGGACTACCGTTTTCAGCAGAACCTGCGAGTGCCGAGTGACTCCCACCGCTCAGGCCAGCTTACTTTGGACCCGGTAACCACGTCAGGTCCGACCGGGGGCGGTCTCTCGCTTGCTTCATTTCTGCTGGGTCAGGTTCAAACGCTTCACTCGCTATGTGAGCAACTCGACGGATGCTGCTGAGAGACAGAGCCGTCTCTTCTCGTACGTGCAGGATACCTGGCGCATCACGCCAAGGCTGACTGTCAACTATGGCCTGCGCTGGGAGATCTATTTCCCGCAGTACGTCAACGGTAAGGACAAGGGCGGCTATCAGAGTCTCTCAACAGGAGAGGTATTGATTGCCGGAGAGAACGGGGTCGGCTTGAACGGCAATGTGGGCACGGCATTGACGCATTTTGCGCCACGCATTGGAATTGCCTACGAGATCACGCCAAAGACAGTCATTCGCTCAGGCTACGGACGTTCCTATGACGTCGGAGTATTTGGCGTTTCGTTCGGGCATAACGTCACGCAGAACCTGCCGGTGCTTGCCAACCAGTCGCTCAACCCGGTAAATCCGTGGCTGTCTGTCTTCACGTTGGATCAGGGTCCTCCGGGTCTCGATCCAAACACCATTCTTGGTAATCAACCCAAGGGTCCTACCGGCAACCCGCTTCTTCCGAACCTGGTCAGCCCGAACGTGTTGCCGTTGACCGACGACAACAAGATGCGTTTGCCGGTGGTCGATAGCTGGAACCTGACGGTCGAGAGGCAATTTGGTGCCGGATTCGTGCTCTCAGCTGCATATGTCGGGAACAAGGGGACGCACCTCACGCCGGGCGGCACCAACTACAATGTCAACCAGCCGACAATCGTGGGGTTCGGCACACTGAACACCAATCAGCGCCGGCTGTTCTTCCAGAAATTCGGTTGGTCGCAGACGATCAAGTACTTCAGCGACGACGGAACGACGAAATACAACTCGCTGCAGTTACGCGGTGAGAAGCGTTTCTCGAATGGCTTGTTCTTCCAGGGCAACTTCACCTGGGCGAGCTCGTTCGACTTTTCAAACACCTATTTCTTCTGGGATCCATCCGTCGACTACGGACGCCAAAACGGCGTTCGCAGGTTTGCGTTCAATCTCAATCACGTTTACGAGCTACCGTTTGGGAAGGGTCACAAGTACTTGTCGAACTCCTCCCGTGCGGTAGATCATCTGGTTGGTGGCTGGCAATTGTCTGGCGTCTGGTTCTGGGGTTCGGGATTGCCTTTCACACCGGCCTATACGAATTGTGGGTCAGATGAGGACACAGGGCCTTGCCGTCCGATTTTGGTAGGCGATGGGAGCGTCTCGGATCCTGGGGCATCGGGTTGGTTCGCGACGGCAACTCCCGGAACCAGTGGGCCGGGTTGCCTGCCTACTACGACACCAACTCCGCAGTTGAACGCCAACGGTTGCACTCGGGGTCCCTGGCAGCGGCCACAGGCGGGAACGTTCGGCACCGTTGCGCGAAACTCATTCTTTGGGCCCGGATTCTTCAACTTCGATGCATCTATGAGTAAGAGCTTCAGAATCACCGAAACGATCAAAGGGCAGTTCCGTGCCGAGCTCTTCAATGCCTTTAATCATGTCAACCTCGGTCAACCGAATGCGACCGTCGATGCGACTACTGCCGGTCAGATCTTCGGCATCGCGTCCCTGGCGAACATGAGGAAATGGCAGTTCGGCATCAGGGTCAATTTCTGATTGATGAAGTGTCACAGCAGTATCGCGCGGGGTTCGATCTGCCTTGTCTTCTGGTTAATTGTGGTCGCATCTGCTGCGGCCGGCCAGGAGAAGCAAGAGGACTTAAAGCAGCTCGAATCCCGCGCTCTTGAATTGAAGGCGCGCGGCGATGCTGCCGGCGCATTGGCTGCCTGGGAGCAAGCCGCCGCCTTGGATCCCAGGTCCGCACGCATCCAGGACGAGATCGGCTTCCTGCTGGTCGTCCTCAACCGTCGCGATGATGCAAAGGATCGCTTCGGGCGCGCCATAGCCCTGGACCCCCGGTTCGCTCCAGCCCACTATCATCTCGGCGTCGTCTACTGGCTCGAGCAGGCACCAAACCGGAGCATTCCAGAGCTTCAGACGGCAGCCGCACTGGCGCCCGGAAATTTCGAGTACCGGTATCTGCTCGGCCACGCCTTCAACGACACCTCCAATTTCAAAGCGGCACTCGTCGAGCTGCAAGCAGCAACCGCGCTCAACGGCTCGAACGCGGAGGCCTGGAATGAGCTCGGTGTAGCGTTGCAGCACAACGGTGATGCGACTGCCTCGGTCGAGGCCTACCAGCGGGCCGTGTCACTGGACTCTGCAAATCAGGATGCCCGCAACAATCTCGGGGTCATGCTGGTCAATACAGGCCGCGCAGACGAGGGTATTGCACAGTTCATGAGACTGCTCGAGGCAAATCCTGGAAACAACATGGCGCGCCTCAATATCGGGTTTGCCCGCCTGCAGAAGGCCCAACTTTCAGAGGCAGAGGCTGAGTTTCGCGAGGTGATCCGGCGAGATCCCAACTCCGCGATTGCGCACTACGATCTCGGAGTCGCCCTGAAGCAGAAGGATCAGCTGGCCGCCGCGCAGGTGGAACTCACGTCGGGCTCTCGAGCTCGACCCGCAGATGGCTGAGGGCCACTATACTCTCGGGATCATTCACTGGCAGAGCGGTGAGTTTGAGCAGGCGGCAAAAGAGATGCAGGCTGCGATTGCACTCAAGACCGATTACGGCGAAGCTTACTTCATGCTCGGCACGGCCCTCAAACAGAAGGGCGATCTGGAGGGCGCGGAGCTTGCTCTGCGTAAAGCGGTGAAGCTCGACCCATCGAATCCGGGACCATACAACACGCTCGGACAGCTACTCAGGCAGAAGGGCGATCTGGAAGGCAGCCGGCAGGCATTCGCAGAGGGTGCTCGAATGAAGGAGAAGAAGGAGGCCGAGCTGGGCAGAATGCTTCAGAGAAAGCCCTCGCCACCGGCGCCCTGAGTCTCACATGATGTCCGAGCTGAAGTCCAATCCTTTTCTCACTTCACGACGCAATTTCGTGCGCTCGATCTGCGCGGCGATCCCGGTCTTCACCTTCGAGCAACTCGTTGGCGGCCTGCCTCTGAACAGCCAGTTCGTCAATATCGCGCGCGAGGCAGGGCTTCGTTCGAAGACCATCTTTGGCGGTGAAGCGAAGAACAAGTACCTGCTCGAGACAACGGGCTGCGGCTGCGCGTTTGTCGACTATGACAATGATGGCTGGCTTGACATCTTTCTGGTCAACGGAACGCGCTTTGAGACCACTTGGCCGCAGAGCCAGGCACCCGTCAGCCGGCTCTACAAAAACAATCGCGATGGGACATTCACGGATGTCACGCAGAAGGCCGGCGTCGCCTACACGGGCTGGGGCCAGGGAGTCTGTGCCGGCGACTACGACAACGATGGATGGGAGGACCTTTACGTCACCTATTGGGGCGATTGTGCGCTCTGGCACAACAACGGCGACGGAACCTTCACCAACGTGGCCAAAAGGGCAGGCGTGACGACCAATCCCGGCAACGGCAAGCTGCGATGGAACACCGGGTGTGCATTCCTTGACTATGATAAGGATGGCCATCTCGACCTGTTTGTAGCCAACTATATTGACTTTGATCCGAAGACCGCGCCGCTCGGGGAAGCCGGCCCATGTCTCTACAAGGGTTTGATTGTGGCTTGCGGTCCGCCGGGCCTCGAAGGCGGAAAGAATATTCTCTTCCACAATAACGGCAATGGAACCTTCACGGACGTTTCCGAGAAGGCGGGCATTCTGAAGACTGCGGGCACGTATGGACTGGGCGTCCTGGTGGCGGACTTCGACAACGATGGCTGGCCTGATATCTATGTCGCAAATGACTCCTCTTCCTCGGCGCTCTACAAGAACAATCACAACGGTACATTCACGGATATCGGTTTAGAGGCCGGCGTTGCTTTCAGCGCCGATGGCAAGCCTCAGGCCGGAATGGGTGTGTCTGCGATCGACTACGATGGAGATGGGCAGCTCGATATCGTCAAGACAAACTTCGCCGGCGACACGACGAGCCTCTATCGCAACCTCGGGAAGATGTCATTTGACGATCAGACGTTCCAGACCGGGCTTGGCAAGAATACGCGGTTCCTGGGTTGGGGCGTGGGTTTCATCGATCTTGATAACGACGGGCTGCCCGACATCTTCATCTGCAACGGGCATGTATATCCTGAGGTTGGGGAGAATACCGAATCGAGCTATCGCGAAAGGAAAGTGCTCTATCGCAATCTGGGTAATGGCTCGTTTGAGGACATCTCTTTGACTTCGGGACCGGGCATTCTCGAAAAGGTGGCCGGAAGAGGGTGTGCCTTCGGAGATTTCGACAACGATGGCGACATCGACGTGCTGGTGAATTGCGTCAATGACGTGCCGCAGCTTCTTCGATGCGATCAGTCTTCGGGAAATAACTGGGTAAAGATAAAGGCGGTTGGCACGAAGTCGAATCGATCAGGCATCGGTGCCCGGATCGTTTGCAAAGCGGGTGGCCGTCGCCAGATGGACGAAGTGAGGAGTGGGGGAAGTTACATCTCCCAGAGCGACATGCGGGTCCATTTCGGGCTCGGCAAGGAGAAGAGTGCTGAGATTGAAGTGAGATGGCCGAGCGGTACGATAGATAGCTTTCGAGTGGATGCCAATAAGGTCGTCACAGTCGTAGAAGGAAAAGGCATCGCGAAATGAACATGGCCTGGGATGGTCGCAAAGCGATTGCTTCGCATCCCGAAGGGATGCAGGAAGGTAGCCTGGGGCAAGCGAAGCGCAGCTCCAGGACTGCTCGGCGAAGCGACGCGCCCGTTCAGGGCCTGTCAGGGGAAATATCCTATAGCCCACCCAAGACATTGAGTGCGGCGACTTGTCGCCGCTTTAAGTTATCTATTGCAGTATCTATCGAAGAAGAGGGCCTCTCAGCTCCAATGCTGCAGCAGATAACTAAAAGCGGCGACAAGTCGCCGCACTCCAAATTGCTTCCTTGAATAGCCGGCGATGTTTTTCCGACAGCCTCTGAAGGGGCGCGAGACCTGTCTTTATTACTGCGTCTTCCAGGACGCGATTTCTTTTGCGGACGATTCCAGGGGCTACGCTTCGCCCCTGGCTACCATCTCGCATCCCTTCGGGATGCAAAGCAGTCCTCGTGCCCGTCGTGTACCGCAAACAACGTTAATGCAAGATTGCCGATGTCCGAAATCTTGTGACGCTCAATTCCTTGAATCGTTGCGTGGGCATCTTCCAGCTCAAGGCGAACGCCGATCTGAGTGACCAGCTCTCCAAGCGACCGCCGGTCTGTAGCCGCAATTGGAATCCCATTAAACACACGGCAACGGTTCCCAAGCTCCTCAGCGTCGGCCAGGTCCATCTTATTGAAGGCCAGAATTCGCGGAATGTCGTCAAGGGCCAGGTCACCAAGAATCCGATAGACCGAGGCCATCTGGCTGTCGAGCTGCGGGCTCGAGGCGTCCACGAGATGGATCAGCAGATCCCGACTGTTCCACCTCCTCAAGCGTGGCTTTAAATGCTGCCAGAAGATCCTTGGGCAGGTCCCTGATGAATCCGACGGTATCGTTGATGATCACTTCCTGATCGTGAGGCAGTCTCAGCCTGCGGCTGGTCGGATCGAGGGTCGCAAACATCCGCTGCTCGGCAGTCACGCGGCTCGAGGTGAGCGCGTTGAGCAGCGTACTCTTGCCGGCGTTGGTGTAGCCGACGATCGAGACTACTGGCATCTCGCGTCGCATTCGGGCAGCGCGGCGCTGCTGGCGGCTCGCCCGGACGCGCTCGATCTGACTCTCCAGGTAGGCAATGCGCTCACGCACTCGCCGCCGGTCAACTTCGAGCTTGGTCTCTCCAGGTCCGCGTCCACCGATGCCACCCATCAGCCGCGACATCTCCGTGCCGGTTCCCGAGAGGCGTGGCAGCAGGTACTTGAGCTGTGCCAGCTCGACCTGAATTCGCCCTTCGCTCGTCTGCGCACGCTGGGCGAAGATATCGAGTATCAACTGCGAGCGGTCCAGAATCTTGAGGTCAGTCGCGGCGTTGATCGCGCGCACCTGTGAGGGCTGCAGCTCGCGATCGAAGATGATCACATCGGCGCCCAGCTGAAGGCCGCGAATGATGATCTCATCGAGCTTACCCTTACCTACGAGCGTCTTTGGATCGAGCTGCGAGCGACGCTGCACGAGGGCATCGAGAACCACCAGGCCTCCGGAGACGGAAAGCTCATGCAGCTCTTCGAGAGACTCGGCGGCCTCAATCTGACTTCCTGTGGTCACACCCACCAGGATTGCCCGCTCGCGAGTATCTGATGACCTGCGCGTTCCCCGATTACGAGCCATCTCGCTTTCGAGAGAATCCATGAGGTCGAGAAAATCGATGCTCATCTGGCCTGCCAGCTGTGGATCGAGAAACTGGTAGGCGGGCCCGGTTCCGTTCTGGTCCTCACGCGATGCCGGAAGTAAATGGGCTGCACGCACGAGCCCCGGAAGACCATTCGTCGAATCGACATCGATGGCAGCCATCAGATCGAGTCGCAGAAGGGCGAGGTCGGTCAAGTCATCCTGCGTCAGCTCTTCGCCCTTCAAGTGAGTGTGAAGGCAGCGGAGCCCGTTGAATCGCTGGTGTGAAAGGCGTGAGCGCGATTGCGACGGCAATACGAGACGCGTTGCGTCCCCGACGACAACGGTCTCGACGTATCCCTTGCGGTCGACGAGGACACCAATCTGACGACCAATCTCGTGAGAGAGCTCGCTCAACTGACGCGCAAATTCGGGGGTGATGATCTCGCGTGGCGCAATACGACGCTGGTACATCTTTTCGAGCCTGCGGAGCTGGCTGGGCTTGAGCCCGTGCGTCTTGCCTTCAATTTGTGGAATGGCTAAACTCCCTTGAAAACTCCCATGAAAACGGGGGTTGAACGTTCTCGAGCGTCGTTTAGTGCATTTGGCGGGATTACCCTCAAGGCGTCACACGTGACGACTCGCAATCAGTTCAGCGACTCACCCGCGCTGCCCGCAATAGCAGGATCGGCCATAACAGAACATGGATTGAACATGATGCCGCAAGGAGAGAAGCCAACGCAACCCGGAGGTCTTATGTCAGGCCCCTTACCGCATTTCCTTCAGAAACCTCTTGGCTGGGCATCCTTCCTGAGCGCTCTGCTAATGCTTGCCGCGCCCGCCTTCGGGCAGCACCACGCAGCCGCTGAACAGAAGAAGGCGAGTCTCATGCCCGGCTTTGGCACCCTTCACCACCCCGTATCCACGCGCAACGCCGAAGCGCAGCAGTTCTTTGAGCAGGGCCTCGTTCTGATTTACGGCTTCAATCACGAGGAGGCTGCCCGCTCGTTCCGGCGTGCGACGGAGCTGGATCCCAGGCTCGCCATGGCTTACTGGGGAATAGCCCTCGCTGTCGGTCCCAATTACAACGAACCCGAGGTTGATGTGGAGCGGGTGAAGCTCGCCTACGACGCATTGAAAAAGGCAGAGGAGCTTGGTTCGCAGAGCCCGAGTGAGCGCGCCTACATCGCCGCCCTGGCGAAGCGGTTCTCGGTCGAACCGAAGCCCGACTACAAGCGACTGGGCAAGGATTACGCAGACGCCATGGGCGTCCTTTATCGCACCTATCCCGACGATCTCGACGCGGCCACGCTCTACGCCGACAGCCTGATGAACATGCATCCCTGGCAGCTCTGGACAAAAGACGGCAAGCCGGGTGAAGGCACTGAAGAGATCGTCGCTGTACTCGAGTCCGTACTCAGGCGTGATCCCAATCACATCGGCGCCAACCATCTCTATATTCATGCGGTGGAGGCTTCCCAGCATCCCGAGCGCGCGTTGCCCAGCGCCGAGAGACTGTCGAGGCTCAATCCGAGCTCAGGCCACCTCGTCCATATGCCGGCTCATATCTACATTCGGACAGGCAGCTATGACGCCGCAGCAACCGCCAATGAGGCGGCAGCGGAAGCCGATCGCAAGTACATCGGGGCGAACCAAGTGAAGGGTGGT
The DNA here is from genome assembly GCA_963743045.1 of uncultured Acidobacteriota bacterium. GTDB lineage: Bacteria > Acidobacteriota > Blastocatellia > RBC074 > RBC074 > CAVUOF01. The sequence goes on from CAVUOF010000013.1 coordinate 117,127, forward strand.
GTTTATCCCCTCATGTACTACAGCCACAATCTTCACTTCCTGGTGGAGAGCTACAACCGCACCGGTCAGTATAGCGAGGCCATGAGAGCGGCCCGTCAGCTTGATGAGAACGTCCGTCCACATTTGCAGGAGATGCCCATGGTCGAGGCGTTCATGCAATCGACAAGCTTCGTCCTTCTCCGGTTTGGCAAATGGGATGAAATACTGAAAATGCCGGTACCCGCGCAGACGCTGGTGCTCTCTGGCGCGATTCGCCACTACGCCAGGTCACTGGCGTTTGCGGCGGAAGGAAAGATCAGCGAGGCCGAGCAGGAGCGAACGGCATTTCTGGATGCTATAAAACAAATTCCCCCTGAGACACCCTACGGAGCTCTGAATAAAGCCTCCGCGGTCTTCGAAGTGGCGAAGAACGTAGTAGATGCCCGGATAGCCTGGGCCAAAAAGGATCGGAATGCCGCGATTGATTCATGGAGAAAGGCGGTCGCAGCCCAGGACGCGCTCTCATATGACGAGCCACCTGCCTGGTACTATCCTGTGCACGAGTCCCTCGGGGCAGCGCTGCTATTGAATGGTGACGCTACCGGAGCAGAGCAGGCATTCCGTCAGGATCTGGTCATCAACCCACGCAATGCGCGGTCTCTTTTCGGTCTATGGGAGAGTCTCAAGGCGCAAAATAAGCCGGACGCCGCCGTCTGGGTTGAGCGTGAGTTTGCCAGCGCCTGGAAAAAGAGTCAGGTCAAACTTAAGCTGGAAGATCTATAAGGTTGGGAGGTGGTATGTCAGTAGCAGCCCTCTTGATGCTCACGCTCTCCGGCGTATTTCCTGCAGGTCAACTCAAGCCGCCGACCAGGGATGAGGTTTACTTCAGCATCGCAAGGAGAGTCAATCAGCAGTCTGAATCACCGGCATCGGGGATCGTCAACGCGCTCGATGAGGTGATCGAGGTTGGAGCGATCACACTCACCAGTGACGGCAAAGCGACGGCCACTGTGAAGGAGAAGGCGCCCTCAACGAGCTCGGTTCAGAATAAGAGTGCGAGGCTGATCTTTGCTCGCGTGGCTGATAAATGGGAGTGGGAGCAGTTCGAGGACAACCGCAGGTTCTATCCAGTAGACAAGCTCTTTCCGTACACCAAAGAACAGATCCAAAAGAGCCGCCAGCTCGCCACGGCCCGATGGGCGGTGTTCGTCGACAACATGGCGAAGCCGGGAGACGCCGCCCTCAGAGCCCTCGAGACGGCGAAGGCTCTGCTCCAGGGCGAGCCTCCGCCGATGGCAGCATTGGCGGCCGCCCGCAACGCGTTTGCGGCGGCCCGCGTTAAGAATGAGGACGACGCAATTCTCGCCGCCAACCGCGATCTGGTTCACGCGGTAGAACCGGTGCTCACGCTGGCCGACAGTTATGAAGTGCTCAAGACCAACGATGCCTATCTGAGATTCATTGAGGAGGTCAAAGCGACCCAGACCAACCTCATCGCTTCGCGCAAGGAGTATATTGCTACGGTCGAGCAATACAACGATTCCTTAAAGAGACTACCGGTCGCGCTCGTTGCCTTTGGTCTGGGCTTTACGAAGCTCGAACCCAAGATCGATGACAATTGAGTGATGACTGAGAGAGCCATTCCCTTTCTGAGCGACTGCGCAGGGGCTAAGATGGAGAAGCACCGGCTTATCGCCGGCTGACGATGGGGGAAGAATGATGAACGAAAATCCAAACGAACCAATTGGCGGAGCGCTAACAGCACAATCACAGCCGGCATCGAAGACAGCCGGTGAGACCACCGACTTCACACTCCGTGACTTTGTGAACAAAGTGCCTGAAACGATCAACCGGGCAATCGAGCGCGCGCTCAATGTGCGTGATACGACGGTCGTTGTCAGGCTCAGTGAGCCGATTTCGGAAGCCCTCGATACGCTCGTCACGGCCGGCATTTTTAAGGGGCGTGCGGAGGCTGCCGCGTTTCTGATCGGCGAGGGCGTCAAGGCTCAGTCACCGCTGTTTGGACGGATTCAAGCCAAGCTCGCCGAAATCGAGCGCCTTCGCGACGAGCTCCGTCATACGGTCTCGCCTGAAATCAGGGAATAGTCGCAGGAGAACGATCGAGGAGGCTTCAGGGAGGCGAAACCCCTCCCGCGCGCCGTACTCTCCCGTGCCCCTTCATGCTCATCTCCAGCCCTGCCAACGAGCGGCTCAAGCATGCGCGCCGTGTTCGTGACGGACTCGAACGGGAAGAGATCTTCGTCGAGGGCGAAAGGCTTGTCGGAGAGTGCATAGTTTCAGAGATCGAGCTCATTGCAGGCTTCCACATTCCCACGCCGCGCAATCTCACTCGTTCGCTGATTGCCCAGCTCAGACGACGCAACTGTCCGCTCTTCGAGACAACCCCTGAAGCGCTTGCCACGGTGAGCGATACGGTCACTCCGTCAGGAATCATTCTTCTCGCCAGAAGACCCCAACATACACTGGGCGACGGTGCAACGCTGGTCGCCGGACTTGAGGAGGTGCAGGATCCGGGCAATCTTGGAACCATTGTTCGAACGGCAGAGGCCTCGGGAGCGAGCGCAATGATCACCACACGGGGGACGGTAGATACCTACTCACCCAAGGCTCTGCGAAGTGCAATGGGATCAGCATTCCGGCTACCGGTTATCGGCGGCCTTCGGATTGATCAGGTCGTGGATTTATGCCATTCACGCGGGCTGAAGATCCTGGCTACGACAAGCCAGGGTGGAGTTGAATACACAGACTATGACTGGCGTACTCCGTCGGTGGTCTTTTTTGGTAACGAGGCCCGCGGCATCTCCGATGAGCTCACCGCTGCCTCCGATCACAGAATCCAGATCTCCGTGGCCTCGACAGTCGAATCGCTTAACGTTGGAGCTGCGGCTGCGGTTGTGCTCTTTGAAGCAAAGCGGCAGCGGGATCAGCAGTCTCGGAAGCGGAGTAAGCCCAAACATAACTAACACCCCAAGCGTATAATAGGCGATATGAGCTCGAGCCCCGCGGACAAGACGCCGCCGCTCGCCGGCCGCGTCGAGTTCTTTTTGAGGCGCCTCTTTGAGCGGATCGGTGGCGCGTTCGATTTTGCTCTGCGCCGTCCGATGAACGCGCAACCGCGCACGGATCTGACCGCCCTCGTCCCGCCGATAGAAAGGGCGATCGAAGAACGCCTGCGACAGGATGGCGGTCAGGTCATAGCACCAAACCTGATCGAGCTCCGCTACGATTTCGAGACCTACTCCTCTCTCACACCCACAAGGATCAAGTTTCTGGAGCGCGAGCTGGCCGCCACGGTATTTGAATATATCAACAACCGTCGCTACCGTATCCAGGGAGCTGTCAAGGCAAAAATCACGTTTGATGTCTTCACACCCAGGCTCACGGTGAAGGCGAACTTCGCCGATGAACAAGTCGAGGAGGCTCAGCCGGCCCCGCACAGTTGCCGCCTGAAACTGAAGGGGAGCAGCCTTGAATTGAAGTCGGAGCTCTCCAGTGGGGGAGATAGGGCCAACGTTGGCCGAAGCCGTGATAATCAGATGGTTATTGACGATTTCACCGTCTCAAACTTCCATGCGGCATTTACGGTCGGGTCGAATGGCGTGCTGTGGCTTACCGACCTCGGAAGCAGCAACGGGACATACGTCAATGGCGTGCGGCTCAATTCAGGTGAGAAGGCAGGCGTCCGTTCAGGGGACCGGCTTAGGATTGGTGATGTCGAGTTGATGCTGAGCGTGGAGGACTGATCAGTATGGAGTGCGGCGACTTGTCGCCGCTTTTGATTTAGGTAGTGCAGTGATGAAGAAGAATCGGGCGTGTAGCCATAATCCTGCAGTAACTAATGCAAAAGCGGCGACAAGTCGCCGCACTCCATACCGAGCCAGTCGCCGCGCTTCACCGTGATGAGTTTTCCTTTCATTGCCACTATTGCTTTCACGGCCGGTCTGCTGATCGTCATCATCGGGCTCGCGCTCTCGTTGTGGCGTTATCGCAAGCCGCAGGAGCTGGCTTCAGACATCGACATTCCGGAGGATTTCGGACCACGACTGACCAGTGGGCGGCTGCGTTACGTGCGCTGGCTCTTCGCGCTCCTGGTGCTCGCAGCGCTCGGCTTCCACACATACTGGAGCCTTTTCGCGACCGGGCCATTTGGAGAGAATTCGGTCTTCGAGCATCTCAAGAACACTCGCGACCAGCGGCACCGGCGCGAAGCAGAGAGTGAACTCCGAGGCTGGATCTTCGATCGTCACCACGATATTCACCGCGCTTTAGCCAAGTATCGATATCTCAATGGTCAGGTGATCAGAGACTATCCTCTGGGCTCGGGTGCCGCCCACGTACTTGGATATACCGGACTCGCCCGAGGCGATGCCATGCTCGAGAAGGCGCTGCCCGCGATTCCTCCGGAGAAGACCGACAAAAGCTGGTGGGAACGCGTCTCGACTCTGGGCAACCAGAGTCAGAAGGTGATCGGGCCGGACATGACTCTGACGATCGATTTCGATCTTCAGAAGGAGGCCGCCGCGCAGCTTGCCGGACGGCGCGGCGCAGTCGTCGTCATCAATCCTCAGACCGGCGAGTTGCTCGCCTTGGCGAGCTCTCCCAGTTTTGATCCCGATGACATCAACAACGATGTGCGGTGGGGTGAGATCACTCGCGATGTGAAGAATCGCCCGCTGCTCAATCGAGCTCTCGACGAATACTACCTCCCCGGATCGACGTTCAAGACGGTCACCGGCTCTGCCGCAATCGATGCGCACCAGGACAACCTGTTTTTTACCTGTCAGAGTGCCGGATGGACTCCCCCTGGCTCCAATCGAGCAATTCGGGATGACGAGGGAGAAGCGCACGGCCGCATGGCACTGGACGACGCCTACACGTTCTCATGCAACCAGTACTTCGCGCAGCTCGGCGTTGCGGTTGAGCGGCAGAGAATGGCCGAGGCGGCACATCGCTTTGGAATGAAAATCTTCGAGACCGGCCCGTCCTCAATCAACGCCGGTCCGTTCCGTGGACTCTGGAACACGGACAACAAGGTTCTGAACGACGTCTTCGCGCCGCTCTATTCAACCTTTGTTTCCAGCTCGAAGATAACGAAATATGACCTCGCGCTCGAATCGATTGGCCAGGGGTTCGTGCAGTTGACGCCCTTTCAGATGGCGCTCATTGCGGGTGCAGTTGCGAACCAGCAAGGCATGGTCATGCGGCCGAAGCTCGAGCTGGGACGACAGCCCGCATCACTCAGCCAGGCGATGTCGCCTCAGACCGCGGCACGCATGCGCTCAATGATGGCATCGGTGGTGGCAAGGGGCACAGCTCATGGCGCCTTTGCATCGCTCATTGCAGGAAAGATTACGGCGGGGGGAAAGACAGGAACGGCTCAACGGGAAGTGCCGGTCATCGATGCGAAGACCGAGAAACCGGTGACCTATCGCGATTCACGGGGTCATGAGCATGTCAAGCGCGAGCACCGGATTGATTCGTGGTTTATCGGCTTTGCGCCGATTGAGAACCCGCAGGTCGCGTTTGCGGTGGTCGTTGAAGGTGGCGGATACGGTGCCCGCACTTCAGCGCCGATTGCGGGCAACCTGCTGGTGAAGGCAATCACTACCGGACTTCTGCCGACGGGGGATAAGGCAGGCGAGGCGGCTGCGCGGGTGCAGCCGCCTCACAAGTGAGTTATTTCAGGTTCTTGAGCTGGTTTATACGATTGCGGACGGATGCTTTGTACGTTGTGATTTCCGCAGGATCAGCACCGGAGGCGACCAATCCAGCGTGAATCTGGTCGTCTGTTATTCGACCGAGGTACTGCATGAGCCACTGGACATGTGCGACCGGGATGCCGCTTGTCCATTCCCCACTATGCTGACCTGAATATCCCCACTCAACATTGCCATTCTTGACGCCTTTGATGAAATCCTTGTTCTGCTTCTCGTAGTCTTTTGGCTCCCATTTCGATCTCCCCATAACGCCACCCCAAGCACCCATTGATCCACCCCAGTCGGTAACCATCCACTGGGCCTCAGCAGGTGTAACAAGAATGGCTGTGTTGGAGCCTCGGCTGATATCGCGAACATCTTTGTTGTCCCAGTTCGAGAGCACCATGAACATTATCTTGAGACCGTTCAGCTCCTTGGTGCCGACGAACGGATTTGAAAGCCAGCTCCATCCCTGCGCGTCCTTGAGTTTCGTGACTCCCTTTTCTTTCTTCATTTCAAATCGGGCGTCGTTGAACGAGCCGTCCTTTGCGACGTCTTTTGCAGCCCGCTTCAAGTTCGTCACTCCGGCGATCTTTCCGGATCGCACAAAATAAGCATTTTCAACAAAATAACCGACGGCCCAGACCATACGAGTGGAGAAAACCTCGGACTTGACCTCATGTCCGAACTTTGCGGTCCACTCCATACCACCGGCATCCTTCAATTTGACCTTCGGGTTGGTGCCGCCGAGATCCTCTTCAACAAAGGTGAAGGGCGGCTTTGGAGTGCCGGCCGCTCCGCCTGAACCTCCAGTGAAGTCGAGCTTTTCCACCGCTCCGGGGTCATGCCAGATTAACTTCTTCGCCGGCATTGCCGGGGGAGTCTTCGACTTTGCCGTCTTTTGTGCCAGAGCCCCGGCAGGTGCGAGGCCGAAGGCGAGTGCCAAAAGAACGATTACCCATGCTTCAAGGCGTGTCTCGGTGCGTCCTTTCATAAAGGTCTCCAATAGGGTGGTGCAGCGGTCAGGATTCTCTCAGGGACTGCATGTTATCAGATTTGCCATCCAGAAGACGACCGAAACGACGCAGAGTCACTCGGGTCGGAGGCGGCGGGGCGCGTGCCTGGTTCCGTGGATGATTGTTGTAGCCGCTATCGTCGGGATGGCGTAAGAGTCATTGCCTTGACTATGAGTTCTCGGTTGATACTATTACGTTAGGGCCTGCCTGCGACCCAGGCGGAGGAAAAAGGTTGATCGCAACGTCCAGGAGTACGTAGTGACAAGATTCTGGCAGCGCATAATCATCAGCATCGCAGTTATCGGATTGGCTGCATCGAGTGCCACCGTTCGACCATTGAGGGCCGCGGAGGAGAATGGCCAGTTGAAGCTGGCTCGCGATTATGTCGACGCGATGGAGATCATTCGCAGCAATTACGTTGAGAACGTCGAGTACGAGAATCTCTCGAAGGCGGCGATCCAGGGCATGCTCGAGAACTCTCGATCCGCATTCAAACTACTACGATCGCAAGAGTTTCGAGGAGATGAGGCTCGAGCAGCGAAGCCAGTACTACGGAATCGGTGCGACTATCGCCCAGCGTTACAAGGGTGTCTACGTCCTTGAGCCGTTCAGAGGTACGCCGGCGGCGCGCGCCGGCCTGAGATTCGGTGATCGAATCACGGCAATTGATGGCAAGCCCACAGAGCAGGCGACCTCGGATCAGGTCCGCAACCTGCTGCGCGGCGAGCGTGGAACCCGAGTCAAGGTCACCGTCGACCGCCCCGGCGCCTCAGAGCCCGTGACCGTCACAATCGAGCGCGCAGCCGTCGACCTGCCCTCGATCTCGACCTCCTATATGGTCAAGCCGTCGATCGGCTATATCAATTTGCAACGCGGGTTTCACTCGACGACCAGCGACGAACTTGGCGCGGCCATTGCTGCCCTCAAAGAGCGCAATGCGACTTCGCTGATTCTCGATCTTCGCGGCAATCCGGGCGGGTTCCTCGACCAGGCCATCAAAGTGGCCGACAAATTCCTGCAGCGTGGCCAGGTAGTTCTCTCTGTTCGAGGCCGCGAGGGCAAGGCTTGGGACAAGGATCTCCCCGCCGAATCGGGATCGCCAGAAAGCATGCCGCTGGTCGTGCTGATCAATCGCGGCACAGCATCCGCCTCGGAGATTGTGGCGGGGGCGGTTCAGGATCACGATCGCGGTCTGATCATCGGTGAAGGCAGCTTTGGAAAGGGTCTGGTGCAGACCATTTTCCCGCTCTCCGGCGGCGCGGGACTGACTTTGACGACAGCGCGTTACTACACGCCGAGCGGCCGCCTGATCCAACGCGACTACTCGAATGGCTCGGTCTACGACTACCTCTTCCGTCGCAATGCACAGGGCGAGACGCCTGAGAAAAAGGCTCACCAGGAAGAGAGGAAGACCGATCTCGGACGTGCAGTCTTTGGTGGAGGTGGGATCGAACCGGATATCAAGATTGCACAGACCGAGCTGACACGGAATCAGGGCGCACTTTGGACATCGGGAATGTTCCTTTTCGTGCGCGATCTGACTGGCGGTCTGATTCCAGCCGCTCCAGAGTTTAAGCTCAATGGAATTCGCTTCGAGCAGGAGGCGCAAAGCACCGAGTTCGTCATCAGCGATGCTCTAATGAAGGCCTACCGGGAATATATGGTCGATTTCATTGCCAAGTACCCGGAGCTCAGCCTGACAACTCAGATGGTTGATGAGAATCTCGACTGGGCGCGTAAGCAGATTCGTCAGGATGTATTGACGGCCGCTTACGGAGTCGACGCTATGCAGAGGATCACCAACGATCAGGATGTGCAGCTCCAAAAGGCTGTAGCTGAATTGCCAAACGCCGCCATGCTGGCCGATCGCGCTCGTCGCGAGCGGAAGTGATCAAGTAATTAGCACAACGGCCGCGGGGCGGTTCCTGAGCCGCCTCCGCGATACCTATGCGCTGGCTCCCACTTCTACTCGTCCTCCTTCTAGCCGCCGCAGGGAGCTGGCTCTATTTCCATCGATCCACACCGATCCAACTCGCCACGTTAGTTCCTGAATCTTCGATCTGTTACATCGAGCTCAATGACTGGAGTCGATTTGTCAAAGAGCTGACGGCCGGCGATGGATGGCGCCAGCTCAGCGGCGCTTATGGCCTGCCGTCCGATATAAAGGCTCTCAGTCCGGCCGCAAGGGCCATCGCCTTGACGGGATTCGGAAACAACGAGCAGACGCTGTTGGCGCGGGCGCAGATGGCTGTTGTTGTGAGCGCGCTTGAAGTGCGCGGGACCGACGTCAAGCCACGTCTCGCTCTCATTGTTGAGACGCACGGGAGGGCGGCAGCGCTCAGCCAGGTAATCGAGGAGCGTCTCCCAAAGCTTGCCGAGAGCCTCTTCGGGCAAGCTCGCCGTGAGGACTCGACGTACTCGGGTGTTCGAGTGGTGACCTATCGAGGTGGAAGAGCTGAGCAGCAGATCTACTGTGCCCAGGTCGGGAGCGGGCTCATTCTTGCCAATCACACTGAGCCGCTCTTCGCGTGCATTGACACGAGACAAGGGCGCGCGGCCTCGCTTGCCGCCAATGAATCGCTGCAGAAGGCGAGATCGCTTGTGAGCGGGAGCGGCGGAGTCTTCATGTTCGTCAGCTCCTCGGGAGTTGGGCGGTTGTTGCAGTTTGTGGCCCACCTCATCTCACGGGGGGCGCTCGATAGCACGTCGATGGCCTCGACGCTCGAAGGCCTGATCTCAGACACTTCGGCTCATGCTTTTAATGGCATAGCCTACTCGCTCGATTTCGAGGCTGGTAAAGCGGTCGATCGTTATCTGGTCATGGTCAAACCTGATCTGGCCGGACGCCTTCAAAGAGCAGTCAAACCCGTCGATGTTGGAGCACAGGGACCACAGGCGCTGAGACTTGTCCCATCTGAGGCGCAGGAGGTGACTTCTCTGAATGTCTCCGATCCCGCCGCCGCACTACAGGGCGTCGAGGCTGCGTTATCGTCCGAGATCGGGGTTGGTCCGAGTTTTCTCCTGCACACACTTCTAAGGAGTGCGCGTGAGTCGCTCTTTGGTGTGAAGTCACTGAGCACTCCTGACGGCGTGACCGCAGTCGCGTTTAACCGCCAGGGCGGTGACCGCCTTTGGCTGCTTCAGACTCGCGATCGGGCGGAGGCAGGACGACTCTCACAGGAGCTGCTCGGGCAGCACGACGCGACTATCACTCGCGAGGACTATCACGGAGTCGAAATCAGCGTTTCGAGTGATTCAAAGCGAGGTGCTGCTGCAGTAGTCGCCGACTTTGTCGCGCTCGGGCCGAAGGAGCTCGTCATCAGGCTCATTGACAGCAATCAGCGTGGGGAAGCTCTGGCGTCATCGCCCCAGTTCCTGAATTCGGCGCGGCCGGATTCGCCCGGTGTGATCCTGACGTTTTCCTCGGTGAACGAAGAGTCGGCGGAGATGATGAAGAAGATTGCTGAGTGGTCGAAGAGTACGACTCGCCCACAGGTTGCGCTGCAGTCTGCCACTGGCCGCGAGTTCAGCCTCGTTTGGAGAGGATGGGATTCGGATAGAGACGAAGTCTGCTTTCGGAAACTTGCCGGTCGTCCTCTCGATGATGGATGGAAAGTAGGGAACGACGGGTTGACTGGTTAAGTATGGAGTGCGGCGACTTGTCGCCGCTTTAGCATTAGTTGACGGAGCACCATCATAAACACGTAATTCCTGTGGATCACGTCCTTAGCTAAATCAAAAGCGGCGACAAGTCGCCGCACTCCATACTGAGCCGGTGGACGCTATGAGCCAAACGCCTGTTCTCCTGCGTGCCAGGGACCTCTCGAAGGTCTTCGAGGGGCCTGGTGAGCGCGTTGTCGTCTTCCGCGACCTCAATCTCGAAGTCCGCCAGGGAGAGATGGTTGCAGTCGTCGGCGAGAGCGGTGCAGGCAAGTCGACTCTGCTTCATCTGCTCGGCGGACTCGATCGTCCGAGCTCAGGAAGCGTCTTTTTAGACGAGTTTGACATATTTCAAGAGCGTGATGTAGACTTGAATGGCTTCCGCAACCGAAAGATCGGGTTTGTATTTCAGTTTCATCACTTGCTGGCCGAATTTTCGGCGCTTGAAAATGTGATGATGCCCTTGCTGATCGGGGGGCTAAAACGACGCGATGCTACAATTCGCGCTGAAGATCTTTTAAAGCTGGTAGGACTCGCCCCCCGTGCCCTGCATCGCCCCGGCGAGCTTTCCGGAGGCGAGCGGCAACGCGTCGCTCTGGCGCGTGCTCTTGCCCGATCCCCTGCCCTGCTGCTTGCGGACGAGCCGACGGGTAACCTTGATGAGCGCACGGGCGAGGAGGTGCACGCCCTCATCCGTCACCTGCACGCGCAGGCGTATCTGACTTCGGTGATCGTGACGCACAATGAACGGCTCGCGGCCACCTGCGACCGCGTGCTTCGACTCGAGAACGGGCGATTAGGCGAGTCTCAAGTGTAGAGACTCAATCGTCAACTTCTTACTGTCCTCTGAGATCGGCATGTTCGAACGCTACACCGAGAAGGCACGCCGCGTAATCTTCTTCGCACGCTACGAAGCCAGCCAGTTCGGCGCCTCGCAGATCGAGGCCGAACATATCCTGCTCGGCCTCATGCGCGAGGATAAGAACCTGACCTCACGCTACGTCCGCTCTCCGGCGAGCCTCGAATCAATTCGCAAAGAGATAGAAGGTCGTACGATTCTGCGCGAGCGCATCTCGACCTCCGTCGACCTCCCGCTGTCGGCTGAAGCCAAACGAGTGCTCGCTCTGGCCGCCGAGGAGTCTGAACGGCTCGGCAGCCGCAACATAGGTACCGAGCACCTCCTGCTTGGGCTCCTTCGCGAAGAGAACTCAGTTGCCGCCGAAATCCTTCATGACCGGGGCGTCCGCCTCTCAGAGATTCGCAATGACATCATGCGTCAATCGAATCACGAGCGCAGCGCAAATGCCAAGAAGGAGACGCCGCATCTGGCTGAGTTCAGCCGCGACCTGACGGAGGCCGCAGCTGAAGGGCGTCTCGATCCGCTCGTCGGACGCGAGATGGAACTCGACCGCCTGATCCAGATACTCTGCCGGCGGACCAAGAACAATCCTGTGCTGATCGGCGAGCCCGGTGTCGGGAAGACGGCCATCGTGGAAGGGCTCGCGCAACGGATAATCAGCGGCGAAGTGCCGTCGTTTCTTCTCGACAAGCGAATTCTCGCGCTCGATCTGAGCCTCGTCGTGGCCGGAACCAAATATCGCGGTCAATTCGAAGAACGAATGAAGACGATCATGCGCGAGCTGATCGACAATCCGCAGTACGTGATCTTCATCGACGAGCTGCACACTCTCGTCGGAGCCGGCTCGGCGGAGGGCAGCCTCGATGCCGCCAACATTCTAAAACCCGCACTCTCGCGCGGCGAGATTCAGTGCATCGGCGCGACGACGCCTGCTGAGTTCCGCAAATCGATCGAAAAGGACCGTTCGCTCGAGCGCCGTTTTCAATCAGTCAAAGTGCCGGCTCCTTCAGAGAGCGAGTCAGTCCATATCCTGGACGGCGTCAAGGATCGTTACGAGTCGTTCCACAATGTCAGGTATTCCGCCGAAGCGATCGAGGCGGCGGTCCTTCAATCAAACCGCTACCTGCCGGACCGGTTCCTGCCGGACAAGGCGATCGATGTCATCGACGAAGCGGGAGCTCGCGTCAAGCTCCGGGTACAGCGCGAAAGCGGCTACTCGGCCCCGCGGTTCGGCCGTGACTCGAGAGAGCGCCCGGCCGGCTATCTTGGGACCGGAAGGCGTGCGCCGCACTATGGTGATTCCATCGACTACGAGGACACTGCCGCGCTGGTAGTCAAACATGACGTCGATGATGTGATCGCTCGCTGGACGGGTATCCCGGTGACCGCGCTGCGCGAAGAAGAGACGGCCAAGCTGCTCCGTATCGAGCAGGAGTTGCATCGCCGCATCATTAGCCAGGAATCGGCGATCTCAGCTCTGGCCCGCGCCATCAGGCGCTCCCGAGCCGGCCTCAAGAATCCGCATCGACCAGTAGGGTCTTTCATGTTTCTGGGGCCCACGGGCGTCGGAAAGACCGAAGTGGCGCGTTCGCTCGCCGAGTTCCTGTTCGGATCGGAGCGAGCCATGATCCGCTTCGACATGTCGGAATTCATGGAGAAGCACTCGGTCTCCAAGCTCATCGGCTCGCCTCCGGGCTATGTCGGCCACGAAGAGGGCGGTCAGCTGACCGAGCGCATTCGCCGCAATCCGTATTCGGTCCTCCTTCTGGATGAAATCGAAAAGGCGCACCCGGATATCTTCAATATCCTGCTGCAGGTCTTCGAGGATGGAATTCTGACAGATGCCCTCGGAAACACAGTCGATTTCAAGAATGTCATCGTTGTCATGACGTCCAATATCGGCGCCCGGTTCATTTACCGGCGCGGCCATGTAGGTTTCCAGTCTTCGGACGCTGACGGGTTGATGAAGCTCGAAGACAAAGTTCTTGCTGCTGTCCGAGAGACGTTCAATCCGGAGTTCATCAACAGGCTTGATGAGATCATCGTTTTCGATTCGCTCACGGAAGAAGACCTTTTGAATGTCGTCGGTCTGCTGGTGGACCAACTGAACCACACGCTCCTGGGACGCAAACTCGAGATCAGGCTGACCCCGGAGGCGCGGCGGTGGATCGTCGACAAAACCTGCGTGGATCGCAGCTATGGTGCACGCCCTTTGAGGCGCGCCATGCAGAAATACATCGAGGATCCGCTTTCGGAGGCAGTAATCCAGGGCCGCATCGGCTCAGCTGCGATAATCGAGGTCTTTCTTGACGGAGAGAATCTCAACCATCGCCCTCTGCTTGCCGAGGAGTTGGACACAGATGAAGTCCTGATCCATTGAACTGGTTGCCGGGCGCGGCAATGCCGCCGCCTGGGATCCGGAGGCCCGAAGTCTCAATGGCCGCAGCCAGGACTTTCATAAAATCTTCTTACCGAAGAGCTTAGCCTGCCCCTTTGCCCACCCCGGAACTGATCGGCTGCTCCGCCTGACTGTTGCGGGTGCTCCCGGTTTGCGTATAATGTCCAGTCAATACCGATCGAGAGTGATACTGCAATCCTGAATGATATTTCCGTTCATACTCAGAAGGCCGGCCCGAAGATGCAGTCAATTTGTGGCCCGTCACGTTGGAAGCCGGAAGGTTGGATGCCGGAAGAAGAACTCGGTCTTTGCCGGCCGTAGATCATAAGCTCAACGGGGAGATTCTCATGACCAAGCGCCGAAAGTTGTTTAAGTGTGCGCTGAGTATCGTATTCGTGTCCATCGTCGCATTGATATCCGTGCGCCCGCTGCAGGCGCAACAGCCAACCGCAGCCGCCCCCGCAGCGGCGACAGACACGCTGGTTGAAGATGTCGAGATCCGTGGAAATAGACGAATTCCCAGGGATACAGTGCTCTACTATGTTCAGACGAAGCCGGGTGACAAGTACAGTCCTGATGTTGCAAAACGCGATCTCGAGTCGATTCTGGCGCAGGGATGGTTCGATCCCCTTAAGACCAAGCTTCTCGCCGACGACGGGCCAAAGGGCGGCAAAATCATCATCTTTCAGGTAAGCGAATACCCGATCATCAGAGATCTTCAATACCACAATCTCAAATCTGCCACCGAGAGCGATGTCCTGACTCGTTTCAAAGAGCGACGTGTTCAGGTGAGCAAGGAGTCGCAGTTCGATCCCTCAAAAGTGACTGCCGCGCGAAATGTACTTCGCGAACTTCTGGCAGAGAAAGGCCATCCAGACGCCCACGTCGGTATCGAGGTCGAGGAAATCTCGGCAACGACCATCGCACTAATCTTCAATGTCGAGGAGGGCCCGCGAGTACGAATCAAGGAGATTCAGTTTACCGGGGACTCGGACGGCTTCTCGCAGAAGCGCCTGCGCAGCGCTATGAAGCTCGTCAAGGAGGCCGGTCTCTTCACCTCGTTTACCGATAAGGACATCTATTTCAAGGACAAGCTGCAGGATGACCTCGAGCGGGTGCGGTTCTTCCTCGGAACGAAGGGCTATCTTCAGGCCAAGATCGGAGAGCCCAAGATCGAGAAAGCAGGAGAGGTAAAGGGTGGCATTCCATTCCCGGGTCTTCAGAAGAAGGGTCCCGGACTGACGGTTACAATTCCGGTCGAGATCGGCCGGCGCTACACGATCACAGAGGTAGTAGAAAAGGGTGTAACACTCTTCCCTCCCGGCGCCATCACGGCAGTCGCAGGATTAAGGAAGGGTGAGATTGCCAGTGCCAAGGCGCTTCAGGAAGGCGTCTACAAGAACGTCAAGGATCTGTATGGTGCGCGCGGGTATATCCAGGCGAGCGTCGACGTTCAGCCAAAATTTACCGACAAAACCGCAGAAGAGGGCGACGTCGAATTCACGCTTGAAGTCGACGAGGGCAAGCAGTTCAGCCTCCGGCGTCTCGAATTCATCGGCAACAGCAATACCCGCGATCGCGTCCTTCGACGTGAGGTCCTGATCAATGAAGGCGATCCATACAGCAAGCAGCTTTGGGATTACTCGATTCTCCGGCTCAACCAGCTCGGTCTCTTCGATGAGATCAAAGAGAAGGACGCCATCACTCGCACAGACGACCGGAATCAGACGGTCGATATCGACCTTCAGGTCAAGGAAAAGGGGCGCCAGCAGATTCAGCTCAATGGCGGTGTCTCCGGCATTGGCGGGAGCTTCTTCGGTATCAGCTATTCGACCAACAACCTGTTGGGATACGGTGAGAACCTGACGTTCGATGTGACCGCCGGTAACCGTCAGATCTACTTCCTGGTCGGGGTGACGGAGCCGTACTTCCTGGGCCGTCCGATAAGCCTGGGAATTCAAATGTTCGCACAGAGCTACCAGTTTGTCGGCTCGGGTTACTACTTTGGCAACGCGACCAACTACAACACCCTGGTTCAGTCGAGTCTCTTCGGTCTTTCGAGCGTTGACGCATCGACGCTCTTCACGCAGCGAACCTGGGGCGGGACAATCAGCTCGACGGCTCCCCTTCAGATGTTCACGCGAAAGTTCCCCAAGATCAGTGGCTTTACCCGCCTCGGTCTTTCCTATTCCTTGACGAATACCAGAGTCAAAGATCCTTCAGTCAACACCGATTCTGATCCGAATAACAACATTCCGGTGACCTACTCGCAGCCGTCCATTCTGACGAGCCGCGTTCAGCCGACGATCACGTACAACACGCTCAATGCCTCGATCGATCCAACTCGCGGGCAGAGCCTGTTTATGGGATTCGGGTTTTCCGGAGGCTTCCTTGGCGGCGACGTGAATACGTTCTCCCCGACGCTCGAGTACAAGTACTTCCGGCCGATGCGAAAAAAGAAGGACGAACATCCACAGGTTCTGGGCATGCGATTCCTCGCGGCGCATATTCGTTCCTTCGGCACGCCGATCGATACGCAGTCGCTGGCTTACATCGGAGGGACGCCGATTTATGAGCGGTTCTTCCTCGGGGGCGAAAACGATATCAGGGGCTACAACGTCAGATCACTTTCGCCGGTCGTGCCGCTGGATCGCTATCTTTCAAGCAAGAATGTCACGGCCCAGGTGCTCGACGCTTCCGGGAACATGGTTGCGGCGCCGGCAGGCTCCGTAGCGCCGAGCGCTCTTCGGAACCTGACTTACGACGCGCCTGAAGGGAGCCTGCACACCAACGCCGTCGGCCAACTGTAACGTGGTCAAGTCGACGACCTTCTATTCACCAATCGGTGGAGATACCGAGCTGCTCTACAATGTCGAGTATCGCATCCCGATATTCGGACCATTGACGGTCGCAGCTTTTGCTGATGTCGGTACGGCATTCAACCTCCGAAGCTATAATGATCAGATAGTCAAGACCAACTTTGTCAACCAATGCCTTGTCTTCGATGCATCGGGTAATTGCTCGTCAACGTCGCTCAATCCTGCCGGACGAATTGCCACGCCAGGAGAGCTGCAGAGTGCCCCGACAGATGCCACCGGGAGGCCGGTGGGTTTCCGAGATGTCTTCTTTCACGGAGATTCACAGACATTCGACATCGCTCATATCTCACAGAAAGGCGTTGGCGGAGTCTATGATCGATTGGTTGCTTCACTGGGCGCGGAAGTGCGAGTTCAGGTCCCGATGATCAACGTTCCTTTCCGGCTGATTTTCGCTTACAACCCGAAGGCGCGAACCGATCTGAACGACCCGACCGTCTTCTACAGGGAGCGCAAGTACGTGGTCAGATTCAGCATCGGCCGGACCTTCTAGAGGGATTTAGGAGAGAATAGCCGGAATTTCCGAGGGGATAGGACCGGCTCGCAGAACATGGTGATCATGTCTGCTTTCGAGCGAGGGCTCCAGCCAGACTAAAGCGAGTGGAGAGTTATAGGAATGAACCCCAAGTTTCTACGGATTGCGGTTTTTTTGGCCTGCCTGAGCGGCGCGGCACTGGGACAGACGCCCGCCTCGGCGGCAGCTCCGGCCGGACAAGCGGCTGCAGGGGCAGTCCCCAAGCTGAGGGCAGCGATCGTCTTCATTGACGCCTTTCGAGGCGATGTCGAAGAGCTGAAGATCAAGTACCAGAAGCTCCAGGCCGAGTTTGATCCGCGCGGACGTGAACTCCAGTCGATGCAAACAAACCTCGATGCTAAAGAGAAGGTGCTTGCAGAAGCCGCCTCCAAGAACATGACGCCTCAGCAGCAGCGCAAGCTGGCCGACGAGTACGACATTCTCAAGAGAGAATTCGATAGAAAGAAAGAGGATTCGCAAACGCTGGCACGAAAGCGCGAGGAAGAAGAGACCTCAGCAATTTACGACAAACTGAACCAGTACCTCAGTCGTTACGCGGCAGCACGCGGGATCACGGTAGTGATTGAAGGCAGCGCAGCGCAACGCAGCGGCGTTCTGGTATATGCGGCGCCGACACTCGATATCACCGCGGATTTCGTCCGTGAATACAACAAGGCCAACCCGGTTGCCGCTGCCAAGGCCGCGTCTGCCCAACCGAAGACGAATCAGTAGGATGACGGCAAAAAGCCTGCTTCCTGCTTGATGCTGGGGAGCGCCGATCGGATAATCCCTGATCCTGACGCGCGAGCCGGTGGCCCGATAGTTAAAGGAGTTACTCAGTTATGAAGAGATCATTCGTCCTGGCTGCGATCTGCAGCTTGCTTTCCTGCGCTGCCATGGCGCAGACGCCGATTCCCCCAGCCTCGCGCCCGGCAAGCCCGTCGACTACGGGCGGAAGCGCGCCGGCTACGGCGGCGGCGGCGGAACGGGAGCGGAAGGCAAGGTTGCAATCATCAACACCGCCGCCTTCAGGACCGGAATCACCGAAATGAAGATCAAGCTCGATGCGCTGAACAGCGAATTCGAGCCGAAGAGCAAAGAACTGCAGGGCATTCAGGACCAGCTCAACAACCTGAAGAATCAGATTCAGACTCAGGGAGCAACCGTCCAGCCCGCCGTCCGCAACCAGTGGCAGGAGCAGGCCACTGACAAGGAAAAGGAATTGAAGCGGAAGAGCGAGGATTACGACGCCCTGGCCAAGAAGCGGCTCGAAGAGGTATCTGGTCCGATCTACGACCGAATCGGCAAAGCCCTCGAGCAGTACGCGCAAAAGCGTGGCATTATGATGGTCATCGAAGCCGGTGCGGCTCAGAATGCTGGCCTGATCGTCTTTGCAAATGAGGCCACGGACATTACCACCGACTTCATGAAGGAATACAACGGCTCCAACCCTGCAAGCGGTGGCGCACCGCAGGCGGCTGCACCCAAGAAGAACTGATCGGTGGCAGTGGCAGGGATACGGAGACAGACAACGTTCACTGCCAGTTGCCATGACGCTTGGTGAACTTGCAGGCCTCGTAAGGGCCAAGTTAGAGGGCGATACAGCCATTGAGGTGACCGGGGTCGGACCACTCGATGAAGCCGGTCCCGGTAAGGTGACCTACGTCGCCGACGCCGCTCGTCTGGTCCGCCAATACGATTCCACTCCAGCAGCTCTGATAGTCTCTCCTCAAGTAGCAGACTCGCCTGAGATGGCGCGGCTTAGTGGCCGGCCGGCTCTGCTGGTCACGCCTCATCCGAAGCTCGCGTTCGCGCGTGCGATTCAGCTGTTTCACGAGCCGCAAAGCGAGCCACCCGGAGTCAGTCCGGATCTGGCCCTTGGCGAGGACTCGCGCCTTGGTGAAGATTGTTCCATTCATCCCCGCGTGACCATTGGCCGCGGAAGCATCATCGGCAACCGCGTAACGCTTCATCCTGGCGTTGCCCTTGGCGATCGCGTTCGCATCGGCGACGATACGGTGATCTTTCCGAACGTCTCGGTCTACGATGGCACTGAAATCGGTGCGCGATGCCGCATTCATAGCGGCACTGTCATCGGAGCAGACGGTTTCAGCTTTGTACCTGATGAAGCCGGGCGGCAGGTCAAGCTCCTGCAACTGGGACGCGTGATCATCGAAGATGATGTGGAAATGGGGGCGAATTGCTGTGTCGACCGGGGTGGCTTTGGAGCAACAAGGATCAGGCGCGGTGCCAAGTTCGACAACCTGATTCAGATCGGACACAACTGTGAAATAGGCGAAGATACCGTTGTGGCGGCGCTCGCGGGCTTTTCGGGAGGAACGAAGGTTGGTCGAAGCGTGATCATTGCCGGTCAGATTGGCACGAATCAGCACATCACAATCGGTGATCACGCGGTGATCACCGCTCGGACAGGCGTCACCAAGAGCGTTGACGCAGGCAAGGTCGTTGGCGGTATGATGCCCGCACAGGATTACCAGCGGTGGCGTCGTGCGCAGGTGTTGTACTCCCGGCTTCCCGAGCTTTTCGATCGCGTCAGAAGACTGGAGAAGAAACCCCACAGCTGAGACCTGGCCGCTGAAATTTTGACCAGGATTCATCCGGCTTCTACTTATGGACATAACCGAGATTCAATCAATTCTGCCTCATCGCTATCCATTTCTACTGATCGATCGGATAGTCGAGATCGAGCCGTTGAAGCGAATTGTCGCGATTAAGAATGTCACAATCAATGAGCATTTCTTTCAGGGCCACTTTCCCGGAACACCCGTAATGCCGGGTGTGATTATCATAGAGGCAATGGCCCAGGCCGGAGCCCTGCTGCTCTTCCGCGAAGTGCCGGACCGTGAAAACAAGCTGCTCTACTTCACGCGCATCGATGAAGCCAAGTTCCGCAAGCCTGTCGTCCCGGGCGATCAGCTGCGAATTGAGGTTGAAGTCTTAAAGTTCAAGATGGGTTACTGCAGGCTGCGCGCAGAGGCCTTTGTCGAGGGGCAGCTTGTCACCGAAGCCGTGATCGCATCAGTACTCGCTGACCGGCCCGGGAGCCCGCGAACGACTCCAGCTTCATAAAACGCGCCTGCGACGCTGGAACCACGCCGGTCTTCTATGATCCATCCGACAGCAATTGTCAGCTCTCGCGCAGAGATCGACCCGAGCGTCAATGTGGGTCCGTATGCCGTGATCGGGGACGATGTCATTCTGAAGGAAGGCGTCGAAGTGGGTTCACATGTCGTCATCGAGGGCCCCACTATCATTGGAAACGGAACTCGGCTCTTTCCTTTTGCGTGCATTGGAATGATACCGCAGGACATCAAGTTCGCCGGGGAACGGACGACGCTGACAGTCGGCGCTCGCAACACCATCCGGGAATACGTCACCATGCATCGCGGTACGGCCGGTGGCGGCGGCGTGACGAGCATCGGTGATGACAATCTCTTCATGGCTCAGTCGCACATCGCGCATGACAGTCACATTGGATCGCACAACATCTTCGCTAACTTGTCGTCACTCGCGGGACACGTTGAGATTGGCGATCATGTGACTATTGGCGCTTACACCGGTGTGCACCAATTCTGCCGCGTCGGAAACCATGCGTTCGTGGGTGCCTACTCGGCAGCTGTCAAAGATGCGATGCCTTTTGCGAGGTCTGTCGGCAATCACGCCCACTGCTACGGCGCTAATGCTCTTGGCTTGAGACGAAAGGGCTTCTCAACTGAACAGGTGCGCAACATCGAGCACGCTTTTCATGTATTGCTGTCATCGAAGCTGAATACCTCGCAGGCTCTGGAGCGCATCAGAAGCGAAATGAAGGGTATTCCGGAAATCGACTATCTGGTTGATTTCATCGAGACCTCGAAGCGGGGCGTGATCAAGTAGGCTCAGGAAGAGAATGAAGTACGGGCTCATCGCCGGCAATGGCAGGTTTCCGTTTCTCGTGCTCGAGGGTGCAAAAACCGAAGGAATCAGCCTTACGGTTGCAGCCATCAGGGAAGAGGCTGATCCGGCAATTGCGAGCCTCGCGTCGAGAGTGGAGTGGATCAGCGTTGGTCATCTCGGACGGCTGATCAAGTTTCTGAAGCGCGAAGAGGTGACTCACGTGGTTATGGCCGGTCAGGTCAAACACGTGCAGATCTTCAAGTTGAATGCGCTTCCAGACCTGCGCATGGCAAGAATGCTGGCACGGCTGCCGCGACGAAGCACGGATGCATTGATCGGCGCCGTTGCCGGCGAACTTGAGGCTGAAGGGATTGTTCTGATTGACTCGACGAGGTTCCTGCGGGAGCTGCTTGCCACCGCCGGGATGCTCACCCGCCGCTTGCCGAGCCGCCACGAGAGGGCCGATATCCAGTATGGCCTTCAGGTGGCAACGGAGCTGGCCCGGCTCGATCTCGGACAGACGATTGTTATCAAGCATCAGGCAGTCGTCGCGGTCGAGGCGATGGAGGGCACTGATGCAACGATTCGACGGGCGGCGGAGCTGGTTCGGGGCAAAGCTTTGACTGTGGTAAAAGTGGCAAAACCTGAGCAGGATATGAGATTCGACGTCCCCGTAATCGGGCCACGAACGATCGAGACGATGGCAGAGTGCCATGTGACCGCGCTCTCGGTGACTGCGGGGAAGACGCTGATATTCGATCGCTCTGAGACGGTCGAGTTGGCGAATCGCCACAAGATGGCAATTGTCGGTAGCTGAAGCTCTTCTTTGCGGTCTTTGCGTCTTTGCGTGGAGTGTATCTCGAAATAGGCCCATTGCGAGACACACCTCGCGCAAAGACGCAAAGACGCAAAGAAAGGCCGCAAAGAAGAGGGCGCCCAATCCGAATGGTTGGCCTATGACCCAGTGGTGGATAATCTGGTTGATAGTCGCGGCTCTCTTCCTCGTCGGCGAGGTCCTGACGACCGGGTTCTTCCTTCTCTGGTTCGGCGTCGGGGCAATCGTCGCGGCGTTGCTCGCTCTTCTTGGAATAAACGGTCTTGCTCTTCAGATCGTCGCCTTTCTGACGGCTTCGATTCTCCTTGTCATTGCATCCAGGACAATCTTCGAGCGATTTCCCGGACTGGGGAGGGGGCGCCATCTCAAGACGGGAGTCGAGAAGATGATCGGCGAGGTCGGTACGGTCGTTGAACCGAGCACAGGTGAACGGAGTGAAGCGGCTGTCAAGGTTTATGGCAGTGTCTGGACTGCCTTCCCCTGTGAAGGAGAAGACCCGCTCACTACCGGCGAGACGGTTCGAGTAGACCGGGTCGATGGCAATGTGATCTATGTCTATAGATCGGGGCGTCCGGGACGCCGCGCGCTGCTCTTCGATAAGAGCAGCTAGAATCTCTGTTGGAGGACGAAAATGTATCTCATACCCCTCATCGTAATTGTTCTTGCAGTGCTCTATATCGCCGCAAAGACCATCCGGATCGTGCCGCAAGCCTCGGTTCTGATCATCGAACGTCTCGGCAAGTTCGACCGAATCGCGACTGGTGGAATGAATATCATTACTCCTTTCATCGACCGGCCACGCTCAGCCCACTGGACCGGCATGCGGCTGGGCGCCGCGGGAATCGACATGCGCGAACAATTCACCGAGCTTCTGCCGCAGCCGGTGATCACGCGGGACAACGTGACGATCATGGTCGACTCGATCATCTATTGGCAGATCACTGACCCGATCAAAGCTCTATACGAGGTGAATGACCTCGTCGGCGGAATAATCCAGTTGACGATCACGGCCATGCGCAACGTCATTGGCGATCTCGATCTCGATCACGCACTGACTTCGCGAGACACGATCAACAACAAGCTCAGGGTCGTTCTTGACGAAGCTACGCACAAGTGGGGAGTCAAGGTGACTCGCGTCGAGTTGCGGAACATCAACCCGCCTGAAGACGTCCGGATCGTGATGGAGAAGCAGATGACCGCTGAGCGCAACCGGCGAGCTCTCGTGCTTCAGGCGGAAGGAGACAAGCAGGCGGCCATCACACGCGCCGAAGGAGAGAAGAGAGGCATCAATTACCAGGGCCGAGGGTGAAAAGCAGGCGGCGATCCTGCAGGCTGAAGGCGCGGCACAGGCTCGCTTGACGGCTGCGGAGGCTGAGGCTGAGTCGATCAAGCGAATCGGCGACGGAATCTTTCATCAGGGAGGAGCCAATCAGGGGAATCCTGCGCAGTACCTGATAATGATGAAGTACATCGAATCACTGCGGGAAATGGCACGAAGTCAGAATTCAAAGGTGGTTTTCATGCCCGTTGAGACGAGCAACGTTCTGACCAGCATCGGAGCCTTCAAGGAAATCTTCAGCGACACTCAGGAAAAACCAAAACCTTAATTTGGAACCGTGCCGCAGGCTGTGACAGCCTGCGGCACGATCTCTATCAACATTTGTATAGACAAAGGATTCCCAAAGATGGACGCGCAGCACCTTCACGCGAGGCTCCGCCAGTTACACAAGGAACTTCAGCAAATCGAGTCGGTCGATACCGATGAAAGAAGAGCCCTCCAACAATTGATGGCTGACATCCACGAGATACTTGAAAAAGAAGAAGGACACCCGATTCAAAAGTACAGCCAGCTAAGCGAGCGGCTGAGAGACAACGTCGCACAGCTTGAAGCTTCTCACCCCACTGTCACGATGTTAATGGGACAGGTCATTGACACCCTGGCGAACATGGGAATCTAAGCAGGTCTGCATCAACTGGCAATTGCGTCCGATCCCATAGTAGTCACCCGCGTTTCAACTGCTCAAGTACCGTCCGGATTTTCAGACCGCGCCGTGCGGCGCAGCATCTTTGCATATTCCGGCGGGAAGGTCCTCGCCCGGCCCTGGGAGTTCATGACCGACATGGACCGTCTCGCCGTCGGCTAACATCTTTCCGTCGTCCTCGCGCACAACCTCGTAGGCAAACGTAATCATCCGGCTGCGCATCTCGACAATTCGAGTCCGAACAAGAATCAGATCGTCGTAGCGGGCCGGATTCCTGAACCTGACTCGAGCCTCGGTCACCGGCAATCGCGCATCCGCGGCGATCTCCATATCACGATAGTTGAAGCCATAGCTCCGGCACAGCTCGACACGGCCAACTTCAAACCAGATCAGGAAATTGGAATGGTAGACCACGCCTGCCTGATCAGTCTCGGCATACCGCACCCGGAGCCGGGTCGTCGTCCATGGCGCATCTGTCACTGATTCAGCCGGCAAATTCAAAATCCCTCAGCCCAGTGGTAGATTGGTCATCGAAAGACTTGTTTAGCGTGAAAGGTGGCATATGTCAAAACGAATTCTGGGAGCCCTGGCACTCTGCGCCCTGTTGATCGTACCCAACCAGCCGCTCCTCGCCTGGCAGCAGCCGGCGACCGCGGCGCCGGCTCGCAACGCAGAGGTTCTAACTCGAACCAACCAGCTCCTTCAGGAGGTGAGCCAGCTGCGCCATCTCTCAGTCGTAAGTCCCGTCAAGAGCGGGCTCAAGTCGCGCAAGGAGATCGAACAGGTCGTCATCAGGAATTTTGGTGAGTCCTCGCGGCCCGAGGAGATCGAGGCGGCCAACAAAACGCTTATTGCCCTGGGTCTTGTTCCTCCGGACTTCCGTTACAAGGAGTTCATGATTCGCCTCCTCGTCGAGCAGGTTGCCGGTTTCTACGAGCCCAAAACAAAAGAGTTCTACCTTGCCGACTGGACCGATCTCGACCAGCAGAAGCCGATCATGGCTCACGAGCTCGTTCATGCCCTGCAGGATCAGCATTTCAATCTGAGACGATTTGAGAATTGGCCTCACGGAGATGGAGACCGTGAACAGGCTGTGCACGCTCTGGTTGAGGGCGATGCGACTGCCCTCATGTTCGACTACCTGCTGAAGCCGCAGAATCTCGACATCACACGACTGCCGCGCTCGCTCAGCGAGCTGGGTGACCTGCTCGCAGTGAGCGGGGATCGCAAAGGCGAGGAGGTCATTGCGGCCGCTCCGGCGGCTATCCGTGAGTCTCTGCTCTTTCCGTACACATACGGGGCCGGCTTTGCGCAGGAGATCGTCAAGCGAAGCGGGTGGGACGGCCTGTCGAAGGCTTTCGAAGATCTGCCGCAGTCTACCGAGCAGATCATCCATGTCGACAAGTACCTGGGTCATGAACAACCAGTCAAAATCAAGCTGACAGATATTTCTTCGACGATGGGACCGGGCTGGAAGCGCATCGATGCCGACGTAAACGGCGAGTTCGGCTACTTCCTGATTCTCGGCCAATTTATCCCGAAACCCGAAGCACGTTCCGCGGCAAAAGGGTGGGCCGGCGATCAATGCTCAGTCTACGAGAACGCGAAGGGCGAGCTGGCGGTGGCGCACCTCAGCACCTGGGATACCGCGGCCGACGCAGAGGAGTTTCTCAACGCTTATGGCAAGCGAACGGCCAAGCGCTACGCAGGGGCAGTCGAGGAGCACGATCTTCCGAATGGCTGGCGCGGCTTTCTGGCCCCCGAGGGTGAAGCTCTGATCGAGCTTCGCGGCAATTCGGTCCTTGCACTCGAGGGAGTCCGCGGCACGAAGCGCGAGCGTCTCGTAGAGATCATGAACGACTTGTGGAAGAGCGCCCCTGCAGTGTCAGGAAAGAGCGGCCGTTAGGCGCTCAATATGAACCTTTCCCTGCTCATCAAGCTCAGTCCTCTGCTTGTTGCAACTCTGCACGGGTACGGAGCTGCGTGGCTTGCCGTAAGGATGCTCTTTCGCCCGCGTCGCGCCTACCGAATCTTTGGGTTTCGCGTGCCTTTGACTCCCGGGATGTTGCCCAAGGAGCGGGAGCACTTCATCGCTTCGCTGGCGACGGTCATTTCCGTGCGGTTGCTCGACGTCGAGACCGTGACCGACGAGATAATGAAGCTCAACCTCGAGTCTGAGATCACCACGCTGGCCCGCCGGGAATACATGGCTCACTCGCAGAACGAGACTACAATCAAGGTGATCGCAGAGCATCTGCGCGAGCGGCTCTATCACCTTCGCGATTCGGTCGAAGCCCGCTGGGAGATTGCCCGGGCGCTGCGCAAGATCGTTGAAGAGGAGCTCGGCCGGCGGGTGAGTCTGCTGCGGCGGATGCTGATCGACTACATACTCGATGATGAGGCCGTATACCGGATAGTAGGCGATTCAATCAGCAAGCTTGCCGATCAGATAGTGGACAGTCTCTACGTGCGGACGACGATAATTCAGGCCATGGCTCAGATACCCGAGCCCGTTGGCTCTTCGACGCAGACGGCTGCGATTAACAGTTTTGTGACGCTTCTCAGCGAACGGCTCGATGTTCGCGCAATTCTCGTCAAGCGGCTGAGCGCTCTCTCGAACGAAGCTATCGAGCAATTGATTCTCGAAACGGCTGGCCGCGAGATCAGGGCTATCGTCTGGTTTGGCGCGAGTATCGGCCTCCTGGTGGGCATCCTTCAGTCGCTGATCAACTTCCTCACCTAGGCATTTCGCGCCAAACGTGCCGCAGACTGTCCAGTCTGCGGCAGCTTGCACCACCAGTGGAATTGAATGAAGAGTACCGATGAAGACGGCAGTTGCTTGAAATTGTTCCCCGATCCACTCTGGGCATCCCGTAGGGATGCGAGAAGGTAGCCAGGGGCAAGCGAAGCGCAGCCCCTGGATATCGTATGAGAAAGGACCGCGTCCTGAAGGGACGCCAGACCCCAACCGGATTGGTCAATCGCGAGAGGTCTCGCGGCCCTTCAGGACGCAAGGGTTCGCCACGATAGCTCCAGGGGCTGCGCTTCGCTTGCCCCTGGCTACCCTCTGGCATCCCTTCGGGATGCGGAAGTAGGCGCTCCCAAGACAGTGATATAATTCGACCACTCACTGGTCAGCCTGAAGTGGATACGGACTTATTATGATATTGAGGGAGAAGAGACGGCCGAGATCATCGGTGTGTCGCCGGCGACGATCAAGCGCGAATGGAGCACGGCGAAAATCTGGCTTCATCGCGAGATCACCAGTGCCGCTTAGCGTTCAGTAATCCCAAACGAAGCAACACGCCAGTGCCTCTCTCCGAGAAGCGTCATGACCCCAGAACGCTGGCGAAAAATCGAGAGCTTGCTACAGGCCGCACTTGAGCGAACGCCCGCGGAACGCGGCGCCTTTCTGGACGAAGCGTGTGGCGCCGATGACGCGCTGCGCAAAGAAGTAGAATCTCTGCTCGTGTCGAGCGACGCGGCCGAAGACTTTCTCAAGTCGCCCGTCATCGAAGACGCTGCGACTCTGCTCGGCGAGAGCAACAGCGCTTCGACCATCCGGCCTGACATCGGGCATAACATCGGGCCTTACAGCATTCTCTACAAGCTGGGAGCCGGCGGTATGGGAGAAGTCTATCTCGCGCGCGACTCGCGACTGGGTCGGAACGTCGCGCTGAAACTACTCCACCCCGACCTGGTCGACAGCAGCCAGGAGCGGATGCGCTTTCTTCGTGAGGCCCGATTGGCGTCAGGGCTCGACCATCCAAACATCTGCACTATCCATGAAGTGGGCGAAGCATCCGGCCGCCTGTTTATCGCGATGCAATTCGTCGAGGGTCAGACCCTGAAAGAGGTGATAGGCAGGCGGCCTTTGAGTCTCCCGAGTCTGCTTTCAATCAGTCTGCAGGTGGCTGATGCGCTCTCAGCGGCGCACAGTCAGGGCATCGTGCACCGCGACATCAAGCCGGGCAACATCATGATCACCGGGCGCGGCCAGGCCAAAGTGCTCGATTTCGGATTGGCCAAGGTGTTCGAGAGGAGCGATGGAGATGCCGACCGTGAGTTGACAAGGACGGGGGTGCTGCTCGGAACCCCTTCCTATATGTCTCCCGAGCAAGCGCGCGGCGAGCGGACGGATCATCGGAGCGACATCTTCTCGATGGGTGTTGTGCTTTATGAAATGTCGACAGGCTGCGTGCCCTTCAAAGGCAGGTCGCACGCCGAGACGTTGAATGCCGTGATCAACCAGCCGCATCAGCATGTCACAGAGTTGAACCAGGAGGTGCCGCCTCAACTCGCGGCGGTCATCGATCGCGCTCTGGCCAAGGATAGGACGTCGCGTTATCAGTCAATACACGAACTGGTTGAGGGTTTGCGGCAGTCGGCGGAGAGCCTCGGACTGGGGCGAATCGGCGAATCACAGGGCTTCGCGATGCCGTATATTCCGCTGCAGGAAAGCGCGGCGGTCACCAGGCTCGAAAGATTGCCTCAAACAAAGATCGTCGGCGCGTCTGTCCTGGTGATTCTCGCAATGGCGCTCGTGCTGTTCTGGTGGCATCCCTGGGCTCGAAAGGCGGCGCCCCAGCTTCACCAACACCTGATTTCGACATTTCCAGGCTCGCACCGCTCGGCCAGTTTTTCACCTGATGCGACGCGCTTTGCCTTCGTCAACGCCGCGTCAGATGGCGTACAGCAAGTATGGGTTAAGGACCTCTCTCAAGGAGATCCCAGTCCAGATCACTTTTGGTCCCGATCGCACCTCCCGACCTCGCTGGTCTCCTGGTGGTGAACAGATTGTGTACGTTCGTTCACTCCAGGGAAGGACTGGCATCTGGTCTGTTGCACCCGAAGGCGGCACGCCTCGGAAGGTAGTCGAAGGTGGGCGTAATCCCAACTGGTCGTCGGATGGCAAGCGGCTTGTATTTGAGAGGGAGTACGACATCTGGGTTGCCAACGCGGATGGAGGCGATCAACACAAAATCGAAGGTGTTCCTTCAACTGATAACCTGCTCGCCGACCGGATGCCTTCATTCTCACCAGATGGATCTCTCATTGCATTCTTTCAAAATGACAAGGGGCCGATAGGCGATTACTGGGTCATGCCCGTCTTCGGGCGGGCAGGCTCGGCGGCTGACCTTCGATCGTCATGCACGGTGGAGCGCCTACCTGGACGCCGGATGGCAAGTATGTTGTCTTCCCCTCACAGCGAGCCGGCAGTATGACGCTGTGGAAGATTCCTGTTTCGGGAGGAGAACCTGAGCAGGTGATGCTGAGCGCGGGCGAAGACTTCGACCCCGAAATCTCTCGCGACGGGCACAAGCTGATATACGCCAACACGCGGAGCAACTATGCCCTGGTGATTACGGACCCAGCGACCGGAGAGACGAAGACTCTGCATGAATCGCGAGTCGATGTCTTCGATCCGTCCTTCTCACCGCAGGGAGACAGGATCCTGTTTTTCGGAGCCACGGCCGAAGGTGACATCCACGAATTCATCATAAACACCGATGGTAGCTCGCTCACCCAGGTGACGCACGGTAAGGGAGAGCGCGATATTCACTCCAAATGGTCTTCGGATGGCTCGACCGTCTACTTTTATCAAATTCAACCTACGACCTCGTTCCGAAAGATTTCAATTGGTCAGGCGGAGAGTTCCGAGCTCGTCTCTGGTTGGTTATGGGGAACTCAATTTGGAGCCAGAGTAGACGCTCAAGGCAAGCGGATCATTTATGCCAGGCAGGATAAAGGGAATGTAGTGGCCACCATGATCCGCGACATCGAGACCGGCCGCGAAAATGCTTTTACAACTCTATTAGACCAGCCGACCTGGTCGCGCGACGGGCGGTTCGTCCTCGGAGTTGATGAGAGCACTGCTCGCGGAGATATGCGGGATATCACCATTTGTCCGGCAGAGGGCGGCCCTTGTCGTAAGCTGGCGAAGGGATCCATACCGATGTGGTCTGCTGATAACACGCGTGTATATTTCAAGCGCAACGGGAATCTCAAAGACGGCGAGGAAATCTGGTCAGTTTCTGTTGACGGGACAGATGAACGACACATCCTGGATTTGCGACCTTTGCACCCAATCGGCCCGTTTTATAACGTGTCAGCGAGTGGCCAGATCGTTTGGGTGCGATTTGATAGAGGCAAGAACGAGCTGTGGCTCTCGGACCTTCCGGGTTCATAAACAAAAGAGACTCGTCTTCACAGCAATGGGCAATGTCCGCCACCTTGTAGAGCCTGTCGGGAAAATCGAAATATCATACTAGCGATCTCCCAGCAGTGCGGAGCAATTTGGGAGTGTCGGCGACCTGTCGCCGCTTTAAGTTATCTCGTTGCAGAATCTATCGGACGCGATATCGGCGCCTTCGTAACGCATCCAGATACAGCAGCCGGTAACTAAAAGCGGCGACAGGTCGCCGCACGGTCCAAATTGCTTCCTTGAAATAGACCCAACGATATTTTCCCAACAAGCTCAGTTACCTGAGGGACGAATGACAACTTCAGCCTCAGGCTAACGCTGAAATATCCCTGAAAATTCCCCTGAACTTTCCTGAAGAGCCCGCCCGGCGCTGAGTGTGTTGTCCGAAGCGGCTTGAGCCAATGAGTGCCTGCAAGAAACTGGCTCGTCTAAGACAGGCGAGTTTTCGAAGCAACTCTCTGGAATTGAGGAACACCAGGTGCGAAGGAGAATCATCACCGTAATTTTGACCACGGTTGACTGTTTTTGTTTGCACTTCGCGCGATTACTTATAGATGGGTTGAAACCTCACTGAGAGGCTTTTGACACATCCTCCGTCTATACATCAAAGGAGATGCCCAAATGTTGAAACGAACCGTGATCAGTCGATTGAGCTTTGGCGGTTGCTGTCTCGCGCTGATGGTCTCGATGCTATCAGTAAGCGCATTGGCTCAAAGCAGCCGGACAACTGAACAACCGGAACAGAACCTCGGCTTCGAGGACCTGTTCACTCGGAATACGGCACCCAGGATCAGCACAAGGCCTGTAGTCATGATATCCAATGGGTCTGTTATTCCGGCAACAGGAACTCTCCTGATTAGAAACCGGGACAGCGTCTACGCAGAGATGCATACCAACGGCCTTACGCCGGGAACAGTAGTCACATTCTGGCTGGG
Organism: uncultured Acidobacteriota bacterium; assembly: GCA_963743045.1. Taxonomy (GTDB): domain Bacteria; phylum Acidobacteriota; class Blastocatellia; order RBC074; family RBC074; genus CAVUOF01. The sequence goes on from CAVUOF010000013.1 coordinate 148,000, forward strand.
AATCTTCAACTATCCCATCAATTACGCGACGAGTCCTTGCACGCCGGCGGATTTCGCCAACCCAGCGGTTAAGGGTTCTGTTGTCAATGGCGGTGGCAAGATCATCGGAGCCGATGGCACGGCAACTTACGGCACGTTTCGCGCAATTGGCGACACTATTGGAGTCGGACCGCTTGGCGTAGGCCTCGGGCTGCTGAATCCGTTTGGTGCAGAGATTCATCTCGTCACTCGCCAACATGGCGCTGCGATCCTGAACGATCCAGCGGCCCTTGCAGAGCAGCTTAGCCAGTTCAACGGTGGCTGCCCGCCGAACACCTGCGGTAACGTTCAGGCGGCACCTCATCAGCCATAAGGACACTTCGGTGGGGGGCATGGTTTCGATGCGATTTCTGCCCGCGTAAGCCCGCGCCGAAATCTCCCCCGCATCGAAGGAGGTAACAAGATGAATCTCCCACGCATCGATGCTGAGACTTGCGCCGCAGCGCCATCGGCACCGAGCCGCCGCGCTTTCCTTGGTCAAACGGCTGCCGCACTTGCTTCCGGACTCGCCGTTGCGACTGCCACAACTGTCCGGGCTCAGGATCTTCGAGTCCGAGTCGTTAGGGGGATTCGCACCCTTCAGAGGCGTCAGAAACAGGCTTATCAGATTCGCGTTCAGGCTGCACAGCGTGAACGTGACCGGCCGGTGGTGGAGCACCAGAACGAACGGCGACGAGCAGCTCTATCCGAACAGGATAGCCAGCTATTCAAAGGGACTGCCTCATAACGGCCTCGGTGAGGTTGACCTCGCTGCCTATGCGTCGTTCATTCAAGCCGTGACAACGGGTGATCCCGCGGACTTTGAAAACATAGTCACTGGCAACCCGGGCCAGCTCCGGGAAGCTTACCGACCCACAAGCCGGACTGGCATTTGAGATGGTTGCCTCGGATTCCCACGCCCTGGTTCAGAAGCCGCCCCCCGCTTTCAGCAGCGCTGAAGAGGCCGCAGAGATTGCCGAGAATTACTGGATGGCCCTCACAAGGGACGTGCCTTTCGCCGAGTATGATGGCAATCCATTGATTGTCAGCGCTGTCGGAGACCTCTCGCGCTTTTCACGTTTCGGCGGGCCGACAGTCGGAAAGGCCGTGACAACGGGAACCCTCTTTCGTGGTCTCACCCCAGGAGACCTAGCCGGACCATACATCTCGCAGTTCATGTGGCAGGAGACACCGTTTGGAGCCGAGCGTGTCGATCGCCGCATGCGTACAACCCTGCCTGGCCTGGATCATATGACTGCATACGGCGACTGGCTGGCCGTGCAGAACGGTGGGGTCGCAGGAGTTGATCAATACGACCCCACACACCGCTACGTTCGCAGCGGCCGTGACCTCTCTGAATGGGTGCACGTAGATGTGCTCTTCCAGGCGTATTTCAACGCGCTGCTGATACTGCTGGGCGCGAACGCGCCGTTGGATGCGAACAATCCTTACAATACTTCGCAGACACAAAAGGGGTTCGGGACGTTCGGAGGTCCTTACATCGCGAGCGTCTTATGCCAGGTGGCGAAGCCCGCCTTGAAGGCCGTCTGGTATCAGAAGTGGTCGTACGCAGGAGGCTTCGGCCGGAAGCCTTCGCAGGTCGTGTTCACAACCACGTGACGAAAGCCGCAAGCTATCCGATCCATCCCGAGATACTCAACTCACAGGCATTCGCTGAAGTGTTCAGCCGGTATGGTACCTATCTGTTGCCGATGGCCTTCTCAGAGGGCTCGCCGACGCACCCGTCTTATGGCGCAGGGCACGCGACCGTGGCTGGCGCTTGTGTGACTATACTGAAGGCGTTCTTCGACGAGTCGTTTGTGCTGCCGAATCCGGTTGAGGCAAGCGCCGATGGCCTGACACTGGTGCCCGTACGCGGGGCCACCATTGACGGTCGGAGGTGAGTTGAACAAGCTCGCATCCAACGTTGCGATCGGGCGCAACATCGCCGGTGTGCATTGGCGCTCGGATGCGACCGAGTCGCTGAAGCTCGGCGAAGAGCTGGCGATTCGTATGCTCCGGGAGGAACGCGGTTGTTTCAACGAGGAGTTCCTCGGATTCTCGCTCACCAGATTTGACGGCACCACGATCATCGTGTGAGATCGGCAATTCGTGGCAACGCTGTAGGGGCAGGGCTTGTCCCTGCCCGTCCCGCGCCGTAGGGCGCGGGAATCTTCCCGAGTCCGATATCGTGTCCGTAGGATTACCGGCGCCGGACGGCGCCGGGCGGGCAGGGACAAGCCCTGCCCCTACAACGTGGCGCAATAGAGCAATGAAACAAATGTGCGGGTGGCGAGCTTACTTCGAAAAGCTGTGGGCGATTTTTCGGATGGTGCTCTGGAAGAGCGACATGATCCCCATGTAACCGTAACCCAGAAGGAAGATCATGAGGAACGGGATCGTGCCGTAGATGTGGCTGCGCCATGCATAAGCAATAGCGGCAACAAAATATATCGCCAGACTAAGCTCCAGCAATGGCAGCAATCCGTGCTTGCGTCCGTACAACCGCGCCTGCTGCAGCCAGTTGTCACCCGATTGCTCGACACGGTACTTTGGAGTTCGAACGAAGCTCGACTTGATTCCAAAGAAGGCCTCGAAGACCGCCCTCGTGTTCGAGAAGACCAGCCCGATACCCATGCCCATGACGAGCGGCAGCAGCCAGAGCCTCCACTTCTCACGCGGATGAAGATGGAGAATTGCGGTCATATAGAAACTAAAGACCGATACCGTGGCAAAGAGCATCAGCGGAAGGTCCAGCAGGAGCATATGAAAGAGCCCCTGATTGAACCTCACCATGAGGACCGGAAGATGCAACAGGCTGAGCAGGATCATGAGAGGGGCCGCACAGTTGCTGTTGAGCCGGAATATGATCTCGGTCTTCTGCCTCCAGGTCAGCTGCGGATGATGCCAGACTCTGGGGATGAGCTTTATTCCGACCTGGACCAGGCCCTTGGCCCACCTTCTCTGCTGTGCCTTGAAGGCATTCATCTCGACCGGCAACTCTGCTGGAACGTCGTCGTCGAGCAGGTAGACGAAGCGCCATCCCATGAGCTGGGCACGGAAGCTGAGATCGGTGTCCTCGGTCAGAGTATCGTGCTGCCAGCCGCCACTCCATTCAATCGCCTCGCGACGCCAGATGCCGGCAGTACCGTTGAAGTTGAAGAATGCGCCGGTGCGGTTGCGGGCCGTCTGCTCGACGACAAAGTGACCGTCGAGGAGAACCTCCTGAATTCTCGTGAGAACTGAATAGTGCGCGTTGATATGACTCCACCGCATCTGGACCATTCCGATCCGCGAGTCGGTGAAGAAGTCGACCATTCTCCGGAGGCAATCAGGCCGCGGCGTGAAGTCGGCATCAAAGACGGCTATCAACTGGCCCCTGGCATTGAGCATTCCATTTTCGAGAGCCCCTGCCTTGAAGCCAGTGCGGTCCGCCCGGTGGACATATTCAATGTCCAGACCCTGGCGTCGATATTGCTCAACCGCGGCACTGGCAATCTCAACCGTGCCATCGGTCGAATCGTCGAGCACCTGAATCTGAAGCAGATGTCTCGGGTAGTCGAGCGCGGTGACTGACTCGAGCAGTCGTTCGACGACGTAGCGTTCGTTGAAGAGCGGCAGCTGAACGGTGATTGACGGAAGGTCGTTATCCTCCCAGCGGCGCAATGGCGAAGGAGTCAGGTGGCGGTATCGCCAGAACTGATAGACGAGACGAAGACGGTAGCAGCCGAGAATGGCAAGCAGGCCCAGGATCGCAAAGTAGAAAACGATGACTGTCCAGTCGAATGCGTCGAGCGAATAGAGATAGCTGATATTATCCCGCCCGTGGCGAAGGATAGGATCCAGCGTCCGTTTGATGTCAACGAGTGACGGGCTTTGGAGCAACGCTAACAAGAGGTTCATATGGGTTCAACCGGCAAACAAACATGCTAAAGGTTTGCCGGGTTGTGTCAAGCGTCGGCCGCAAAGTATTGGCTGACGACTCATACTGACCACAGGATCTCGGAGCATCAAGACAAGCGATGAGATCGCCAAAATGACAAAAGACGCTTGCGTCTTGTTTTGTGTTTGCGGCTATCATGCGCAGCCAAATCTTATCGTGAAGGGAGCCCATATGCGCAAACCTGAGATTGTCGCGGCGGCAGCACTCGTTATTCTCACCGCCTTATTTGGAGGTTGCGTCACCGAGCAGAAGTCAGGAGGAGAATTGAAGACCACAAAACAGGTCTGGGGAAAGACCGATGATGGCGGGGAGGTCGATCTCTACACGCTGAAAAACAGCCACGGCGTTGAAGCAAGGATCATGAACTACGGCGGTGTCATAGTCTCGCTCACCGTTCCCGATCGAAATGGAAAGATGGAAGACGTAGTCCTCGGTTATGACCAGCTGGATGGCTATCTGAAGAAAGGGTCGTACTTCGGCGCCATCGTGGGGCGTTACGCCAACCGGATTGGGAAGGGGCAGTTTACCCTCGACGGTAAGACCTATACGCTGGCGCGCAACAACGGCGAAAACTCTCTTCATGGCGGCCTCAAAGGCTTCGACAAGGTCTTATGGCAGGCAAAGGAGGTTTCCGCTTCGGACGGCCAGGCGCTGGAACTGACTTATGTGAGCAAGGACGGCGAGGAGGGCTTTCCCGGAACCCTGACCGCCAAGGTTGTCTATACGCTGACCAACGATAACTCGCTGAAAATCGATTACTCAGCGACGACCGATAAGGACACCGTGGTCAATCTTTCAAATCACTCCTACTTCAACCTGGCGGGCGCGGGAAATGGAGATATTCTCGGTCACGAGATAATGATTGCAGCAGACAGCTTCACTCCCGTGGATGATACGCTGATTCCGACGGGCGAGATCCGGAGCGTCAAAGGGACACCGCTCGATTTCACTGCAGCGACGAAGATCGGCGCTCGGATCGAAGACAGCTACGAGCAGATCGTCAAGGGGAAGGGATACGATCACAACTTCGTAGTCAATGGGCCTCCGGGAACACTGCGGCCGGCAGCACGTGTCGTTGAGCCGGCGAGTGGGCGGGTAATGGAGGTGAATACAACTCAACCGGGTGTGCAGTTCTACAGCGGCAACTTCCTCGATGGAACGGTCACAGGCAAGGGTGGCAAGGTATACCAGCGCCGGTATGCATTCTGTCTCGAGACACAGCACTTCCCGGATTCACCCAACAAGCCCTCATTCCCGAGCGTGGTGTTGAAGCCTGGCGAGCAGTTCCGCGAGACAACGGTCTATAAATTCTCGACGCAATAGTTGCCGGAGGGATTTGGAGTCGGGCGAGCCTGCGGGTAGCCACAAAGAAACAGAAGATAGCCACAAAAAAGCACAAAAGGCACAAAAGTAAAAATTAAGGGGAGAACGTCGCCGGGATCCCTTTGTGCCTTTTGTGCTTTTTTGTGGCTATCTTCTGCTCGTCCCACTCCAGATACTCTAGCGATTACGGAACCATTCGACGGCCTTCTCCAACGCTCTCTCGACGGGGCTCTGCGGCAAATTCAGCTCGCGGACCGCTTTCGATGAATCGTAGTACATTGCCTCACGCGACATCTTGACTGATGTGTAAGACACCTGAGGCGTCTTGCCGAACCACCGCCCGAGAATCATTTCATCCACATATGAGACGGCGAGCGGTATGCCATGAGGTACCGCAAGACGGGGTGCCGGCCTGCCGGTGATCGCGGCCAGAATATCGAGCATCGCCTTGAAGGCCATGTTGCGATTCCCGAGAATGTAACGCTCTCCTGTCCTTCCCTTCTGCCAGGCCAGAATGTGACCCCGCGCGACGTCCTCGACGTCGATCAGGTTGAGTCCGGTATCGACATATGCCGGCATCCGGCCCTCGAGAAAGCGGAGAATGATCTCACCCGTCGGAGTCGGTTTGATGTCGTAACGCCCGAGAGGTGTCGAGGGGTTGACGATGACGACATCGAGGCCCGTATCCGCTGCTCGACGAGCCGCCTGTTCAGCAAGGAACTTCGACTTCTTATAGTCGCCTACGAGAGCCTCGAGGGAGGTCCTCGTCTCTTCGGTGGCCAGCTCGCCGCGCCGCGGAACTCCAATGGCTGAGACCGAGCTTGTGAAGACAAAGCGCCCGACCCCGGCTGTCCCGGGCGGCCCGAAGCATGTTCTCTGTTCCGGTGACGTTGGTGCGATAGATCGAGGCTGCATCCCGAGCCCAGAGAGAATAGTGCGCGGCTACGTGGAAGACGACGTCGGCGCCGGCAATTTGAGCGGATAATTGTTGCGGGTTATCAAGGTCGCCGATGACCTTGGCGAGGTCGAGCCCGTCGATGTTGCGCTGGTCAGCGTCAGGCCGAACCAGGGCTCGAACCTGGTGGCCGTCACTCAGCAGAGCCCGTGTCAGGTTCGCGCCGATGAAGCCCGTCGCGCCCGTGACAAATGCGAGCATCGGAGTATGGATCCGGAACGAGAGGTTATGCGCCCCTGCTAGACTCCCATGACCTGGACGTGGACTCGCCGAGTGTTGGGGCCGTCGAATTCGGCGAGAACGATATTCTGCCAGGTACCAAGATTCAACTTGCCGTCTTTCACCGGTATCGAGACAGTCAGGCCGACGACTACGGCGCGGAGGTGCGCATCAGCATTTTTGCGGTCGCAATCGGAGATCAATGGATCGTTGTGCTTGTAATAGACACCGCGAGGAATGATCTGCTCGAAGAGGGAAGCGACGTCAGAGAGCAAAGCTGACTGCGTTTCGTTAACGAGGAGACCCGCGGTTGTGTGAAGGGAGGAAATCTGAACGAACCCATCACGAATTGAGGTTTGAGCGACAAAGGCGGCAATGTCCTTGGTAATGCCCTTCAGTTCAAGCCGCTCATTAGTCGAAAACGTGAGTGTGCCGGACGAGATTTTACAGGTGCCTTCCCGCGTGGCAATGGAGACTGGCTCCTTCTCTGCTTCCGAGAGTGCCATCTTACTCATTTCCTGTTCTCCTTGATTGATAATTAACTTTGGTGCGCATAGAAAGGAATAAAAACCTTGCAATCATTCAGGGGTCGCGTCCACATTAGAGCCGAGCCTGAAACTCTAACGACCCCCACGCTACTTGTCAACTGTAGGAAGACATTGGCTTTGCCTAACCTTTTAATTCCGTAAAGCACTTTACAGTATTTTGGGGAAAGAGCAATGCCTGGACCGCTTTTCTCAGCATTCGGTGCGCTTTTGGGAGCCTGGCAATAAATCGCAAGGCCACATGAGGGCGCCTCATTAATTCCCTGATCAGCTGCCATGAAGCCAATCCACCCCCCGGTGCCAGCGCGGCATTAAAATCCGGCGTGTCCAGGCCGGCCTCATCCACGACTACTCTGAGGACTGCAGCCGGCACTCCGGCATGCCGAGCTGAAGCCAGCACCATGAAAGATTCCATATCGACTGCTGCCGCGCCGAGCCGGGTTCCCATTTCGGTTTTTGCTCGCGATTCCGTAATCATTGACCCGACAGTCACGCCTTTCTCGAGATGCGGAGATAAGCCGCTGGCGCGCAAGCCTGCCTCGATACTGCCGACAAGCGTCGAATCGCAACCGATCGATATCACCTCATCCTTCGGACCGGCAATGCTCAGGCAGGAGTCGTAGATTACGACGTCCCCGGTCTTGAGGCCCGGATTGAGGCCGCCCGCCAGGCCTGCAATGAGCAGAGCATCGTACCCGGTTCGAGCCAGGTGCGCATCGAGTTGTTGGATAAAGCCAACGGCCCCGATGCCCGTCTTGACCAGGCTCACCGGCCTCGACCCGATGAAGCCCTTCGAAAGTCGGAGTTGCCCGCTGGTCTCGACTACGCACTGCGATATCAAAGCTGCGACTGCGCGAAACTCGCTGCCGGTCGCCGTGACAATCAGGGTTCCTGACAGAGAAGGGCCCGCGGTCTGCGCCGCCTTCGAGTCTTCCCCCGATTCTCCGACCCCACCTGTCAATCGGACGGTCCGCGTTGCATCATCCAGTCCCGCAACTGGCCGCGGATGACGACTGTATTGAAATTCAGTTCGCTGACGCGCGCACAGCCGCAAAGCATGATGGCCGCGCGCAGTTCTGCGATCAGAGCTCGAAGCCAGGCTTCCACTGCCGAGACTCCACCTTGCACATAGGCTCGCAGGACCGGCAGTGCGACTCCGACAACGCTGGCTCCGAGAGCGAGCGCCTTGGCTGCCTGGATTCCATTACGAATGCCCCCGGAAGCGATCAGATTGAGTCTGCTGCCGCGTAACTCGCAGAGGCTGGCGGCAGTGGGTATCCCCCAATCCCAGAAGGCTTCCCCAAGGTGCCTCAGTGCGCGATTGCGAAGCGTCTCCACTCCTACCCAGGAGGTGCCTCCGGCCCCCGCGATGTCAACCCAATCTGCGCCGATCTCCTCGAGACGCCGCCCGGCTTCGCGGTCGAGGCCACAGCCTGTCTCCTTGATCACGATCCGGCACGGCTGCTCCCTGATGACCTGCTCCAGGGCTTCGAGCGAGCCGCTGAAATCGTGATCGCCGCGCTCCTGGATTATCTCCATTGCCGTATTGAAATGGACACAAAGGGCATCGGCTCCAATCGCGCTCACCAGGTGCTCGATCACTCGCGAATTGCAGTCTCGCAATTGTGCGATGCCGATGTTTCCAAACAGCAGAACGTCTGGAGCTCCGTCTCGCACCTGAAAGGTGGAGGTCAGTTCCGGCTGGGACAGCATGGCGCGCTGAGAGCCCACTCCGAAACCTATTCCAAGCTTTTCCGCAAGCACCGCGACCTGACGATTGAACGCGCCCGCCTCCGGAGTTCCGCCGGTCATGCCGGTGATCATCAATGGCGCCTTGAGCCGTTTACCGAAGAGATTGACCGAGAGGTCTATTTCGTCAAGGTTGGTGCTGGTCAGAGCGTAATGGATGAGCTCGACGTCTTCGAAGAGAGTAGTCTTGTTACGAAACTCGACGTCGTGATGGGCGCACAATTCGAAGTGACTGCGCTTGCGCTCGACAATGGTTGAGATTTCGGGGGCAGTAGCCATTCTGCTCGGTTCGAGCCGGACAAGTCTCTATCGCGTCCGGCAATTAGCGCATCGCGGCGGCTCGCGAGCCACCCCTGAATCGTTCCTCGTTGATCTCGAAACTGGCCAGAGTTACGGCGTGGACGGAGGAATTGATCCGCACCGGGTAATTGAAATGCTGTATTCGCGGTGAATATGAAAGGTGGGAGTCAAGCGCAGGTATTCCGACTGCGACCTCCACCTCGAGACTAGGAAGCAATTCTTCTCGGGACGGGTGCCCTTTCACGAGCATGCACGGCGGATTATACTCCGATCGCCAGGAAGTTGAAAAACTATTTGGAGGCCTCGAATTATCAGCACTAGTCAGGCCACCGGCGTCGCCTCGCCCGCGCCTGCCCGGCTCTTCCCGGCGCGCCGTACCGTCCCTCTGCTGCTTCTCCTTTTCTTCACTGCGCTGATCTACTTCGGCGCCTGCTTCTCACCGTCACTGATGGACGACGCCGATTCGATGCACGCTCAAGCCGCAAAGGAGATGCTGCTCCGAGGTGACTGGGTGACGCTTCATGTGAATGGCGTCCGCAACCTCGAGAAGGCGCCACTCATCTACTGGGCCGTCGCGCTCTCGTATCGCATTTTTGGCGTCAATCAGTTCGCGGTTCGGTTTCCAACGGCGCTAGCGGTCGTGCTGCTGACCTTGACAGTCTTCGTCTTCGGCCGTTTTGCGTTTGGAGAGAAGGCGGGACTCTACGCGGGGACGGCGATTGCATCGTGTATCGGGGTCTTTCTTTTTACCCGGTTCATGATTCCGGAAGCCATTCTCGCCCTTTGGCTGGTATCTGCCCACTACTGTTTCGTGCGAGCGTTCTTTGGTGACGCTCGGGACAAACGCTGGTATTACGGATGCTACGTCGCGATGGCGCTGGCCGTCTTGACCAAAGGACTGATTGGCATGATCTTCGTTGCCGGTCCAGCCGGACTCTTCATTCTCCTGACTCGCAGTTGGGAGCGAGTTGAAGATGATGCGGTTGGTGACGTGGAACCAGCATTTCCTTGCGATCGCAGCGCCCTGGCACATTCTTGGCGGGCATGCGGAATGAGCATTTTTTCTGGTTCTATTTCGTCAACGAACACTTCCTGCGGTTCATCGGCAAGCGATATCCAGTGGACTACAATCGAGTCCCGTTTCTGAGCTACTGGCTATTGCACCTGGTCTGGCTTTTCCCATGGAGCATTGGCTTCCCCCTCTTCGGCGGAGTCAGACCCGGTTTCGACCCGGCACAGCTCCATGGTCCGTCTATATCTTTGGCTATGGGCCGGGTTGATCCTGATCTTTTTCAATATCTCCACCAGCCAGGAGTACTACACATTTCCCTCGTATCCGGCACTGGCGCTTCTCCTGGGAACGAGCTTCGCGTCGGCTGAAGAGCGGCCTCGCGCCAGGCGATATCTGCTCTGGGCCCAGGCCGTGCTGGCGGCAGTCTGTCTCGCGGCTGGCTGCCTGCTGGTGCTCCTCGTATGGCGCGCTCGCCATCTATCATCGACAGGAGACCTCTCGGCAGTGCTCAATCTCGATCCGTCGAACGGCGAAAGATACACGCTGTCGATGGGCCATTTCTTCGATCTAACCCCACAGGCGTTCGCGATTCTACGACTGCCGGCCCTCGGTGCGGCAGCCGCATTGATTGCAGGCTTCGTTCTGGCACTGGTCTTTCGGATGCGCAATCGGCCTGGAGCGGCTGCTGCGGCAATGTGTGTTGCCATGGGACTGCTGTTTGTGTGCGCCAACAGGGCGCTGGCGGAGTTCGAGCCGGTGTTGTCTTCTCGGCCGCTCGCGGATGAGATTGAGCGCCGATGGGAGAGTGGTGCGAAAATTGTTATTGATGGCGAGTATGAATCGGGATCGTCGATCGGATTCTATTCGAATCAGCAGCTTTTGCTGTTGAATGGAAGAGTTACGGGGATGGAGTTCGGATCGCATTATCCGGACGTCCCGCCGGTGTTCATTGAAATGGAGGATCTGCGGCGGTTGTGGGCCGGCGCTCAGCGGATATTTCTCTTAGTGCCGGACGAAGACAGGGAAAGGATCATGCGAGAACTGGGTCAGCCGGTGTATGTAGCGGCGCAACGGGGAGGAAAGCTCATCCTGATGAATCGCCCTTGATAGAGAAGGATGCCCACCGGCTTAGTATGGAGTGCGGCGACTTGTCGCCGCTTTTGATTTAGCTATTGCAGCACTGTGGACGAAGCATCGATTCTTCTTCATCACTGCACTACTTAAATCAAAAGCGGCGACAAGTCGCCGCACTCCATACTAAACGCCACGCTCCATTAAGGGTTATCGTGCTCTACACCCTTCGGCAATTCTGACCGGTAGACATGCGCCACGCTGTAGATACTCCGCTGCTCGGGCGCGTAATAGAGTCTCGCAAACAAGTCTCCCAGGAATCCCAGGCCAAGGAACTGCATCCCACCCAGAAAAGTGACCGCGCAGAACAGCAGCAACACTCCGTGCTCCCAGAGAATGTCCTGACTGAGCAATATCTTCTTAGCCAACAGCCATCCCGCGATGACCATCGCCAGGGTGATCATTGCCAGCCCAACTCCACCAAAAAAGTAGAGTGGCCGCGCAAAATGGCGAATCAGAAACCTGATCGTCAGGATATCAAATAGCACTCGAAAAGTTCGTCCCAGGCCGTAGTGCGACTTCCCAGTCTGCCGCGGCAGGTCCTCAATATGAACCTCCGTCACCAAAGCTCCCTCGAGGCTTGCCATGGCCGGTATAAACCGATGCATCTGCCCGTACAGGGGTATCCTTTCAAGCACTTCCCGCCGGTACGCCTTGAACGTAGTCCCAAAATCGTGGAGCGCGACTCCCGAGGCCTTGGCCACGAGCCGGTTGGCAATCTTTGAAGGGAATGTCCTGAGAAGACCGTCTCGCCGGTTCTGCCTCCAGCCGCTGACGATATCGTAGCCCTCCTCGATCTTCTCCAGAAACCTCGGAATGTCTTCCGGTTGATGCTGAAGATCGCCATCCATGGCTATCACGATATCTCTTGAAGCCCGGTCAAAACCTGCGGCCAGCGCTGCCGTCTGACCAAAGTTCCGACGAAGGCGGAGTCCTGTGACGCGAGGGTCCAGGGCACAGATATCCTTCAGAATCAGCGGCGTCCGGTCCGTACTGCCATCGTCGAGGAAGATCAGCTCAAAGTCTGAGCCCAATGACTCGAGAACGGCCGTCAGCCGAAGGTAGAGCTCTGAGACTGAGCCCTCTTCATTGTGGAATGGCACAACAACGGATACGCGCATTTGGCCCTTGAGACGGATTTGATCGTGCGTCGAAAGTTTACGATACGCGGGTCAGCAATACCAATAAAACTTCTTCCGGCCACCTGGCGGGCTGGAGTCCTCGCCTCTCTTCACAAGTACCGCACTTCCTGTCAGATAGCGCCTTTCACAAGTCTTTGAAGAAAATCTCAAAACAATTTCAACGACTACTAAAGACGCCCGCACCGCATACCCGTAAATTGCCCACGCACTCCGCAGCAGATTTCGCAGGTTGCTCCGGAGGGTCCGGGCCACTTAGGCACGGAACGTAAGCCGGATGTAATCCGGTCTTGAAATGGGCATGGGGGTACCAGCGACGGTCGAGCCTTGGGAATGGGTTGGGGACGGCCCGGGGGAATCCAGGCAAGCCGAAGAGGGTACGCCCATGCCTCATTGTTTGTAGGAGAACATCATGAAATTGAGAATGATCAAGCTGGCCCTCAGCGCATCGCTTCTGCCGGCATTGTTTCTTACCTCATACCACGGTCAATTCTGGGCGAAATTGCACTTTGGCACAGCCTCGGCTCAGGGAAGTCCTTCCGGCGCCACGAGCTCGAGCCCGATTGCCGTCTCGCCGGATGACAAGTTCGTCTGGGTCGCAAACCCCGATTCCAATTCAGTCACAGAATTCCTCGTCCAGGGGGATGCCAACCAGAAAGTGGCCGAGATTCATGTGGGCGAACAGCCGCAAAATCTGGCAATCACGCCGAATGGCCTCCTCGTCTATGTGACCAATACAGGTGATGGTTCGGTCTCGGTCATCAGCACCTCTACCCGATCGGTAGTTGGGACGGTAGGAGTCGGCACGGAACCATACGGCATAGCTCTGACTCCCAACGGCACGCTCGCCTATGTCGCCAATGCACGCTCCAACGATGTCTCGGTGATCGACATCGCCAATAACTCAGTAATCAGAACAATTCCGGTAGAACCGGAGCCGCGTGGAGTTGCCATCACAAGCGATGGCGATACCAGTGATAACGACGAGAAGGTCTATGTCACACACTTCCTCGCCTTCGACCGGCCGGGAGTCCTGGTCGGCAGAGACGATTACAAAGAGGGCCACCTGACCGTCATTTCAACGGCCAATGGCAGCATCATCAACTCAATCGTACTGCACGATCTAAAGGACACGGGCTTCAAGTCGAACGGTTCGGCTCTCGATCGCATCCCGTCTCGCACGCCGGACGAATTCTTCTTCACCACGGGTGCCTTCCCCAATATGCTCAATAACATTGCGATCAAGGGGAATCACGCATATTTGCCCAACAACGCACCCTCGCCCAACGGGCCAGCTCCGCTTCAACGTCAACATCCAGGCTTTCCTCTCAGTCGTCGATACGGTCAACGACGTGGAGGGAACGGTGAACGGCCAGGTCCAGACCATCAACATGAATCGCGGCATTCAGTTCGAAGCCGAGAGTCCGACGAAGCTCTTCCCAGGCGTGCCGTGGCACATCGCATTCAAGCACCAGAGCAATGAGGGGTGGGTCGTATCTTCACTCTCCAACTTTGCTGTCAAGGTCGTTCTGGACGCCGATGGGACGCCGACCATCAATGCTCCCAAGGCTGCCGGCGACCCCGGCAACGTCGTCCGTGTGTTGACTGGTCAAAACCCGAGAGGAATAGCGATCAACAACGCCGACACACGAGCCTTTGTCATGAACGAAGTGTCTCGAGACATGACAATCATTGATCTCACAAACAGTACAGCTCTCGCCACGGTCAGCTCGTCTGCCCTGCCTGTGGCGGGGACGCTCGAGGCCGACATCCAGATTGGCAAGGCGATCTTCAACACCGGTACGGGCGTCAATCTGCCATCGCTGGGTCCGGATGGAGTCATCGGTCTGAAGCTCTCCAATGCCGGATGGAGCGGATGTTTCGGCTGCCATGCTTTCGGACTTACAGACGGTGTCACGTGGGTCTTCGGTACCGGACCACGGCGCAGTCTGCCGATGAATGGCATCTTCAATCCACATGATCCAAACGATCAGAAGATCCTCAACTACTCCGACGTCAACGACGAGGTTCAGGATTTTGAGAACAACATTCGTGATATTTCGGGCGGCGCAGGTCTCATCACGGGTGCCGTCAATGCGCAGCTTGGAGACCCGAACGCCGGACGGAGCTCGGCGCTCGACAAGCTCGAGACGTACGTCAAGCTTGGTGTCAGAACTCCGATATCTCCACTCCGCAATGTCAGTTTCTTCAGCCGCGAACACGATGAGCTGGCCCTTGGGCGACAGCTTTTCGCCCAGGCCGGCTGCGTCGACTGCCACTCGGGTGGCGGCTGGTCGGTTGCCCGAAGGTTCTACAGCCCACCGGCTCCGGCAGCGGAAATCGTCAGAGGACAGATCTTCCGTCTTCTGCGTCAGGTCGGGACTTTTGATCCAACGGCTGCCAATGAGATCAGACAGAACGGGGCGCCGCCACTGGGCGCAGATGGTTTCCATCCACCGTCGTTACTCGGTGTCTTTGCGATGGGGCCATTGCTGCACAACGGCTCAGCGGTTCAGCTGGATGACATACTCGACAATCTCCAGCACCGCCGGGCAGGACAGAGCCCGTTCCAGTTCGATCCGTTGAATGATGCGGACAATCGGCGAGCGTTGCTGACGTTCCTGAAGTCGATCGACGCCAGCACAGTTCCGTTCCCTGAGGTGCCCGGCCACTAATCGGCGCGGCAGATGCGGCCGCCTCGGTGGGGGCGGCCGTAGGGGCGGCTCGTGAGCCGCCCTCTTACGAACAAGGAATTCTCAATGAGCAAGAGAGAACACGCAGTCATAGTCGGTGGCAGCATGGCCGGAATGCTTGCGGCCCGGGTACTGTCTGATCATTTCGAGTGGGTGACGATCGTTGAGAAGGACCGCTATCCTTCAAGAGTTGCCACGAGAGCCGGCGTTCCCCAATCGCGACACCTGCATGCGCTTCTGCTCCGAGGGTTGCAGATCGTCAGCAGGCTCTTCCCTGGAATCGATAAAGAGCTCGTGGCCGCCGGAGCCGTGCCGGTGGATGTTGCTCGCGACTTTGCCTGGTATACGAGCGCCGGCTGGGCCGTCAACTTCGACTCGGGGATGGAGATGTTGAGCTTCACTCGAGAGCTGCTCGATTGGCACATCAGGCAGAGAGTAGAGGCATTGCCGAACATACAGATTCTCGATGAATGCGGTGCTATGGGACTCGTTGAGCATCGTGGCTCAGCGAAGGGAATTCTTCTCGAAGGATGTCGCGGGGCCAACATCGACGCGGGCGAGCAATTGAGAGCCGATCTCGTGGTCGATGCCACTGGCCGCCGGTCACGGGCATCCGAATGGCTCACAACGCTTGGCTATCCAGCGCCGGAAGAGACCGTAGTCAACTCGCATCTCGGCTACGCTAGCAGGCTTTATCGACGCGGAAAGGCGGCGCCCGTGGGGCCCTGGAAAGGACTTTTCATCCAGGCCGCGCCGCCGTCGCGGCCGAGAGCCGGAGTCATGCTTGCGGTCGAAGGAGATCGGTGGATGGCGACCCTTGGTGGTGGAGGGCGCGACTATCCACCGATCGATGAGTCAGGATTCCTCGACTTTGCAAGGAGCCTGCCTTCGAGCATGTTCTACGACATGATCAAGGACGGCGAGCCTCTGACACCGATCTATGCATACCGCGCAACTGAGAATCGTCTGCGACATTACGAGCGACTCGAACGGCAGCTTGAATGCTTTGTCGTTCTGGGCGACGGGGCCTGCGCCTTCAATCCGGTCTATGGACAGGGAATGACGGCGGCTGCCCTGGGTGCGGAGACTCTCGATGAGACACTGCGGCAGCAGCGCCATCTGCGTCGCGATCTGATTGGTCTGGCTGCCCGGTTTCAGAAGCGGCTGGCTAAGGTCAACCAGGCTCCATGGATGCTGGCTTCCGGTGAGGATTACCGGTATCGAGGCACAGTTGGTCCGCAGCCTGAACGGATGACCCTCTTCATGCATAGCTACATGGATAATGTAATGAAGGTGAGTTTGACCAGCGTGGAGGTGCGCAAGCGATTCCTCGAGATTCAGCAGATGACCCGCCTGCCATCGTCGATCTTCGCGCCGCATGTGGCGATGAAGGTAATCTGGTCAGCCCTGCGTCAATCGCTGGCTTTTTCGCCTGTTGCGTCAGGAAGGGAGATTGGCGAGCTCAGTTGAGGTGTGACTTTTTTTGTGCGATGCCATTTGAGGGGATGGTGTCGCGCACTGCGGGGCACGGAATGTGACCCGTGCCCCTGTTGGGGCCAGTTCTAACCTGAGGCGACCTAGGGGCGGTCGTAGGGGCGGTCGTAGGGGCGGCTCGCGGCCGCCCCCGCTTGCCAAGTCGCGAAAGCATTCGCCCCAGTTGATGCCAAGGTCCGGATGGGGGCGCCTCGCAGGCGCCCTACGGCCGCCTCCCACCTGCATACTTGCGAAAACATTCGGCCCCAGGTTGATGCCAAGGTCCGGGTTGGGGCGCCTCGCGAGGCGCCCCTACGGCCGCCCCCGTGTGGCCGACCCCCCTACGATCGGTTTGAAACCGAAAACTCAATGGCCTCCCTGCAACTGGCCCAGCCAGGCCAACATCTCCCTCACAATATCCGGAAATTGAACTCCCAATAGCGCGATGATTGGGATGGCTCCGTGTATCAGGATCTTTGAGACAAACTCACTGTTCCATGTGACCTCTCCCGGAGTCGTATGCGACAGGAGGCTCAGTATTCTGTCTCTCCCCATTTGCACATAAACGTAGAGCGTTGCCGAGACAGCAGTCAGGACGAGTACCCAGCTCAGAAGCAGCAATGGCGACCGCGGCTGAAACGGATACGAGTTGGCCGCCAGCAGCACCAGCACCAGCCCGCTCGTCAGGAACCCCGCAAGGTTCTGTAGATGAGCGACAATATGCTGCAGAAGTATCGCCACGTGGCTGACCAGGAAGAAGCTTGGCCCGCTCAACCCATCGCTCATCGTCTCTTGAATCGCCTCCGTGCCAGACTGGCTCGAGGCGGCCGACAACTTGATTGGCCAGCGTGGCCAGTCGATCCTGAGTCTCGTGCCTGGCGATCAACGCCGATTGAGCCCTTCCCTCGGCATCTCTCCGCAGCGCGAGCCTGAGCGAGGTGTCCGCCTGCCGGGCACAACCTGCAAAGTCTGGCTCAGATTCCAGAACCGCACTTCTTGCCACGCCGTTGCTGCTTCCATTGACTGGTAAATCCAGAACCGCAGCCGTCGCCAGGAGAGACTTGCTGAGTCCTGCCTGCGCAGGCGAGTAGCTACGTACAGGATCGGCGATCTCAATTGTTGGCTCCCCCTCCAGACGCAGCGCTTGAGCAGTTGCGAATGCCAATGTCGAGTAGCCGGGAGTGCGAGTCGCGAAGTTGATTCTCGGCAGCGTTTCATAGAACTGCTTGAGTTCATTGGACTCAATTCTATGAGTGAAGAGCGGATGCCATGCCAGCCCCCTCAGGAGGCGGTGCATCGCATGCCAAAGCCATAAGAAGCGCAGAAGCGCCCAGCTCAGTAGCAAGGGAACGATGAAAAACATCCCGCGAAAGAACAAGTCGAAATATCTTCCATCTACAGTCGGCACATAGCGACGGTAGAAGAGAACGGCATACGGCGCCCCGATTGCCAGCAGCGGTAGCCACCACCATCGAATGCGGTAGATTGGATAGACCAGCAATTGCTTGACTCGATCCTCGAGCGTCGCGAGCCCAAAGGACTGACCGGAGTCGCTGGAATCAAGATTCAGGAAAGATCGGAATTGCACTTCGCGACCGGAATTGCCGCGTGCATCTGCTCCGCCAGTCTCAGTCGACGGACTACGCAGAGGATCGCGAGGAAAGCGCCGGCAACAATCAGCGCGAGCGGCAATAGCGGCGAGACGCCGCCCAGAAGACAGCTTGCTCTCTCAAAGAAGAAGACAGCACTCGCCGGATCTGAGTCGTGCGCGCCAGGCGATCCTGGCGACGCCAAAACACGCGAGTCCGCCAAGAAACATGGTCGTTGTCAGAACTGCCGCTGCCCAGACCGTTGCCGAGAGCGACAAGCCCCGCCTCGCACGTCGAACGATTCCCGCCATCAACCATATCAAGACAAACCCTGCCATGCCGATGATGACAAGGGGCATCCATTTCACCGCCTGTGCCCCGAGTGCCGAAGCAGTCCAGACCATTTGCGGCTCACCGCGCAGGATCGTCCGTCCCGGAATCATGGCCAGACCTGCGCTCACGCCCGCCAGCGAGAGCAGGATTATTGCGCCAGCATAGACATAGACTCTTCGGCCTCCAGTGCAGATTGAATGCCCGTGACCACGGAAGAGCTGTCCAAGCCACATCCATCGCATTCTCTCGAACACCCGATGGCTGCTCAGGTCCGCAATGCCGACCAGCAGCAAAGCGAAGATTATGCAGCCGAATGCAAATACCAGGAGAGAGATGACAATCACCCCGAGATGCGAACCCGAAAAAAGCCGCAACGGTGCGCCTTCTGACGAGGTTCGATAACCCAGCCATTGTGCATCCGGAGTGTTGGTCGGAACTCTGAGGACGCTGACCGGCCAGAATTCATTCCGCCCGACGATGCTGATCCAGATCGGCGGATGATCGGAGTCGGTCCCGTTTTCTTTGAAGGGAAACCCGAATTCTCTCAACCTCCCGCTGTCCAGGAGGATGAGCGTCGCGTTGTAACACCCTTCAGACTGCGCGGTCTGGAATTGACGCCGTCTCAGATCGTTGGTGAAGGAGTCCCAAACCTGGTTCTGTCCATACAAGGGGTATGGCGAGATGGCCAGCGATCCGAGAAAATCGAGATTTGCATCCGAGTGCAGATAGAGCAGATACTGAATCGAAGGTGAAGAGAACCACATTTGGGCAATGCCTTCGAATCTCTCCGGCCAGATAGATGCGGTCGAGGGCGTCACTCGAGACGAGACCGACATAGCGGATTGGCTCGCGGTTGATTGTCTCGAGAGTCTTTGAGAGCACGAGCTCTGCGTAGGCAGGCTCCTGCTGCGCAAAGGGCGGTATGACGTCGCTCTCGCCCTGCCCGTTTTCGTCGGTTTCATAGGGTAAGTCCTTCCGCAGATTGATCTGCTCGCCCTTCTGTGTCTGAGACAGCCGCTCCTTCGTTGCGAGGGCCCGGAGTTGTGAGATGTGGAGAGGGAAAAAGAGGCTTAAGACTGGAACCTCGGCATTCTCCACAAGCGTTTCCTCGCCATTCTCACGCTTCGCGGTAACCCGTGCGAATCTTGCGGCAGCCTTGCCATAAGACGTGTTTGCTTCAGTCAGGAGAGCAATCTCCGGGCGCGGCGGGTTGGCGGAGATTGCTTTCATATCGGTCAGATACCTGATGAACGCAGCAAATGCTCGTTTGTCAGTCACGAGGGTCGACTTGAAGTCAACCTGCTCGGCGTGGCCGGTCCGCTCGCAGAATTCCGCGGGTTCGATTGCCGTTGCACTTCCGGAGATGACCTCGACTTTGGATAGATTCGCCTCCGGCTGATCAAGCCAGGACTTGAGCGCGAATGCGAGTGATACCGCGGAACCGGAGAAGGCCGGCCCCATGATTCGAACATTGCGCGCCGCCGGCTGATAGGGCCCGCTGTTGACAGCCGAGAGCTCAGTCACTTCATCGAGCGCGTTTCTAAGCGCGACTTTGTGGACACCCGCTGTCGGGGTCTCCCCGATGAGGTAGACGACAAGCAGCCGGTCGGAAGTGGAATGGCGGAAGAGGAGGACTCCGGGCGTATTCCAGGCCCGGCCGGTTTTCGGAGCCGAACTCGAATCCTCCTTCGAAGTTCGCCACGGCAGCGAATAGCGGTCGAATTCCCAGTCCGCTTCCTCGCAGGCCCTCTGAATGGAATCGACATAATGGTCGAAGATATCGTCGAGGCGCGTCTCCTGCGGGTCTGGCACTGTCGCTATCAGAAACTCGGGCGCGGGGTATTTTCCGGTGGCGTAAGTCTGGGCAATCGGTTGACGAAGGCCGAAGTAGTACCTGAGGAGCCGAGCGGCCTCGTGCCGGCCTGGCTCTGCATTCTTAACGGAATCAGGGCCGGGCGTCGGCGTCGGCGACGGACTCCCGTGCAGCGCGATCCCAGGCTGATTGGCATTGAGCGGCACCATCCGGGCACTGTTGCTCCACGGTAGGACAACGGCGATGGTTCCCGCTCCAAGAATAAGGAAGAGACTACCGGATGTTCCTTTCATATTTGCACCTTAGCTGAGTCGCCATGGGCCGGCGTGCGGAGCTAGAAAGGACGTGGCGGATGTTTGGCTGAGAGTTCACGACCTGTCCCGCCAACAGGCCATTAACGGGCGGGATTATAGCACCAGTGTCAATAAGGAACATGTGCCGTAAGCATGTGCCGCAGACTGTCCAGTCTGCGGCAACTCTCGCTATGGCTTGTTGGATTTGAAGTGGCCAATCGCGAAGTCTGCCGCAGGCTGGACAGCCTGCGGCACATGCTCCGCCTTGCGTAACATAGTGTGGGTTGTTAACTTCTAGAAGCATGGGCAAATGGCTCTTCCCTATTGTGGTCGTCGCGCTCCTGGTGGGGATCTCGATCGGACAATCGCCGCCCCGGCACGCCGAACCCTCGACGATCGAACAGGTGGACCGCCTGTTCTCGTGGGGGGAAGACCTCTCAAAGGACCGCCGCGCGCTCGACCTGATCGAGCAGGGTTTGGCCGCTGACGGGAAGAACTACCAGTTGCTCTGGAGGGCCTCGCGATCCTATTACCACGTCGCCGAGCGTGCGACGAAGAAGGACAGAATTCGTATTTTCAACCAGGGCATCGACGCCGGTGAAAAAGCGACGGCGGCCGAAGCGAATGGCGTCGAGGGGCACTACTGGCTGGGGGCCAACATCGGCGGCTATTGCGAGGAAGAGGGTGGAATCGGTGCCTGGCGCAACACCAGACGGTTGCGCGCCGAAATGGAGGCCGTCGTCAGGCTACAGCCCGATTACGATCGCGCCAACGCGTTCCTGGCGCTCGGTCAACTCGATTGTCATCTGCCGCGGCTGTTGGGCGGGAGTCTCGAGCGTGGTACTGCATACCTCGAGCGAGGCTTGCAGATCTGGCCCCAGAATTTCGAGATCAAACTGGCGCTGGCCCAGGCCTACATGGATGCCGGGCGTCGCGATGAGGCTCGGCGGCAGCTCAACGATGTCATCGCCGGCCCACCGGGGACAAACCGCGACCAGGCTCGCAAGCTGCTGACGAAGCTCTGATGGCTCTTTTCTTGTAGCTTACATGTTCCGTTCTCTGATCAATGGTCTGGCCAGCTTTCGCGCGCAAATGGTCGCGTTCATGGCGCTCATGCTGCTTGCCGGGACACTGGCGATCTACTTCATCAATCGGGAGCTGGAGAATCGAATACTTCATGAGGCGGACGAATTCAATCAGGACATAACTCTCTCGACCGACCTCGTCTTCAGATCACTCTCTGAAGGCGAATTCCTTTACGACCTCGTTGAGCAGAAGACGACCGCCGGTCTCACCGTTGGTCCGAAGAGCACGATCAGGCATATCGTCGTCGCGGATGCGGACGGGAAGATCCTGGACAGCACCGATCATCGTGATATTGGACGGCCGCTGCGCCAGGCAATTGGCGACCTTCCACCCGTCAGGCGAGGCGACATCATGCTGGACGAGGACGACGCGATGAGCGATCAGGATCGAACGCTCAATCTTTCAATCACGACTTCGGCCGGCCGCAGAAATATCATCTTCGTCGTCTCTCTCAACCGTCTTCAGGGCGTGATTGGCGCGGCAGCCCGCGATCGCCAGATCGCCATGGCCCTTGTCGGCGTGGTTCTCCTCGTCATCATGGCTTTCTTCATACGGCGCTTCACGAGGCCGATCACGAAACTGGCCCACGCGGCCAACCTCGTCAAAGCCGGGGACCTCGACTTTGACGTTGAAGTCACGCGCAATGACGAGATCGGGGCACTCTCGACGACCTTCAACGAAATGATCGCGGGGCTCCGAGCCAAGCATGATCTCGAAGAGAAGCTGCAGCGTGCCGAGCGTTCTGCCGTTGTCGGAAGGCTCGCTTCAGGAATCGCGCACGAGATCAGAAATCCACTCAACTTCATCAATCTCTCGATCGATCATCTCCGCGAGCGCTACGCACCTTCGAGCCATGCGGATCGCACGGAATACACGCGGATTCTCGGGATGATCAAGGAAGAGATAGCGCGCCTCAATCTGCTGGTAACAAATTTTCTGAGCTACGGCCGCCCGGCCCGGCTCAAGACTCGCCTCCTTGACGTGGCTTCGCTGGTCAATGAGACTGCGGGCCTGGTCCAGGCCCAGGCGGATCATCAGGGAGTGAGGATTGTCATCAACACGCTTCCTACAGTGAGCGACGAACCGGGCGAAGGCTACGCACCGGACACGCGGATCAATGCTGATGGAGAGCAGCTCAAGACCTGCATTTCGAATATTATGATCAATGCCGTTCAGGCCATGCCCGAGGGCGGATTGCTTACTGTCACGCTGCGGCCCTCACCGGGCGAGGTTGAGCTCGATCTGGCGGACACCGGCGTGGGTATTGCGCCTGAGGCACTCACTCAGATTTTCGAGCCGTACTACTCCACCAAGGAGACCGGTGTCGGGCTGGGACTTCCCCTGACGAGGAAGATCATCGAGGAGCACGGAGGAAAGATCACCGTCCGTAGCGAGGCCGGAGAGGGCACCATATTTACGATCTCACTGCCGCGCCATCGCATGGATGCCAGGGCGTCGAGTAGTGAAGAGGCGCCGGCATTGAGCAGGCAATGACGAGAGGGAGATAGCTGATAAATGGCTCAGAAGAAGATTCTGGTCGTAGACGACGAAAAAAATCAGCGCGACATTCTGCAGCTGATCCTGGCCGGAGAGCGCGACGAAGCGGGCTCACCACTCTACGACGTTACTGCCGCGAGCTCGGGACAGGAGGCACTCGCGCTCTTCAAGCGAGGCCAGTATGACCTCGTCCTCACGGATCTGAAGATGGCCGGCATGGACGGCATAAAACTGCTCAACGAACTCTCGATCATTGACAGCTCTACGCCGGTTATCCTCATGACCGCCCATGGCTCGATCGATTCGGTGAAGGATGCCTTGCGCGGCGGCGCGTTCGACTACCTCGAGAAGCCTCTTGATCGCAGCAAGCTCCTCGATGTGCTCCGGAAGGCTGTGGCTCAGATGCGCGCCGTCGATGAGGAGATCGTTGGAGTTTCGGACCCCATCGAACGCGTCAAGAAGATGATCGTCAAAGTGGCGGGCTCAAGTTCGACGGTGCTCATCCGCGGGGAGTCCGGAACGGGCAAGGAACGAATCGCGAGAGCGATTCACAAGGCCAGCCCTCGAGCGAACGACCGCTTTCAGGCGGTCAACTGCGCGGCAATCAACGAAAACCTGCTCGAGTCTGAGCTGTTCGGCCACGAGAGGGGCTCGTTCACGGGGGCGCACGCCGAGAAGAAGGGACTATTCGAGATTGCCGACAAGGGTACTCTCTTCCTGGATGAAATCGGCGATCTCAACATTGCCATGCAGGCCAAGCTGCTGAGAGCACTTCAGGAACGGGAGATCATGCGCGTCGGTGGAACCAGGCCGATTAAAGTAGACGTGCGGGTTCTGGCGGCCACCAACCGCGATCTCGAGGCAATGGTCAAAGATAACCGTTTCCGTGAGGACCTCTATTACCGGCTCAACGTGATTCCGATCGATGTCCCGCCCCTCCGCCAGCGTCGCGACGACATTCGAGTCCTGATGGACTACTTCCTGCGCAAGCACAGCCGGCCGTCGGAGCGCCAGATGCGGCTCTCGAACGAGGCTCAACGCCTGATTCTCGAGTATGCATGGCCGGGCAATGTACGCCAGTTGGAATCGGCAATCGAACGAGCGCTGCTCCTGGCGGAGGGGGACGAGATCACGGTCGAGGATCTGCCAGTGGAGATTCGTCATGGAGCACAGACAGAAGGAACCGGCGGGTTTCGTCTTCCTCCGGAGGGAATATCGTTCGAGGAACTGGAGAGATCACTGATCATTCAGGCGATGGAGCAGACGGGCTGGAACATCACGCGCTCAGCGAAACTTCTCGGCCTCTCTTTTCGAACACTGCAATACCGGCTCGAGAAATTCGGGATCAAACGTCAGGGGCGGGAAGAGTAGCCACCAAAGAGCTTCCTCCTTGGCGGTCTTTCTTTGCGTCTTAGCGTCTTTGCGCGAGGTGTGTTTCTTCGAGCTAGACTCTGAATGAAAGACTTCTCGCGCAAAGACGCTAAGACGCAAAGAAAGACCGCCAAGAAGAACCGCAGGCAATTATTTCACAAAACAGGTCAGGAACTCGCGATTGCCATCCGAGCCGAGAATCGGCGATTCTAACGTCCCTTTTGCGGAGAGACCCTCATCGTTGGCGCACCTCGTAACCTCCTCCACGACCCTCTTCTGAACTACGGGATTGCGGACGATGCCGCCCTTACCGACTTCGCTTCGACCCGCCTCAAACTGAGGCTTGACGAGCAGAATAAGAATTCCTCGCTCTGCCATCAGTGGGACGATCGCTGGAATAATCTTTGTCAGTGAGATGAATGAGACATCGCTGACGATCAGATCGAACAGCTTTGGAAAGTCATCCGGCGAAAGGTACCGGGCGTTTATGTGTTCTCGGACCTCCACGCGAGGATGCTGACGCAGCTTCCAGTCAAGCTGCCCATAGCCGACATCGAGTGCAACGACGCTCGCAGCCCCGCGTTGAAGCAGGCAATCGGTGAAGCCTCCGGTTGAGGCGCCGACGTCGAGACAGTCCCTTCCGGAAGGATCGACCATGAAATGATCGAGCGCCGCCGCCAGCTTGATGCCTCCTCGGCTGACGTAGGGGAGGCCTTCTTTGATCCTCAGTGTGGCCTCGGCAGCGATCAGGTGGCCAGCCTTGTCGACGCGCTGGTTATTGACGAGCACCCTGCCGGCGAGAATCAACGACTGTGCCCTGGCTCGAGTCTCGACGAGGCCTCTCTGGACCAGTAACTTATCAAGCCGCTCTTTGTTCATGTGTGGAAGAGAAGCTAGAATACCATTCTAGCTCCGGCCCATAAAACAAGGAGTAAAAAGTCGTGAGGAACTTTCTCGAAAGCCGAATTGGCCGCGAGATCGATGTCCACTGTGGTGCCGCCACCATCAGCGGCAAGGTGACCAAGGTCGAGGGGCAGGTACTTTACCTCGAAAAGGATGACGTCACCTGTTATGTAAACATCGACAAGATTATCGCCGTCTGGGATGTGCGGGAAAAGAAGGGTCCGCCGGGATTTCTTTCGAGGTCTGGCGATTGATGCCCGTTCAATCTCTGGAAGTTAGAGCAAAAAAAGAGCTCTCCGGATGGTCAAAACTGCGGGCCAGGCGTTATACTGCTTTCCGAAAACCTTGATTGACGCTAACCTTTGACCGGTATTAGATTGAGATAAGCCTGGTTTTGCCCCCTGGGTTAAGAAACGAAGTGTACTCCTTTCTCTATTTTATTTATGAGAATAGCCATCCTGGGGACGCGGGGTATTCCGGCAAATTATGGCGGCTTTGAAACCTTTGCCGAGCAACTTGGGACACGCCTTGTAGCGCGTGGTCACGAAGTCACGGTTTATTGTCGCAAACACTATGCGACAACCACGGCAGGCACTTACCACGGCGGCATTCGAAGGGTCGTTCTGCCGACGATCCGCCATAAGTATTTAGACACCGTCATCCACACCTTCCTTTCGGTTCTTCATGCATCGCCTCGGCATTACGATGTTATTCTTATCTGCAATGCGGCCAACAGCCTGTTTGCCTGCATCCCGCGCCTCTTCGGCACTCAGACTCTCGTCAATGTCGACGGCCTCGAGCGGAAACGAAAGAAGTGGAATTGGGTGGGGCGCACCTACTATCTCGTCTCGGAATGGCTCTCAACATTCCTGCCGACTGCGATCGTTACCGATGCCCAGGTCATTCAGGACTACTATGCGACCCGCTATCACAAGCAGTCGGCGATGATCGCTTATGGCGCGGAAGTAGAGCGCCGGGCGTCGACCAGGCGGCTGTCGCAGTATGGGCTGACTCCGGAGCGCTACATTCTCTACGTCAGCAGGCTCGAGCCCGAGAACAATGCTCATCTCGTGATCGAAGCCTATGAGCAGATTGCTACCGACATGCCCCTGGTGATTGTTGGGGGCGCGCCGTACGCGCGTGACTATATCAAGCAGCTCGAGAGCACTCCGGATCCGCGAGTCAAGTTCCTCGGATTTGTTTTCGGTGAGGATTACCGCGCCTTGCAGCAGAACGCCTACTGTTACGTTCATGCGACGGAGGTGGGCGGAACTCATCCGGCGTTGATTGAGGCAATGGGGGCGGGCAACTGCGCCCTGACACTGGAGACGCCGGAGAATCGTGAAGTCGCGGGCGATGCCGGAATAATGTACTCTTCGCTCGAGGACCTGGTTGAACAGCTGCGCCGCGTGCTGGACAATCCCGGCATCATTGGGGAGTATCGCCATCGCGCCATGGCGCGAGTCAAACGGCTCTATAACTGGGAACAGATCACTGACGAGTACGAGCATCTGCTCGCCAGCCTGGCCGGAGCAGAAATGCCTGAGGTCCTTCCCTTTCCTGTGCGTGATAAGACCGTCGCAGATCTGGAACCGCTCCGCTATCCGATGGCGTCTTTTGCCGAAGAGCAGTCTGCCGAGGTCCATCATCGAACTGCGGGAACGATGCCCTAACAATCTCTGGCCTGTGATCCTGCAGTGACACCCCAGTGACACCTCAGTGACACCCCAGTGACACCCCAGTGACACCGAAGATGCACTACCAATCCAGCGTCCGTGCGCCTCTCTGGCAGGCAGCATGGGCGCTCCTTCGTGATCATAGCGGTCTCATCCGGGCGATGGTCCGGCGTGAGCTCTCCAATCGATACAAGGGTTCAGTCATGGGGCTGGCCTGGTCAATCATCACACCGGCGGTGATGATCGTCATCTTTACGCTAATCTTCTCCGGCATATTCAATGCGCGTTTCGGAGGTGAAGGCGGTCACGTCGGTTTTGCCGTCTATCTCTTCTGCGGCCTCCTGCCCTGGATAGCATTCAGCGAGGGAATTCAAAGAGCGACAAGCGTCCTTAACGAGAACGTCAATTTCGTCAAGCGCGTAGTCTTCCCTATTGAAGCGCTGCCTGTGAATGTCGTGCTGGCATCACTCGTTCACCAGCTCCTCGGAACGGTTGTGCTGGTCGTCGCAGCGCTGTTTCTCGAAGGCACCGTGCGCGCGACGATACTCTTTCTGCCGGTGCTTATGTCGATTCAGTTGGTTGCCACGCTCGGACTCGCGTGGTTGATGGCCAGCCTCGGCGTATTCATCCGCGATATGCCTCAGTTCAACCAGCTCCTGCTCATGGCATGGATGTACCTGACGCCGATCTTCTACCCCGAGCAGATGATTCCGAAGAGATATGACTGGCTGATCCGGTTCAATCCGATGGCCCCTCTCATCAGGAGCTATCGATGGGCATTGCTTGAGGGGCGAATGCCTGACTGGAAGGGATTGATCTCGACGGTGGTGTTCGCTCTGGTCTGCTTCACGGTCGGCTACTGGTGGTTCGAGCGAACTAAAAAGGCCTTCCCCGACGTACTCTAGTGAGTGCTGCCTTGTTTACCGAGATTACCCGCGCCAGACGGCGCGGGACGGGCAGGGACAAGCCCTGCCCCTACAAGGTTGTCGCTAAGTGCTGTATTAACGACGGAAGACGGAGTGATAAAGCACACAAGAGAGGTTACCGTTGTGAGTTCTTGTCCTTTGGTATTCTTTGTGGCTCCATGCGGCGCGTCGGCACGAGGGCCTGTTGAGCTTGTGGGTTCTGATTGAAAAAATCCCTCGCAGCATAGTCGCGCAGGTACTCGAAGAATCGATTGAACTCGTTCTGCATCTGATCCATCTTCTCACGCATATTGAGAATGATTTGGACACCCGCCAGATTCACTCCAAGGTCCCGCGTCAACCCGAGAATCAGCTCAAGCCTGACGAGGTCCGAATCCGTGTAGAGCCGCATGTTGCCTTCAGACCTCGAAGGCGAGAGCAACCCCTCACGCTCATAGAGGCGCAGAGTCTGCTGGTGTATGCCGTAGTGATCGGCAACTGTGCTTATCGTGTAGCCCTTCGCCCGCCGTTTCATAAGAACCTGCGACTATTCGAGTCCCATCTCAGTTCGAGGATTCTCGGGGTTCCTTTTCGCGAACTGCCTGAGAAGCTCCTTCGAATCCTCGTCGATGATCTTCGGTAGAGTGATCCTGACTTCCACGTACTCATCGCCGCGCGTGTTGCCACGCAGACTGGGCGCGCCGCGCTCGCGCATACGGAATCTCTGACCAGATTGCGTGCCGGGCGGAATTCGAAGCTGAGCCTTGCCCGTAATCGTCGGAACTTCGATCTTCGCTCCAAGCGCCGCCTCGGGAAGTGTGATCGGGACAGTGCAGTAGATGTTGTCACCCTTTCGCGTGAAGATCGGATGAGCCGAGACGTTGGTGATAATGTACAGGTCCCCGGGCGGTGCACCGCGAGTCCCGGCTTCGCCCTTCCCCTCAAGCTTGACTCTCGTTCCTGTCTCAACGCCGGCTGGAATCCGAACTTTGACGGTCTCGGTCTTGCTGATTCGCCCCTTCCCGTGACATGCCGGGCATGGCGTCCGCCTCTTGCCGGTACCGCCGCAGTCGGGACAGGTCTGATCGAATCGGAGCATTCCACCCGCCGCCGAGAGCTTGCCAGTGCCTTTGCAGGTCGGGCAGGTAATCTGGCCTGTGGGAGCCTCACCCGTCCCCGCGCATTGCTCACACGGCTCGCTGCGACGGACACTGATACTTCTGGTAACTCCGTTGATCGCTTCCTCGAAAGTCAGCGCGAGCGGCATCTCGATATCACTGCCTCGCTCTGCCTGTCGCCTCGCACGGCCGGCAGCCCGCGCGCCGCTTCCGAAGAGATCGCTGAATATGTCTTTGAAGCTCGCGCCAGCCCCGGCCGCGCCGCCTGCCGTCGAGCCTGCTCCTGCGCCACTGGTGAACGAGCCCCAGTCAAAACCTCCGAAGTCAAAACCTCCGGGGCCACCGGGGCCACCGGGCCCACCGGGGCGGGCACCCTGCGCTGCAGCATCACGGATCGAATCGCTGTAGCTGCCGTACTGGTCGTATACCTCGCGCTTCTTGGTATCAGAGAGGACATCGTAGGCTTCAGAGAGCTGCTTGAACTTGTCCTCGGCTCCCTTGTCACCGGGGTTGACGTCGGGGTGGTACTTCCGCGCGAGCCTCCGGTATGACTTGCGAATCTCATCCTGAGTCGCCGACTTCTTAACGCCCAGAACCTTGTAAAAGTCCTCTCGCTGAGCCATAGAATTCAGAAAGACCGGCCAAAAATCGCCGGAAAATCATTTGACGCACCCAAGCCAAGGCCGCGATTCGATCGCAGCCTGCACTCAACCCGGGTGCGCCAAGATGGACTACTCGGCCTCGACCTTGATGCGTTTGCTGGCTGCTGCCGATCGCTTCGGCAGGACAACCCGCAAGACACCTTTATCGAGCTCCGCGCTAATGGTTCGGACATCAATCCTCTCGGAGAGGTTGAAAGTCCGCTCGAACTTACCGTAGGAGCTCTCGAGGCGATGAAAGAGCTCGCCGTTTTCATCCCGTTCCCACCGGCGTTCGCCCCTCAGAATCAGGTTTCGATTGACAACCTTGATGTCTATCTCGGAGTGCGAAATACCGGGCACTTCGGCGGTCAGGACAAACGACGTATTTGTCTCGTAGATGTCGACTGCCGGCGACCATGTTCCCTGGCCGTGTTCAGGGAATAGAGAGGCTCCCTGTACGAGCTGCCCGAGCTGCGACTCGAGTGCTGCCAGATCGTTGAGCAAGCGGTGCTGTTTTGGCATAAGGAATCCCACGAGCCGTCCAGGACGTAGGCGCGGTCGTAGGGGCGGTCGTAGGGGCGACTCGTAGGGGCGGCTCGCGAGCCGCCCCCCGAAGGCCCCTCAATGATCAGGCACGAACCGGGCCACCCCGTATGATCGCCTACCCCTGTTTATTTTCGTCGACGTCGATGTATTCGGCGTCGATCACATCATCACCACCCGGAGCGCTCGATGCCTTGGCCCCCGACGCCGCCTGGCCTGGATCACCGGCACCCGGCGCACCACCGCCACTTCCAGCGCCGGCGCCACCCGCCTGTTGCTGGTAGAGAGCCTCGGCGATCCGATGCGACGCGTGAGTCAGCTTATCGAGTTCCGCGTTGATCTGTGTCGTATCATTCGACTCGACCGCCTTCTTCGCTTCAGCCACGGCAGCCTCAACCTCACTGATCGTGGCTACCGGAATCTTTTCGCGATTATCCGCAATCGTCTTCTCAGTCTGATAGATCAGTGAATCGAGCCGGTTCTTAACCTCGATGGACTCGCGCTTGACCTTGTCGTCTTCGGCGTGCGAGTCGGCATCGCGCATCATCCGGTCGATCTCTTCCTTAGCGAGACCCGACGAGGCGGTGATCGTTATCTTCTGTTCGCGTCCGGTCCCGAGGTCGCGAGCCGAGACGTTGACGATACCGTTGGCGTCGATGTCGAAGGTGACTTCGATCTGTGGAACGCCTCTCGGAGCCGGCGGAATGCCAACCAGATGGAACTTGCCGAGCGTCCGGTTGTCGCCGGCCAGCGAGCGTTCACCCTGCAGGACGTGGACTTCAACCGAAGTCTGATTGTCGGTCGCCGTCGAGAAGACCTCCGACTTCCTTGTTGGAATCGTCGTATTGCGCTCGATGAGCTTGGTAAAGACTCCGCCCAGGGTCTCAATGCCGAGGCTCAACGGAGTGACATCGAGCAGCAGAAGATCTTTGACATCGCCGGAGAGAACGCCTGCCTGGACCGCAGCTCCTACAGCCACGACTTCGTCCGGATTGACACCCTTGTGAGGCTCCTTTCCGAAGAAGTCCTTGACCATCTGCTGGACCTTGGGAATGCGCGTTGAACCGCCGACCAGCACGACTTCGTCAATCTGATTGGCCGAGACACCGGCATCCTTGATGGCGCTTCGACACGGGTCGAGTGTCTTCTGCAAAAGATCGTCTATCAGTCCCTCGAACTTGGCTCGCGTCAGCTTCATGGCCAGATGCTTGGGACCCGACTGATCGGCAGTGATGAATGGAAGATTGATCTCCGTCTCCATAGTCGACGAGAGCTCGATCTTCGCCTTCTCTGCAGCCTCCTTGAGCCGCTGCAAGGCCATCTTGTCGTTTGAAAGGTCGATGCCCTGATCCTTCTTGAACTCATCCGTGATCCAGCGAATCAGCCGCTCATCGATATCGTCACCGCCGAGGTGCGTGTCGCCATTCGTAGACTTGACCTCGACGACACCCTCACCGACTTCGAGGATCGAGATATCGAAGGTACCGCCTCCGAAGTCGAAGACTGCAATTGTCTCGTCCTTCTTCTTGTCCAGACCGTAGGCCAGCGCGGCAGCCGTCGGCTCATTGACAATTCGCAGGACTTCGAGCCCGGCAATCTTGCCCGCATCCTTGGTCGCCTGCCGCTGTGAATCGTTGAAGTACGCCGGCACCGTGATCACAGCCTGATCGACCTTCTGACCAAGATAGTCTTCCGCCGACTGCTTCATCTTCTGCAGGATCATCGCCGAGATCTCGGGAGGCGACCATTCCTTGCCGCCCGCGACAATTCGCACATCTCCGTTTGCCGCCTGGCTGACTTTGTATGGCACCTGGCGGATCTCGTCGGCGACTTCGCTGTACTTGCGCCCCATGAAACGCTTGATCGAATAGATAGTGTTCTCAGGGTTGGTAACGGCCTGGCGTTTTGCCACCTGGCCGACAAGCCTGTTGCCATCCTTGGCAAACGCGACGACTGAGGGCGTTGTTCGCGCACCCTCAGAGTTGTTAATCACGACGGGCTCGCCGCCCTCCATGATCGCAACCACTGAATTGGTTGTTCCGAGGTCAATCCCTATAACCTTGCTCATTTTGCCTCCACGCTCGTTCTCTCGATTC
The DNA here is from genome assembly GCA_963743045.1 of uncultured Acidobacteriota bacterium. GTDB lineage: Bacteria > Acidobacteriota > Blastocatellia > RBC074 > RBC074 > CAVUOF01. The sequence goes on from CAVUOF010000013.1 coordinate 180,364, forward strand.
CGGCAGCTCGTAGCCAAAAGCTCAAGCACGCCGCACACAACTATAAAGTCTGAGTGTTACGTTGTCAATCTTTCTGACCTGGGAATCATCAGAAAAGTGGGCTCACGAAGGGGGCATAGAACGCATAACGTCCTGTGCTTCTGTGCTTTTGGCGGCTAATCCTCGAGGTCGGGTCGGCGCGAACGAAGTTCAGTGGTTGTCAGGATCACCCGTCGCGCGCGTTCAGGCTCCTCCGCCAGAACCACCGCTCCCGGCACCACATCGTAGGGCGTCGCCAGCGCCACCGGCATACCCCCCTCTGTCACCAGGTCGCGGCTCGCTCGCTGGTAGAAGCTGGACTGCTGGTAGTTCTCTTCAACAAAGTTGAAAACCACTTTGCAGGCTGCAAGTACAGGGATCGCCAGAATTACTCCAAGCAGCCCGAACAGATTGCCGCTGATGACCACTGCCACCAGCACCCAGAGCGGATGGAGATTGAGACGACTGCCGAGCAGCCTGGGAGTCAGAACATAGCCCTCAACGGTCTGCACCAGCGCGAAGACGCCCAATACTCCGCAGGAGCCGCCAGCTCTCGGCACCGTCAAGGGCGACGAAGGTCAGCGATAAGATCAGGCCGGTGACCGTACCAAGGTAAGGCACAAAATTGAGCAGCCCGGAGAGCAATCCGATGGTCAACGCCAATGGAACCCTCAGGATGGCAAAGCCCAGGGCGTAGAGACAGCCCATCACCAGTGCGATCAATAGCTGATTGCGGACATAGGCCGAAAGAACCTGATTGATCTCGCGCAGCAGACGGTCGACAACTGGTCGGTGGCGCGGTGGAACCAGACGGTCGATCATCCCGCGGATTCCCCGATACCCCTTGAGCAGGTAGTAGACGAAGAACGGCACGAGAACCATGTCAAGCGCCGGCGCCGTGATGTTGACTACGCGGAAGAGCCCGCTCCTCAGCCAGCCGACGGATGTTTCGCGAAGCTGCGCCTGCCGGGCAGGATCCTTCAGCTCGTCGATCATCGACCTCAGGTACTCGTAAAGAGGAGGGCTGAAGTGCTGAAGCTTGGCCAGGAGAATCTGAATGCGCGTCGGATCGCTCGTTAGAAGCCGGGCCTGCATGTACGACTTGACCAGCTGGTGCCAGAATCCGGGCGCCAGAAAGAGCAGGGCAAGCCCGGTCACCAGGACTGCTGCCAGGAAGGTGAGGAGCACGGCCGTGGACCGCGACCAGCCGCGGCGTTCGAACCATTCGACCAGAGGCTCCAGAATGTATGCCAGCGCGAGGGAGACGAGCAGTGGTATGAGGATCACCCCGCCGCCGATGAAGATCAGAATGATCACGCAGACGGCCAGGGCAAGCGCCGGGATCCACCGCATCCATTCCAGCGGATTGCTTCTGTTGGCACCGTTAGCCGGCCGCTCAACCCTCACGATTCCTCTCCCCTGCAGCCTGGGCGACTCCTAGTCTCCGGGCTTATCTTCCTGGTATTGACCTATAAGGCGATTGGCGTACGAAATATAATGCAGGCCCGAGAAGATCGCCATCCCGAGCGTCAGGTAGTAGGCGCCGTACAGATATTCTCCGAACCACCCGAAGGCGTTGGCGGTGAGAAAGAGGACAATCGTCGTCAATTGAATGAAGGTATTGAGCTTGCCCGGCAGCGAAGGACGAAACCGGCTGAAGCCCGTGGCCATGTTAATGACCAGCGCGCCGAGGACGATAAAGACATCGCGGCTGATGGCCGCCGCCGTCAGCCAGAACGGAAGCGCCTGGGTGCGCGTGAATCCGGGAAACGAAAGGACGATGAAAGCCGTCACTAGTAGTAGCTTGTCCGCCATGGGATCGAGGATGGCGCCGAGCTGGGTCTTCTGGTTGAGCGTTCTCGCCATCAAGCCATCCAGAAGATCGGTGACGGCGGCGACGGAGAAGATAATGAGGGCCCAGGCGAAGCGGTGGTAGTAGACGGCCATGACAAAGGCTGGAATCATCACCAGACGGGAGAGGGTCAGCAGATTGGCGATGGTGAGAATAGAAGGCATTAGGTTCTTTGGGGTAGTAACGATCCTTGCTGTCCCCATGTCGTCTTCGCGGAACTTCTTGCGGCCTTTCTTTGCGTCTTTGCGTCTTTGCGTGAGGAGTATTTCGCAGGAGGCCTGATCGGGGATACTCCTCACGCAAAGACGCAAAGACGCAAAGAAAGGCCGCAAAGAAGAGCCTTAAGAGCCTGCCGCGACGGCCGCCCACGATGCAAGAAGAAACTAATGGCTAACCACTGTCATCGCAAGCCCTTTCACCGGCCCTTTCACCGGAAAGATCGGTTTTTTGTGACCAGAGCAGAATCCACCGAGACTTAATTGAGTAGCGCAATGAATGAGATAGTCGAGGCGAGCGTCCCGACCCGCGTCGCGGCCAGTATCGCAAAAGAAGCAATTGATGCGACTGGGGCAACGGGGGCAACGGGGGCAACCGGGGAGCCGAAGCCGCTCGACGACCAACTGGCAGCGGCGTCCATTAATGGGGATGAGGCGGCTTTTTCGCTGCTCTTTCACCGCCATCGGCGGATGGTAGTGAGGCTTGCGTATCGATTCTTCCATCGCAAGGAAGAGGTTGAAGAGATCGTTCAGGAGAGTTTTGCTGGGGCTTTCTTCTCTCTTGCGAGCTACCAGGGAGGCCACGAAAAGGCATTTGCCGCGTGGCTCTCGAGGATCACGGTTCTCACCTGCTACGACGAGTTGCGCAGTCGTTCAAGGCGCCGTGAGAATACGCTAAGCGATCTGAATGAAGCTGAATCGGCACAGATCGCCGCCGCCCTGGACGGTTCGCATTCTGTCGAAGGGCGGGCGATCTCGAAGGACCTGGCGGCCAAGTTGCTCGCACGCCTCGGTCCCGAGGATAGGCTGGTGCTGACGCTATTGAACGTTGAGGAGCTCTCCGTGGCCGAGATCGCATCAGTAACGGGCTGGTCGTCTTCCAAGGTCAAGATGAGAGCCCATCGGGCGCGGACGGCATTGCGGGGCATACTACGAAGATTCGTCTAAACAGACGGGATTTAACTATGTTCGGTTGGCGCGAAAAAAAGAGGAGCCAGGGAGCGGGTCGATCTGCTCTCCAATGAGCTCTTCGAGGCTATGCGGGCCAGCGAGGAGGAGATTGAGGAGACGGCTCTGTCACCCGATCTGCTTTCTCGAGTCCAAAGCCGGATTGCAATCAAGCGGCGTCGCATGGAAATCGGCTCTCTGGTGCAATCGCATGGCCATTCACGGCCCCATCGAAGCTTTCTTGCATGGGCCTCGCATGGGCCACGGCGTGCAGCGGCCGTTCTACTGGCGTTGACGTTCGTGGCTCATTTGTCGCGCACCAACCGGACGACCGCTGTTCCGCGGGAGATCGTTAAGGTGTCGCCGGCGGGCCACGGCGGACGAGCCCCGCGGGTTCAGCACAACTCGCACAAGAACCCGCGAAGGAAGCGGCTTCGGCGCGCTTAAGGCCTCAAAGCGTCTCAAAGGTGCGGCGGCACCAGAGAGTCCACGCCGATGACATCGCGACCTTCAGGCTTGAACGAGTTGATGTCCGAAGAGCAGCAGGCAACGGAATTCCTCCCGCTCACATTCGTACCCGAGGGCAAGGCCGAAGAGAAGGCTGGGGAGAACCGCCAGATCGTACGCATGACGCTGCCCAGGACCGCTCTGCTTGCGTTTGGCGTTCCCATGAATATGGAACGCGCGGGCGAGCTGGTGACGGCAGACGTGATGTTTGGCGAAGATGGAGTGGCTCACGCCATCCGCTTTGTACACTGAGAGGATGGGCGCCATTGAGCGAAGCAAAGATGGAACTCAAGCATAAGCAGAGCGGCACGCATATAGCGGAATCGCTGGCTCTGTTTCTTGTCATCTTCTGCCTCATGCTTCTGGGCAGCCTTCTGATGAAATGGATTTTCGTAGGTATTTAAGCACCGATAGTTTTCGACGAAGGAGATTCGAATGAAGATTCAGAGATTTCGTATGGCAGCAGTGGTTAGTGGCCTTTTGCTTCTGGCAACCGGCGTCGGTATTGCCCAGGATCGGCCGCCTCGGCCTCCGCACGGCGGACCGGACGGCGGTTTCGTCGCGGCTGAGATGCGCTTCGGAAGGACGGTCAAGGGCGCGCCCTACTCGGCGGAGGTGATCACCGAGAGCACTCAGACGCTATCTGATGGCACGAAGATCAACCGCCAGACGAAAGGCGCCGTCTATCGCGACAGTGAAGGTCGGACTCGCAACGAAGAGACCTTTAATGGCGTAGGGCCGTTCGCTGCCAATGGAAGCCCCAAGCAGATGGTCTTCGTCAACGACCCTGTTGCTGGCGCGAACTACCGGATCGATCCGGCTGCCCGGTCTGCGACGAAGTTCACTATTCCGGCAAGAAGGACGCCGCCAGCTTCGGCGGGCGCCGGTCAGAACATGCGGCCGGAGGATCCCTCCCACAGGATGGATTCATCCAACCGGACGGTTGAACAGCTGGGCACCCAGACGATAGAGGGTGTCGAAGCGGAGGGTACGCGAACGACATTCACCATCCCTGCTGGGGCGATCGGCAACGAGAAGGCGATCCAGGTCGTTTCGGAGCGCTGGTATTCACCGGCTCTCCAGGTAGTCGTGCTGAGCAAGCACAGTGATCCGCGTCAGGGCGACCACGTCTATCGCCTGACGAGCATCAATCGCACTGAACCGGCGGCATCGCTCTTCTCCGTCCCAACCGACTACGCGGTGCGAGAGGCCACGGTTGGCCGCCCGGGACCGGGAGGTCGCGGAAGAACTTTCTCTCCGCCATCCAGGCCCAAAACAATCAAGATTAACTGGCAAGATTAACTCGAGACTACTGGCCGATAACGTCACTCATCACTCAGGCTCTACACCGGGAGGGATCCGCCCTCCCGGTATTTTCTTAATTCACTTTTGCCAGCCATGACGAAGGTGGTTCGAGCCCTGCAGTATCTGCTCTTGTCGGTATGCCTCAGCATCCTGAGTGTCCTTAGTCGCGGGCAGCTCCAGGCGCAGAATCCCGTCTCCTTCCATACCCAGGTTGTCGATGAGCAGGGCGGCGTCATTCCCAAGGCTCGTGTAACCCTGATCACACCCGACGGCAAGAAGCGCGGCTGTAAACACCAATCCCAACGGCGAGGCCACGATTCCCAATCTTGTTCCGGGAGTCTACACGCTGACTGTCGAGTTCAAGGGCTTTCAGACTCACGTCGAGAGCAATCTAACCATTCCGCTCGATGGGCTCTCGAGGGTCGTGCTCGTAGTCGCGCCGGTCAACGCCGAGACCGACGTCAAAGCGGAGAGCAATGGCGTCTCGACAGAGCCCGACCAGAACATGAGCGCGATCATCCTCGATGAGGCATTCATCGAGACGCTGCCCGATAACGAGGATGACCTGAGGGATTTCCTGCTGGCACTCGCAGGTCCTGCGGCGGGAGGAGTATCCGGCGGACAGGGAGGCGCACAGATCTATGTCGACGGCTTCGTCGGCGGCCGTCTGCCTCCCAAGGAGGCAATCCTTCAGATCCGCATCAATCAGAATCAGTACTCGGCTGAGTACGCGCATCCGGGCTTTGGGCGCATCGAGATCATCACCAGGCCGGGCACCGAACAATGGCACGGCAGCATTGCGTTCAACCTTCGCAACTCGGCCCTCGACGCCAGGAATGCATTTGCGACAACCAAGCCCGAGTTCAACTCGGATCGATACCTGGTGACCCTGAGCGGGCCGATCATCAAGAAGAAGATGTCGTTCTTCGCCACTGCCGAGCGTCGCGACGTAAACAGTGACAGCATTGTCAGCGCGAAGACGCTCTCGGGCGACGTCATTATCAATACCCCGACACCAAGCGAGAACAGCTTCTACAGCTTCCGTACCGGCTACGGGATCAACAAGAAGAACACGATCAACTTCGGCTACAACTTCCATGAGTCAAGATCGAGCGGCGGCGCCGGCGGCTATACATTGCCTGAGAGAGGTCAGAACAGCTCAAATCAGAACCAGACGGTCACCATGTCGGAGACCTTTCTGATCAGCTCAAGCCTGGTGCATGAAGCGCGCCTCCGTTTCCAGCACGAAGTGGGCAATACGACCGCCGTCAGCCAGGGGATGGCGATCAACGTCCTTGATGCCTTCAATGGTGGAGGATCGCCCTGCTGCCCGACGAGCACGCACCAGAACCAGCTCGATTTTCAGGACTACCTCACCTGGACGCACAAGAGGCACACGATCAAGGCGGGAATTCAGTTTGAGTACGACAACAACAGCAATCTCTCCGAGAACAACTTCAACGGCACTTATACCTTCTCGAGCCTCGATCAGTACGAGGCGGTGCTCAACGGAGCTCACATCGATCCGGACGATCCGACGAGTCCGCTCGTGCGGGCGACCCAGTTCACTGTCAATCAGGGCAATCCCGAGACCCGTTACAGTCAGTACGAGACATCACTATTCCTGCAGGATGACTTTCGAGTACGGCAGTCTCTGACCATTTCTGCCGGATTACGCTACGAAATCCAGTCACACGTTCCGGACAAGCTTAACGTTGCCCCGCGTTTCGCGATTGCCTGGTCGCCATTCAAGGATCGCAAAACAACAGTCAGGACCGGCGGCGGAATCTTCTTCACTCGTCTCAACGGCAATCTCTACGAGAACACGTTGCGCTACGATGGCGTGACGCAGCAGAGCATCATCATTCGAAGTCCGCTCTATCCCGACCCATTCATCGATGATCCGGCAACGCTGCTCAGGAACACCATCAAGCGGACACTCGAGCCGGAGCTCGTGACTCCGTATACGATCAATGCCTCGGCGAGCATTGAGCACCAGTTTGGCGGCGGCTTCGTCGGATCACTCACATATGTCTTCGCACGAGGGGTCCACTTCTTTCATACCCGGAACATCAACGCGCCACTGCCGGGCATTGGGATCCGGCCCGATCTGAGCCAGGGCAATGTCTACGAGGTCGAATCGTCCGCCAACTCGGACTACAACGGATTTCTCTTCAGGATTGACCGGCGGTTTGGACGCTATTTCACGTTCTTCACAAATTACACGCTCTCGTGGACGCGAAGCGATGCAGACAGTTCAGGTGCGCTTCCAGCCGACAACTACAATATGCGGGCCGAGTGGGGGCCAGCCTTCACCGACCGCCGCCATTTTCTGTTTGTTAATATCATCGCGAATCTGCCCCATGGCATTCGCATGACGCCTTTCCTCAATGTCTCGTCCGGCGGCCCCTTCAACATCACTACGGGCAGCGACGACAATCGCGACACGGTGATCAACGACCGCCCTGCCGGGATCAATCGCAACTCGGATCTGCCGGCATCGTTGTATCCGCTGGTGCCGCCGGTCTGCGTCCAAAACTGCGGCCCAGGGCTGGTTCCGATTCTTCTTCCTCAATACCTGGCGACCAACTTCCCGGATGGCATTCGCGCTCTCAATCCAGGTCTCGTGAGCCTCAATCTGAGTGTCAGCAAGAACTGGGGCTTCGGTCACCGCGCCGGCTTGTCGTCACAGGCGGCAGGAGGAGGTGGGGGCGGAGCGGCTGGAGACTTGGATCCGGGCTCGCCGGGCGATCAGGGGCCCGCTCAGGGGCGTGCCGGTGGCGGTGGCGCTCGTGGGGGTGGAGGTTTTGGCGGAGGCGGAGGCGGCCGTGGAGGCGGTGGTGGCGGTCGAGGAGGAGGAGGCGGAGGATTGGGCGGCGGGCGCGGTCGTGCCGGGAGCCGCAACGAATCGTCGCGATTCAATCTGCAGGTCTCTGCCCAGATGACCAACGTTCTCAACCACGTCAACTTCGGACGGTACAGCGGCACGCTGACGTCGCCCTTCTTCAACATGCCCAACAGCGCTGGTCCTGCGCGACACATTGAGTTCAATTTCCGATTCGGGTTCTAGCCTCAAGACGAGGCAAAATGCGGCCGTCCTGTCTTTTGTGCTTTTTGTGGCTATAATCGCTGGATGCGGACGATCGTCGTGGGAGACATTCATGGCAAGTTAACCTTGCTCAACCAGCTGATCGAGAAGACCGGCTATCAGCCAGGCGTAGATCGACTGGTTCTGATCGGCGATCTTGTCGATCGCGGTGAGAATGCGCGTGGCGTAGTCGATCGCGCCATCGAGCTTTGCCAGGAGGCTCCGGAGCTGGTCACAGTCCTTAAGGGCGATCATGAAGAGATGATGCTCGATTCACTGGTCGAAGGGGACACTTGCGCGGCGGAAGTCTGGTACTACAACGGTGGCATCGAGACTCTTCAGAGTTATAAAGCCGAGGATGGCACTCTTAGAATACCGCCGGAACACATTGAATTCCTGTCGGAGCTTCCCACCTGGCACGAGGATGAGCACGCGATCTACGTGCACGCCGGTCTTGTCGAGGCAAGCGATGGCACTTTTGTGCATCCGCAGGAGACTGCGGAGGATCCTGAGCTTCTCTGGGCTCGGAACCGACGCTTCTTCAACGAATACTCGGGCAAGACGGTGGTCTTTGGGCATACGATCACCGGCCTCGTCTTCGGCGAGCGGGAGAAGATCTATTTGAGGGAGAATCTGATTGGGGTCGATACCGGGGCTTACATGACGGGTATGCTCTCAGCCATCGAACTGCCATCGCGGCAGGTCTTCAGCGTCTCGGAAGAGGTTCGACCTGAGCCTCCGCGAAAGCGCCGCTTCCTCCGCCGCGAAGCGGACTGATGCGGACGTCGGGCAGTCCTGTCCTGCGCCAAAATACTCGCTTAATGCGATCGCGCATTATCTGTCCTCCGGCCCCCATCACGAAATCCATCTTTACAGCCCTGGCAAACTTTACGGCACCGGCAAACCGCCCGGCTGGGTCTTCAAGCTGAAGCTGGAGAGCCGGTTCGTCTTTCACAATGCAGATAGGCTCTTCAAAAGCGACGCTAGCCAGCGCGCGGAGCAAAGCAGCGAGTGATCCTGGGGACGATCCTCTGCAAAGCAGCTACATACAGCAACCATGGGGACAGTGGGAATTGCCGATGACAATGTCCTCGCCCGAGCGGGCGATCCTCGAATTGCTGGATGAGGTCCCGAAGCGCGAGACCTTTCACCAAGCTGACGTTCTGGTGGAGGGCCTGCGCAATCTCAGTCCACGGCGGCTGCAGACGCTGCTGGTCGCCTGCCGCCGCGTCAAGGTGAAGCGCCTGTTTCTTTGGTTTGCCGAGCGGCACGAGCACGCATGGCTGAAAAAGCTGGACCGGAAGGATATCGACCTCGGCCACGGAAAGCGCATGCTCGTGCGCGGCGGCAAGCTCGACCCGACATTCAATATCACCGTTCCGGAGTCTATCGATGCCGGTGCTCGCGAATGCAAACACGATCTCGATGTGCAGCCAGGGACAGGAGGCTGTCTCATAAAGCGACCGCAGATCTGTAGAGCCAGTGACAGTCTCGGCATCCCGTTAGGGATGCAAGAGGGTAGCCAGGGGCAAGCGAAGCGCAGCCCCTGGAATGCTCGTCGGAGCACGCTTGTGCGCCCCGGAAAGGGCCGCAAGACCTCTCGCGATACACCCCACCTGTTTGTCTGGCGTCCTTCCAGGATGCGGTCCTCATTTGCGCTCGATTCCAGGGGCTGCGCTTCGCTTCGCCCCTGGCTAACTCTCGCATGCCTGCGGGATGCCCGGAGCAGGATCCGGGACAATTTTGAGACCGCCTCCAAGCCCTGCCCCTGAAACTTCGTGACGTGCCCCGTTTCAGCACTCAACTGCCGGCGCACAATGCCTGCAGCGAAGCGGGAAGTGCATTTCCGACCACCGCTACGCTGCCATTCGGAGTGAGGTTGGTCATTGTCACCGGCTGGGCCGGATCGATCTGATGACTCAATGGCACCTGGGCCGACACAAGCGCCTGCGGATTGGACGTCAATGCGTCCTTGATTATGCAACCGTTGACCAGCTTGGTCTGACCTGCTCCCACGTTGACTGTTGTGACATTGAGGCCACCCAACAGAATGTTGGCGTCGGTGACCGTCTCGTTGCTGATTTTGTCAGGGGCGTCGGTTATCACCTTGTTGACGTCGAAGACGAACGGTTTTGCGGCTGACCCGGTGTTCTTGACCTGAGTGATCTTATACATGATGAACATGCCGCCGGCGCCATGGCTGTCGTTCGAGTCGGGTGAGAGACGGTAGTCGTGGAAGTTTGCCACCTGCTTGTATTCCACAAAGACACGCGCGTTCTCATTGGGTGGGCCGCATCCCGGCGCGAGAGTAATGCCGACTATCAGAAAGCTGAGAAGTGATCGCTGAATCATGTTTCCTCCTTGGCCAGAGGCCAAATGACTGAGGACTGATTGGGAATGGACTCGAGCGTCCAGTCCCTGACCGCGTAGTCATGATTCAGCGCTGACGCGATTATAAACCCAATGTCCAGAGGAAAGCTCCGCCAAGGTCTAACCGTCACAGAGACAATGAGATAAATACCAGGCGCAAGCAACTGGCGCCGACAGTCCGCAGGCAGCTAAGATGTTGGCGTGTTGGGTCCCTTGACACTCACCTTCCGGCTCGCTATCATCCGAAGTTTGCGGCTGTTGATCTTTGCAGTTAATGCGGCGCTCATACGGTTTCGGCTGTGCAGAGGCGCCGCGAACGGTTGGTCGAAAGTACCCACCGTTGTAGAGAATGTATTGTGGCGAAACCAATCACTTCACACTGCCGTGAGTGAGCTTCCCTCTTTAAGCCGTCTCTTGTAGACCGGCATCCAGAGCAAATTACCGCCACAGAAAAACTCGGCGACCCAGGACGCCATATCTGCACGCTGACGACGAACATCCCGGGAACAATCATTTTTGTCTTCTGGCCGGAGTGATCCACAAGATCTCCGAGGCTCAATTTGCCTCCGTGCCGACTTGTCGTCCAGGACGATGGGGTGCCGGGGCGGTTCGATCGCGTGTGAACTTATGCCGACGATTAATCAGTTAGTCCGCAAGGGACGCAAGCAGGTGAAGTACAAGACCTCGAGTCCGGCACTTCAGTCATGTCCGCAGCGTCGAGGGGTCTGTGTCCAGGTCAAGACCCAGACGCCCAAGAAGCCAAATTCGGCGCTCCGAAAGATCGCCCGCGTCCGGCTGACTAACGGCATCGAGGTGACCTCTTACATTCCCGGCATCGGCCATAACCTGCAGGAGCACTCGATCGTGCTCGTCCGCGGGGGTCGCGTCAAGGACCTGCCTGGAGTGCGTTACCACATAGTTCGCGGCACGCTGGATTCGGTTGGTGTGGCCAACCGCAAGCAGGGCCGTTCCAAGTACGGCGCCAAGCGTCCGAAGGAGGGCGCCGCCGCGGCCAAGGGAGGCAAGAAGTAGCCCATGCCTAGAAGACGAGTTATTGCCAAGCGAGAGATTCTCCCTGATCCGGTCTACAACAGCCCCCTGATCGCCAAGTTTATCGTCACCATGATGTGGCAGGGCAAAAAGGCGGTCGCCGAAGGCATCCTTTATCGCGCGCTCGACAAGATCAAGGAGCGCACCCAGGAGGATCCGCTCAAGGTTTTCAAGAAGGCTATTGAAAACCTGCAGCCGCGCGTCGAGGTCAAATCGAAGCGCGTCGGCGGTGCTACCTACCAGGTGCCCGTTGAGGTCAACACGCAAAGGCGCACGGCCCTGGCGATGCGCTGGCTCGTGACCTACGCACGGACTCGCGGCGAGAAGACGATGATCGACAAGCTTGCGGCTGAACTCCTCGATGCGGCTTCGAGCAAGGGCAACGCAATCAAGAAACGAGAGGACGTGCACAGAATGGCTGAGGCCAATAAGGCCTTTGCGCATTACAGGTGGTAGGAGGGAGAGCTTAGGCTTTTCGCGCTTTGGCGGGTGTTGGTTTGTATGGCTAGACAGGCTCCAGTAAACAAGTTCAGGAATATCGGCATCATGGCTCACATCGATGCCGGTAAGACCACGACCACCGAGCGTATCCTTTTCTACACCGGTGTCTCGTACAAGATCGGAGAGGTCCACGAGGGCACGGCCGTCATGGACTGGATGGAACAGGAGCAGGAGCGCGGTATCACCATCACCTCGGCTGCGACGACCTGCTTCTGGGAGCGCGGCGGCGAAGAGTACCGGATCAACATCATCGACACTCCCGGCCACGTCGACTTCACCATCGAGGTTGAGCGAAGCCTTCGTGTACTCGACGGCGCGGTGGCAGTCTTTGATGCCGTCGCCGGAGTTCAGCCTCAGTCGGAGACAGTCTGGCGGCAGGCGGACAAATACAACGTTCCGCGTCTCGCTTTCATCAACAAGATGGATCGTCCGGGCGCCGACTTCGATCATGCCGTGGACACGATACGCACCAGGCTTTCGGCCAATCCGGTTCCCGTGCAGATCCCGGTAGGCGCCGAAGAGAACTTCAAGGGAGTGATCGACCTCCTCGAGATGAAGGCTCTTGTCTGGAGGGACGAGGCGAAGGGCGCGAGCTACTCCGTCGAAGAGATTCCAGCCGAGCTGGTCGATGCCGCTCATGCGGCTCGCGAGAAGATGGTCGAGGCGATAGCCAACTCCGACGATCAGATAGCGGAGAAGTACCTCGAAGGCACGGAGTGCACGATAGACGAGCTGCGTGCGGCGCTCCGTCGTGGCTGCGTTGAGATGAAGCTCGTCCCGGTTGTCTGCGGTTCTGCATTCAAGAACAAGGGCGTCCAGCCATTGCTCGATGCGGTGATCGACTACCTCCCGTCGCCGGTCGATATCTCGGCTGTTGAGGGAATCGATAAGAAGGGTGAGACTGTTTCTCGTCCTCCGGACGACAAGGCTCCATTCTCGGCCCTCGTCTTTAAGATCATGGCCGATAAGCATGTCGGCCAGCTTTCATTCGCCCGCATATATTCGGGAACGCTGAAGACCGGCTCCTACGTTTACAACTCGACGAAGCAGGTCAGGGAGCGCGTCGGCCGCATCCTCAAGATGCACGCCAATAAGCGTGAGGACATCGATGAGGCATATGCCGGTGAAATCGTCGCGGTGGCCGGGCTCAAGCAGGTGACGACTGGCGATACGATCTGTGTCGAGTCGCATCAGGTGATCCTCGAGGCGATGGAGTTTCCCACCCCGGTGATCTCTCTGGCGATCGAGCCGAAGACACGTCAGGACCAGGAGAAGCTCGGTGTTGCCATGGGCAGGCTGGCTCAGGAGGATCCTTCGTTCCGGGTGACGACGGATAGCGAGACCAATCAGACGATCATCTCCGGTATGGGTGAGCTTCACCTGGAGATCATCGTCGACCGGCTGAAGCGGGAATACAACGTCGAGGCAAATGTCGGCAAGCCCCAGGTCGCCTATCGCGAAACGATTCGCAAGCCGGCAAAGGCGGAAGAGAAGTACGCCCGCCAGACGGGCGGCCGCGGACAGTACGGTCACGTGGTGCTCGAAATAGAGCCAGGCGAGCCCGGATCAGGATTCGAGTTCGTCAACGAGATCGTCGGCGGAGCTATTCCGCGAGAGTACATTCCGGCGGTCGAAAAGGGCGTCAAGGAAGCGCTCGCCGGTGGAATACTTGCCGGCTACGAGCTGGTCGATGTCAAGGTCCGGCTGGTCTACGGCAGCTATCACGAAGTCGACTCCTCGGAGATGGCCTTCAAGATTGCGGGCTCGATAGCCTTCAAAGAGGCGGCACGCAAGGCCAGCCCTGTTCTGCTCGAGCCGGTCATGAAGATCGAGGTCGTCACCCCCGAAGAGTACATGGGATCGATTACCGGCGATCTCAGTTCTCGCCGCGGAAGAATCGAGAGCATGAACTCGCGGCCGGGCGCCCAGATAATCAGCGCCATGGTGCCGCTCGCCGAGATGTTTGGATATGAGACCGACCTGCGCTCGATGACGCAGGGACGCGCAGCGTCGACCATGCACTTTGCGCGTTATGAAGAGGCGCCGAAGAGCATTAGCGAGGAGATCGTCGCTAAGGTTCAGGGGACAGCGAGATAGTACCGGCTTTGAATCCTAACGAACGAGGAGCTATCAATGGCAAAGGAGAAGTTCGATCGAAGTAAGCCGCACGTCAATATCGGGACGATCGGCCACGTAGACCACGGTAAGACGACGCTCACAGCGGCGATCACCAAGGTGCTCGGGAGACACAATCCGAAGATCGCTTTCCGGAGCTTCGATTCGATCGACAACGCACCAGAGGAGAAGGCACGCGGAATCACGATTGCCACGGCACACGTCGAGTACGAGACGCCCAATCGCCACTACGCGCACGTCGACTGCCCGGGTCACGCCGACTACGTCAAGAACATGATCACGGGCGCGGCGCAGATGGACGGAGCGATCCTCGTGGTTGCGGCCACCGACGGCCCGATGCCGCAGACGCGCGAGCACATACTTCTGGCACGCCAGGTGGGAGTGCCGTCCATAGTCGTCTTCCTCAACAAGGTTGACGCGGTCGACGATCCGGAGCTGCTCGACCTGGTCGAGCTCGAGGTTCGGGAGCTGCTCTCGAAGTACGAGTTCCCGGGCGACGAGATTCCGGTGATCCGCGGCAGCGCACTCGGAGCGCTCAACGGTGAGGCGCAGTGGGAGAAGACGGTCGATGACCTCATGGCGCAGGTCGACAGCTTCATCCCGACGCCGGCACGAGAGATAGAGAAGCCGTTCCTCATGCCGGTTGAAGATATCTTCTCGATCTCGGGCCGCGGGACAGTGGCCACGGGAAGGATCGAGCGCGGGATCGTCAAGGTAGGCGAGACGGTTGAGATCGTCGGCATCAAGCCGACGCGCTCGACGGTGGTCACGGGCGTGGAGATGTTCAAGAAGCTGCTCGACGAAGGGCGAGCCGGCGACAACGTCGGGCTGCTGCTGCGCGGAGTGGAGCGGAAGGAGATCGAGCGGGGCCAGGTGATAGCCAAGCCGGGGAGCATCACGCCGCACACGAAGTTCAAGGCAGAGGCCTACATTCTGACGAAGGAGGAGGGCGGGCGACACACGCCGTTCTTCACCGGGTACCGACCGCAGTTCTACTTCCGGACGACTGACGTCACCGGGGTGGCGCACCTGCCGGAGGGAGTGGAGATGGTCATGCCGGGCGACAACATCGCGATCGTGGTTGAGCTGATCACACCGATCGCCATGGAGAAGGGTCTGCGCTTCGCCATTCGCGAGGGCGGCCGGACGGTCGGCGCCGGGACGATCTCAGACGTGATTGAGTAAGGGGCTTTCTTTGCGTCTTTGCGTGAGGAGTATTTCGCAAGAGGCCTGATCGGGATACTCCTCACGCAAGACGCAAAGAACGCAAAGGAAGGCCGCAAAGAAGAAGTCGAGGGATTGCATGCTAAACGAAAAGATCAGAATTCGGCTCAAGGCTTACGACTACCGCGTTCTCGACCAGTCGACGGCTGAGATTGTCGAGACAGCCAAGCGAACGGGCGCGCGGGTTGCCGGGCCGATTCCGCTGCCGACAGTCAAGAACAAGTGGACGGTGCTCAGGTCGCCGCACGTCGACAAGAAGTCGCGCGAGCAGTTCGAGATTCGGACTCACAAGCGGCTCATGGATATTCTCGATCCGACGCCGCAGACGATGGATGCGCTGATGAAGCTCGATCTGCCGGCGGGCGTGGATGCGGAAATCAAGGCGTTTGGTCGGGATCGGAGATAGTAGGGCCCTTCGCCCTGATGCGGTTCGCGAACCGCTGGGAGCTACGGAGTAACTGACAATGGTCAACGGGATTATCGGCAAAAAGCTGGGAATGACACAGATCTTCGATGCCGACGGAACGAGCACGCCGGTGACGGTAATCAAGGCCGGCCCTTGCGTCGTCGTGCAGCGGAAGACCGTCTCGACGGACGGCTATGAGGCTGTTCAGCTCGGCTTCGTCGACGAACAGAGCCCGAAGCGGATCAACAAGCCGATGAAGGGCCACTTCGCCAAGGCGGGGATTCCGCCGACAAGAATCCTGCGCGAGTTTCGTCTCAATAACGGCGAGGAGGCGGCAAGCGTCGGGGATAAAGTGCTGGTCGACCAGTTTTCCGAGAACGACATCATCGATGTCATCGGCACGAGCAAAGGCCGAGGATTTGCGGGCTTCGTCAAGCGTCACGGCTTCGGCGGCGGCCGCGCGACCCACGGCTCGATGTTTCACCGCGCACCTGGCTCGATCGGTGCCTCCGCGTATCCCTCGCGAGTCATCAAGGGCACGCGCATGGCGGGCCATATGGGCGTAGACCGCAAGACGATCAGGAATCTCCGCGTCGTTCGAGTCGAATGCTGAAGAGAACATCCTGCTGGTGCACGGCGCGGTTCCAGGTCCTACCGGGGCTTATGTGTTGATCAAGAAGAAGAGAATGTAGCCATGCCGACAGTTGAAGTTAAGAATCTGAAGAACGAGAGCGTGGGCCAGCTGGACCTCAAGGAAGAGGTCTTCGGCGCACCGCTCAACGAGGCGTTGATCTATGACGCGGTCAAGGGATTCCTTGCCAACCAGCGTCAGGGCACCGTCAAAACAAAGACCCGGGGCAACGTCTCCGGCAGCGGCAAGAAGCTCTGGCGTCAGAAGGGCACCGGCCGCGCCCGCGTGGCCAGCCTGCGCTCGCCGCTCTGGAAGGGCGGCGGCAATGTTCACGGGCCGCAGCCACGCGACTGGTCGGTCGCCATTCCGCGCAAGATGCGGCAGGGCGCGCTGCGCTCGGCTCTCTCAGAGCGGCTCCGTGAAGGAAACATCGTCGTAGTCGACGGCTTTGATCTTGACGCGGTCGAGGTCAAAGACAAGGCGGGCAGCCCGCTGGCCGGTCACAAGACGAAGAAGTTTCTGGTAGTGGCAAAGACGTTTGGCTGGACGCGCAAGACTCTGATCATTGATGCCCAGCTCTCGGGCAATCTCGCGCTCTCGGCTCGCAACGTTCCTGGTGTGACGCTGGCGCCGAGCGCAAGCGTCAACATCTACGATGTGCTGGCGCACGAGCAGCTGGTCTTCACCCGCGAAGCGATCAACGCGCTCCAGGACCAATTGAGCAAATAAGTCTGTGGAGTGTGCGAGGTAGAGTGATGAAAACGATCTGGGATGTGCTCAAGGGGCCGGTGATCACTGAGAAGGCCCTCAGGCTCAAGGAGTCGAGCTCCGTGACGGGCAAGCAGTTGCTGGCCTTCAGGGTTGCTCCGCATGCGAACAAGCATGCCGTCAAGCATGCGGTTGAAACGATTTTCAAGGTGAAGGTCGATGCTGTGCGGATCGTCAATTACCGCGGCAAGGAAGTGCGCCGCGGACGGACGGTTGGCCGCAAGCCCGATTGGCGCAAGGCCTATGTCACCCTGAGCCAGGGTGAGCGAATGATCGACTACGGCGATTCGATCTAGATGACGAACAAGCCGGACAGGCTTGGGCTTGAGTTGAGGCGGAAATGGCAATCAAGAAACTTACACCGACGAGTCCCGCGCGACGTTACCAGACATACCTGGGGAACGAGGACCTGACGACAAGTGAGCCGCACAAGCCGCTCACCGTCAGCAAGCAGCGCATCAACGGGAGAAACAATCTCGGACGGATTACGGTCCGTCACCGCGGTCAGGGACACAAGAGGTTCTACCGGATCATCGACTTCAAGCGCGACAAGGCCGGCATTCCGGCGAAGGTTGCGACGATCGAGTACGATCCGAACCGGTCGGCGAGGATCGCGCTGGTCACCTATGCCGATGGCGAGAAGCGTTACATCATCGCACCTTCAGGACTGCAGGTCGGCCAGATGGTTGTCTCCGGACCGGAGGCAGACATTCTCACCGGCAACGCCCTTCCGCTGAAGAACATTCCGCTCGGCACCCAGGTTCACAACATCGAGCTCAAACCCGGCAAAGGCGGGCAGATGGCGCGCAGCGCCGGAAGCTTTGCTCAACTGGTCGCCAAGGAGGCCGGCACGGCACAGCTTCGCCTGCCTTCGGGTGAGATTCGGCTCGTCTCGGTCGACTGCATGGCCACGGTCGGGCAGGTCGGCAATGTCGAGCATGAGAACGTTTCAATCGGTAAGGCGGGGCGCTCGCGCTGGATGGGCAAGCGTCCGACTGTGCGCGGTGTGGCTATGAATCCTGTCGACCACCCGCACGGCGGCGGCGAAGGCAAGACCTCGGGTGGCCGCAATCCGGTCACGCCGTGGGGTAAGCCGACGCGTGGATACAAGACTCGCAACAACAAGCGGACGGAGAAATTCATCGTTAAGCGCCGGACCAAGTAAGGCGCCAGAGAGAGTTCGAGAGAGCTAGAAAATATGCCACGTTCAGTAAAAAAAGGCCCGTTCGTCGACACGCATCTCATGAAGGCAATCGCGCGCATGAACGAGTCGCGCGAGAAACGGGTACACAAAACATGGTCGCGCCGCTCGACATTGACGCCTGAGATGGTCGGGCACACGCTTGCCGTGCACAACGGCAAGAAGTTCATCCCGGTCTACGTCACCGAGAACATGGTCGGGCACAAACTGGGCGAGTTTGCAGCCACGCGCACCTTCAAGGGGCATTCCGAGAAGGCGGAGAAGTCTGCGACGGCCGGACCAAAGAGGTCATAGGACTGTGAGCGGCCGGCAGCCGGCGCGAACTGGCTGGCGCCTGATCCGGAGCTAATATGGAAGCACACGCAATTGCAAAGAACGTCAAGGGGTCGTCGCAGAAGACGAAGCTTGTCATCGACCTGATTCGAGGCGAGCTCGTCAACGACGCTCTGGCAATCCTCGAGTATACGGACAAGCGCGCCACGCACCCGGTCGCCCGCCTGCTTCGTTCAGCAATCGCCAACGCCGAGCAGAAAGCCCAGACAGAAAACATCTCGGTCGACGTGGACGAGCTGTGGGTCAAAGAGTGTTTTGTCGGCAAGGGCGTCACCAAGAACCGGAGGCGCGTCAGACCGGCGCCGATGGGCCGGGCATATCGTGAGCGTCGTCACTTCAGTCACGTGACGATCCGAGTCTCGAGCGAGAAGCGCGAGACGGCGGTCCGGAGAAAGACCGAACGGCATCCGGTGAAGGCTGCGGTACAGCCTCCGGTACAGCCCGCGGCACCGCCTGCGGCACCTGAGCAACCGGCCGAATAGCAGCGAAAGTAGAGACCACGGAGAGCATATGGGTCAGAAAGTACATCCTTACGGGTTCAGGCTCGGCTACAACCGGACGTGGCATTCACGCTGGTTTTCGAAGCGAGACTTCGGCGAGCTTCTGCTCGAGGATCTGAAACTGAAGAAGGAGCTCAAAGGGCGTTTTGCCAGCGCCGGCGTCTCGCAGATCGAGATCGACCGCGCCGCAAACCGCCTCAAGATCATCATCTTCACTTCCCGTCCCGGAATCATCATCGGGCGGAAGGGATCTGAGATCGACAAGCTCAAGCAGGAGATCAGCCGCCGGACGGGGCGTGAGGTCTTCATCAACATTCAGGAGATCCACAAACCGGAGCTGAACGCTCAGCTTCAGGCCGAGAAGATCGCTCAGCAGCTCGAGAAGCGTATCGCCTTCCGCCGCGCGATGCGCAAGACGGTTGACGAGGCTCAGCGTTTCGGAGCTCAGGGCATCAAGGTCCGTGTCTCGGGCCGGCTCAACGGCGCTGAGATCGCGCGCTCGGAATGGACGCTCCAGGGGCGGCTGCCGCTCCACACACTACGTGCCGATGTCGATTATGGTTTCGCCGAGGCGCACACGACCTTCGGCGTGATCGGTGTCAAGGTCTGGATTTATCGCGGGGACATCATGAATCCACGCGAAGCGATGATGAAGAGATAGCGGGTAGCGACTATGGCTGAATACAAGATTCCAAAGAAGGTCAAGTACCGAAAGCAGCAGCGTGGCCGAAGGTCAGGCGCCGCGAAGCGAGGGACCCACATCTCTTTTGGCGAATACGGGCTCAAGGCGCTTGAGGCAGCCTGGGTCACGGGCAAGCAGATCGAGGCGGGTCGCGTCGCCATCACTCGCTTCGTCAAGCGCGGCGGCAAGCTCTGGATCCGTATCTTTCCCGACAAGCCGATAACCAAGAAGCCGGCGGAAACGCGTATGGGCAAAGGCAAAGGTGCACCCGAAGGCTGGGTGGCGGTGGTCAAGCCAGGGCGCATCATCTTCGAGATGGAAGGCGTTGACCTTACCACGGCAAAGGAAGCCATGAAGCTGGCTGCGGCCAAGCTTCCGATCAAGACGAAGTTCATCACTCGCCACGAACAAGATGGAGGTGCGCTAGTGAAGGCCAAGCTGGAGAAGACTCGCGAGCTGGCGAGCGAAGAGCTCGTCAAGCGCGAAGCAGAGATTAAGGAGTCGCTGTTCCGGCTCAATTTCAAGAAGGCGCTGGGTGACACTGAGACCGTCAAGCGGATCCGTGCCGAGCGCAAGGAGCTCGCACGCATCAAGACTCTGCTGCGCGCGCGTGAGCTGGGAATAGAGAAGTAGGCCGCGCGTAGATGAGCCAAGAGGGAAACATGACTGAAGAGACGAATGAGACAGTGGCCGGTCAGCCTGTTGAGGCCCCCGCTGGGACCGGCGCCGGGGTCGGTGCCGGGGCAGAGACTCCGGAGGCCGTCGCCGCACCCACGGGCGCGGACGAAACGGGCCGGGGCAAGCGTAACGAGAAGATCGGGATCGTCGCCAGCGATAAGATGCAGAAGACTGTGGTCGTGCGCGTCGATCGCCTGATCAAGCACCCGACCTACAAGCGCTACGTGCGACGCCGCTCGAGGTTCATGGCGCACAACGAGATCGATGGACTGAGTGTTGGCGACCAGGTGCGAATAGTCGAGACGCGGCCGCTCTCCGCTCGCAAGCGCTGGCGGGTTGTCGAAGTTTTGCGTAAAGCGAGTAAGTAGCTGAGAAGCAGAGAGCTGAGAATAGAGGCTAGCTATGGTTCAGATGCGTTCGATTCTCGTGGTCGCCGACAATTCCGGGGCCAAGAAGATCGCCATGATCCTTCCGCTCGGCGGAAATACCGGGTCGAAGGCGAGCGTCGGCGATGTCATCACGGCTTCGGTCAAGGAAGCCAATCCTGATGGCACGGTCAAGAAGAAGCAGGTGGTCAAGGCGGTCATCGTCCGGACTCGCAAAGAGGTCCGGCGCAAGGACGGGACCTACATCCGCTTTGATGAAAACGCGGCGGTGCTGATCAAGCCGGACGGCGAGCCGGTGGGGACTCGCGTCTTCGGACCGGTGGCGCGCGAGCTGCGCGAGCGCGGTTTTATGAAGATCGTCAGCCTGGCGCCGGAGGTTATCTAGATGGCAACCAGATACAAAGTAAAGAAGAACGACCAGGTACTGGTCATCTCCGGTCGCGACAAAGGCAAGCGCGGTCGCGTGATCAATGTCATGACCACCAAGGGCAAGCGTTCTCGTTGAGGGAGTGGCCATGGTCAAGAAGGCATGTTCGTCCTAACCGGCAGCGTGGCGTTGCGGGCGGAATCCTTGAGCGCGAGTCGGCGATAGACATTTCGAATGTTCTCGTGCTCGAGCCGGGATCGCGCAAGCCAACGCGCGTCGGATATCAGATTCTGCAGGACGGGCGAAAGGTGCGGGTCGCCAGAAAGACCGGGGCGGTGATCGAGTAAGAGCCTCATCTGAGGCGCAGGAAAGCATATGGCAGCACGACTGAGAGAGAAATATACGAAGCAAGTAGCACCGGCGTTGACGAAGGAGTTCGGCTACAAGAACCCGATGAGTGTTCCGAAGCTCGAGAAGATCGTTCGTCAATATGGGTCTCGGCGAGGCGATTCAGAACGCCAAGATTCTGGATGCCGCTGCGCGCGACCTGGCGACTGTCAGCGGGACAGAAGCCGGTGATCACCAAGGCCAAGAAATCGATTGCCGCCTTCAAGCTTCGCGAGGGGATGAGCATCGGGACTATGGTCACGCTGCGAGGCGACCGGATGTACGAGTTTCTCGACCGGTTCATCAGCATTGCGCTGCCTCGGGTTCGAGACTTTCGCGGCGTCTCTGCCAAGTCATTTGACGGCCGCGGCAACTACACCATCGGACTGCGCGACCAGCTGATCTTTCCCGAGATTGATTTCGGCAAGGTCGATAAAGCGCGCGGCATGAACGTTTGTATCGTGACCACTGCCCGGACAGATGAAGAGGCGCGCTCGCTGCTGCGCCATCTTGGGCTGCCCTTCAGACAGTAACGCAGGATTTAAGACGACTCAATCTGAGAAGCTATGGCTAAGATATCAAAGATCGTACAAGCAAACCGGAGACCGAAGTTCAAAGTCCGTGGGTATAACCGCTGCAAGCGATGCGGCCGCCCGCGAGGCTATCTGCGGCAGTTCTCGCTTTGCCGCATCTGTTTCCGTGAGTTGGCCCTCGATGGGCAGATTCCCGGCGTCACCAAATCGAGCTGGTAGGCCAGACGGGGAAAAGAGAGAGAGAAGATGACCGATCCGATTGCAGACTTACTGACGCGCATCCGCAACGCTATCAGCGTGCGTCACACAAAGGTGGATGTGCCCGCGTCGCGGCTCAAGATAGAGATCGCCCGCATCCTCAAAGAGGAAGGCTACATCACCAACTACAGCATCAAGACGACCGAGGGCAGCAATGCGAGGACGCTTCGCATCTTTCTTCGGTACGGACCCAAGGGTGAGAGCGTGATTTCTCACCTGCAGCGAGTCTCACGGCCGAGCCGTCGCGTCTACGTTCCGAATGATAAGATTCAGAAGGTGCTTGGCGGGCTGGGGATCAACATCCTGAGCACGTCGCACGGCGTCATGACCCGGGAAACAGGCACGCCGCTCAAAAGTCGGCGGCGAAGTGCTCTGCAGCGTTTATTGAGATTGGCGTGTTGAGAGCGGCTCGTAGGGGCGGCTCGCGAGCCGCCCCCAAACGCCGCTCTCAGACGCACAACGAGCGAGAGAGATTTATGTCAAGAGTAGGTAAGAAAGTCATCGAGATACCGAAGGACGTCAAGGTCAATCTCACCGACTCGGTCGTTGAGGTTCAGGGGCCCAAGGGCACGCTTTCGACACCCGTTCCCAAGGGAATCAAGTTTCAGCTCGAGGACAACCGGCTGACAGCCGAGCGCCAGTCTGACGAGCAGACGGCCCTCCACGGCCTTGCGCGGGCCCTCGTAGCCAACGCCGTGACCGGCGTCACCAAGGGCTTCACCCAGGAGATGGATATGGTTGGCGTCGGCTACAAGGCGGAGCTCAAAGGGCGAAGCATCCTCTTCGCACTGGGCTACTCGCACCCGGTCGAGTTCGTCCTACCGGACGGTGTGACCGCCAAGATTGAGAAGCTGCAGCGGACAATCACTCAGTATCAGACGACGATCACTCTTTCGGCAGCAGATCGTCATCTGCTCGGTCAGACGGCGGCCAACCTCAATCGTTTGCGGAAGCCGGATGCTTACAAGGGAAAGGGAGTGCGCTACGCCGATCGCCCGATGAAACTCAAGCAGGGCAAGACTGGCAAGTAAGTGGGGATATATCCGTATGGCACAGAAATCGAGAAGTGAGGTTCGGCGAGCGGTTCACACACGAATCAGGAAGAAGGTTCGCGGAACTACCGCGCGGCCACGGCTGGCGGTCTTTCGCAGCCTCAACCACATCTACGCTCAGGTGATCGATGACGACAACGGCGTCACACTCTGTTCGGCTTCAACCGTTGAAAAAGGCGCCGGCACAAAGAGCGGCGGTAACGTGGCTGCCGCACAGGTGATTGGCCGTCTGATCGCGGAGCGGGCGAAAGAGAAGGGCATCAAGAGCGTCGTCTTCGACCGTGGCGGCTCGATCTATCACGGGCGCATCAGGTTCCTCGCCGAAGCGGCGCGCGAAGCTGGTTTGGAATTCTAGAGGAAACGGCGGCGTAAGGGCGGCCGTAGGGCGGCTCGCGAGCCGCCCTCAAAAAAGAGAATCGGGGCGGCTCGTGAGCCCCCCACACAGGCAACGCAGATATCCGGAGTGAGCATGGAGCGAATCAACGCCGACGGGCTCGAGCTTAAAGATCAGGTGATCTCAATCAATCGAGTCACAAAGGTGGTAAAGGGCGGAAAGAATTTGTCGTTTGCCGCGCTGGTCGTCGTGGGCGATCAGAACGGTATCGTTGGCTTCGGCACGGGAAAGGCCAAGGAGGTGCCGCAGGCCATCCGCAAGGGGATCGAAGCCGCGAAGCGCAACCTGGTCCGGGTTCCGCTGGCCGGAGCGACGCTTCCTCATCCGATACTCGGAGCCTTCGGAGCCGGTCGAGTGCTGCTCAAGCCGGCATCGGAAGGAACCGGAGTCATCGCGGGAGGCGCCGTTCGAGCAGTCATGAATGCGGCTGGCGTGCGCGACGTCCTGACAAAGTGCCTCGGATCGACCAACCCGCACAATGTGATTCGTGCGACTTTTGACGGGCTTGTCAATCTCAAGAGCCGTGAGAGTGTCGCCCGCCTGCGAGGCCGGACAGTCGAGGAGCTATAAGAATGGCAGAGAAAAAAGTCGAGCCAAAGACAGAGAAGGTGAAGTCGAAGAAGAAGAGCGCAGGCGGCGCGGCCACAGTTCGCATTGAGTTTTACCGTAGTGCGATTTCCACGCCTGAGAAGCACAAGACGATCGTCCGCAGCCTCGGACTGACGAAGCTCAATCAGGTGGTTGAGCGGCCCGATTCACCCTCAATTCGTGGAATGGTAGCCAAGGTGCCGCACCTGCTGCGGCTGGTCAAATAGGCCGCCCAGGAAAGTGGAACCGTAGGGGCGTCTCGCGAGCCGCCCAGGACAGCGGATTCGTAGGGGCGGCTCGCGAGCCGCCCGGAAGAGCGGCTGGGAGTTGAAAGTTATGGCAATCGGACTCAACAATCTGAAGGCACCTGCCGGAGCGACGCATAAGAAGAAGCGCGTCGGTCGTGGTCCCGGCTCGGGCCTGGGCAAAACGGCGGGACGTGGAAACAAGGGTCAGAAGTCGCGCTCGGGTTATTCGCGGATGCGCGGCTTTGAGGGTGGCCAGATGCCGCTCCACCGGCGTCTGCCGAAGCGAGGTTTCACCAACATCTTCAAGAAAGAATGGGTGGAGGTCAATCTCGCGGACATCGAGAGTCTTTTTGAAGCAGGAGCAAAGGTCACCCCGGAAGAGCTTGTTAAGAGCGGTGTCATCCGCCGTTCGGAGATCGAAGCGGTTGTAATCCTCGGGCAAGGGACGGTCGGCAAGGCTCTGAACGTCTCGGCACACCGTTTCAGTGCGTCCGCGCGCCGCAAAATCGAGGAGGCCGGTGGCCAGGCCGAGGTAATAGCGGGGCCGGCAGTCAGCAACAAGTGACGGCTGTGAATCGGAGGGCTCATCGCGAGCTCACCGCGCCGCCAATTGCAGGAGCACTATGATTGAGTCATTCGTCAGTGCAATACGGAACCTGTTTGCTGTTCCGGAGTTGCGCCGTCGCGTCCTGTTTACGCTCGGAATGCTCGCGGTCTATCGCGCCGGCATTCACGTTCCCGTTCCGGGCATTGATCAGGAGACACTCAAGGGCATCTGGCAGAATGCCGCCGGAAACCTCTTCGGCGTGCTCGACCTCTTCTCGGGCGGCAACCTCCGGCGAATCTCGATCTTCGCGCTCGGCATTATGCCGTATATCACCGCGTCGATCATTCTGCAGCTCATGACCTCGGTCAACGCCACGCTGAAGAAGCTGCAGGAAGAGGGTGAGCTCGGCCGCCGCAAGATTACTCAATATACACGATACCTGACGGTCCTTCTCTGCCTCGTGCAGGGCTTCGGCATTGCACACTGGCTCGAGACTCAGCCGGGGCTGGTTATCGGCGGCGGCGGCTTTAGTTTCATCGCGCTGGCGGTGCTGACGATGACGACCGGCACGGTCTTCATCATGTGGATCGGCGAGCAGATCACCGAGCGCGGCATCGGAAACGGCATCAGCCTGTTGATCTTCGCCGGAATTGTCGTCGGCGTTCCGCGAGCGATAGAGCAACTCTACGAGCGGGTGAAGGATCCGGCCTCCGCGCTCTTTGTGCTGGTGCTCCTGGCCATGATGCTGCTGGTGACGGCGGGGATTGTCTTCTTCGAGCGCGGCACGCGTAAAGTTCCGACCAATCATACGCGGCGGATGGTAGGCCGCCAGATGGTCGCGACGCAGTCATCTCACATCCCGTTGAAGGTCAATATTGCGGGCGTGATTCCGGTGATCTTCGCATCGTCGGTTCTGGCGATCCCGCAGACAATTTCGACTTTTGGCCAGTGGGGATGGCTCAAGAAGGTGAATGAGGCCCTGGGTGGAGGTCAGCCGCTATATGAGATGCTCTTCATCAGTGGAATCGTTCTCTTCTCATTCTTCTACGTCTCGATCGTCTTCAACGCAGACGAGGTCGCAGAGAATCTCAGAAAGCAGGGCGCGTTCATTCCGGGCATTCGGCCCGGGCAAGAAGACGGCCGACTACCTGAATGCAATTCTGACCCGGCTGACGACCGTCGGAGCCCTCTACCTGGTAGTAGTCTCATTGATACCGCAGTTGATGATCAGCGGTTTTAAAGTGCAGTCGATTCCGTTCATCGGTGAATCCATCTACAACACAATCTCGAATGTCCCGGGATTGAGCTGGATTCCAACCGGACTTGGCGTCTCATTCTATTTCGGTGGCACAAGCCTCTTGATTGTGGTCGGTGTCGCTATGGATACGATCAGCCAGGTTGAAGCGCAATTGGTCATGCGCCACTACGAAGGCTTTCTCGGTCCGCGTGGCGGACGGCTCCGAGGCCGTCGCGCCGTCGCCTGACAACCGGTGCAGCGTAGTGAGCGTAGAAAACGAAAACTGGATTTGGGCAGCGACGAACACCGGCGACGTATGGCTAAGATCATTGTCATGATGGGGCCGCCGGGCGCCGGCAAGGGAACGCAGGCCCGGCTGCTGTCAGAGCGATGCGGGCTTCCGCAGATCTCGACTGGAGAGATTCTCCGCGAGATGGCAAAGGCCGATACGCCGCTCGGGCAGAAGATCAAGGAAGACCTCGAGGACGGCCGGCTGGTAAGCGACGATGTCCTCGCGGACATCATCCTCAAGCGGACATCGCAACCCGACTGTGAGGGTGGATACATCCTCGACGGCTATCCGAGGACGCTTGAACAGGCCCGGCTGCTGGAGAATCTGGCCGCCAGCGAAGGGCACGAGGTTCGGCTGATCAAGATTGTCATACCGCGTGACCTTCTCATGCAGCGGTTGACCGGCCGGCGGATTTGCCCGAAGGACGGAGAGATATACAACATCTACTTCCGGCCGCCGCGTGCCAAGGGATTATGTGATCTGGATGGCGCGCCATTGATTCAGCGAGCAGACGATCTGGCTGAAACAGTGCTCAGCAGGCTCGAGGACTATGAACGGTGGACTGAACCTTTGATTGCCTACTACAAGGCGACCGAGCGGCTCACCGAGATCGACGGGACTCTGCCCAGTGGCCGAGGTCTTTGACACGCTTCTGTCGGCGATCGCCGCGCCGGTCGCTAAAGTGGTTTAGATCGCGGAATGCGGACTGTAGGGGCGGCTCGCGAACCGCCCGGCAAGGTTGAACGCAGCAGGAATGGTAATTCGCAAATCTCAATCTGAGATTCAGAAGATGCGGCGCTCGGGTCAGATCGTTGCCGAGACGCTCCGCGACCTGAAGGGAATGGTGGAGCCCGGAATCACGACGCTCGAGCTCGATGCCTTTGCCGAGGACAAGATTCGCGCCGCCGGGGCATATCCGACCTTTAAGGGCTACCGCGGTTACCCGGCTTCGATCTGTGCATCGGTCAATGAAGAGGTGGTGCACGGAATACCCTCGCGGAGGAAGCTGCGCGATGGGGACATCATAAAGATCGATTGCGGCGCGACGTTCGACGGTTACGTCGGAGATGCAGCGATCAGCGTCGGGGTAGGGCACGTATCGCCGGAGATTGAGCAGCTCATGGCGGCGACGCAGGAGTCGCTCTTCAGGGCGATGGAGAAGATGGTTCCGGAGAACAGGCTCTACGACGTCTCCTATGCAGTCCAGGAGTACGTGGAAGGGCTTGGATACTCGGTTGTCAGAGATTTTTGTGGTCACGGGATCGGGCAGCGCATGCATGAAGACCCGCAGGTGCCCAATTATGGGCGGCCCGGCACGGGCCCGCGGCTCAAGTCGGGATGGGTCCTGGCGATCGAGCCGATGGTCAACATCGGCAAGCATGACGTGAGGATCGAGCCGGACGGCTGGACAGTGCAAGACCATCGACGGAAGCCCGTCCTCGCATTTCGAGCACACGATTGCGATTACGGATGGGGGGCCTATGATCCTCACGGCTCTTGAGGATGGAACGGCCCGGTTCTGAAGGGCTAACCGCGCGCCTTGCAAAAAGCGCTGGAGCGGATATAATTTAAGTTTCGCGATTTTTGCGAACGACCGGGGATTCCAGACAGAGGTATGTCGAAAGAAGACGCTATTGAGGTGCAGGCCACCGTGCTCGAAACTTTGCCGAACGCGATGTTCAAGGTCGCGCTCGAGAATAAGCACCAGGTGCTTGCGCATATCTCGGGACGGATGCGGAAAAATTTCATAAAGATTCTGCCGGGTGACAGGGTGCTCGTAGAGCTTTCGCCCTATGACCTGACACGTGGTCGAATCGTCTATCGGTTCAAATAGCGCGGGCGTCTTGAAAGCCCGTTGCAAAGCTGTTGAGTTTGAGTGATGAAAGTCAGAGCCTCAGTCAAAAAGATCTGCGACAAGTGCAAAGTTATCCACCGTCGTGGCGTGGTTCGCGTCATCTGCCCGAACCCGAAGCACAAGCAGAGACAAGGGTAAATTCCGGAGCACGGCTCACGCTGCCTGCGCTCGGCGCGAGGCATTGAGGCCGGCTCACGGTTCGAGATTAGTTGGAGGAATTAGATGGCTCGTATAGCCGGTGTGGATCTGCCACCACAAAAACGCGCTCAAATTGGATTGACGTACATCTACGGCATCGGACGGCCGCGTGCAACCCGGATTCTTCAGGAAGCACAGGTTGAGTCAGACAAGAAAGTACGCGATCTGAGCGAAGAAGAGGTCAGCAGGATTCGCGCGATCATTGATCAGCAGGGCAATATCGAAGGCGATCTGCGGAAACAGATTCAGCTCGATATCAAGCGTCTCATGGATATCGGCTGCTATCGCGGTATCCGCCATCGTCGTGGCCTGCCTGTCCATGGTCAGCGCACGCACACCAACGCGCGTACTCGGAAGGGCCCGCGTCGCGCAACAATCGCCAAGAAGAAGGCGCCAGGCAAGAAGTAGAGTCCGGTTGGAGAAATAGAGCCCTGGATACAGGAAGACGGGAATCTGAGTTATGGCGAAACAGCAAACGGCTACCAGGCAAGAAAGAAGACGTTCAAGAAGAAGGAAAAGAAAGTCGTTCCGCAGGGCATTGTCCATATTCAGGCGACCTTCAACAACACGATGATCAGCATCACCGACCTGCAGGGAAACCTGGTCTCGCAGTCGTCGGCTGGAGCCATGGGTTTCCGCGGCTCGCGCAAGGGCACGCCCTTCGCCGCGCAGCAGGCCTCGGCCAAGGCGGCGGGTGTCGCTCGCGACAGCGGGATGCGCTCGGTCGAAGTGCGGGTCAAGGGCCCAGGCTCGGGACGCGAATCGGCGATCCGCGCCGTTCAGGCTGCGGGAATCGACGTCAGGCTGATCCGCGATGTGACGCCAATCCCTCATAACGGTTGTCGTCCTCCCAAGCGACGCAGAGTTTAGTAGAAAAGCCGGTGAGATGAGGCCGGTTCCGGAGAGTGACTCCGGAGAGAGAGAAGATACGGAGGAGAGTTTTGGCAAGAGATCGAGGCAAGCAGTGTCGTCTGTGCCGGCGCGAAGGGATGAAGCTCTTTCTCAAGGGTGAGAAGTGCTACAAGCCGTCGTGTCCGATCGAGAAGCGCGGCACGCATCCGCCGGGGCAGCACGGTCGCAACGCGAGGCGCAGCAAGCTTATCGGCTACGGTGAGCAGCTCCGCGAAAAGCAGCGCGTCAAGAGAATCTACAACCTGCTCGAAGGGCAGTTCCGCAACTATTTTGAGAAGGCTGCAAGCCAGAAGGGCGTGACCGGTGAAAACCTGCTGGCCATGCTCGAGCGGAGGCTGGACAACGTCATTTACCGGCTCGGCTTCGCCATGTCGCGGAGGCAGGCACGCCAGCTTGTGAGGCACGGTCACGTGAGCGTCAACGGCCGCAAGGTCGATATCCCGTCATTCCAGGTACGGATTGGCGACGAAGTCGGCGTTCGCGAGAAGAGCCTCAATAACGTTCACATCCAGGGCGCCTTTCAGACTGCCGGTGGACGTGGACGTCCGGGGTGGCTTGAGATCGCCAATTCCGAGCGGCTGGTCGGGCGCGTAATTTCGCAGCCCAGGCGCGACGACATCGATCAGAACATCAATGAGCAACTGATCGTCGAGCTGTATAGCAAGTAAGGCCCGTTGCAAAGTGGGTCAGGCAGGCGTGAAGGAGCCGGCAGTGCACACTCCAGTGCCGCCGGGATGAGAAGAACGCAAGTCGAGAGACTGGGCGGCCTAGTCGGAAGGAAGACAGAGACCGATGGAAGGTACCATGTGGACTGGATTCCAGAAACCGAAGCGACTATCCTGTGATACCGAAACAATGACCGAGCGGTATGGGCATTTTCATGCCCAGCCGTTCGAGCGTGGTTTCGGGACTACCATCGGGAATAGCCTGAGGCGGGCGCTGCTCTCCTCAATCGAAGGCGCCGCGATCACAGCCGTGCGGATCGATGGCGTGCTTCATGAGTTCTCTTCGATTCCGGGTGTCGTCGAGGATGCGACCGATATCATTCTCAATCTCAAGCAGATTCCATTCAAGCTTCACACGAGCGAGCCGAAGACGCTGAGAATCTCGCGCTCTGACCCGGGTGAGCTGCGTTCGGGAGACATCGAGCTCGATGGCGACGTCGAGGTGCTCGACCCCAACATTCACATTGCCACGGTCAGCGAGGGCGGCGCCTTGAACATCGAGATGCGCCTCAAACGCGGCCGCGGTTATGTCCCGGCCGACCGGAACTTCGACGATGACCTGCCGGTGGGCTATATTCCGGTGGATTCGGTCCACTCGCCGATCAAGAAGGTCAACTTCAATGTTGAGGCCGCCCGTCTCGGTCAGGATACCGATTACGACAAGCTCTCAATGGAGGTCTGGACGAACGGAAGCATCACTCCGGAGCACGCCATTGGTCTGGCAGCGAAATTGATCAAGGATCACATGTCGATCTTCATCAATTTCGAAGAGGACGTTCAGGAGCAGAGCGAGCCGGTGGCTTCGCGGTCGGCGTCATCGAGCAATGAGAACCTCGACCGGTCAGTCGATGAGCTGGAGCTTTCGGTCCGATCATACAACTGCCTCAAGAACTCCGACATCAAGACGATTCGCGATCTGGTGCAGAAGTCCGAAGGTGAGATGCTCAAGACCAAGAACTTCGGCCGCAAGTCGCTGAATGAGATCAAGGACATCCTGAGCTCGATGGGGCTCAGCCTGGGAATGAAGCTTGACGAGAACGGCCACATCATCAAAACGGCTGCTCAGGAATAGCCCTGTGTGTTGTGGCCCTGTTGTGGCCCTGTTGTGGCCCTGTTGTGGAATGACAGTAAGCGAATATGAGACACCTTGTTGCACATCGTAAGCTCGGCCGCACCTCCTCGCACAGGCGAGCGCTGCTGCGCAATCTCTGCACCTCATTCGTCATCCACGAGCGCATCGTGACGACGCTGCCAAAGGCCAAGGAGCTCAGGCCATTCGCCGAGCGCGCCGTGACGCTTGGACGCCGGGCTCGCGCCGCGCGTGAAGCCAGTGAGGCCGGTGCCGCATTGCACGCGACACGGCTTGCCGCCGGCTACTTCTTCTCGGGCAATGCCGGCGCCGAAAGCAAGCAGCATTTCCAGGATTCTGAGCGGACGGCCGGCGTAGCAGCTCTCAAGAAGCTGACAGGTGAGCTCGCCGAGCGCTTTGCCGACAGGCCCGGTGGCTACACTCGCATTCTCAAGCTCGGACGTCGTAAGGGTGATGGCGCCGAGCTTGCCCTGATCGAGTTCGTCGGCAGCGAGCGCAAGAAGGCAGTTCAGGCTCAGAGCGAAGAGAAGCCGGAGAAGCAGAATAAGCGCGGCAAGAAGGACGCGAAGGCAAAGGCGTCTGACGAGAAGGCCGAGAAGGCCGACAAGACCGAGAAGAAAAAGAAGAAGTAAGACACAGGCCGCCATTCAGGATCGTCAGCATTCAGCTTCTCACCCCGGTTGCGATCTTTCCCCGCATGGCAATGGCTTGATGATGAACGCGTGAAGAAGACAGAGCGTACAAGCAAGCCGGCATCGCGAGGTTCAGACGTGATGGGTGATCTCAGCCTCGACGAAATCAAAGAGCTGATCGAGCTCGTTTCCCAGAAACAGTTCACAGAGTTCGAGCTGGTGCGCGGCGATTTCCGCCTCCGCCTCCAGCGCGGTCAGAGTGGTGGGAGGCCTGAGATTGAAGGCGCCGCATTGACCCAGCCAGACTCCGCCGTCGAGCCTGTCCCCGCAAAGCCCGAAGCCCAGAAGCCCGAGACTGATGACGAGCTTCACTATGTTACGTCACCGATTGTCGGGACGTTCTATCGCTCTGCTTCACCGGCAGCTGAGCCGTACGTAAAGCTGGGTGATGCCGTTGAAGCCGGTGCGACGCTCTGCATCGTCGAAGCGATGAAGCTCATGAACGAGATTCCGTCCGACATATCCGGCACGATTGCCCGGATCTTTGCAGAGAGCGGCCAGCCCGTCGAGTACGGACAGCGTCTTTTCGGAATCAGAAGCTAGCCACAAAAAACGCAAGAACAACAAAAAAGACGCAAATCATCTTATGTTTTTTGCGTTGCTTTGTGGCCTCCCTCGATGATCAAAAAGATCCTCATCGCCAATCGCGGCGAAATTGCCTGCCGAATAATCTGGGCCTGCAAAGAGCTCGGAATCAAGACCGTCGCCGTTCACTCAGAAGCGGATCGCGAAGCATTGCACGTTCGTTTCGCCGACGAGGCCATCTGCATCGGTCCTCCAGCCTCCGCTCAGAGCTATCTCAATATTCCGCAGATCATCTCGGCCGCCGAAATCACGAATGCGGATGCGATACATCCGGGTTACGGGTTCCTCTCTGAGAATCCCTACTTCGCCGAAGTCGCCGAAGCTTGCAACATCATCTTCATTGGGCCCACGCCGAACGTCATGCGGCTCATGGGTGATAAGGCTACCGCGCGCCAGACTATGCGTTCCATCGGATTGCCGATCACGCCCGGAAGTGACGGGACGCTCAATGATGAAGCCACGGCGCTCGATGAAGCCAGGCGCATCGGCTTTCCTGTGCTCATCAAGGCAACTGCCGGCGGCGGCGGCCGGGGCATGCGCGTGGCGAACGACGCCGACGAATTCATCAACGCGTATCAGACCGCCCGCGCTGAAGCCGAGACTGCTTTCAAGAATGGTGATGTCTATCTCGAGCGCTATATGCGCAATCCCCGCCACGTGGAGATTCAGGTTCTCGCCGATAAGTATGGAGACATAGTCCATCTTGGCGAGCGCGAATGCTCCATCCAGCGGCGGCATCAGAAGCTGATCGAAGAAGCGCCGTCACCGGCAGTGAACTACGAACTTCGTGAAAAGATGGGCAAGATGGCCGTCATGGCCTGCCGTGAGGTCGGCTATACCAACGCGGGGACAATAGAGTTCCTCGTCGACGAGAGCGGTGAGTTTTACTTCATGGAGATGAATACGCGGATTCAAGTCGAGCATCCGGTGACGGAGATGGTCACGATAACGGATCTCGTCGCCGCTCAAATCCGGATCGCCTCAGGCGAAAGGCTGGCCTACCAGCAGAATGAAGTAATCTTTGTCGGACACGCGATCGAGTGCCGGATCAACGCCGAAGATCCCGAGACTTTTGCTCCCTCGCCTGGGCGAATCTCTACAATCAACCTTCCGAGCGGTCCCGGCGTGCGCATTGACACAGCCATCTACAGCGACTACGTCGTGCCGCCATACTACGACTCGCTGATTGCCAAGTTGATCGTCCATAGCCGGACGCGCGAGGGGGCCATCGCACGCATGCGGCGAGCGCTCGAAGCGACCGTCATCGAAGGCATCAAGACGTCGATCCCGCTGCATCTAAAGATTCTCAAAGATCCGGACTTCGCCGCCGGAAATATCTCCACCAGCTTCATGGACCGCTTCCAGCCAGCGTAAAAGCATGACGATCGCGCCAAGGGCGCGACCGGAAATAGCCCGCGGCGAAGCCGCCGGGAACCACCGTCGAACCAAACCAGCCCCAACGGGGTGCCATTGCGAAACAGCTTGGAACGCTTGTGAAATGCCGCCCCGATAGGGCTGTCCGTCTTTGTGTGGCCGGTTCCCAGGGCTTCGCCCTGGGCTTTTTCCGGTCGCACCTTTGGTGCGACAACGCAGGTTTGGACCAGCAGCGTTGGTAAGCCATCGCCAAACAACTTGCATTACATTCCGCCTCTCATTGACATTCTACCAAAGCGGAGCGAACACTCTAGTAGAGCGTCCACTAGAGAGCCTTATGCGGAAACAAAAAGACGAACCGATAGACATGTTGCAGGGTACGCTCGACATGCTGATCTTGCGCACGCTGCTGTTCGGCCCGATCCACGGCCACGCCATCGCGAAGTCCATTGAGCAGACCTCACAAGACGTACTTCGAGTAGACCATGGCTCGCTCTATCCGGCGTTACAGCGCCTGGAGCGGCGCGGCGTGATCACCGCCAAGTGGGGCACTTCAGAAAACAACCGGCGTGCCAGGTACTACCGCCTGACTGCAGCTGGCCGCAAGCAACTGACGACCGAGACCAGTAAGTGGGAGCGATTGAGTGACGCTATCTCCCGCATCCTCAATCCCAGTCAAAAGGAGGGCTAGCCATGCGCTGGTGGTACGAACTGAAATACCTCGTTCGGAAACGCAACCGAAGCCACGCGGAGCAGGAGGCGGAGGAAGAGATCCGGACCCACCTGGAGCTGGAAATCAGTGAGAAGATCGAGGCCGGGTATTCACCGGAAGAGGCGCAATACGCGGCTCGGCGTGCATTCGGCAGCGTTGTTTTAGCCAGGGAGGAGAGTCGGGCGATGTGGGGATTCTCGTCCGTGGAGACATGGTGGCAAGACCTTCGCTACGGCACGCGAATGTTGTTGAACAATCCTGGGTTCACATCGATCGCCGTGCTGACGCTGGCGCTGGGCATTGGAGTCAACACGGCGTTATTTACCGTCTACGATGCGTTTGTGCTGAAGCCGCTGCCGCTCAAAGACCCGGATGGCATTGCCAACATTACCGGCTACGATCGTGATGGCAAACGAAATGGGCTCTTTTCGTATCCTGATTATGTGGATTATCGCGACCGCACTACGGTGTTTGCCGGGCTGATTGCGTGGAGTCGATTTGCTGCGCCGTTTGGCGAAGAGGCAGCGGGTGGAACCGAGTCGCCGTTCCTGCCGGCCAATTTCGGCATTGGTCATTTGGTTTCGGGGAATTACTTTACGGTGCTGGGCGCAGAGATGGCGCTGGGACGCGGCTTTGTGCCCGAAGAAGATCGCACGCCGGGCGCGCATTCGGTGATCGTCTTGAGCCATATTTGCTGGACGCGCCATTTCAATTCCGATCCGAACATCGTCGGCAAACCCGTCCGGCTAGCGGGGTTGCCGTTTACGATCATCGGCGTCACTGAGCCGGGATTTATCGGCGTGACGCCGGATTCGCCGCAGTTCTGGGTGCCGCTGATGATGCGCGATCAGGTAGTAGGCACTGGGAACCGCGGCCAATGGTTGACCGAACACAAGGCGGATTCGTTCCTGCTGACAGGTCGTTTGAAACCGGGCGTGGCCTCCGCACAGGCGCAAGTTGAAATGAACGTGATCTGCGAACAGCTTGCCCGTGCTTATCCTGACCCAAAACGCAACGTTTCCGTCAGGGTCAGCCCTGGTGGAACTTTCTTTCAATTGGGAGATGAGCTGAAGCCGTTGGTCGCGCCTTTGTTGACGGGGATAGGGCTGGTGTTATTGCTTGCTTGCGTCAACGTCACCAATATGTTGTTGGCTCGCGCGGTGGGGCGTCAACGCGAGATTGCCGTGCGGTTGGCGTTGGGCGCAAGTCGTCTGCGTGTGGTGCGGCAACTACTGACCGAAAGCTTGTTGCTCGCAGGCCTGGGCGGCGCGACGGGCTTGTTGCTGGCGGTTTGGGCAATCCGCCTTATCTACCCGTTGGTGTTGGCGCGACTACCGGCTCCGCCTGCATGGCTCGAACAGTTCGCGCTTGATCTGGCGCCGGATTATCGGGTTTTCGGTTTTACCTTGCTCGTGTCGTTGCTCGCCGGGATGGTGGCGGCATTGGCTCCAGCTTTGCAATCGTCGCGGCCCAATCTGAGCGGCGCATTGAAGGATGAAGGCTCTACGCTTGGCGCGCACCTCAGCCAATCGCGTTTGCGAAATGCACTGGTCGTCATGCAAATCGCGGTCTGTCTGACGATATTGATTGCTGCCGGGTTGCTGACGCGCAATCTGCAAAAGCTGCAGACAATCGAGACGGGACTCGTCACCAAAAACGTTTTCACGCTCAACCTTTATACGCAAGGGACACAACAGGAGCCGAGCCGCGTGAACGAACTCTACCGTCAGCTTGGCACACGTTTGCGCACGCTGCCGGGGGTAAAAAGCGTCAGCCAGGCGCAGCAGCAACCCATGTCGGGTCGGATTGGCACAACCCCGATCACCATTGCCGGACAAGAACCGCTGGCCAGTCGCCCATTGCAAGCGAGTTACAATTTCGTCTCCGCGAATTATTTTCAAACGCTTGGCGTCCGCATTACGCGCGGTCGCGGCTTCACGGAACAGGAAGAACAAGCGAATATGGCGGTCGTGCTTATCAGCGAGTCCACCGCACGCCATTTCTGGCCAAATCTAAACCCTATCGGCAAACACATCGGCATCGGTGTCATGGCGCAGCCGGCCACCTCCGATACCACATCGAGCTTCCCTCCATACGAAATCATCGGGCTGACGAACGACACGCGGCAGGACGTGGTTTGGCGGCCCGATGAAACGTTCCTTTACCTCCCGCTGCCAACCGCACAAGGGAATACCAGAAGTGCGGGCGAATACCTGATCGTCAGCACGGAAAGCGATGCCCGCGTGGTGATGACGGCAGCGCGCAATGAAGTTGCCGCTCTTGATCCGAAGCTGTTCGTTATACTCCGCCTCGTCGACGACTCGCTGGCAGTGCAGATGATTCCGTTCCAGACCGTCGCGTTGCTGGCCGGCCTGCTTGGAGCGCTGGCGTTGCTGTTGGCGTCCATTGGTTTGTACGGTGTGATGTCGTTTATCGTCAGCCAGCGCACTCGCGAAATCGGCATCCGCATGGCATTGGGCGCGCAACGCCGCGATGTCATCACGCTCTTTCTGCGGCAAGGCGGCAAGCTGATCGTCCATCGGGTCAGCCATTGGCTTGGCTAGTGGCGCAGCGATTTCCAGCCTGCTCGCCGCCGTGCTGACGGACATCAGCCAATTCGACCCGCTGGTGTTGGGCATGGTCGCGGGATTTCTGACCATTGTTGCACTCAGCGCCTGTTACGTCCCGGCCCGCCGTGCCACACAAGTTGATCCAATGACTTCTCTGCGATACGGCTGAAGTGAGATGGCTGATCTCACACAAACTCTTTAATTTGTCGCGCCAAGGGCGCGACCTGAAATAGCCCGGGGCGAAGCCCCGGGATTCATCATCGAACCAAGGGCAGCCCCATCGGGGCGCTATTACGAAAGAGCTAGGAACGCTTGCGAAATGCCGCCCCGACAGGGCTGGCCGTTGTTGTGTGACCGGTACCCAGGGCTTCGCCCTGGGCTTTTTCAGGTCGCACCTTTGGTGCGACAACCCAGGGTTGCTGCACTCCAAATTGGCCCTCACATTTTTCGCAAACGGCTGTGCCGCGCACCATAAAAGAAATAGATTACCAGACCGATAACCAGCCAGATCACAAAGCGGTACCAGGTCTCCATGGGCAGGCTCAGCATGAGGATTGCACAGAAGAAGACTCCCAGTAGCGGAAAGAGCGGAACCCACGGCACGCGGAACGGCCGCTTCATGTCCGGGATGCGTACGCCGCAGCGCGATCACCCCAAAGCAGACCAGGACAAACGCGAAGAGAGTCCCGATGTTCGTCAGGTCTGCCAGCGAACCGATGTCGGTGACCATGGCTACGCCTGCAACGACGACACCCGTCCAGATGGTCGTCATATGAGGCGTGCGAAAACGCGGATGAATCCTCGAGAAATATTCCGGCAGCAGCCCGTCGCGCGCCATGGCCATGAAGATACGCGGCTGTCCAAGCTGAAAGACCAGAAGAACCGAGGTGCAACCGGCAAGCGCGCCGGCGCTGATCACCGCTTCGAGCCACGGTTTATTGATGACGGCAATCGCCGAGGCAATTGGAGCCGCATCACCCGCATAGGTTGACCACTTCTTCAATCCGGTCATTACGCCTGCTGTCAGAACGTAAAGCACCGTGCAGATAACGAGGCTGGCGATCATCCCGATCGGCAGGTCGCGTTGAGGGTTTCGCGTCTCTTCGGCTGTCGTCGATACCGCATCGAATCCAATGAAGGCAAAAAAGATGATCGCCGAGCCCGTCATGACGCCAGGGAAGCCATTCGGAAGGAACGGATGCCATTCGACAGGATTGATGTAGAAGGCGCCGAATGCGATGAAGAAGATGAGAACGGATATCTTGATGATCACGGCCGCCGTATTTGCCCTGGCACTCTCCTGAATGCCGTATACCAGCAGCGCAGTAAGCAGAAGAACAATCGTCAGCGCAGGGATATTGAGCGAAATCTCATGACCCCCGATCACCGGAAGCACAGTCGAGGAGAAATCACTCAACGATGGGCTGTTCATTTGAATCAGGCTTGTCGCCGTCGCGTGATCGGTCACAAGCCACAACGGCAACCTGATTCCCGTGAGGCTGCGCAGCAGCTTTATAAAATAGCCGGACCAGCTGATGGCCACGCCCATGTTGCCAACCGCATATTCGAGTATCAGATCCCAGCCTATGATCCACGCGATCAGCTCTCCAAGCGTGGCGTAAGCATAGGTGTAGGCGCTTCCCGAGACCGGGATCATCGACGCCAGTTCGGCGTAGCAGAGAGCCGCGAAGGCGCACGCAAC
Organism: uncultured Acidobacteriota bacterium; assembly: GCA_963743045.1. GTDB lineage: Bacteria > Acidobacteriota > Blastocatellia > RBC074 > RBC074 > CAVUOF01. Next base: position 219,481 of record CAVUOF010000013.1, read on the forward strand.
GGCAGCCAGAAAAAGCGAAAGAATGAGTGCCGGCCCCGCTCCCGGCCGGCCGAGAGAAACAGTGTTGCCCGAGAACGCCGCGATAATGAAGTTGATCAAAGGAGTCTTGAGCTTGCTGGAAAAGGTCTCGCCCGCGGCCGCCGTTCCGATCAACGAGAAGATTCCTGCTCCGATGATTGCTCCAATACCGAGCGCCGTCAGGTCGAGGGCAGAGAGAGTCCTCTTCATCTTGCGGTCGGGATTCTCAGCCTCGCTGATGAGCAGTTCGGGGCTCTTTGTTCTCAGCAGTGGAGACGCCATCAATCTCTCCTTTCGATCTGTGTCGTTGAAACCTTGAGGCTTGAAGTTGTCGCACTTTAGCCTTTGCAAGAGGCTATGGCAAGCGTATCTTTGGCGGACGCCAATCAGAGCGGCACGTACGGAGGTTCCATGCAGAAATCGGTTATCCGATGGGGTGTACTTGGCGCGGCTCGCATCAACGAACGCATGCTTCCCGCCATGGCGGAGGCACACAACGCGCAACTCGTCGCGATCGCCAGCCGCCGGCTGGACGCCGCCAAAGAAGCAGCGGCGCGCTTCCCTGGTGCACGAGCGCTTGCAAACTACGAAGAGTTGCTCGCGGCAGACGACGTGGATGCGGTATACATTCCGCTGCTCAATCATCTTCACGCGGAATGGGTCGTCAAGGCAGCAAGTGCCGGGAAACATGTCCTTTGCGAAAAGCCGCTGGCACTCAATCCAGCCGAGATGGAGGCCATAGAAGTGGCCGCGAGTGACCATAAGGTCCATATCATGGAAGGCTTCATGTATCGTTTCCACCCGCAGCACCGGCGTGTGCGCGAGATCATTGATTCGGGCATCATCGGAGCGGTGAGACTGGTCAACGCGAGCTACTCATTTCTGATGAGCGATGCACGCCAGCATCGCGCATCGTTGAGCGTCGAGAAGGGCGGAGGTGCGATGTGGGATGTCGGCTGCTATTCCATCAGCACGGCGAGGATGATCTTCCAGGAGGAACCTGAGGCGGCAACGGCTCTGGCGCATTTCTCAAAGACCGGCGCCGATCTGACGACCACCGGCACCCTCGATTTCGGTGGCGGCCGTTATGCGACTTTCGACGCAAGCTTCGAGTGTGCGAGGAGATCACAGTACGAAGTTACCGGCGAGCATGGCGGAGTGAGATGCGAGCGCGTATGGCAATTGCCGGGTGATGTGCCGGTAGTTCACTGGTGGACCGACGACGGCCGTGGAGCATCGGAGCGCCTGCCCTGGGCCAATCACTTTCAACTCGAGATCGAAGGCTTCAGTGAAGCGTTGATCAGAAGGAGAGGCTCCGCAAAGGCTTGGACTCGATGACTCAAAGGCGAATCTCCGGACGATTCTGGCCTGCCTCGAATCTGTTACCACAAAAGGCGCAAGACAAAATTACTTGAGTCTTTTCGACGGGTTGGCAGCCATTCTTCAAGTGATTCGAAGGTACTCGATCACCTTGCCGATCTGGCCGTGCCAGCTTCCTTTGAAGTTTCTGATAAGGATATCTGCCGGACAGAGCTCTTCACTTATTACCCGCTCTCTCACCGGCTCAAGATACTGGAGCTCATCGGGAGCTGTTGCTTTCAGACCCTCGACTGCCAGTTCAATCAGCCCCTTAGCCCGTGCAAGCACGTTGATCGCGCCGGTGCGCGCCGCCAGGCCGTGCCTTGCAACCTCAGTCTGAAGCTCGAAGAACTCGGCCAGGTCGAGGTTTGGCGCGAGCTGCAAGGCATCGTCGAGTGTCGCCTCGTGGTAGAGCAGCCCCTTCCAGAAAGCCTGAATCGCAAGCATCTGCTCGATGCCGCCACAATCGGTGCTGCGCAATTCGACGACCTGCTTGAGACGGGCTTCGGTGAAAATCGTGGTCAGATGGTCGGCGAAGTCGTTCGGTTGCGGCTCGGGTAGATCGGAGCCCCCGCTGAGGAATGTCGAAAACGGAACTCCCGCCAGATCCACGTACTGGCCGTCACGCCGAGCGAAGAACATCGGAACCGACACCGCGTAGTCGATGAAGCGCTCAAGAGAAAAGCCGCGCCCCTCCACTGCCGGAGAGATACCGCATCGGTCCGGATCTGTCTCGAGCCAGGCGGCGGCTCTTTCGCTCTTGTAGCCGGAGAGCCGGCCTTCCTTCAAAGGAGAATTGGCAAAGATCGCCGTCGCAATAGGTGCGAGCCGGTTGCCTGCAATGAACTTCCTGCCCGCGTCCTCCGCAGATTCAAAGTCAATACTGCACTGGACGGCTGCAGTACGCGACATCATGTCCCAGGCCCTTGCGCCCCGCTTTGCCAGATATGGCCGCATGATCTCGTAACGCTTTTTTGGCACCCATTTTTGGACCGCGAGGCTGCTCAAGGGATCGAATCCGATAGCGATGAAGGTCGCTCTCACATCGTGGGAGGCTGATGCAAGCCACGAGAAGAAAGCGTGCAGGTCGCGTTCCAGCTGGCTGAGAGAGGCGACAGGTCTTCCGGAGAATTCGAGCTGGCCGCCGGGCTCGAGACTCAACGCTCCTATGAGTCCTGAAGCGCCGATGATTCTCCCGTTTTCGTGCTCACTCGCACCATCGAAATCCGAGATAATCTCCTCGAGTTTTCTGAAACGAAGTCGGTCGAGACTCGGGCAGGTGAAACCGAAGAGTTCAACTTCTACGCCTGTCCGCCATTCAGTCTTCTGTTTGCAGCCCTCGAGGATGTAACTGGCGAGACCGGTTGTACCGGCATTATGAAGTGAGCCGTGTTGCATAAAGCCCTCGCCGAACACGCAAGCCACAAAAAAAGACTCAAGAACCAAGTTCGTGTTTTTTGAGCTTTTTGTGGCTAAACTACCTCATCCAAAGCTGACAAGTGAACTGCTCTCGCGAGTCGAGCCACGTAGCATCAGGACGATAGCCCGTCTCAACCGCCAGCCTCGTGAGCTGGCCGAGGTCATACTTATACGAGTGTTCGGTATGGATCGCTTCGCCTTCAGCGAAGTCGACGGCCAGGCCCAGCTCGCGTATGCGCACACTCTGCGAACGGCAGCTCACCAGATACATCTCCATCCTGCCGATCTCTTCGTTGTAGACCGCGCGGTGCCTGAAGTCGCCGAGATTGAATTCTCCGCCCAGCTGGCGATTGATTCGCAGAAGCAGGTTACGGTTGAAGGCCGCAGTCACTCCAAGCGCATCGTCATAAGCCGGCTCGAGCACGGCGCGCGGCTTCTTCAGATCGGCACCGAGAAGCAGCGCCTCGCCAGGCCGCAATGCGTCGTGGATGCTGACAAGCAGTCCCCGCGCCTGGGAAGCATCATAGTTTCCGATATTTGAGCCAAGAAACAGCAGCAACAGCCGCTCGCTTGAATCTCGCTCGACCATATCGAGGCCTCGCGTGTAGTCAGCAACATGCGGGGTCACTCGAAGACCTGGGAAATCGTTAATCAGGGAGCTCGAGCTCTGGGTGAGGATCGTTTCAGAGATGTCGATTGGCTGATAGTGGAGGGATGCCTGGCGTGCGAGGAAGGCCTTGATCAGCAGTCGCGTTTTGACCGAACTTCCGCTGCCGAGCTCGCCGAGCGTGGCGGAGCCACCAAAACGATCCGCGATCTCATCGGCATGGAGTTCAAGAATCTCGTTCTCTGCGCGAGTAAGATAGTATTCGGGAAGCTCGCAAATCGCCTCGAAGAGTTGCGATCCCAGCGCATCATAAAAATACTTTGAGGGTAATCGTTTGGGTGATCCAGTCAGGCCGGCGCGCACATCGGCCGGGAATCGATCCTCTTTCTCGTGGCTGCTGGTCTGCCCAGCCTTTAGACCAGACTGCCTCCCGACGGCCATCCTTATTCCTCCGTTCTCCCAAGCAGTCGACGCTTCGGGTTGTCTTATTGCAACCCTATAGCTCCAACAGTTATTCTGCCTCCCACGAGATAACTCCCCAAAATCAGTCCCAGGGTGATTAGGCAAGCATGGCATATAGACACCAGTTTTTCAAAATTGTGTAATCGGGGAGGAAGCATGCCGACGGGCGAACTCGTCTCTGCGCAACAGTTACTCAGGTCGATGGAGGCCGCCAGGGAGGCTACCAATGGGCTCTACAAATGGCTCGCAGACGAAGATGCAAGCCGTCAGAGTCCAGGCGGTGGATATCGTCCCCTGCTCTGGCATTACGGGCATCTCGCCGCCTTTGAGGAGTGGTGGCTGCTCATGCGGCTGAAGGGAGAGTCTCCCTTGATACCGCAATATCAGCTCATCTTTGATCCGATCAAGACTCCACGTGAAGACTCCGGTACTCTGCCTGACCGGTCGGAGATTGAAGGCTATGCGGCCCTCGTCCGAGAGAAGGTGGTGGAATATATTGAGGGCAGCGGAGCCGATGAGCAGGTCCTGCACCTGGTTCTCGAGCATGAGTATCAGCACCAGGAAACGGTTGCATACCTGCTCCAGATGCTGGACCCCGGCATCAAGCGCCGTCCTGCATTAGCGAAGCCAGACCGGTTGCCTGGATCGGCTGTCAACCACGAGCTCATAACCATACCCGGCGGCTCGTTCGTTCTTGGAGCAAGCGTCACCTCTGCGGTGCCGTTTATCTACGACAATGAGCAACCAGCCCTTGAGTTGGAGGTGCCTGAGTTCCGCATCGATCGCTACCCGGTCACCAACAGCCAGTATGCGCAGTTCATCGAGGCCGGTGGCTACAGGACCCGGAGCGCATGGTCGGAGGAGGGCTGGGACTGGAGAGAGGCCAATCTAATCTCGCGGCCAAACTACTGGTCAGAAGGCGAGCCCTGGATGGTACAGGGGATGTTCGAGACCGCCGCTCCAGCGCCTGACGATCCTGTCACCGGCGTCAGCTGGTACGAAGCCGAAGCCTACGCTCGATTCGTGGGCAGACGGTTACCGAGTGAGATCGAATGGGAAAAAGCCGCCACATGGAGAGCGGGTACAAAGACAGCCTTTCCGTGGGGTAATGAGCTCCCAAATGATGAGGACGATGAGCTCTGCAATTTCAACGGCACGCGATTGGGTACGACTCCGGTCGGCGCGTTTCCACACGGTGCGAGCAGGAATGGCTGCGAGGATATGACTGGAAATGTCTGGGAATGGACAGCCTCAACATTTGGCCCTTATCCGGGGTTCAAGCCATTCCCATACCCGGAGTACTCTGAGATCCTGGTTTGATGGCGATCATCGGGTTTTGAAGGGCGGCTCGTGGATGACGCGTGGGCCGCTCCTTCGGTGCTCGTTCAGGAATTTTTTCCGGCCGGGTTTCCGGATAGCGTTTGCCGGATTTCGATGCGCCGCTGATTGAGCCTCTTCAGGTTCTTTACGGCCAGGCTCCTTACAAATGGTTGCTTCGGTCGCGTAGTTCGACGGCATAGACGTGCGTCGGTCCATGCATGTTGGAGCGGAAGATGATCCATTTCCCATCAGGGGTAAAGGTGAGGTTGGGTTCGAGCGAGTAATCGTGTTTGGCCAGGTTTACCAGTCTCTGCGCCTGGAGCGCACCGTTCTTTGGAGTGAAGAGATATATCCACTGACCGTTGCCCGGAGCTGCCACGCTGTGCGGGCCTCCGCCGTCCCCGGCGAAGAGCTTACCGTCGGGCGAGACGTTGAAGTGCACCGACCAGTCTTCGCGCGCGACTTTGTACCTGATCTTTTCGCCGGTAGCGAGCACGTATCCAGCCAGCCAGAAGACCTGCGATTTTGGCGTCTGCAGGTCGTACCAGATTGTCTTTCCGTCAGCACCGAAAAACTCGTGCCCGGCAATCTCCATGTCCATTGTCCGCGTGTGAATCTTCGTGAGCCCTGTTCCGTCCGTGCGAATCGTCCAGATGCGGTCTACCTTATGCCACGGCCCTTCATGGCAAAACATCATCAAGCCCGGGTCAGTCGGAGAGAACTGGACATGATTGAGCCAGTCTGTTGCGTGGTGAAACGTCTTCACCTCGCCCGTCTGGATGTTGACCGTATAGAGCGACATCGGCAGCCGCGCCTGAAGGCGCCGCTCCATCATGTCTTCCTTGCCCGGATAGCTGTCCCGCGCCTGCCCGGGCGTCGTGCTCGCGGGCGGCGGAAAACTGGAAGGCATCTCGCCTTCCACAAAGCTGCCGCCGAGCAGGGTCTCGTCCGCGTTGACCGCCAGGCCCGAGCCACCGCGCAAATCCGGGCCGCTTAGCTATCTCGCGCGTCACCTTGGTGTCGAGATGCGTGGCCATGAACGCGCCATTCCTGATGTAGAAGACCTGACGAGTCTTGCGTCCGACGACGAGGCTGCCTGCGCGCCCCTCCGCGATCAACTCGATCTTGCCGGTTTTGAGCTCAATAGTTGAAATGCCTTTGGGCGTCGTGATGACGAGCTTGTCGCCTGACGCGGTATAGCCATTCTGATGAAAATAGAGACTGGCGCTGCCCGGCTCGCGCGAGAGCCGGATGACGCGGTAGCCGGTCTCCGGCTCGATCCATTCGAGCGGCGGTTCGACGGCGGGTTTGGTTTGCTGAGCGTGGCCCGTCACTGCGAGCAGCGCCAATATCAGAACACGTGAAATAGAAATCATGGCTGTTCCCGTGGGAAAGGCGCCCACCGGCTTAGTATGGAGTGGCGAACCCTGGGACCGCGGGCGTCCCGCCCGCATGACTTCGATATCGCCTGCCTTCGCGGTCATGCGGGCGGGACGCCCGCGGTCCCAGGGTCGCCGCACTCCATAATCAGAATTCGATTCTGAACTTGAACTGGAACACTCGCGGCAGATTGGCCTGAGAGGTGACCTTGCCAAAGGCGGCATTGGTAATGTTCGTGTTGATCCCTCCGAAACGAACATAATTGAAGACGTTGAAGCCATCGGCCCCAAACACAAACCTAAGTTCTCGCGAATCGGGAAATTCCGGGAAACGCTCAAGTCCGTATTCCAAAGATGAGGATTGCGCAGCCCGAAGGCGCCCGTCACCGGCGTGTTACCGTAAGTGAACGCGGCCGGAGAGAGAAAGGCATTCTTGTCAATAAAGGGAGTGGCATTGGCTACCGCGCCCAGCACGTTGCCGTCACCCCAGTCTCCGTTGATCCGCACAGGTCCGGTAAAGGCTGGATTGAAGCTGGCGTAGCAAGTGCCCGTCGGTGCCCACGTTGCAGGGTACCAGTGAACGGCCCGAGCGGCGTGCCCGAGGCGAACCGATTGATACCGGAAAGCTGCCAGCCACTAATCACCGAGTCGACTGACTTTGTTGTTCGGAGTCGAACATGCGCCCTTTTCCGAACGGCAGATCGTAAGCGAAGAACGCGTTGAAGACATGTGGCTGATCAGTGTTGGAGAGTGTCCTGTCCAACTGCCCGAGATAAGCGCTGCGGATTCCGAAAATGTTGCCCAGCGCCTTGCTGAAGGTGTAGTTGATGTTGAAGGTCAGTCCGTGTGAAAGGCGCTGCTGGAGTGACACCTGCAGCGCGTTGTAGTTCACCTGGCCGACGTTGCCGTAAGGATCTGCGACGCCGTTATACTGCGGGAACGGGCGCAGCATCTGCGCGATTGTTCCCTGGAAAGTTGGCGAACGGCAGTCTGACGCCCGGAATAATGGCCTGCGCGGCTGCAACGTTTGCCGGCGTGGCGTTTGGTTGAGCAGATTCCCCAGGACCAGATAAGCGGGATCGATCTGATTTGACCACGTGCCGCGGCCGGCCCCGGCAAGCTGTTTGCCATTGCTGCCGACATAAGCCGCGGTCACGACTAATGAAGACGTAAGCGAGCGCTGGATCGAGATGTTCCAGTTCTGATAGCGAGGAGGCTGGCTGTTCGGGTCGGCGTAGGTCAAGGTGCCGCCTGCAGCGCCTCCGGAGATCGTCGAATTGAATCCGCTCAGATAGGTCTGATCATAGATTGGCCCTTTGACGTAAGCCGGGATGCCGTTCTCCCAATAAAAGGCCGGATCGAATCCATTCGGAGCGACAAGCGCCGGACTTGCGTTAAGTCCCGTGAAGCCTGACCCAGGCGCGCATTCTCCCGGCCTCCGACCGCGCCGCGGCGCGTATACAAGATCCCGTAGCCAGCCGCGCAAAACCGTCTTATCATTAATTGCATAAGCAAATCCGACGCGCGGGCCCAAGAGCCTTGTAATAGGTATTGACGATCTGACTGCAATGACAGCTGATCGCGTCCGGCGCGACATTTCCGCCGAACCGCAAGGCGCCGGGCAGCCCTCCAGCCGCCGGGTTCGGGGCGTTCGGATCAAGAAAAGTAAAGTGGTCGTCCGCTTCCGTGTAGGGCAGCATGATGTCGTGGCGCAGCCCGAGATTCAGCGTCAGGCGCGGATTCACCTTGTAGTCGTCCGCCGCCCACATGGAATAGGTCGTGAACTGGGCGGTGGTCGGCACCGAGCCCGACACCGTATCCTCGTTGATGGTCGCTGTGCTCAGAGCGCCAACCAGAAAGCTGGCATAGGAGTTACCAGTGGCAGTGTTCAGCGTGCTGCCCGAGCTGAATTGGGCAGTCTGATTATTGCTGAAGTTCGCCACAAAAAGCGTTCCGGTGTCATCGTTCTTGACTTTGTCGTACGTCCGCTGGTACTGGCAGCCGAATTTGAACGGAATGCTTTCCCCTCACCCACAACACGCTGTCCTGAAACGTGTAGTTGTAGTTATTGTCCTCGAAGTCTCTGGCATCTGTACCGCGCCAGCCCGCCGGTGAATTGGTTCCCGCGAAAGCTGCCTCCAGGAAAGCGTCGCTGGCGTCACCGGGAGGCAGGCCCTTGAGCCCGGACTTGGTTGACCACTTACCATCTGAAGTAGCGTTCGTGATGGGAACGAAGAAGTGGTCGAAGCCAAAGCTGACTTGGTTGATCAGATTGGGACTGATGGTCCAGCTGTGCTTCACCTGGTACACGGTCGGGATTTCCGTAACCAACCGCGTGCTCGTGTAGGGCAGCGGCAGCGCAGACTGCGGAACGGCGGTGCTGACTTCTCGGTATGCCCCGGACTGACTTCTCTTGCCATGAGTATACAGTCCTGAAAGACGCTGATTGTCGTCAGGTCATAGTCTACTTTGATGTTGAAGCTGTCGTTGTTGTAGCCGACTGGCACCTGGCCCAGATAATTGTTTGCGACGCCGGTGCTGGTGGGAGCCGGGAAAAGGGATTGATAGACCTTCGAGATCGCTGAAATGCGGGCGGCCGGAATGATGTTGAGTCCCTGCGGATTGGCTGCAGTCCCGCGCGAAGGATCGCTGAATTGTGTTCGGGTGCAGACTCCGGCAACGCAGACCGTCGAAATCGGGTCGTAGATATTGACACCCAATTCGCTGAAATCTCCGGTCCGCTCTTTCAGCGTCGGTATCGAAACGAGCTGCGTCGGGCTGGTAACGCGATAACGCCATCCGTCGTAGGAGCCGAAGAAGAAGAGCCTTCTTCTTGATGATCGGGCCTCCAAGAGTGGCACCAAATTCGTTTTGATGCTCGACCGGACGAATCGTCGGGAAGAAGCCCCTGGCATCCAGGACGGTATTTCGCAGGTATTCGAATCCCGAGCCGTGAAACTGGTTTCTTCCCGGATTTGATCGTGTAGTTCTCGGATCCCTGCCCGTTAAACTCGACCCCGGTGCCGCTGGTTTCCACCTGGAATTGCTCAACGGCCTCGACCGAGACCCCCAGGGCGATCGTTCGGCCCTCGCCTTGCTGTATTGGGTCCGTGATCGGGACGCCCTCGATGAAGACATCTTTTGAGAATCCCTGGGCGCCATTGATCTGGCCCCAGCGATTTCCTTCCGTTACTCCGGGCAATAAAAAAATAAAGGCGCCGGGATTTCTGGGGCCCTGGCCGATGCCGGAACCCGCGACAGCAGTGCCCATCGCCAGCGGCAGGTTGGTATACAACTCGTTGCGGATCGTCGTGCCGAGTCGCGCATCGGAAGTATTCAACTGTGTGGGGGCCGCGGTGACCGTCACCGTTTCGGTCGACGCACCGACTTGCAGAGTCAGGTTGAGGCCCACCGTGGTGAGCGCGTCGACGACTACCTTGTCTTGCTCGAGTTGTCGGAAGCCCGTTGCCATGACCGAGATTTTGTATTCTCCGGGTGCCAGCGGCGAGAGCACATACAATCCGGCTCCCGTCGTCTGGCGCTCCGTCTTAACGCCGGTGGCGGCATTGGTGGCTGTCACGGTGGCGCCGGGAATCACAGCGCCCGTGGCGTCAGTGATGATTCCCTGAATCGAGCCGGTGCCGCCGATCTGAGCGAACAAGGAGGGCGCGGTAAAAAACACAAACGCACTCACGAACAAGAGCCTGCTCACGGATTTTCTATTCATCACCGACTCCTTATCTGCTGGTGTCAGAGTTTGAAAACTTACCCGCGCCCTTCGGGCACGGGACGGGCAGGGACAAGCCCTGCCCCTACAACGTTGCGAAATGCAATATTGAACTGGACCCGTCGCGTCGCGAAATTGTAACTCTTCGGCTACAAACACTCGGAAAAGACGGGTGACAAGAATCCGGTGCTTTCAGTGGCCTGGTTCTGATAAAGCACGGCTATTGATTCCCAGCAAGCTATTTTTCCTGGGCACACTGAGTTGGATCGTAGGGTATGCGTAAGCGCTTGCAGAGTCAATTGGAAGCAGTGGCTACTCGCCAATGAGCTTGTGATACCGGCCGAGCCAGTACGGCAGCAGAAAGTAGGCCCCATCGTCTTCGCTGCGTCCGCCATTGCCGCCGTCCAGCGCGTAGGGATTTCCATTCCATTTTGAAATAGGCAACTGATCGTAGGGAAGGACCTTCAAGGACTGCCGGCGCCCCTGCCTGTCTACCTGCCTGTCGAACGGCACATCGAGACGAAGCGAATTGGTTACCGTCCACGTGATTTGATCCAGAGGAATCTCTTGCAGTGTGAGGATCGATTCGAACTGGTCAAATTCTTTGCTGCCGCTGCCCGCCGCATAGATGAAATTCCAGAGCGGATTGCGCTCAGGCCGCTCGATCTGCCACGCACGCTCGAGGCTCTCCGCGTAGACCTTCCGCAACTCCGCATCTGTCTCGTATTGCAGTAGCGGGTAGTACGAGAGGAACGCCAGCTCATCGTCCGAATGATTGACACGCCCGGGAATATTGATCTTCTGATTGCGCGTCAGCAGATGATAGCGATGCCTGGTGATCAGTTCGTCGTAGTGTCTTTTGTATTTCGCGCGATTGGCCTCGCTCTGTGTAACGTGCATCGCCGTCCGCAGATGCGCCAGTATGTGCAACGCGCGCAATCCCGTCTCGTCTGGGTCCTCCCAGATCACTTCGGGCCCCCACCAGCCCCAGCGAGTGCGCTTGCCGTCGACGCCAATCAATTGATACCCATGATCCAGAATGTGATTGGTGATGCGGTCGAGGGCCGCCGCCAGCAGTCGCTTCTCGTCTTCATCGGCGACCAGGTCGTAATAGATCGGGTAGACGAAATAGTTGCCGACGATTTCGTCAGAGCTTGTGTCGCCCTTCCAGCGCCATTGACCGTCGGGAGTATCGTGCCACTCGCCGTCCTGAGGCTGAATGTCGATGCCTTTCCTGATGAAGGAGCGGGCGGGAAAACCGGGAATGCCGGTGATCTCTTCGAGTCTAAGAATTGCCCGCATCCCTTGTTGCGCATTCGCCCGAGCATCGGCCTCGCCCGTGACTCGATAGCGGAAGCATTCGGCGGCGACATAGATGGCTGTCCACAAACCATCGTTATCAGTCGACCGCATCTGATTGGTTGAAAGATCGCCTGGGACACGCAGGTCGGAGTCCGCCGTAAGACCCCAACGAACATGGCGGGCGCGAATGCGCTCGACGAACTCCTTTGATTTTTCGGCGAGCGTCATGAGCCTGTACTCGATCCGGCTGAAGCCCTTCGGCGTCTCCACCCAGATGCCGCGCGCTTTGCCGGACAAGTCCAACCCAATGGCCGGTCACATGATCGTCCGGCAGCCAGCGTTGACCGGCGTAGTAACCATTAATGCCTTCCCTAAGCATGTCGATCGTGAATAATCCATCTCGTGTCCCGACCCAGATGAACGGCGGCTCTAAAACGAGTGCGGTGATATCGAGGCTTGGCAGGCGCAATCCGGCCGGATAGGGACGCGGCGGTTCACCCACCTTCTGCATGACGATGCCGCCCTGAGAACCCGTGAGCGTTGATCCGTCCGGGAAGGTCAGCGAGGTGCTCCTGACCAGGTTGACTCTGCCGCCTGTAAGCTGGGCAAACTCCGCAGCCGTATGAAACGTGCGCACCGGCTGGGCGAATGGGTTTCGCCGGCTCTTGCGCAAACGCGCCGACTATAGAAATGACGCATAGAGCAACGCAGGCATTGACGAAGCCGACTGGCTTAGTATGGAGTGCGGCGACTTGTCGCCGCTTTTGAGTTAGCTGGCGTAGCATTGAAGAAAAATGAGGCGTGGGAATCGTAGCGCAACAGTAACTAACGCAACAGCGGCGACAAGTCGCCGCACTCCATACTAAGCCAGTGCCGCGTTCCGGCGTCTAGAACCATCCAGTGCGCTGTAAACGCCTCAGCAGGTTGTAACTGATGATCAGATCCACGCGGGTTAGTTGCGATACCGGAACCGAATTAGCAACGGCCCGCGTTGCGTACGCACTGAACGTGAGCTCGGAGGTGATCTGCAGGTTGGTCACTACAAACAGCCGTTTGCCAGTCAGAAAGCGGTCGGCGTTGAGATTGCCATACCTGGGATCGATCTGTGCATAGCCCCCCACAATCGTCAGCCTTTTCGTGACAGCCTTCTCGCCATGTAAGGCAAATCCATACGCGGCAGTCTCCCCGGCTCTTTGATAGTTCTCAAAGCGGGCGCTGTCGAGCACTCGGGACTCGTGAACATCCACTCTTACTGCCTCGCGCATCGTCTCTCTTCCTGATTCAAAGGTATAGTCTGCAGAGACGGTCGCGCGGCCTCCAATCTTCTTCTCGAGAAGAAACTGATGATAGTTGGACTGTTTCAGCCGGTAGTACCGCTTGTTGATGTTCGGGGTGTTGGTATCCCCGAGAAAGGCATATGTCACGGAGACTTCGTCGAAGAAGAGTTTGTCAGGGCGCTTGATAGTTACCCGCTCACCCATGATATAGCCATCATCATCGTAGCTCGAAATCTCGGTTGATTGACCGCGGATAATGTAGATACCGCCGTATTGCAGCTCGAGCCCTGCGATTGGAGCAGCGCTCAGGTAGAGCTGCTTTAGGGCGAGATTTGTCTGTCCGTCTCCGGTGCCCCAGCCTGTATTGTTCCAGGTACCAATGAAGGTCCGCCCACTGAAGACTCCGGCATTCAGGCTGTATTTGCCATCCCCGTCAAATTTCAATCGCCCTTTGAAAACCTCTCTATGCTGCAACTGGTTGGAAGTGACAATACCCAAACTATTGTCAGCGTAGCGATACCGGAGGTTGAGAGTGGCCATCTGCAGATCAAACCAGCGGGACAATTTTCCTGCGCTTGTCTTGGGCTGTGCCGCTTGGCTGCTGTTTGCCAGGACAGCACTGGATTCGGCCTCGTCACCATTCGGAGTCGAAGCATCATCATTGGATGAAGGTGTTTGAGCGTGGGCTGTCAAAACCGCAGCGACGAGCGATAGACAAAAGATGATGGCTCCCGGAGCGCGCCCTTTTAGAAATGATCGCATCTGGCGAGACTGCTGCTATGAACGGGCGCAAACTCCAGCATTCCATACGGCGCTCACCGAAGACGACCTGAGATCCTTTGGCGGCAAGGAAGCGGTGGGAAGTATCCCGATCAGCTTAAGTTTAGCACGCTTTCGGATGGGTAATGGAAGACCAGCGGAGGGAGAAAAATGAATTCCCAATCTTGTTCAGGCGTAACCCTTTTCGCGCAAGGCAAACAGGTAGAGACCCGCACCAATGTAGGGAACCAGAAGAATGATTGCGAGAAGGACAGCCTTCGATGCCCAATCGCGAGACGAATTCATGACGTCGTAGATCGCGAAGATATCGAGGATCGCCGCGACCACGCCAAGTATGAGACCCATAGCCACCTCCAGTTCTCGAACCGGCTCGAGCCGATCGTAATTAGCCTTACGACCTCTTTCCGGCCGTTGTTCCTCTTTTATCGGTTCGTGTTTGACGTCGGACTAAGCCAGGCGCTTGCGGACAAGTTCATTGACCACCTTGCCATCCGCAGTCTGTCCGGCAAGCCGAGCCATGACAGCCTTCATCGCCCGGCCGAGGTCCTTGGAGCCCTGGGCTCCGATCTCAGTCAGCGTTTGATCGACAATGGCAGCCAGGGCACTCTCATCGAGCGCAGCCGGCACGTAGGCTTCGATGACTTTGATCTCGGCAGCCTCTTTGGCTGCGAGGTCAGGTCGTTTTGCCAGCTCGTATTGTTCGATGCTGTCGCGCCTCTGCTTGACCAGCGACTGGAGAACCTTGATGGCTTCCGCGTCTTCGAGGGCTGCCATCTTCTCGATTTCGCGGTTCTTCAGAGCAGACTTGACCATTCGAAGAGCGGAGAGGCGCTCAGCGTCTTTGGCCTTCATGGCAGCTGTGAGATCCTGATTGACCTGTTCAACAAGCGTCACGCCGGCCATTTATATCAGAGGATGGGGGGCACGCCAAGGGATAGCCAGCTCACGAGAATAAACAGGGAAACGCGGCAGGCCGGCTCAGTATGGAGTGCGGCGACTTGTCGCCGCTTTCGGGTTACCTACTGCAGGATTAGATGTGACACGCACCATTCCTCTTCGTTTCATTACGCAGTAATGCAGAATATAAATCAAAAGCGGCGACAAGTCGCCGCACTCCATACTGAGCAAGTGGGTCAACTGGTATCAAACACCCCGATATGTTAGTGTTGATTGATTTAAGAGGCTCGCGAAAGTGGCGGAATTGGCAGACGCGCCAGACTAGGTACTGGTGCCGTAAGGCGTGGGGGTTCGAGTCCCCCCTTTCGCATCCCCACAACCGCCAGAAGGGAAGGTACAGGCTTTGAAGGTGGAAGTCGCGGTCACAGATGCCGCCGAATGTAAGAAGGATTTATCGATAGAGATTCCCTCGGACGAGGTGAAGGCCGAGTTCGAAAAGACCTACGACGCATACACGAAGTTTGCCAAGGTCCCGGGTTTCAGGCCCGGCCGCGTCCCGCGAGCCGTCGTCAAGCAGCGCTTCGGCAAAGACGTCAAAGACGACGTCCTCAAGGAGCTTCTTCCGCACGCTCTCGAGCACGCGATCGTTGATAATCACCTGAGAGTCGTTGGCTCGCCCGAGATCAGCGACGTGACCATCGACGAGGGGCAGCCGCTCAAGTTCAAAGCCAGCGTCGAAGTAATTCCGGAATTCGAACTTCGAGACTACAAAAAGCTGAACGCTGTCAAGCGCCTGGCCAAGGTCACCGACAAGGATGTGGATCAGGTTATTGAACAACTGCGCGAGCGAGCGGCGCAGCTCGTTCCCATCGAGGATCGTCCCTCTGAGACGGGGGACTTTATCTCCGCAAATCTGGTTGGCAAGTACCTCATCAGCGATGGAGAGGACCAGCCTGAGGACTTGCGCGCCGATGACGTTCAGATCGAGCTTGGTGGCGAGGGTGTTCAGTCCGAATTCAACGAGGGCCTCACCGGAGTCAAAGCGGGCGACGTGCGGGAGTTTCGCGTCTCCTATCCTGAAGATTTCTCTTCCAAGGGGCTGGCCGGAAAGACCGTAGACTTCACAGCTACGGTGACGGCAGTGAGGCGAAGGGAGTTTCCTGAGCTGAACGACGACTTCGTCCAGGAGTTGAGCGAAAACCAGGAGTTGACGCTCGAAGAGTTCCGCAAGCAAACGCGTGCCGATTTGGAGCAGAGAGCCGAGTTCGATGCCGAAGCCAGGTTGCGCGACGATCTCTCAAAGACGCTCATCGACGGCTATGACTTTCCTCTTCCCGAGTCTCTGGTTGAGGAACAGACGCGGGAGATGCTACAGGATCTGGCCTATCGAATGATGCGACAGCTTCCGCCGGAAGCGATGAAAGAGATCAACTGGGAGGAGCGCCGGGCGGAAGCAAGGCTTCGCGCAGTCCGGGATTTGCGCTCGGCGATTGTCGTCGGACAGATCGCGGACAAGGAAGGAATCGACATCGATCAGGCCGAAATTGACGCCGAGATTGACCGCATTGCACGCTCAGTTCGAGAGCCTGAAGAGGCCGTGAGGGCTCGCTTGACAAAGAGTCGGGGCCTGTCTAGTATCGAAAACAGGCTTCGATTTCATAAGGCGCTTGATGCCGTCGTCAAACATGCCCAAGTCACGACGGAAGAGCTGACACAAGAATCAACTGATAGTCCGCCGACATCTGCGACTGAAGATCAGGCGCCGCCGGCTACCCAACAAGCCGAGTCTTCGTAGCGGAAGGAGCAGGCGACGAAGGCACGAGAAGTCACCACATCAGGCTGTCTCTCACTTTCGTCACCTTAATCTTCCAATGCATCGCATGTCGAAACGTTAAGACAGGTAATCAGCCAGGGAGTTTAGCCAACTAATTAAGATGACCACTCCAGAATTGGCCTCGGCCGTCGGCGTCTTGGGGGTGGGGGGAGGAGCGCGACGCGGTGAGGGCCAGCGTGGCGCCGGGGATCAGCGCGCAGGCACCCAGGACGACGGCCATGGTGAGGGCTCGCATGCCCGGACACGACCGGGCGCAGCAAGTTACGAACTGCTCAGGCCGGAGCAGGGGCTTCGATCGCCACCGACGGCAGGCGGTTGAGCCCGACCATCTCGATCAGTCGGTGGATCTGCGGCTGGGCGCCACGGACCGTCATGACGTGGCCGGCCTTGCGCGCAGCCGCGCGACCATCGCGAGGTCGAGCATCAGCGACGGGTCGGCGAATGTCAGGTCCGATAGGTCGACGGTCAGGTCGGACTCCGATGCCAACGCCCGTGAGAGCGCGGTGCGGCGCAGCGATTGCGTCGTCCGTCCTGGTCTCCGGAACACCGCAACAAAGAGTGTTGGTCCGAGAAGGAGACGATGCGCCCAACCTATACCGGGACGGTGGCTAGACTCAAGGGCGATGATTGATCTCACTGTCGACGATGTCGAAGAGGCGCTGGCCAACGTCATCGATCCCGAGCTGGGGCTCGACTTCGTCGAGCTCGGACTGATCTACGGGATCGATATCGACGCCGGTCACGTCCACGTCTCGTTCACGCTGACGACCCCGGCGTGCCCGATCGGCCCGCAGGTCGCCGAGCAGATCGACGAGTTCGTCTCCGAGCTCGACGGCGTCAACTCGGTGACCAGCGAGATGACGTTCATTCCGCCGTGGACGCCCGACCGCATGAGCGAGGACGCCAAGTTCGCGCTCGGCTACTGACGCGGAACGCCGGTCGGTCCGTCACACTGCGTTTCGGGTCCAGGCGGGGTTATGCGCTGCCAAATGTGATCTTATCCCCCAATGAGGCGTCCCTCCCTCATCGTGGCCACCGTCCTGGCTGCGACCCTCACTCCGGTGGCCCACGCTTCCACGCCGACGGGACGGCTGCTCGTCCTCACGCACGGCGCCGCCGCGACCGGCGATCCGTCCGCCAAAACGCCGCGGGCCGTGGCCGAGCGGACCGGTGGCCGCCTGGCCGGGCATCAGATCCCGCAGATCGGGCTCGTCACGCTGCGCCCGGGGCGCGGGCAGAGCACGCACGAGCTCGTCCGCCGGCTGCGCGCCGACCCGGGCGTCGCCTCGGTCACCGCCGAGCATCGCGCGACCAAGCGGTTCGCGCCGACCGACCCGGCGTTCGTGCAGCTGATCCCCGGCTCGCCGCCCGGCACGACGTACGAGTGGTGGGCGGCCAAGGAGAACTTCCCCGCGGCATGGGACATCAACCAGGGCCGCAACGCGCTCGTCGGCGTGATCGACACCGGCGTCGACGTCAACCACCCGGACTTCGCGGGCGGCTCGCATATGACGTCAACCAGGACAACAACCCGGCCGACGGCCCCGTCGGGGTGGACCCGGCCGGCCACGGAACCCACGTCGCGTCGCTGGCGTGCGCAGCCGACGGCAACGGCATCGGCATGGTCGGCGCGGGCTCGGGTGCCGGCTGATCGTCGAGAAGACCGACCTGTCCGACAGCTCGGTCGCCGCGTCGATCGTCGACGCAACGAACAAGGGTGCGCACGCGATCAACATGAGCTTCGGCACCGAGGGCACCGAGCCGGCGGCCAAACCGATCGTCGACGCCATCAACTACGCCTACGCGCACAACGTCGTCCTTGTCGCCGCAGCCGCAGACGCCCCGGTCACCGAGCAAGGCGATCCGTCCAACGTCCTTCAGCCGAGCAACACCGGCCCGAACATCACCCAGGGCATCGGGCTCGACGTAACCGCCGCCGACTTCGCCGGGCACCGCGCCCCGTTCGCCGGCCACGGCACGCAGATCTCGATCGCCGCCTACGGGGCCTACGGCGCCCAGACGGCGGCCCGGCCGGGCTGCTCGGCGCGTTCCCGGCGCAGACGACGCTGCTCGACACCGGCAGCGCCGGACCGCCGGCCCAGCCCGCGTGCAACTGCCGCACCAGTTCGGCGGCGACCAGCGCTACGCCTACCTTCAGGGCACGTCGATGGCCGCGCCGCAGGTCGCCGCGGCGGCCGCGCTCGTGCGCTCGTTCAACCCCGGCATGAGCGCCGCCGACACGATCAACCTGCTCAAGCAGACGGCGACGCGACCGGCAGGGGTCGGCTGGACCGACGACCTGGGCTGGGGCATCCTCAACGCCGGGGCGGCCCTGAGCAGGCCAAGTCGATCGACCGCACACCGCCGGCCTCCAAGCTCACAGTGAGCAAGCCGACGAGCACGACGGTGACGCTGCGCTGGAACGGGTCCGACGTTCCGCCGCCCGGCGTGGTCTCGACCGGCGTCGCGAAGTTCGAGGTCTACCGCTCGATCAACGGCGCGCAGGCGCGGCGCTTCCTCACGACGACGCAGCACTCGACCAAGGTCAAGCTCCAGCGAGGCAAGAAGTACACCTTCTACACGCTGGCGATCGACAACGGGGGCAACCGCGAGCTCGCGCCCAAGCACCCGGACGCGACGCTGCGCCTGCGAGTGCTGCACACCGTGCGGTCGAAGAGCCGCCACGGGCGGCGATAGCGCCGAGGCTCAGCCCGGCCCGCCGGCGCCGTTGGTCGACGAACCCTCGCCCGCCAACGCCAGCAGCGCGCGATCTCGTCGCGCATGCCGTGGGCGATGACCTCGACGTCCGGCAGCGCATCGTGGTCGGCCAGGAGCCCGAAGTTGACCTGGCCGTCGTAGCTCATGATCGCGATCGCCAGCGCGTGATTCTTCGGCAGGAACGCGATCGGGAACGCACGCACCATCCGCCGGCCCCGCACGTAGAGCGGGAACTGCGGACCGGGGACGTTCGTCACGATCAGGTTGAACAGCCGCGTCGAGAAGTTCAGCCGCGACGCCTGGGCGAGCACCGTCGGCGGAGCGAAGTTCTGGACGCTGGTCAGCACCTCGGCGCCGACCGCCTGCTTGGACTCCTTGAGACCGTCCATCGCCGCCCGTACGACGGCCAGGCGCTCGATCGGGTCGGCGATCCGCACCGGCAGCGGTCCGCGCATCACGGCGATCCGGTGCCGGGCTGGCCGCGCTCGCCCATCGTGCGGATCGAGACCGGCACCAGCGCGCGCAGGTTGAGGTTCTCGGTCGGGACGCGGCGGGTGTGCAGCCAGTTGCGCAGCGACCCCGACACGGCGGCCAGGATCACGTCGTTGACCGTCCCGCCGAACGCGTTCTTGATCGTCTTCATGTCGGCCAGCGACGTGCTCAGCGTGGCGTAGCGCCGGCTCTTGGTGATCGGGACGTTCAACGGGCTGTCGGGCGCCGGGTCCAGGCCCGCGCGCACGACCTCGGCCAGGCCCTCGACGTTCGCGGACGCCGTGTTCAGCGCGCGCTGCGGGGTCAGGAACGCGCTCGCCGCGCGCAGCGCGAGCGACACGCCGGCGCGCGCGGCGCCGATCGCTCCGGCCGCGAGCAGGCCGACCGGCGACGGCTCGGGCTGGGCCGTCCACGCCTCCTCGGGATGAGGTGTCTGCGGCAGGTCGGGCGTCAGGTCGAGCACGACCTGGCCGATGTCGACGCCCGCGATCCCGTCGATCATCGCGTGGTGGGTCTTGAACACAGCGCGAAGCGGCCGTCGGCCAGCCCCGTGACCTGCCACATCTCCCACAGCGGGCGCATACGGTCGAGCTGGCGCGAGAAGATCCGCGCCGCGAAGTGCTCGAGCTGGCCCTCGTCGCCGGGCGGCGGCAGCTCGGCGGTGAACACATGGTCCTCTAGGTCGAACGCCTCGTCGTCGACCCACAGCGGCCGGCCCGTCCCCAACGGCGGCATCGACAGCTTCTGGCGGTAGCGGGGCACGAGGTGCAGCCGCCCGCGCAGGTGGTCCATCAGCTCCTCGGGCGCCATCGGCGGGCCGTCGAAGATCGTCAGCGCGCCGACGTGCATGTGGGCCGTCGAGCTCTCCTGATGCAGGAACGACGCGTCGAGCGCGGTCAATCGTTCGAGATGCTCAGAAGCCACGTCGCCGACTGTATCGCTCCACTGAGGCGGCGGCCGAGCCCGGCCCACATCGCAGGGAAGCGGGCGGGCCGGGCTCAAAGTCGCCGGTACGCGCATGCCGAGCTCCAAGCGGGGAGAGCCAGGCAAACGGCGGCAACCTCTCCACTTATCGGCAGCGCGCGCCGTTTTCTATAGACCTGACCGCCCGTCAGCCGCGCCCGTGCGGCGCGGCCAGTCGACTCGAGCGGGCCCAGCGGAATGATGTGCTTCGGGTTCAGCTCGTCGTGGGTCGTGTAGTAGTGCTCCTTGATCTGCGCCATCTCGAACGTCTCCGCGATCCCGGGCTGCTGGTAGAGCTCGCGCGCGTACGGCCACAGGTTCGGGAAGTCGGCGATCGGCCGGCCGTTGCAGCGGAAGTGCGCTGTAGTAGACGGGGTCGAAGCGGACGAGCGTCGGGAAAGCCGCCAGTCGGCCTCGGTGATCTGCGTCGCCGGCGAGGTAGCGCGCGCCGCCGAGCAGCTCGTCGAGCCAGCGAGGGCGTCGAACAGGCGTGTCGAAGGCTCGCTCGTAGGCCTCCTGGCTGCGCGCGAACCCGGCGCTGTAGACGCCGTTGTTGACCTCCCGTAGACGCGGTCGTTGATCCGCGTCGATCTCGGCGCGCAGGTCCGGCGGGTAGAGGTCGGCCTCCGGGTGGCGAACGCTCGAACTCGCTGAAGACATCCGCATGATTCCTCGGACTCGTTGTTCACGATCCGGCGCTCCTGGCGGTCCCACAGCACCGGCACGCTGACACGGTCGTCGAAGGCCGGGTCGTCGCGTCGTAGGCCTCGCGCAGGAAGCTCATGCCCTCGACCGGGTCGACGAATTCGCCGTCGCGGAATGCCCATCCCCGCGCGTCGCGGAACGGGTCGCCTAGGAGATCGAGATCGCGTCCTCGAGCATACAGAGCTGGCGGACGATGATCGCCCGATGCGACCACGGGCAGGCGGGGAGACGTAGAGGTGGTAGCGCGCCGCCTCGAACTTCGGAATCTCGCGAAACACACTGTCGGCGCGCTGGAACGCGCCGTCGTCATCGACCTTGACGTCGAGAAGGCTCATGGAAAAAACATTCCACGAGACGGTGGTGGATGCCCGTCGGCCGTGGCGGCTGCGCAGCGCGATGACGATCGGCGAACTACTGGCCGCGACTGCACCATTCCACGCAGAAGGTGCGGCCGCCGCTGCGCTAGGGTCAAGCGGAAAACCGAGTCGAGAAGAGGCCATGGCGTGGGACTTCGAGACCGACCGCGAGTTCCAGGAGCAGCTGGACTGGATGAACGAGTTCGTCCGCGGGAGATCTGGCCGCTCGAGACGATCATCGACGAAATCTCCGAGGACGATCGCCGGCAGTTGTACGTAGGCCTTCAGGAGCAGGTCAAGGAGCGCGGGCTGTGGGCCGCCCACCTGCCGCCGGACCTCGGCGGCCAGGGCTTCGGCCAGGTCGAGCTCGGCCTGATGCACGAGATCCTCGGCACGTGTGCGTACGCCCCCAACGTGTTCGGCTGCCAGGCGCCGGACTCCGGCAACTCCGAGATCCTCGCGATGTTCGGCACCCCCGAGCAGAAGGGACGCTGGATGGAGCCGCTGCTGCCCGGCGAGATCCGCAGCGCCTTCTCGATGACCGAGCCCGAGAACGCGGGCTCCGACCCGACGACGCTCCAGACGCGCGCTGCGCGCGAGGGCGACGAGTACGTCATCAACGGCCACAAGTGGTACACGAGCAACGGCTCGATCGCCGACTTCCTGATCGTCATGACGGTCACCGACCCCGAGGCGCGGCCGCACCAGCGTGCGACGATGCTGATCGTCCCGATCGACCGCCAGGCGTGAACATCGTCCGCGACGTCCCGACGATGGGCCACCCGTCCGAGCACTTCGGGCGTCTCGGCGGTCACTCCGAG
>CAVUOF010000014.1:0-96594 GCA_963743045.1 uncultured Acidobacteriota bacterium
GTAGGTCCGCGTCAAGTTTTATGAAATCCGCAAGCGAGACGGTGGTGCATTCGTCGGGCAGTGACCGAGTGCTGGTAATCATGGCGAAAGCACCAAGGCTGGACACGGTCAAAACCCGCCTGGCTGCCAGCCTTTCTCCTGAGGCTGCTATTGCTTTCTATCGCTGTCTTCTGGGCGACACGCTGGCACTGGCGCGGTCATTGAGCCATGTGGAGGTTGCCATCATGTGCCCGGACTCGGACGTAAACGAGCTGGCGCAGTTGGCGGGCAACGAAGCGAGCGTAGTTGCGCAGAAAGGTGAAGGTCTTGCTGCAGGCCTTACTTCGGTGTTTGCGCACTTCGCGCAAGATCATCAACGACGAACCATTGCCTTCAACAGCGACAGCCCACACCTGCCGCGTTCTGTTCTCGAAGACGCGTTCGAAACGCTGGCTGCACATGACGTAGTCGTGGGACCGACGCACGACGGAGGCTACTATCTCGTAGGTGCAAAGGCTTCTCATCCTACGCTTTTCGCACGCGACGGAATGGGCACCAGCAGTGCGCTGGAGAGACTCCTGTCGCGCGCACGAGCTCTTGAGCTTTCCGTAGGTTTCGCAGATCCTTTTTACGATATTGATGTAGCCGATGACCTGACTCGGCTGGCAGCGGAGTTGCGTCTGGCTCCGGCAAGGGCGCCACGCACGGCGGAGTGGCTTAAGGAGTGGGAGCTCGTGGCGGCACAATTACGGACGAGCACGGGAGAACTGTGAAAGTCACCTCCGCGTGGAGAGTGTACGTACTCGGCGCCACGTTGTGCGTGGCGCTAACGATCTGCTCACGCAACTTCGGTGATAGGGGTGGGCCGTACTTCATCGCCTCTTTGGCACTTGCGGGCATCGTATACCTCCTGGCGATCCGTGAGTTTTTCGCAACGCCAAGATTTCCCCGGCGCGTCGTCGTCATCGGGCTCGTCCTGGCTGGTGTGTGGCACGTTGAATTTCTTCGGATGCCCCCGGCCCCGATGATGATATTCATCGATATGTTTGGGATGGCCGCCTGCAGCGGCTCGGCTACAACCCCTACATTGTCGTTCCCCGGATCCTGCCGTTAAAGGGCTGCATACCCCGGAAACCCGCAACTTGAACAACCCGGAGCTACCGAGCCCATACCCGGCAGGAGCGCAGCTCTTTTTCCGCGCAGTAACCGCGATTCAGGAGTCTACCTTTGCACTGAGAGTGGCCTTTGTGGTTTGCGAGTTCGCGATTATTCTCGTGTTGCTCGATGTTCTGCGTCGTACCCGGCAGAGCGCGCACCTGGTTCTGGCGTTCGCCTGGAACCCATTGTTGGCCCTTGAAGTAGCGGGAAGCGGTCACATTGATATTGTTGGCGTGCTAATGTTGCTGGTGTCCGCCGCTGCGTTGGAGCGCCGATGGCGGGCTACTGCAGCCGTCGGACTTGGGCTGGCCGTAGCAGTGAAATTTTTGCCGATCGTACTGATGCCACTCTACTGGAAGCGAGTTCGCATTCGCGACGCTGCGCTGGCAGCAGCCATAGTCGGACTCCTGTACGTGCCATTTCTTAACCACGGTCGCCTTCCGATCGGCTCGCTTGGAACGTATGTGGCGAGTTTCCGCTTTAATGGTCCCGTGTTTGCCATACTCGAGCGAGTGGCGCCTCCGCAGTTGGTAGCTGGGCTGGCAGTGCTCGTCGGATTTGTGACTGCAACCTGGCTAAGAAGCGCGTCGTCTGAGTGGTCTCCGGACGCATTTGCCTGGCCGATGGCAGCATCGCTTTTGTGCGCACCTGTCGTATTCCCATGGTATCTTCTATGGCTGCTGCCATTTCTGACGTCGGCCTCGACGCTGCCGATGATCCTCTGGACTGTGAGCATTATCCCCACTTACGTCGTTTGGCACTTGCGCACACTTGGGCGTCCGTGGGTGGCTTCCTGGCTGGGTAATGCTGCTGGAATACGGATCGTGGCAACGGCCGGTGCAATTATTGCGTTGCGCCGGCTCAGGCGGCCGGCAGCGCCTCAATACTCAAGGGACTAGTTCAGTTAAGGCTGGTTAACACAACACGCGATTTCTGTATCCCGAAGTCGGGAGGCTGATCCAAGACAACATCAATTCAATTCACCGAGGAGGACGTACATGACAAACTTGAGTCGACTCGATGTGATCCGCCTTTTAGCCTTCATCATGCTGTTGGTCCTCCCTGCGAAGTCTGGGTCACAGCATCGCTCCCGCCGATTGCTCGAACAGGTGGCAAAGACCTACGGCCTCGATTCGTTTGGACAAATCGAGGCAATCCGTTACACCTGGAATGGGGAGTCTCCTGGCTCTTCAAAGCTGCTCACATGTGGGAGTGGGAGCCCAAAGACCAACAGGTTTCCTACGAAGGAACAGACAAAGACGGCAAGCCGGTGAAGGTTACATATCGTGCGCTCTCAACTGAGCAGCCAAACCGATGCCGTAAAGAACGAAATCGAGCCGTCTTTCGTCAACGATAACTATTGGCTTACTGTTCCCGTTGCATGCTTACTGGGACACGAGCGCCAGTGTGACCGATAAGGGCATGCAAAAATTGCCAATAGGGAAAACATCCGCCAAGCTGGTCTCGGTGAAGTATCCTGCGGAGGTGGCGGTTACACACCCGGCGACACCTGGGATCTCTACGTTGGCAAAGACAACCGAGTCAGGCAATTCATCTACCATCGTGGCGGACCCAAGAAGCCCAGCCTCGTGATCGCAACGTGGGCAGGGCTACAAGAAAGCTGGCCCACTGCTTATCTCAACAGATCACCGCGGCACGGCGGATGGAAAGCCCTTGCAGATTTCATTTCCGATGTGTCGGTTAAAGTGACGGGATCGGAAAACTGGATAAAAGCGCTAATAGAGCTCAACGCTACGAGACACGAAGTCTCAAAGTGCAGTTTTCTCTGGGTCTTCGTGTCTCTGAGACTTTGGTAACAAAATGCGCATTCCGATGAAGGCTGACATCAATCTGGATATTGGGCGAAAGACGTTCGCGTCTGGCCTCCTGCCGGAGTTGATCGCTGTGCTGCGCCGCAGCCGGCCGGGCGATTTGGTCGCGGTGGTCGGTGACGAAGAGAGCGTCGGCCCAGAGTTGGAAACGTGGTGCCGATTCACCGGGAATCCGCTGCTCGAGGCTACAGTCGAAAAAGGCCGCACGCGGTGGGTTTTCCGTTGTGGGAGCGTTGCGGCGCCTGGCGAAGACAATCGGCCGGTGGGCTCGCGGCTTTGGCTCTACACGAATTTCGACTGTAACCTGCATTGCGATTACTGTTGTGTGCGTTCGTCGCCCACGGCGCCGCGACGGGAACTAGGGCTCGCGCGTGTGCAGCAAATCGCTCGCGAAGCGGCGGAACTTGGCGTGAAAGAGATCTTCGTCACCGGAGGCGAGCCGTTTCTGCTGGAAGATATCGGCGAGATTCTGCTTTGCTTGCGCTGCAGCTGCTCCGACCACGGTGCTGACCAACGGAATGTTGTTTACCGGACGACGCGCGGAAACCTTGCGAGCGTTGCCCCGCGATCGAATTGTCCTGCAAATCAGCTTGGACAGCGCGACGCCAGACCTGCACGACCTCCATCGCGGGCCCGGCACATGGGCGCGAACACGCGAAGGGATTCAGCGCGCTCGTGCGCATGGGTTTCGAGTGCGACTGGCAGCGACCGTTTCGACTGATGCCGAGGCGGAGGAGTTCCGTCAATTCCTCGACGAGGAGAAGATTGCGGCAGAAGACCGAGTCATACGCCGGATCGCGTTGCGTGGTGTCTGCAACCGAAGGTGTCGCCGTTACCCGAACCGATCTAGTGCCGGAAGTCACGATTACCGCTGAGGGTGTGTACTGGCATCCGGTCGGCGCGGAAGATGCCGATCTGCTTGTGACGCGAGAGATTTTTCCTCTCTCCGAGTCGTTCGCTGCGGTCCGCCGCGCCTTCGACCGCGAAGGCGAACACGCGAATAAGCTGGCAAGAATCTTTAACTGCGCATGAAGCGTTGTCCAGGCTGTCAGCGAAGACCCGGCCAGCAAGACCTGTTTGACGCAGACCGTCTCATCTCTCAGGCCGACTTGGCAAATAGCTGGTTCGAAGAATCCCTGTTGGGCCGCGGCTTGCCGCAAGGCAGCGTAACCATCGAGGTGAGGCGTCAGCCAACGCTGCAAGTCCTTCGGCATCGAGTATCGGGCGATGAACCGGGTTGTCGTAGCTCATGGCTGAGAGCGCTTCGGCGAACCGGCGCTCCTGTTCGACGATCGAGATCAGGCCTCGCCGTGAACATGCAATGGTTGTAGGGCGGAGAGGACCATATCTCACGAAGGCCGCCTTCGGGCACCAGATGTTCGCTGCGAACAGTGTTCCAGAAGGGGCTGCCGATCGCGCCGGCGTCGGCTCGCCCGTCGAGGACGGCGCGCACCACTTCCACTTCGCTGGTCCCGGTATCACCATGTTTGCCTACGTCGCTGTTGAAGCGCAGCGTTCGGTAGTCCCTTCCCTCGCGCATGCCTTGTTGCTCCAAAAAGTGAACGGGAAGAATCGCTGCGTGTCCGCTGTCTCGGCTGCCAAGCGCGAGCGTCCGATCCTTCAGATCCGCGAGCGTGGAAATGGGACCTCCGCTGACCGCGACGATCTTTGTCATCCAGCCGAGATCGGTGTCGCGCATGGCGATCGCGCGACAGGCATGGCCGCTCCACTCATCCGCCTGCAGGTAAGCAAGGTTTGTGTTCCAGGCGATATCGATACGTGGCACGGCATCGCCCGGTTGGGCGAGCAGTGCAAGGACCTGCGCCTCGTAGCTCTGAAATAGTACGACCTCAACGGGAAGATGCGCTTCCTCGTGAAAATAGCGCCGCATCCCCTCCCAAATCGTGACCACTTTCGGATTGTATGCAACAGCTCCCAGCCAGATTGTTTTGCTCATAGGCCTCCACGCTTCCTGTCAGCGACGTTTCAAAAAACAATGTCTTCGCTATCGCAGAAGCTCTGGATCTCAGAAGAGCGGAATTCCCAACAGCGACTTCCCGATGAACTCGCGCAGAACATCGCCCGTTGGCGCCATGACAGCGCCCGCATGCGCATCGCGGAACAGGCGTTCGATGCTCAAATGCTTTGAGAACGCCGCACCGCCGCAAACGCGCATTGCTGCCGAGGTAACGCTGATCGCGACGTCGCCTGCAGCTGCTTTGGACTCAAGCACGCGCAGCATGGTCGTCTCGCGCGGCTTTTCAAGATGATCAATCAGATCATCGATGCGCGCCGACAGCCCGTCGGTATCAATCTGCATCGTCGCGAGTTGCGCGCGTAGCGTAGGCAGGCTCTCGCCGAGGCTCTGGCCGAGATGCTCGAATTTCGCGTTCTTGAGGTGCGACGCAGTTCCGGCAACTGCCGCTCGGCACAATCCCAGGGCCACCGCATGCCGCCCCCAAATTGAACAGCGGGAGCACCACGTTTAGCATGGCCGGAAAGCCGGCGCCGTCATCAGTAAGCTGAAAGTCGGATGGGACCTCGCAGTCTGTCCAGCACAATGGGCGCAGAAGCGTTGGCCCGAAGTCCCAGACCGTCCCAGGGCCCCGCCACTGAAAGGCCGCGCGTCTCCGCTGCAAGAAGATAGAGGGTCGAATCGGTCGGTCCCGTCCCTTCAGGGGCAAGCGCAGAAACGACATAGCTCTGCGCATGACCCGCGCTGGTCACCCACGATTTCTTGGCGCTGATGCGCACGCCGTTACCATTCCGATGTGCGCGGGATATAGGCGCCCAGAAATGACTGCGCGAGCCGGCTTCACTGAAAGCCAGAGTGGATAAGTGGCGACCCGCACCAGATCTCCTGCAGTATGGGCGTGAGTGCCTGAGCCGCGCTTGGGCGCGCCGCCGAGATAGCCGCGGTGCCGAGGATGTGCATGAGATAGACCATGGCGACAGAAGCATCTGCCTCGGCGAGCGTCGCGGTCACAGCGGCAAACGTGCGAGGACCTAACCCTGAACCGCCAAAATCCACGGGTAGCATCAGCCCAAGCAGTCCGGCCTCACCCAGCGACTCGACAGCCTCGGTAGAGAATCGTCCCGCCTTGTCGTTTTGTCCTGCGGATGGCGCCAGTACGCGACTGGCGATCTCGCGAGCTTTCAAAACGGCCGCGTCATGAGTCATGATCGCACCTGTCATCTCAAAATCGATTGGATCGAACCAGGATTGTCGCCGAGGATGCGCGGAGTGGTCAAACAGTTTCTGGCGGTTAGCGGCGGCAAAAACAGTAGAGTGACTTTTCATGCGTTTACAATCAATCCGTGTCAGCCGACGCGGTGACTGTTGTGTAAATGTCGTCCCCGTTGGCGGCAATGAAGTGAAATGAACCAGTCGCAGTAAGGTTCGCCTCATTCGCAGTAAGTTTCAGGTTACCGAAAAATTACCAAGGTGAGTAGCGATTCCGCGACCGACACCGTTTACAGCGATGAACCCCGGCGGAGTACCGTCAAATGAGTCGGTATCAGTTCCGTGGATCGAACCACTGAACGGTACCAGCTTCTGTGCCGCAGCGGAGCCAGCGAGCACCATTGTCACAAGCATTGACGCCAGAGTCAGGCGAATGCTAGTTTTCATAGTCGTCTTCATCTTTGTCTTGTCCTCTCTGATTCGATTCATCATTACTGACAGAAGCTGACATAGAAAGAAGACGCCTTTCATAGCGAATCTCCTTTCCTTGATAGATGCAGGCGGGCCAGCCCATTCGGCTCACCTGCCACGAATAAGGAATCGCGGGGCTGAAGGTTACAGCGTCCGGGGCGAAAGGCGTAAATAAGCTTTGCAGTCTGGTCCAGATGCCAAACTGCCCTCAATGCGGAGCGGAATTGGGTTCCGGTGATCCCGCCGGACTGTGCCCGAAGTGTCTGATCCAGGGCGCTTTCGATAGTTCCGTTGGCGCGGAAGAATCCGGAACTCAGACCATCGATACAGCGACAGCGGCAGCCGGTGATGACGATTTCGGCCGCTATCAGATCCTTCGACCTCTAGGCGAAGGGGGTATGGGCACCGTGTACCTGGCCGAGCAGCTTGAGCCCATTCGCCGGCGCGTGGCTCTCAAGGTTGTGAAGCTCGGCATGGATACCGCCCAGGTGCTGGCCCGCTTCAACAACGAGCGCCAGGCGCTGGCGATGATGGACCACCCGAACATCGCCCAGATCTTCGACGCCGGCGCGACCGCCAAGGGGCGCCCGTACTTCGTGATGGAGTACATCGAGGGCGCACCCATAACCCAGTATTGCGATCGCAAGCGGATGACCACCAGGGAGCGGCTCGCGTTATTCCTCGCGGTCTGCCGTGCGGTCCAACATGCGCACCAGAAGGGTGTGATCCACCGTGACCTGAAGCCGTCGAATGTGCTTGTGACGGAGCAGGACGGCGCGCCGGTTCCCAAGGTAATCGACTTCGGCATCGCGAAGGCCACCGACAAGTGGGCCGTAGAGAACACGTTGCTCACGCAGTTCGGCCAGATCGTCGGGACACCGGAGTACGCCAGCCCGGAGCAGGCCGACACGATGACGGGAGACATCGATGAGGCCTCCGATGTGTATTCGCTCGGCGTGCTCTTGTACGAGCTGCTGATCGGAGCTGTGCCGTTCGACACGGCCACGCTGCGCAACGCCGGTTTAGCGGAAATGCTGCGAATCATCCGCGAAGACGAAGCGCCGTCGCTACCGCGAAAGCTTACCTCGATGGGCGCGGCGGCGAGCGAAATTGCCGCGCGCCGCCAGACCGACCCGGTTTCGCTGCGCCGCCTGGTCGACGGCGACCTGAACTCGATCACGATGAAGGCACTGGAGAAGGCGCGCGAGCGGCGCTACGCTTCGGTGTCAGACCTCGCGGCCGATATCCAGAGGCACATGGAGGACCGGCCGGTGCTGGCCTCACCGCCGGGCAGGCTGTACCGAGCGCGGAAGTTTCTCCGCAGGCACAGGCTGGCCGCCCTCGGCACAGCCGCGGGAGTCGTATTCCTCGTGTTGAGCGGAGTGACGGCCTGGTCGCTTTCGCATCGCGATTCCGCGTCGAGACCCAAGCTGACCGAGAAGGACACCATTGTCCTCGCGGATTTCGATAACAAGACGGGCGATCCGGTGTTTGACGACACGCTGCGCCAGGGACTGTCCGTGGAGCTTCAACAATCGCCGTTCCTCAGCTCTGATTTCGGACAGGCAGGTGCAGCAGACGCTGACTCTGATGGGACAGCCGAAAGACGCGCGGCTGACTCCTGAAATCGCGCAGCAAATCTGCGAGCGAACCGGCAGCGCCGCGGTTCTGGAAGGCTCGATCGCAAGCCTCGGAAGCCAATATGTATTGGGTTTGCGCGCAAAGAACTGCAACACCGGAAACATTCTGGACCAGGAGCAGGCGGTGGCGGCCAGGAGAGAAGATGTCCTGAACTCGCTCAGCCAGATCGCCCGCAGGTTCAGAACCCGGGTGGGCGAATCGCTGGCTACGGTGGAAAAGCACTCGACGCCGCTCGCCGAGGCCACGACACCGTCACTCGAAGCCTTGAAGGCTTACAGCACCGGAATGAAGGCGGACGTAACCTCCGGGAATGGCCGCGGCCATGCCTTTTTACCGACGCGCTGTCGAAATCGATCCCAAATTCGCGATGGCCTACGCCAATTTGGGGCTCGCTACAGCACTATGGGAGAGTCGGTGTTGTCGGCCGAGAGCACCACAAAAGCCTGGCAGTTGCGGGATCGCGTCAGCGACCGGGAGAGATTTTTCATCGACTTTATTTACGACCGGCAGGTCACGGGAAATCTGGAAAAGGCCTACCAAACCCTCGAGTTGTGGTATCAGACTTATCCTCGTGGGGAGCCACCGAGTCCCCAGCGTTTGTTAGGAGGCCTTGCCACTCAAGGGACAGGCCGATTTGAAAGAGCGATTGAAGCATCCCAAAAAGCAATCGCGGCCGATCCCGACGTTGCCTTCGGGTATGGCAATCTTGCGTCCGAGCTATTTTTTCCTGGACCGCTTCGCAGAAGCCGAGAGCACTCTTCAACGAGCTTCCGAACGCAAGCTGGAGAATCCTAATCTTCTGGCGATGCGATACAACATCGCGGTGTCTGAAGGGTGACAAGGCCCAGATGGATCGGAAGTGGCTCTGGCCAAGGGCAAGCATGGAGCGGAACACTGGTGGCGAATGCGGAGGCGCTTGCTCTGGCTCGTTCCGGCCGCTTGCAGGCCGCTCGGCGGACATCCAGTCGCGCCGTGGATATTGCCGTGCAAGAGGGCGATCACGAGGTATCAGCGAATTACCAGGCCGGACGAGCGGTTTGGGAAGGCGTTTGCGGCAACGCTGCCGAAGCGAAAAGAAATGCGATGGCGGCCCTCGAGATTTCGAAGGGCCGGGACGTCGAATACGCAGCCGGCCTTGCCATGGCCCTTTCGGGAGACACTTCTCGATCAGAAGCGCTCGCCGGCGATTTAGAAAAACGATTCCCCGAAGATACTTTTGTGAAATTTACCTACGCACCGGTTCTTCGCGCGATAACCGCACTGGAGCGGGGCAAACCCTCAGACAGCGTGGAGAGACTGCAAGTCGCTCTTCGCTATGAGCTGGCAGTGCTTGGCCTCAACTTCAATCATTTTTATCTTGGCGGGTTGCACTCGGCCTACGTGCGCGGCGAGGCTTTGCTTGCCGAGCACCGGTATGCCGAAGCGGCGGCCGAGTTTCAGAAGATTCTTGATCATCGCGGTATCGTTGGCTCGGATCCCATCGGCGCACTTGCCCACTTGCAGCTCGGTAGAGTGTTCGCTTTGTCGGGAGATAAGACCAAGGCGAAAGCTGCCTACCAGGCTTTCCTCGCACTTTGGAAAGATGCAGAACCTGCTATTCCGATTCTGAAGAGTGCCAAAGCGGAGTACGACAGGCTGTAACGATTGCGACTGTAACTTTTGGCCTCCGATTCCTTATGCTTGATGTGCAACGAGTGTGAGGACCAAATCATGACCGACGAGCCGGGAAACAGCGCGGGCCTGAACACGACGCTAACGGGGCAATCTGCTTTCCCCACTACACGCTGGACTCTGGTGGTCGCTGCCGGCGATCCAAATCGGAAGGAAGCTCGCTCCGCCCTGGTTTCTCTGTGTGAGAACTACTGGTATCCGTTATATGCCTATCTGCGCCGGCGCGGATATCCGGCGGACAAGGCGCAGGATCTCACGCAGGATTTCTTCATCCGAGTGCTGGAAGGGCGATATCTCGATCGCGCTGACCCGGAAAGGGGCCGGTTCCGGTCCTTTCTTTTGACTTCCTTGAAATTCTTTGTGTCCGACGAAGAAGACCGCCGGCGTGCGCAGAAACGTGGTGGCGGCATGATTGTGCCGCTTGAATTCTCACGCGGCGAAGAGTTTTACCAACGCGAGCCTTCACACGATGAGACGCCGGAGCGGATATTCGAGCGGCGTTGGGCGCTTTTGATGCTCGACCGAGTCGTTGAACAGTTGCGGGACGAATTCGTTCGACATGGCCGCCCGGAGGATTTCGAGCGGATGAAGGCTTTCCTTCTCGGTCAGTCCGACGTGCCATATGCCGTGCTCGCTCGCGAAATGAACACTTCAGAGGGAGCGCTCAAGGTGGCCATTCACAGGCTCCGCAAGAGATATCGTGAACTCTTTCGGAAGGAAATCGCTGACACAGTGGCTGATCCCGCGGAAGTGGAGCCCGAACTCCGATATCTGGCGGCCGTGTTGGCGAAGAAGTAAACGCCAGTGGCGATGTGCGGCCGCCGGCGGAGGAATGCGGCTGGATGTAAATAACAAGACGACGATCTGTCGATTGCGCGCGTGACTGAGTTTTGCGAGCTGGCCCTGGTCCCGGTATTCGATAAATCATAGTGGGCCTCCTGGTGCCAGCGGTGAGCTAACCGGC
The DNA here is from genome assembly GCA_963743045.1 of uncultured Acidobacteriota bacterium. Taxonomy (GTDB): domain Bacteria; phylum Acidobacteriota; class Blastocatellia; order RBC074; family RBC074; genus CAVUOF01. Next base: position 10,901 of record CAVUOF010000014.1, read on the forward strand.
GAGGTTGTACTAACGTATATACCAATTCGCACAAATCTGTCCCATACTGAGAGACCGGTCTTTCACGGCGGCGACACGGGTTCAAATCCCGTACGTTACGTCAGCCAATCCAGCGTGGAGTCCTCACAGAACTCCGACAGTCGTTTACATGACATCGATAGGAACTCATATCGGTCAATGGTTGCTGGTCTGGAGTCTGGCAACTGGCTTTGTGCTGGCCGCAACTCCTACCGCGCTGCAGTCCTCAGACGAGGAGGCCATTCGCGCTCTCACCGAAGCCTATGGCCGCGCCGTCGGGGCAAGTGATCTCGCGAAGATGAGAGAGTTCTGGGACCCGCAATCGCCGGACCTCGCTTCACGACTCAGGGTCTACCGGAGTGGATTCGCGCAAACCCGGTATGAGCTCATCAGGATGGAGGTGACACGGCTCGAGGTGGCAGGAGGAAAGGCCGTTTCATATCTCACATCGGATGAGCACCGCCTTGATACATTGACTGGGGTGGTGGTCACCGACCGCAGCACCTATCACGGCCTCTGTCGCTCACTCGAGTGGGTCAGAGTCAGTGGCGGGTGGAAGATCGAGCATGAATCCCTGATTCAGGACGAACTCAGCGCCAGGTTCGAGGCTGCGGCTACAGAGAGCGAGCGCGACAAGATTCTGGAGCAGGAGAGATCATTCATCACCGATGCCTTTCTGGGCGCGCTGCTCGCAAGAGGTGTAAGTCATTTTCGTCTTCGGGAATATGACAAATCGCGGCGCTGCCTGGAGTTAACCAGGGCACTCGCAGAAAAGATGGGTGACAGCATAATGGTCGCGGCAGCTCTCTTGAACACCAGCTTGATCGATTGGGCTGAGGGCAACAACGACGCCGCGCTGCTGATTGACCAGAGAGCGCTTGCGCTCTATCAAACGGCCGGAAGCGACATTGGGACAGCAAACACTCTCAGAATCCTGGCCGGAGTTTACAAGAAGCTCGGAAACTACTGGAGGGCCTTTGAATACGGCCAGGAGGCCCTCCGGCAGTATGAAAAGTCAAAGGTCTCACGCGGGATCGCTGACACGCTGCTTGTCCTGGCTGATGTTTACAGCGACCAGAATGACTTCCAGCAGGCTCTGGCCCAGGTGGAAAGAGCCACGGCGATCTATGAGCAGCTGGGAGACAGAATTCAAACCGCCGTCTCGCGCCACTCTATGGCTGGAGACTATGCAGGTCTTGGCAACTACGACCAGGCTCGCAAAATTTACGAGGAGCTTCTAAAGCAGACCGAAGGCTTCGGGGATGCAGGTGGCGCCGCGGTTCTTCGTAATGCCATCGGCGATACCTGGGCTGAACAGGGAAGATATTCAGAAGCACTCGATTATTATCGCCAGGCGTTATCGGCGGTGGAAGCTGTCAAGTACATCCCTGGCATTGGGAACGCCCTCCTGCGAGTGGGCCAGGCCTACGAGGCAACCGAAGATTATCGGGAAGCGTTGCCTTATTTAGAGAGAGCCGTGTCACTGGAGCGCGAGATGAACCGGCCGAGCCCGCTTGCTGCGGGTCTGACGGCTCTCGGGTATTGCCGGCTCGGACTGAATCAGCCATCGGAGGCCCGCCACGCATTCGCCGAGGCAATCGAGATCACTGAGAAATTGCGCGCGCAGACAGCCGGCGGCGTGGAGGAGAGCCGCCATTTCCTCGAGGGAAGGTTGCGAGCCTATCACGGCATGCTAACTCTCGTTGTAAAGCAGAACCAACCCGGGGAAGCGCTTGCCCTTGCGGAGCGCACGAAAGCGCGCGTCCTGCTGGACGTTCTCGATAATGGCAAGGTCAACATTGAGAAGGCAATGACTCCCGAGGAGAGAGAACATGAACGACGCCTCAAGTCGAGCCTCACCTCAATAAATGTACAAGTGACTGCCTCACAGTCCGGTGCATCCGATCCACAACGCCTGCGCGAGCTCCAGTCACGACTCGAAAAAGCCAGGCTCGATTATGAAGCTTACCAGGCATCACTCTACGCCGCGCATCCGGAACTAAAGATACAGCGCGCCGAAGCACCGATCATCGATGCGAAAGAGCTCTCCCAACTGCTGCCGGATACCTCGACCACGCTGCTTGAGTACGTCGTCACCGACGAACAGTCTTATCTCCTCGCGATAACGAAGACCGGTGAAGGAACCGAAACCAATGTCCGGATTCATGCGCTGCCTATAAAACGCCTCGAGCTGGCGAAACAGATTGAAGCATTTCGTCAGCAGCTTGGCGGACGCGATCTCGGCTTCCGCGCTTCTGCGGCGAAGCTCTACGAGCTGCTGCTGAAGCCCGCTGAGGCCGAGATCAAAGGCAGAGCGAATCTCGTCATCGTGCCTGACGACAGCTTGTGGGACTTGCCGTTTCAGGCATTGCTTACTTCCAGGAATCGTTTCCTGATTGAGGATGCCGCAGTGTCATACGCGCCGTCGCTCACGGTTCTTCGTGAGATGATCAAGCGGCAAGAGCAGCATAAGCCGTCGGGTACATTCCTCGCGATCGGCAATCCGACCGTCTCAGGCCAGACGATTGCACGGGCGAGGATGGTCTCGCGCGATGAGAAACTCGTTCCACTACCCGAAGCCGAGCGGGAGGTCACAGAGCTCGGCCATCTGTACGGTGCTGCGCGCAGTAAGGTGTACGTTGGCGCCGAGGCTCGCGAAGAGCGTGTCAAGCTCGAATCCGCGAAGGCTGGGACTCTACATTTTGCCACCCACGGGATTCTCAACAATATGGCGCCGATGTACTCGCACCTCGTGCTCGCTCAAGGAGATCGGAACGAGGACGGTTTGCTTGAGGCCTGGGAGCTGATCCAGCTCGAGTTGAAAGCAGACCTGGTGGTTCTCTCGGCTTGTGAGACGGCTCGCGGCCGCTATGGCGCGGGCGAAGGGATAATCGGATTGAGCTGGGCGCTCTTTGTCGCCGGAGTGCCTGCGACAGTCGTCAGCCAATGGAAGGTCGAAGCAGCGAGCACGCGCGACCTGATGGTCAGCTTCCATCGGCCGCTCAGCGCGTCCTCGGGTGCGAGAGTGACCCGGGCTGAAGCCCTGCGACAAGCGGAGCTGAAATTGATGAAGAACCGGGAGACCAGTCACCCATTCTATTGGGCCGGGTTTGTGCTGGTAGGCGATGGCAGATAACTGCGCGCCGGTCACGTAGGGGCGGCTCGCGAGCCGCCCCACCAGGCGCGCGGCTCAAAGCTGCAGCACCTTGCGGTCCAGGTACGCCGCGATGAAGAAGTGAATGCCGTCGCTGCAGGCGCCCGACGGACCCGATCCCGTAGCCAAAGAGCCAATTGGCGTCAGATCAGCCGCCTTCCAGAGTGACACGCTATTTCCATTGTAGTTGGTTACCAGGATCCGCTCGCCGTCGAATGCTGCCTGCACAGGACCGGACAGGCCGTTGCCGGTGAGCCTTGCAAGCATCAGACCATCCCTGGCACGAACCACAGCCACGGAGCTGCTGCTGTAGTCAGGAATCCAGATGTTGTATCCGTCGTATACCGGGAAGCCGTCAGCGCCCCCATTAAGAGAGACGCTCTGAAGAATATTGCCGGCGGAATCCAGCTTCTTCAGCTTGCGGTCTCCCGCGTCGTTTACCCAGAGATTTGTGCCATCGAAGAGAATCCCTATAGGAGTGATGAATCCGCTGTGGTAATTGACGACGACATTGCTGTCAGGATTGACCCTTGATAACGAGCCTCCGTCACGGTTTGCCGTCCATATGTAAGTGCCGTCCGTCGTCAAGCTTTGTGGATTGGCGTCGAGCTGCCAGTCACACTTAATTTTCTTCGATACGGAATCGATCTCGCAGAGCCGGTTTAAGGGTGGCGTTTCCGTGACAAAGATGAGACGTTCTGAGATTACCAGCAGTGCGAATGGGCGAGTTATGTCATAATATTCGATCGTGGTATCCGCTTCGCAGACGCGAAACGGCGTCACAGGGATCCGTGACCCAGACGTCTTGCCCGTCCGATGCGACTCTAATTGGGCACGAGACATAACCCCAGGACTGAAGGTGTTCTGTGGCGGGAAGGGCCCATCGATTGAGAGCGGCTCGCTGGCTCCCACGCCTGAGCGCCGAGTCTTGTGTCCTTGTAATGAATGCCGCCATCTGCTCCCTTGGAACGGATTGGGAAGGGCTATAGGTGGTCGACGTCGTGCCGTTGGTCAGTCCTGAGAAGAATGCCTCGGCTATCTGGCAGAAGAAAGCATTGCCGGCAACATCAGTGAAGGGCAGCGTCGCAGTTATGCCGCCACAAGTGCCTGTGTCCGCAGGCAGCCGCCTGGATAGTCCGATCAAGACCAATATTGTCGAAGCAATTATCAGTGCCGGTCGTAGCTTCTTCATTGGGTCCCCCTATGGAGTGCGGCGAGACCACCTCTCGCCGCTTTTGATTTAGCATGAGTGCAGTGATAAGCGGGAATCAAGAGCGTGATAAGTCACGATTGTAGCAGTGCGCTTCGATGTTGGGGCCCATCAAGCGGCATTCAAATATGAACCGCCAACCGGACGCAGGAGGTAGCCAGGACCTGGCCCGAGCTCCCGTGGGATCTCTGTGTGACTGGCTTGCCCGTTGGCCCTCTGCCGGGGCTCATCAGCGAGATCAAAACGTAAATGATCGAGATAACGACCAGCAGCTCGATCAGTGTGAAACCTGCCTGGCAGCGAGGCGAGCGGACGTGACCTTTGCGCAAGGTTGATTGCAGCGATGGATTCAACGACTGGGGTGTCATAATTACCTCCTTGGTACATCTGAAGTACATCTCACTGAATTCCTGCTCATGATCCAGTCGTCTCGACCTTCAAGCATAGAGTTGCTTAACCGCTACCCTTATTACCGCCGATGTAAGGATTTTTTCTGCCGGCCTATGACCCAGGCTGGACGGTTGAGAGACGCACCACCACAGCTGGGCGCGATTTGAAGACAGGCACCCGTAAAAGGCAGGACGTTCAGCGCCATTGGCAGAACGCGGTACTATCGAGGCATGGCAGCTCAACTGCGGCATGTCACATGTAGGATCGCGTTCGTTTCATCAGGAGATCGCATCAAAACCTCGATCGCCTGGGGTGTCGGCAGCACGATCAATTTGATTGTTCGCTTTTCGGCCTCGCGCTGCACATCTTTCATGACCGGCAGCGCACCATAGGCCCCTGTGCCAACCACCAACCGGCGGCAGTGCCATGGTATCTCCTCCTCCAGTGAGAGCGGTGTATGGCCAAAGTCGACACGGAACTGTTTGGAAGGTTTCTTTTTGCGCTTGCTGACCTTCCCGCGGTCGATCACCACGTCATGCTCGTGAACTGTGCCGTCAATTCGGATCGAGCCGAAGGAGAACTCCTCAATGCGCATACGCACCTCTTTTCCGGCATCCCGAAGGGATGGCAGAGGGTAGCCAGGGGCAAGCGAAGCGCAGCCCCTGGATTGCTCGTGCGGAGAAACCCTGCGCCCTGAAAGGCCGCGAGACCGCTCGCGATTGACCAACCTGTTGGGTCTGGCGTCCCTCCAGGACGCAATTCTTTCTCGTACGATTCCAGGGGCGGCGCTTCGCTTGCCCCTGGAAACCTTCTCGCATCCCTCCGGGATGCCCGGAGTATCCCTACCACTACCTCTCGTAGCGCAATGCGTCTATCGGATCGAGACGCGCGGCGCGGTAAGCCGGCCAGAGGCCGAAGAAGAGGCCCACGCTTATTGACACGACCAGCCCCGCAAAAATTGCACCGAGCGAGATACTGGCCTTAAGTGAGGGCAGAACTAGCTGCACCAGCAGCGCAATCCCGATCCCGAATAGAATTCCCGCGACACCGCCTATGACCGTCAACATGATCGCCTCGAGCAGAAACTGCCAGAGCACGTCGCGGCGGCGCGCGCCGACAGCCTTACGTAAACCGATCTCACCCGTGCGCTCCGTGACCGAGACCAGCATTATATTCATGACCCCGATGCCCCCGACGAGCAAGCCGAGGGAGGCAACACCGACCATGAGTATACCGATGCCACTCGAGGCCTGATTCCAGATGTCGAGCATCTGATTCGACGCGATGGTCGCGAAATTGTCAGGCGCAGCGTCAGCCAGCCGGCGCCGCCGGCGCAACAGTTCGCGCACTTCGCTTATTCCCTGATCGACTTCTTCCGGGTGCGCAGTCAGACAGAAAAACTGCAAAAACTCCTTTTCGCGCTCAGAGTAGTATTTGTCAAAGGTGCCGAACGGGATGAGCACCATCTGGTTCTCGCTCGGAGCGCCAAAGAATATCTCGCGCTCTTCGATCAAGCCGACGACCTCATAGATCGCCCCGTCAATGTGGATCTCTTTGCCAAGCGGGTCTTCCACGCCGAACAGCCCGTCGGCGATTGTGCGCCCGAGGACCGTAACGTTTCGACGGTGGACGGAATCGGCAAAAGTGATGAAGCGTCCGCGGTCAACGAGAATTCCGGTGGCGTCGGTGAAGTACTGCTCGACGCCGCGCAGAAGCGGACTTTGCGCCTCTTCTCCCTTGTACCAGACGCGCAAGGGTACGAAGGGCAGTTTGGAGTAGAAGGGGCTGACCACACGGACCGTCGGGCAATTGGCGCGGAGATCGGCCCCGTCCTCGACCGTCAGTGGCGGCCGCCTCTTGAGCAAGCCCTCAAAGTCGGGATCGCCGAAATCCGAAAAGCCTATGCGTCCTACGATGAAGCTGCTTGGATTGAGTCGAGAGAGCGAGCGCTTGATAGTATTGTCGAGTCCCTGAATCAGCGCCACGACGAGGATCACCGTCGCGATACCCATGATGATCCCGGCCAGGGTGAGTCCCGATTGGAAACGGTGTTGATTGATCGATGCAACCGCGAGCGAGAACGCCTCTCGGAGTTCGGTTGCCCACCGCGCGCGGAAGATTCTTTTGATCCCCGTCTCTTCACTCATACCGGAGTGCCTCAATCGGCGACAGTTCCGCCGCCTTCCGCGCAGGATAGACACCCGCTGCGATCCCAAGGAGTGACGAAACGACAAATCCCACCAGGGCCACCGAACCCCGCGAGCTCGCTGGCAGCGGCGTCACCCAGGCGATGAGCCGCGCGATGAGCAACCCGGCCCCTGTCCCGAGTGCACCGCCAATCAGACAGAGCGCCACGGTTTCGATGAGGAACTGAAGAAGCACATCTCGACGGCGTGCGCCGACCGCCTTTCGCAGTCCAATCTCCCTCGTTCGCTCTCGAACGCTCACCAGCATGATGTTGGTGACACCAAGGCCGCCTACAGTCAGGGCGACTCCGGCAAGCAGGAAGGTCACCAGGTAGAAGCCGCCGATTACACTTCGATAGATAGCTGCGGCCGAATCGGCTGTCGTGACAAAGAAAGTATCCTCCTGATTGGGCAGCAACTGTCGCTGCTTGCGCATGATCAACCGCAGTTCGTCGAGGGCCGCCCCGGCCTGGGCGAGGCCACGTTCCTGGCAGTAGATGGTCACCGATTGGTGCGCGCCAAAGCGTCGCAACAGCGTGGGCAAAGGCATGACGATGAATCGGTCCTGCGACCGCCCGAAGAGCGCTCCCCGGCGCGCGACTGTGCCGATCACCTGAAAAGGCTTGCCGAGAACTGTCAGGCTGGTGCCGAGAGGGTTATCGTTCCCATAGAGGTCATCAACGACGTCAGCCCCGATCAGGCAGACGGCGGCCTGTTGTTTCTCTTCGGTCTCGCTATAGAATCGTCCGTTTGCGACGTCGACCCTTTCAATGTCGAACATACTGGCACTCAGCCCGCGGATCTGCACACTTCCAGTGATCGTGTTGTGCCACTTCAAGCGCCCCACCAGGTCCGATTCGGCCCCCACCGAGCCGCATTCACGGCTGCCCGCCTGAACCGCCAGGTAATCCTCGTATTCGATCCGCTTCCACTTCGATGCCTTAAGGAAGTCATTGATGTTGAGAAAGCTCGCGGGCAGCTGGGAGACCTGTAAGACATCCGGTTGGAGCGTCACAAGGCGAGAGGCGATGTAGGTATTGGCCCCTTCGATCAGCGCGACCATCGCGACCAGGGCGCTTATGCCGACGACAATCCCCAGTAGAGCGAGCGCCGAGCGCTGCTTGTGCGCGAGCAGGCCGGCGAAAGCGTTGGTGAATATATCTACTCGACCCATATCCGGCATTCACATGAAACATCCCAGCCACTCAGCTGGGCTGTTCAAGTCTCTTCCTATATGATCGCGTTGGAGAGCAAGCAGGCTTCTCGCCTGCTCACATCTGGAGATTGCTCACGGTTGAATCACCGCGCGACGAGTGCGAGCCGCCGCCGTGCACCAAAACCCAAGGCTCGGGAAGGACCGTTATGCGTGCGATTATTGGTGCCATCGCTTTGTCGTTGGTTCCAGTCGATATGTCAAGTGCTCAACAGCGAGCAGTCTTTACTGTCGGCACGGCGACCGCGACTCGCGGGCAGATGGCCAGAGGTACCATCGAAGTACCACCCGGGAGTGATTCAGCGCTTAGCATTCCGGTTGCAGTCGTCCATGGCTCCAGCCCCGGACCCGTGCTGGCGCTGGTGTCCGGGGCACACGGGACTGAGTATGCCTCGATCATTGCACTCGAGAAGTTGATTGGCCTCCTCAACCCGGCGCAGATATCCGGAACAGTGATCATTGTTCCCCTGGTCAATGTCCCCTCGTTCGAGCAGAAGGTGCCGCACATCAATCCCGTTGACGGCAAGAGCATGAACCGGATGTATCCTGGCAGCATGAGCGGCACTCAAACCGATCGAGCTTCATTCCTGATCACGAGGCAGGTGGTCGAACAGTGCGACCATCTTATAGATCTTCACGGCGGCGACCTGGATGAGAGCCTGCGGCCGTATAGTTACTGGACCAGGACGGGCAACGAAAAGCAGGACCAGACATCACGTGAGATGGTGCTCGCTTTCGGTCTCGATCACATCATCATCTCTACCGACCGGCCCAAAGACCCTCAGTCGTCCCGCTATCTGGAGAACACAGCCACGACGCGCGGCAAACCGTCGATTACGGTTGAAGCGGGGCACGCGGGCACAACTGAACCGGAAGACGTGGGCGCGCTGGTCAACGGCTGCTTGAGCGTCATGCGTTACCTCAAGATGTTGCCGGGGTCTGCCACCGTGGTAGAGCACCCTGTATGGATCGAGAAAGTTGTGACCTTGAATAGCGAGCAGACAGGGATTTTCTATCCCGTCGTCCGCCGAGGAACGTACGTCCACGAGGGTATGAGGGTTGGTTATGTTACCGACTATCTGGGTCAGGAAGGCTTCGTGGCACGTGCGCCCGTGTCGGGAATTGTGTTGTATATCTGTGCGGTGCCCTCGATGTTGAAGGGCGCAACGATAGCAAACATCGGCGTCATCGCCCCTTGATCAATTGGAGTGCGGCTTGACGGGTCAGGGCGAGCGAGAGGCTGTTTCAAAATTCGCGGATGTCGCGATTTAGCGGTGCCTGCGCACCGAAGGTGCGCCCAAGCTGCAGGGATATTAGCCGGCGGTGAAACCGCCGGTACGCGTCCCCGCCACGTCCTTGCGCCCCGGCAGGAGCGCAGGACCGGAGCCCAGATAATGCTATTTCGGCGTAAACATTGCGGACTCAACTGTGTGCTCGCGCATATCTGGTCCGGCGGCCTATAAGGGCGCGACGCTCTTTTTGGCGATTTCGTTCCGGTGGTTTCACCACCGGCTAATATCCTCGCGCACCTTCGGTGCGCGGGAATGTCCAGTTGCTCGGTCCCTGACAACAACTCCGATTGTTGAGACCGACACGAAGCGCTGTCCCTGGCTTGCATCTGTACGGAGTGTCCGGAGTAGTATGGGGACAATTTTAGATAGTTTGTCTGAGCCTCGCGTTGGTAAGTCTGAGGCGGATTCCGATATGTCCGTTAAGAGAATTGGAGGAGAATTCCGTGCAAAGACTAATCCTTTTGTTAATTGGTGTCGTTGCTGTAGCGTCGATTGGAATTGCTCAGGAGACTGGGCCTTATAAGGTGCTCAAACGGGCCAGGGTCGGTGGCGAAGGTGGGTGGGATTATATCTACGCCGACAGCGCCGCGCGCAGGCTGTACATCCCGCGTCGAGGGTCGCAGGCTGTAGCGGCGACGGACACGAGGCCTGCGGCGCCGGAGATTCCGACGAGACTGACCATCTTTAACCTGGACACGCTGGAATTGGTCGGTGAGATCGCAGGTGTCGGAGGAAATGGCACCGCAGTCGACCCGAAGTCGGGTCATGGTTTCACCAGCAGCCGGCCAGTCTCAATGTTCGACACGAAGACGATGGCCCTTATCAAGACGATCGATGTGGCCCCCGCCGCGCCCGACGGCATCTACTTCGATTCGTTCAACGATCGGGTCTATGTTTTCAGTCATCCGACGAAAGACGCAACTGTGATAGACAGCAAAGATGGCACGGTGCTTGGAAAGATCGATCTCGGCGGCGTGCCGGAGCAGGGTGTGGCGGACGGTAAAGGCATGCTCTACGTCGTCATGCAGGACACTCCGGGAAGTGTCACGGCCGTTGACGCAAAGACGATGAAAGCGACGGCGCATTATTCTCTCGGAGACAAGGGCAGGTGCAACGGGTTGGCACTTGATGCCCCCAACCACGTGCTCTTCGCGGCGTGTGGCAAGCTCTGGAAATCCACCGGCCCAGCCAGCCCAGCCGATGATGGTGATTCTTAGCGCGGTAGACGGCAAAATCCTGACGAGTCTGCCACTCGCCGGGGGTTCCGATGGTGCCGTGTTCAATCCCTCGACAATGGAGGCCTTCAGCACACATGGAAACGGTACGTTGACCGTAGTGAAGGAGAAGAGTCCAACCAGTTTCGAGGTCGAGCAGAACCTTCAGACGATGAACGGAGCGCGAACGATCACGTTGGACAGCAAAACGAATCACATCCTGACAATGAGTCAGGAGCGGGGGCCGGCACCGACGACGCCACCGCCCGGAGGCCGAGGCGGCCAGGGCCCGCCGATCCCTGGTTCGTTCACGATCCTGATGATTGGTAAGTAATCCACTCTTGTCCTGGCATCCGAATCGGAGGTCGGAAGTGATCAAAAGGTCACACGAATCTTTGGGCTCACTGCCCTGTTGTTGTTCGGATTTGCGTCGGTGGTTCCGCAGAATACCCACGGCAGTATGCGATGGGACTGCCGGCGAAGAACGTCACGCAAGCCCTTGAAGCAACCGCGAAACAGTTAGGATGGACCGAGCCTGCCGAGCCCGTGAAGGTGGTTGGGCCAATCTATTTTGTCGGCACCAGAGGGCTTGGACGTCTGGCTCATCACGACTTCCGAGGGCAATATTCTGATCAATAGCGGGATGCCCGGTTCCGGCCCGATGATCGAAGCCTCGATACGAAAGCTTGGATTCAAGCCGGAAGACACCAGGCTCATGCTTACCTGCCACGCACACATAGATCATGTTGGAGGACATGCCTATCTCAAGAACATCTCCGGCGCAAAGGTTGTCATGATGGATAAGGAGGTCGAGCTTCTCCAGTCGGGGGGCAAGACCGACTTCAACTATGGCAGCGTGTCCGAGTTTGCGTTTGTTCCCGTTGAGGTCGACCGCGTAGTTCGGGACGGTGAGACTGTCCGGCTCGGCGAAGTGACATTGAAGGCCGTTCTAACGCCCGGACATACGCGAGGGTCCACTACCTGGGTGACCACGGTCACTGATCGTGGAAAGAGGTATAGCGTCGTGTTTCCTGACGGGACCAGTGTCAATCCAGGTTACCGCCTGGTAAACGATCCGTCATACCCAGGCATCGCCGACGACTACCGGCGCACTTTCCGAGTTCTTGCAGCGCTCAAGCCTGATATCTGGCTTACTCCGCATCCAGAGATGTTCAATCTCGAGGCCAAGCGTCAGCGGGCCATAAAAATGGGTGTAGCGGGATGGGTTGACCCGGTAGGATACCGGAACTGGGTTGCCTCACGGCGTGCCGCATTCGAGGCCGCAGTCAAAAAGGAGACCGGAGTCGCCATACTTAAATACTGAAGTGGCCACTTGACAATTGCACCACCCCTGTTCATACTGAAGTTACCACTTCACTAATATGGTGAAGCGGAAACAGGGAAGGGAGCCATATGCAGGAAAGAGCCAAAGAGGAACCGTCAGCCGTTCACAGCACATTCGTCGTCGAGCGGGCTTTTCCGAAGCCGCCTGAGACCGTCTTCGCAGCCTTCGCCGACGCCTCCAAAAAGCGCCGATGGTATGCCGAGGGCGAAGGCCATGACGTGCAGGAATTCTCGATGGATTTTCAAGTCGGAGGCGGCGAGCGACTCCGTTATCGATTCAAGGAGGGCAGCCCGGTTGCGGGAATGGTTCTTACGAACACCGGTATCTTTCAGGACATCGTCTCCAACCGGCGAATTGTCAGTGCTTCCTGCATGACGCTTGGAGATAGGCGCATTTCAGCCTCGCTGGTCACTTTTGAGTTTCTGGCAACACGCGAAGGTACGGACCTCATCTGCACCCATCAGGGGACCTTCCTCGAAGGCGCCGATGGTTCTCAAATGCGTGAAGCAGGATTTAAGGCGCTCTTTGAGAAGCTCGCAAAGGAACTGGCGGGCTAAGAAACTCATCAGCCATGCCGACAAAGGTTAAGGTCGACCGCGTGTTTCACGCGCTCGGAGATCCCACGCGCCGCGCGATTGTCGAGAAGCTCAGCCATGGTCCGCTCTCGGTCTCCGGGCTGGCCACGCCGCTTCAGATAACTCTCACGGCAGTGGCCCAACATCTGCAAGTACTGGAGGAATGCGGGCTCGTCTTTACCGAGAAGATCGGGAGAGTGCGCACTTGCCGGCTCGAGACTGCAGGGTTTTCTGTGCTCGAGCAATGGATAAAGGATCGGCGATCGATGTTGGAGCGGCGGCTTGATCGGCTGGGAGAGTTACTTGGCGAATCAGAATAGGGGCGCGCGGCCGCCTGCCCAGACAAACAAGGAGGAAGAATCTTGAGAGTCGGTTTTATCGGGCTGGGAAACATGGGATCGGGTATGGCTGCCAATCTGCTCAGGGCAGGGCACGAGGTGACAGTCCATAATCGGACACCAGGCAAAGCTGAGGCTCTGGTTAAGGAGGGTGCACTCTTTGCAGAAAATGTGGCCGAGGCCTGCCGGGGAGATGCTGTGATCACGATGCTCTCCGATGATGCCGCCCTGGAGAGCGTCGTATTCGACGAAGGGGGTGTGCTCGCCAGCCTCGAGAAGGGCGGAGTCCACATCTCGTCCAGCACGATCAGCGTGAGCCTCTCGCAGAAGCTGACGGCGGCGCACATCGAGCGAGGCCAACATTATGTTTCTGCCGTAGTCTTCGGAAGGCCTGAGGCAGCAGCAGCCGCCAGGCTATGGATTGCGGTCGCCGGCGCATCTGAGGCAGTAGATTCGTGCACTCCCTTATTCGAGGCGATGGGACAAAAGACATTTCGCTTCAGCGAGAATCCGTCCGACGCCAATCTCGTCAAAGTCAGCACCAATTTCCTCATCTCTGCCGTGATCGAATCGCTTGGCGAGGCTCTCGCCCTCGTTGGTAAGGCAGGATTGGATCAGCGCCAGTATGTCGACTTCCTGACTTCCTCGCTTTTTTCCGCGCCGGTATTCAAAGTCTACGGCGAAATCATCGCCAGCCAACGTTTCGAGCCGGCAGGCTTCGCTGCCCCGCTTGGATTCAAGGACAACCGACTGGTCCTCGCAGCCGGCGAGGCGCTGCGAGTGCCACTTCCGCTGGCGAGCCTGATCCGTGATCGTTTCTTAACCTTGCTGGCGCGCGGAGGCGACTCGCTGGATTGGTCAGCTATTGCACAATTGGCAGCCGATGATGCCGGTGAAATGCCGGGCCAGTCGTTAATGGGCAAGGGGCCGTCGTAGGGCGCGAGGGGGTAGGGGCGGTCGTAGGGGCGGCTCGCGAGCCGCCCCCACCAAGCCCCTCCATCCGATTATTTCTTCAGATTAGGGAGTCTTGTGGCCAAGAAGCCTGTGGGGGCGGCTCGCGAGCCGCCCCTACGGCCGCCCCGACGGCCTGATCGCTTGCTATTGATTGCGGGCGCGAGTCCGCGCAGCCTTTTGCGCCGATCTCTGAAGGCCCGCCTTGCCCTTGGTGCGAACCGCCTTCTGCGCGGCCCTGCTCCGCTCTTCAGCACTTCGGCGTCTGGCGCTCGCGTGCGCCTGACGCGAGAGCGCCCTGTGAGAGGCAGCCTGCGCTCCCTCGTGCTGAAGAGCTTCCCTTGTGGCGCGCGATCTCTTTGCTGAAGGAGCCTTTCCCGCGGAGGTCCGGCCCTTCGCGGAGTCTCGCGCCGCCTGGGTTCGAGTCCTCTCGGATACCTTGCCCTTCTTTGGCGGCGGCAATTCGACCCCGGCTCGACGCGCCTTTGAAAGGCCAATGGCTATCGCCTGCTTTGTGGAACGGGCACCGTGCTTTCCTTCACGGATATGCTCTATCTCCTCGTGGACGAATTCGCCTGCCTGCGTAGAGGGCGACTTGCCCTCTCGTTTGTCCTCCCTGGCTCGCTCAAGTGTCTTCTTTTCAGGCATAAAATCCTCCTCCACCAGTGATTGAGCAAATATGGTTCCAAATCGCTCCCCGACAGGGGCACATTGACAGTCTGCGGCGCGTTGCAGTCTAATGCGTCACTGCCTGCACTCACGGTAGCCAAATTCGAAAACCAAGCGAGAATCAATGAAGACTATAGGCGTGCTTCTTTTTGTCCTCTTTACGCTGGCCACTGGCTTGACCCTGCGTAGCCTGTCACCCGCGGCGGCAGCTCAGAAACCGCTCACATCGTACGACCCGCAGGTTCGGGAACTCCTCGGCAAAATGACCCTCGAGGAGAAGCTCGGACAGATGACGCAGGCTGAACAGAGCGCCCTCAAAGACGTCGACGATATCCAGAACTACTATCTTGGGTCGGTGTTCAGCGGAGGCAATTCGGATCCAAAAGCCGGGAATAGTTTCAAGGCGTGGACTGAGATGTACAACGAGTACCAGGCTCACGCGCTCAAGACGCGGCTTGCGATCCCACTCCTCTACGGAGTCGATGCTGTCCACGGACACAACAACGTCCTCGGAGCGACGATCTTCCCGCACAATGTCGGGCTTGGATGTACTCGCAACCCCGCACTGGTCGAGCGGGCGGCTCGAATCACTGCTGAGGAGGTTCGGGCAACCGGCATCAACTGGGCGTTCGCGCCTTGCGTCACTGTGCCGCAGGACGTCCGCTGGGGGCGAAGCTACGAGGGCTTCGGCGAGAGCTCCGGAGCTTGTTCAGAGCCTCGGGGCGGCGGCGGTCAGAGGATTGCAGGGTAGCGATCCAAAGAATCCTTTGAGTGTGCTGGCCTGCGCCAAGCATTTCGTTGGTGATGGTGGAACATGCCTTTGGTACAAGCACGCTCAAGAAGCCAGGAGGGTCAGAGCTCTGGTACCTCGATCAGGGCGACACCCGGCTCTCTGAGAAGGAGCTGCGCGACATTCACATGCAAGGCTACGTGACGGCGATCAAGGCAGGTGTAGGATCGATCATGCCCTCATACAACAGCTGGAACGGCGTCAAGTGTTCTGGGAGCAAGCGGCTCATGACCGAGATTCTCAAGCAGGAGCTTGGATTCCAGGGCTTCCTGATTTCCGACTACGCGGCGCTTGACCAGCTTGGGCCGGACTATAAGAGCAACATCGAACAGTCGATCAACGCGGGCATGGACATGGTCATGGCCCCCGACGCGCCATCAGGAGTTCTACAACACACTCAAATCGCTGGTTACGGAGGGCAAGGTTCCGATGTCGCGAATTGACGACGCGGTGACCCGGATTCTTCGAGTCAAGTTTGCGTTTGGACTGATGGACAAGTCGCGATCGCAGCTCGCCGATCCGAAACTCGAGAAGAGCTTCGGCTCCGCCGAACATCGTCAGGTGGCGCGGCAGTGTGTTCGAGAGTCGCTGGTGCTTCTCAAGAATGACGGGAAGGCGCTGCCGCTCTCGAAGAAGCTTGGACGGATTCATATCGCCGGCAAGAACGCCGACGACATAGGGAATCAGTGTGGAGGTTGGACAATCGCATGGCAGGGCCAGAGTGGTGATGCAATGCCTGGCGGAACCACGATTCTGAAGGCGATTCAGGGCGCTGTTTCGAAGGGAACAAAAGTCACGACTTCGCTCGACGGTTCAGGAGCTGCCGGTGCCGATGTCGGGATTGTGGTCATCGGCGAGAAGCCGTATGCAGAGATGTTTGGAGATCGTGCCGATCTCGCTCTCGCTCCGGAGGATGTTGCGGCCATCAGCAACATGAAGAGCGCCGGGCTTCGCGTGGTTGCTGTCGTGATCTCGGGCCGGCCGCTGGTGCTGGATCAGGTGCTCGAGAAGTGCGATGCGATCGTCGCGGCTTGGCTGCCCGGCACTGAAGGCCAGGGCGTGACAGACGTGCTCTTTGGTGACTACAAGCCAACCGGCAAGCTTTCATTCAGTTGGCCGCGTTCGACGGCCCAGATCACGGTTAATGCGCGAGACGCCGGGTACGACCCTCTGTACAAGTACGGCTTTGGCCTGAGCTACTAATCTCGAATCTCCTGTTCTCCTACGGAGGGATTACCGGTGCCCGGCATCCCTCGGGATGCAAGAAGGTGCCAGGGCAGCGAAGCGCAGCCCCTGGATCGCCTGAGAACCTTGCGTCCTAAGGACGCAAGACTGCATGCCCTAATCGTGAGGTCACACGCTCCGTAGGGTGCAGGGCTTCGTCACTGGCATTCCAGGCTCCTTCGCGCCGCCTGGCGACCTTGTCGCAGCACTTCGGTCCCGCAGCCAAGTTGGCCGGGTTCAAGCCATGCACCGTAGTGTGTTACAAGTTTGTAGCATCTGTGGACAAAGTAACAGAATCGTAATATCTACTTGAATATCGGCTGGCGGAGCTGAGCGGCTATCTTTTCTGGCTGCATCAATTAGACTGTGAGACGGCCTCTCAGGGTCTCATGGCACGCTGATTGTCTCTAGTCGCCGGATGGTCTTCACCAAGGACGTGCTCCAGATGCCAACACGCAGGTTAACCGGCCCACTCCCTCTGAGTGTCGAGCCGCCGTTCTCCGACTACCAGCTCGACGCCGCCTACGATGAGATGTTCGAGGGGAAGGATGCCCCGCGCACACAGTACCAGCCACTCTATCAGCGTCTGCTCGAACTTCCTGCCTCCGAGTTCCGCGAGCGGCAGCAGATGGCCGATCTCGCGTTTCTCAACCAGGGAATCACATTCACGGTCTATGGAAGCAATGACGGTACGGAGCGCATCTTTCCTTACGATCTTATTCCGAGGGTGATTACCGCCGAAGAATGGTCGGTGATCGAGCGTGGGCTCACGCAGAGGATCACCGCACTCAACCAATTTCTCAAAGACATCTATCACGACGGCCGGATACTCACTGAAGGCGTCATCCCGCGCGAGCTCATTTATAGCTGTCGCCATTTCAGGCGGGAGATGCGGGGGCTGCGGGTTCGCAGAGACATCTACATATCGGTTACCGGCACGGATCTGGTGAGGCTTGCCGACGGGCGTTTTGCGGTTCTCGAAGACAACCTGCGTGTTCCGAGTGGGGTCTCCTACATGCTCGCCAACCGGCAGGTCATGAAGAAGGTCTATCCGCGTCTTTTCAGCAGCTACGATGTGAAGCCGATTGATCATTATGGACAGGCGCTCCTCGCAACTCTGCGGGCGCTCGCGCCGGAAAGCCGGCCGGATCCGACAATCGTTCTTTTGACGCCGGGCGTCTACAACTCGGCGTACTACGAGCACACGTTTCTGGCGCGACAGATGGGAATCGAGCTCGTCGAGGGAAGAGATCTTCTGGCTCATGACAATTTCATCTACATGCGGACTACTGGAGGGCTGAGACGGGTCGATGTCATCTACCGAAGAGTCGACGACGAGTTTCTCGATCCTCTCGCGTTCCGTCCGGATTCAGGTCTTGGCGTCCCTGGGCTGTTGAACGCTTACCGAGCGGGAAACGTGTCACTTGCCAATGCGATTGGAACCGGGATCGCTGACGACAAGGCGCTCTATGCCTATGTTCCTGCGATCATCCGTTTCTATCTCGGTGAAGAGCCGATTCTCTCGAACGTCGAGACCTACCTTCTGAGTGACAAGGCGCAGCGCGACTATGTTCTCGATCACCTGGACGAACTGGTCGTAAAGGCGGTGGGCGAATCGGGCGGGTATGGAATGCTCATCGGGCCGCAGAGCACGGCCGAGCAGCGGGCGGAGTTTCGAGAGCTGATTCTATCGGATCCTCGCAATTACATTGCGCAGCCGACGCTCGCTCTTTCTCGAGCGCCTTGTTTCATCGAAGGCAAGGTCGAGGCGAGGCACGTCGATCTCCGGCCGTACATTCTGTTCGGTGAAAAGGTGACAATCGTTCCCGGCGGGCTGACGCGAGTTGCCCTGCGCCGCGGTTCGCTGGTGGTCAACTCTTCGCAGGGTGGTGGCAGCAAGGATACCTGGGTACTGGCGGAATAAGAGGCGATTCTCTACATGCTTTCACGCGTTGCCGACAGTCTCTATTGGATGAGCCGCTATCTCGAGCGTGCCGAACGCGCGGCTCGGCTGATCGATGTCAACCTCAACATGATGCTCGACCAGTCCTTTGACGCTACCGGGGAGCAATGGTCGCGTCTGAAGAGGAGTCTGCGGACGCCCGTTGCCACGGAGACTGTTCCGGACGCATTCCAGCAGACTGAGATATTGACGTTCGATGCGAAGAACCCGCAGTCGCTGGCCTCCTGTGTGACACTCGCTCGTGAGAATGCCCGGCAGGTTCGAGAGCAGATCAGCTCCGAGATGTGGGAGCAGCTCAACAGGGTCTTCTGGCAGGTTAAGCAATCGAACATCACCTCAATCTGGCAGGGACAGCCTCATGAGTTCTTTCGCGTGGTGAAGGATGGGGCCCACCTCTTCCAGGGCATTACCGATGGCACGATGAGCCACGGAGAGGGCTGGCATTTCATTCAGCTCGGCAGATATCTCGAGAGGGCAATCGCCACGGCAACCGTGCTGGATGTTCACTTCACCGAGCTCCTCTGGCGCGAGCACGCCAGCAGCGACTATCTGTTGCGGGTTCAATTGCTCAAGTCGTGCACCGCGTTCGAAGCGTACTGTCAGGTCTACACCGCCGACCTCCGGGAGGAACGCATCGCCGAGTTTCTGCTGCTCAATGCCGAGTTTCCGCAATCGGTCCGATTTGCTGCTGATCTGGTCCAGGTGTCACTGCAGGCGATCGGTCGGTCGGCGAATGCGCGTCGAGGCAGCCGTCCCGAGCGGCTGGCGGGACGCCTTTGTGCGGCGCTCGACTACGGACAGGTTGACGAGATCATGGCTGACAACATTCATGCTTATCTGGAGGATATTCAGCGTCAATGCGGACAGATACATTCGGCAATTCATCAGGTCTACATTGCGTATCCGATCGAGGCCGCTCTCGCCTCCTGACGAGACTATGTTCTATTCGATTCGCCATATCACAAAATTTGCCTACAGTGCGCCGATCAGCGAGAGCGTCATGGAGAGTACGCATGCAGCCTCGCAGCGAATGGAACCAGCGCTGTTTACGTTTCGATCTTCTGCCTTTGCCCAAGGCGAAGACCTTCTCCTATCGCGATCACCTCGGAAACCTGGTTCATCATTTTGATATGCCGGCGCGCCATTCGCAGCTGAGGGTCACCGCCGACTCCGTGGTCGAGGTATCGGCGGCCGCGCCGCTGCCGGAAGCTGTTGCGGAAGAAACCTGGGACGAGGTGGACAAGCTTTCGCAGGACGGCACGTACTGGGACTGGCTGGTGCCCAGCGACTTTGCCAGGCCAACGAATCTCCTGCAGTCGCTCGCTGGTGAGCTTGAGATCAAGCGTCGCGCGGATCCTCTCTCGCTTCTGCGCGAAATAAACAATGCGATTCACATCAAATTTGAATACCAGCCACAGAGCACGCGTGTGGACTCGCCGATTGACGAAGCGCTCGCAGCGCGCAAAGGCGTCTGCCAGGATTTTGCCCACATCATGATCGCGCTGGTCCGGGCGTCGGCATCCCATGCCG
The DNA here is from genome assembly GCA_963743045.1 of uncultured Acidobacteriota bacterium. Classification (GTDB taxonomy): domain Bacteria; phylum Acidobacteriota; class Blastocatellia; order RBC074; family RBC074; genus CAVUOF01. The sequence continues at coordinate 30,963 of CAVUOF010000014.1, forward strand.
TTACGTCAGCGGATACCTGTATCACAGGGAAGAGGACTCCGATCGATCTCCAGCCGACGCGACCCATGCGTGGCTTGAAGCAATGGTGCCCGGGGTCGGGTGGGTCGGCTTCGATCCGACCAATAATCTGACCGTCGGCGAGCGCCACGTTCGCGTGGCAGTAGGCCGCGACTACGCCGACGTTCCGCCGACGCGAGGCATCTTCAGAGGCAAGGCTGAGACGAACCTTTCTGTAGGTGTCCGAGTTTCAAGCGTAGAGGACCCGCCTGGCGATCTCGATCTGGTGGAGGTTCAGGCCCTGGAATCGCAGGAGGCCGAAGAGAGCCAGGACGAGCAGCAACAGCAGCAACAGCAGTGAAAAGAGATCACACAAGTGGCCGTTGATCGAAGCTGAGACGGCCTGGGACCGCACGCGTCCCGCGTGCTCCTTGACTCAGCAACTGCGATTGCAAAGAAGGAGCACGCGGGACGCGTGCGGTCCCAGGCTGTCCACAGTCTCTGGTCTTGGGCACCTAATCAATCAGGTATCCAATGAGCGTGCAAATTCGGCCAATCCATCCTCCCACGCCGGCAGAATGATCCTTGGCTCCTGGACGGTAATCAAGGCCGAGTAGCGTGGCCGCTTCGCCGGGCGAGGAAACTCATCCGTTGTTACCGGGCGAACAGGCGTCTTGATTGCCAGATGCCGGTAGAGGGCGACCGTCAGGTCATACCACGTAGTACTGCCATGGCCCGCGAAATGATACGTGCCGAAGGCCTCTGTCTCAATCAACCGGGCAATTGCGTCGGCCAGGTGGGGCGCGTAAGTTGGTGAGCCATGCTGATCGTTGACGACGCGCACTTCAGGATGGCTCGTCAATGAGATCATCGTTTTGAGAAAGTTCTTGCCCCGGGGATGAAACAGCCATGCTGTCCGGACGATGTAGTGGCGCTCATTGAGGGAAGCCACGGCCCGTTCTCCGGCGAGCTTGCTTGCTCCATACTGCGAGAGCGGGTTGGTGGCGTCGTATTCGTGATACGCCCGATTGCCTTCGCCGTCAAAGACATAGTCTGTGGAGACGTGGACCAGGGGTATCCTCAATGATGCCGATGCGAGGGCGAGATTTCGGGGACCTACCGCATTCAGACGAAAGGCAGCCTCGGGATCAGCCTCGGCCCCATCCACATTGTTGAATGCCGCGGAATTGATGATCACATCGGGCCGGCACGCTGTGACAGCCGCTCTGACGCCATCAAGCTGAGTGATGTCGAGCTGCGCATGCTCGAGCGCTGATACGTCATGCCCGGAGAGAGCGGTGCGAAGCGAATAGCCGAGCTGACCGCCGGCTCCTGTGACCAACACTCGCATCAGCGCTCTCCCGTGAAGACCGGTAACGTCTCAAGATGTTGTGAGAGCGTAGCAGCATTCTGATCTCGGGCTGAAAGCATGGGATCACGGACCGGCCAGTCGATGCCGATTTGAGGATCGTTCCAGAGGATTGAGATTTCGTCCTTCGAATCGTAGAAGGCCGTGCACTTGTATTCGACCTCGGCTGTAGGGCTGATTACACAGAATCCGTGAGCAAAACCCGGCGGAACATATATCTGACGGTGATTCTCGGCTGAGAGACTCACGCCCACCCACCGGCCAAATGTTGGCGAGCCGCGGCGTATATCGACAGCGACGTCCCAGATCTCGCCTTCAATCGACTCGAACCAGCTTGCCTTGTGGGTTCTTCAACTGGGCGTGGAGTCCTCGGAGCGTGCGCTCTGTGGATTTCGAGTGGTTGTCCTGCACAAACTCGGGTGTGATGCCGCCTTCCGAGTATTTTCTTCGATGGTAGGTCTCCGAGAAGAAACCGCGCGCGTCGCTAAAGACGTCGGGCTCGACGATCATGGACACCCGGCAGATCAGTCTCCCGAAGAATCCATTGTCTAGTCCTCCTGCTCCAGCATACGCAGCAGATATTGCCCGTATCCGTTGCCTTTCATCTGGTCGGCTATGCGAGCGACATGTTCGGGGGTGATATAGCCCATCTTGAATGCTATCTCTTCGAGGCAGGCGACCATGAGCCCCTGTCTCTCCTGAAGAGCCTGGATGAAGTTGGAGGCCTGCAGCAGGGATCATGCGTGCCGGTGTCGAGCCACGCTATACCGCGGCCCAGCTTCATGACGTGGAGCGTGCCTGTTCGGAGGTAGGCAAGATTGACGTCGGTGATCTCCAATTCGCCGCGCGGGGAGGGCTTGAGACCGGACGCGATCTCTACCACGCGGTTATCGTAGAAGTACAAACCGGTGACGGCAGCATTCGAGCGCGGCTGCGATGGCTTCTCTTCGAGACTCATTGCTCGACCGTCCGCGTCGAGCTCGACGACTCCGTACCGCTGTGGGTCTCTGACCTGGTAGGCAAAGATTGTGGCACCCTCGGTGCGCAGCGACGCATTCCGAAGGTCATCTGTGAGGCCGTGTCCATAAAAGACGTTGTCTCCAAGAATCAGGGCCACTCTGTCGTCACCGATGAATTCCCGGCCAATGAGGAAAGCCTGGGCAAGGCCATCGGGGCTGGGTTGGACGGCATAGGAGATTTCGAGGCCAAGCTGCCTGCCGTCTCCGAGCAGCCAACGGTATTGTTCGGCCTCGTGGGGAGTAGTGATGACGAGGATCTCGCGAATCCCGGCAAGCATGAGGGTCGAGAGGGGGTAGTAGACCATCGGCTTGTCGTAGATCGCGAGGAGTTGCTTGCTCACGGCGCGCGTCAGCGGATAGAGGCGCGTTCCGGAACCACCGGCGAGGATGATTCCTTTCATATGCCGAATACAGACAATCTTCTTTGCGGTCCTTTTTGCGTCTTTGCGTCTTTGCGCGGAGTGTGTCTCACTAAAGCCGGTCGCGAATTACTCCTCACGCAAAGACGCAAAGACGCAAAGAAAGACCGCAAAGAAGAGGGTTGACTGTCCTATCTCCCCAATCCGAGTCTTTCCCGCTGGTACTTGCCCGCCACGACGTTTGCGCACCATTCCCGGTGATCGTTGTACCACCTCACCGTCCTGGCCATTCCTTCGTCGAACCCGTTCCGAGGCGCCCATCCGAGCTCACTTCTGATTTTCGAGGCATCGATCGCGTAGCGCCGATCATGCCCGGGCCGGTCTGTGACAAAACTCTTAAGTTCTGAATAGCTGACCATCCCCTGCAACTCGAGTGATGGATTCTCGCTGGCCGGCACAATCTGCTCGAGTGCGGCACAGATCGTATCGACTACCTCGAGGTTGGTGCGTTCGTTCTGCCCGCCGATGTTGTACTTCTCACCTGGGCGGCCGTACTTCAATACGAGGTCGATTCCCGAACAGTGGTCCTCGACGTAGAGCCAGTCGCGAACGTTGCCACCGTCACCATAGATCGGCAGAGGCTTGCCTTCCATGGCGTTGAGAACCATCACCGGAATCAGTTTCTCCGGAAACTGATAAGGCCCATAGTTGTTTGAGCAATTGGTGATCACCGTGCTCAAGCCATAGGTTTCGTAATAGGCCCGCACGAGGTGATCGGCGGCCGCCTTGGATGCCGCATAGGGTGAGTTTGGCGCGTATGGAGTCGTCTCCGCGAAGAGACCCGTATCGCCAAGCGTCCCGTAGACTTCGTCAGTGGAGATGTGAACAAATCGAAAGCCCGCGCGCGAGCCCTGCGGCAGGCGGGCAACGTGTTTACGAGACGCTTCGAGCAGGACGAACGTTCCAACGATGTTCGTGTCTACAAACGGGCGAGGATTGTCGATTGACCGATCGACATGCGTCTCAGCAGCAAAGTTGACTACCGAGCGCGGCTGATGCTCTCGAAAAATTTCGTCGATCTCGGTCGCATTGGCGATGTCGGCTTGGATGAACTTGAAGCGGGGATGATTTGAGACCTCACTCAGGTTTTCAAGGCTTCCGGCGTAGGTGAGTTTGTCAACCACGACGATGCGGAGTTCACTCTCTGCAAGTGCAAGTCTGACGAAGTTGGCTCCAATGAAACCGGCGCCTCCGGTAACCACCATCGAATCCATTAAAGCTCCTCACAATCTTTGCCTCATTCTCTCCGCGAGCACACACCGCCACAAGAAGGCTTCGTCATCGGATGACCCTCTAAAAAGGCTAGCTTGAGTCCTCGCCGGCTGCGATGCTACATTACACGCAGAGTCTATGATTGTACAGCAGATGCTTAAGTATCTGTTGCGAAAGGCTATTGGCCAATCATGTCTGCCAATAACTCTGCCAATAATGGGGCTTATCGCTATCTCCTCTGGATGACAGTACTCCTCTTCGCAGGCGTTGCGGACCTTTCGCTGGGCGTCTATGGGGAGCTTCATCATCTCGCAAAGCTGAACTACACCGTCGTAAGCGCGGGAATCGCGCTCTTCGCCGGCCTTGGATTCACGCTCGTCAAATATCGCCGGGCAATGCAGCATGTCCAGCATACTCTCGAGGAAAGGGTTTCTCAGCGCACCGCAGCTCTCGCTGCAAGTGAGTCGCGCACACGCTCAATCCTCGAGGCCTCACCGACCGGAGTCATTACCACCGACGAAAGTGGAATAATTGAGACCTTCAATCCGGCGGCCTCGGCGATCTTTGGATATCAGCCGGAAGAGGTCATCGGCCGGCACGTCTCGATCTTCATTCCTGAAGAGGGGCGAGACCAGCTGAAGGAGTTCCTCGCGAGGCGCTTCAGCGGGGGGACGATTCCATCAGGCTCGATCAGCCGCGAGCTCGAGGGCATACGTAAAGATGGCGACACGTTTATCATGGACCTCGCTGTAAGCCACATCCGGCAGGACGACCGGCTGATGCTCGTCGGCATGGTCCGTGACGTCACCGAGAAGCAGCGCGTGCAACAGGAGCGAGAGCGTTTCTTCAGGCTGTCACTCGAACTGCTCTGCATATGCGGCATGGATGGGCTCTTTAAACGGCTCAATCCGGCCTGGGAGCAGGCCCTCGGCTATCCACTTCGCGATCTTGTGAACAAGCCATTCATGAGCTTCGTCCATCCCGATGATGTCGCCGCCACTGAAGCTGAATTCGCTCGCATTCAGGCCGGAGCGGAATCCGTCAGATTTGAGAACCGGTATCGATGCCGCGACGGCTCGTATAAATGGCTGCTCTGGAGCTCTGCGCCATCGGTAGAGCATGGAAAGGTCTACGCCATTGCCCGTGACATCACAGAGCGCAAGCATTCAGAGGCGGAACTGGCAGAGGCCAGGGATGCGGCCGAGACGGCTGCCCGGGCGAAGAGCCAATTTCTCGCCAATATGAGCCACGAGATCCGCACGCCTATGAATGCGATCATCGGCATGACCGGACTGTTGCTCGATACGGAGCTCTCGGTTGCACAGCGCGATTATGCCGAGACGATTCGCACGGCGAGTGACTCACTTCTCACAATCATCAATGACATCCTCGACTTCTCCAAGATCGAAGCAGGACGGCTCGAGCTCGAGCGGCAGCCGTTTGATATTCGCGCCTGCGTTGAACAGTCGCTCGATCTGCTCGTGCCGAAGGCGGCTGAGAAGGGGCTTGATCTTGCTTACATGATTGATGAGCAGGTGCCGGCTATGGTCGTCGGAGATGCAGGCAGGCTGCGGCAGGTGCTTGTCAACCTCCTGAGCAATGCAGTCAAGTTCACGCTTCGTGGCGAAGTTGTCGTCTCGCTGGGCGTCGAGGAGTTCGCGGCTCCGCCTGAAGTTGCACAGACCCCGCAGAGCGCATTGGATCTGCCAGCGTCGTCTGAGGGCAAGATTAAACTTCACTTCGAGGTGCGTGATACAGGGATTGGAATTCCTGAAAGTCGTATGGATCGACTGTTTCAGTCGTTCAGCCAGGTCGATGCCTCAACGACCCGACACTACGGTGGTACCGGTCTTGGCCTGGCGATCAGCAGGCGGCTCTGCGAGATTATGGGGGGCGAAGTCTGGGTGGAGAGCGTGGAAGGTGCCGGTTCGACATTCCATTTCACGATCCTGGGTGAGCCCTCCGCGGTTCAGCCGTCAATTGATTGGCGCGGCTCGCAGCCGAGACTGGCCGGCAGGAGGCTCCTCATCGTTGACGACAATGCCACCAACCGCCAGATACTCTCGCTGCAGGCTCAATCATGGGGAATGATCCCCCGTGCTTCGGGCTCTCCGGTCGAGGCGCTCGAATGGGTGACGAGGGGTGACCCTTTCGATCTTGCCATTCTCGATATGCAGATGCCTGAGATGGATGGGATGGCACTGGCCGAGAAGATGCGAAAACTGCGCAGCGCGGAACAGCTGCCTCTCGTTATGCTCACATCCCTTGGCTGGCGCGAGAGCGCCGGAGGAGACTTCGCTGCGTTTCTCACCAAGCCAATCAAGCCATCACACCTGTTTGACGTCCTCATCGGCATTTTTCATAAGGTATCAGCGAACGAGGCAGCCCAAAAGGGCGCATCAACTTCTCAACTGCCTGCCGCCGGCCGGATCCTTCTGGCTGAGGACAACGCAATAAACCAGAAAGTAGCGGTCCAGTTGCTTGCTCGCCTCGGGTATCGCGCCGATGTCGCGGCCAATGGTCTCGAGGTGCTTAAGGCGCTCGAATTGCGTCCCTATAGCATTGTCCTGATGGATGTGCAGATGCCGGAGATGGACGGACTCGAGGCAGCGCGGCGAATCTGCAGGCAATGGCCGCGGGAGAGGCGACCGAGAATGATCGCTATGACGGCAAATGCGATGCAGGGTGATCGCGAAGCGTGTCTTGCCGCGGGCATGGACGACTATATTGCAAAACCGGTTCAATTGAGCGACCTCGAGGCAGCGCTCCGAAGGAATTGGCGGCGGGCAAAACGAGATCGGAGGAGGCACGAATGTCACCGGCTATAGATTGGGACGTGGTCACCAGCCTGCGCGAGCTGCAATCGGGATCGAGTGACCTGGGTCTTGAGTTGATTGAGCTGTTTCTCAGCGAGTTGCCGGGACGCGTCGAGGCGCTGGAGACGGCTGTCAGGGATGCCGATCCGGCCATGCTGTTGCGAGCGGCTCACCGGTTGAAGGGAAGTAGTGGAACGCTGGGCGCGAAGCAACTGGCGGCAATCTGTGCAGAGCTGGAACAGAAAGGGCGCGTTGGAACGGTCGAAGGTGCGCCAAATCTCCTTGACATGTTGAAGGAGGAAGTCCAAAGAGTGCGCCAGGAGCTTGAAGGCCTGCAGATCTCGCGCTTGCCAACGTAAGCTGTATTCAGTGCGGAGTGCGGCGACTTGTCGCCGCTTTTGATTTAGTTATTGCGGTGATGAAGTAGAATCGGGCGTCTAAACCACAATGCTGCATAACTAACGCAAAAGCGGCGACAAGTCGCCGCACTCCATACCAAGCCGGTCAGCGCGCTCTACATTTGAGGCCCGATTTCACAACCTTGACGGCGAAGTGGGCACCTTTGCCAATTTGCGACGTGTCAGGGCGAGTTCGATCAGATTCGCCGTCGGTCCGACAATGAATAGCGCATAGTACGGTGCGTGCACTACCTGATTCAACCGCAGAATGGTTTCCATCACCGCCACCAGCGCCGCGACAACGCACTGTCCCTTGAAGCTGTGGACCGTCGTCTTCGGATCCGTGATCATAAAGAATACGAAGAGCTGATACATCGGGCCGGTTATCGGAGCCACCTCGGCAAGCCACGGATGGCCGGTCACCCCACTTCTGATCAATGAGCAGATCAGGAACGAGATGACATAGCTCACGCAGATGTGGAATCGTCGCAGCCGGTAGATGATCACTGACCCGAGCACCCACACGATGAGCATCGGCCAGAGCGTGTTTCCCCACTGGATACTCAAGCTGGCCACTGTGTCATAGGCCAGAAAGAGCATGACACAGATGCCGAAGTTCGAAGGGTTCCAGAGATGACGGCCTCGTACCCGCAGGACATACTTTGATGTGATGGCGATCGCGCTGCAGAGCGCGAATGGCCAGATGGCGGGAGAACGGACGAGAATCCCAATGCTGATTCCGGAGATATACGCGCTCGCGAGATGCGGCCATCTGCCTGCATAGATTCTCGAAAGGATGACCTCTACTGCCATCGCCACCGCGATGGCCAAAGCCGTTTTCCAATAACTCTCGAGAAAGCCGAATGTGAGCTGGCCCGCCAGAAGAATGCAGGTGATCAGCAGCGGCGGCAGGTAGCGGTTGTTGAAGCTGAACCAAGCCGGAGCCTTCTGCGATTCAGCTGCGCTTGAAGCGCTGATCTCAGGTGTCATGCCGGCTCCTTGAGCTTGTAGAGCTTGTTGACCTGAGGCGATGTGATCGTCTGGAACTGTCCCGAGGGCCAGCGCACGACAGCCTTCTCGATACTGCCCTTCTTCCCCAGCCCAAAATGCAGCCGGCGATCGTTCTGGGCGCAGAATCCGCTGCCCCCCAGCACCTCCTGGATTTGCTCCTGTCCATTCCAGAAGAGGGTAACCTGCGCGCCGATTGCACTCCGATTGCTTCGCGATCCTTCAAGCTCGAATCCGATCCAGCGATTCTCCGGACTCACTGAGTTTCTGTAGAGAAGGGCGGGCCCGCGCTGGTTGGCAACGACAGCATCCAGTACGCCGCGATTGCCGAAGTCCGCGAGTGCGATAGATCTGCCGTCGAAGACGTCCGTCACGCCTACGCTCTGTGCCACGTCCATAAATTTCCCGGCGCCGTCATTGATCCAAACCCGCTTCTGTTGATAGCCCGAGAGGCTGCGGCCATTCATTGGCGGCCAGTTCCTGGCGTCGGAGATGATCGCATTGTTTCCGCCGGCGACCTTCGAGAAGTCATACCAGTAACTTCTTTGTCGATCTGCTGACACGTAGCCGTTGACCAGGTAAAGGTCAAGGTGGCCGTCGTTGTTGAGGTCACCAAACTGCGCGCCGAAGCTCCACTTGCCCCGTTCCACGCCCATGTCGTTCGCCAGATTCTGATACTTCATCTCCTCGCCCGGCGCACCTTGTTGGGGCACCCAGAGATTGTTGCCCTGCAGGAGGACGCCCTCCTCGCTGATATTGGAGACATAGATTGCGAACTCGCCCCGATTGAGGACATCTCCGACCGAGGCATTCATTCCACTCTTGGGCGCGTAGCCAACGCCGGTCTCTTTTCCGACTTCCCGGAACTGCTTCCCATTATCGTTGAAAAAGAGCTCGGAGACACCGTAATCGTTGGCGATGAACAGGTCCGGATAACCGGAGCCACGGAGGTCAGCTGCCACCGCCGCGAACGCCCAACGCCGCGACTTGATTCCAAGTTTTTCGCTCACCTCTTCAAAACGGCCATCGCCGAGATTGTGGAAGAGGTATTTGCGCCCGCCGTTTTGCGCGTATTCGAAACTCTCGGGCATCATTCGGGTATCCTTGAGATGCCAAAGATTGACATCCTCCGAGTAGTACCCTCCGATGAAGAGATCGAGCTTTCCATCGCGATCGTAGTCGAGCCAGATCGCAGTTCCCGCGTTTATCCAGGGCGGGAGACCCGCTTTCTCGGTGACCCGCGTGAAGCCATGACCGCCGTCATTATGAAACAACTCCGGCCGACCCCAGCGATAGAGAAAGAGATCTTCGTAGCCGTCGTTGTCATAATCCCCCCAGACCGCCCCCATGGAGGTGCCGTTATCTCCGCCATTGAGATCGGCCAATCCGAGCTGGGGCGCAACATCCTCGAATGTTCCATCCTGGCGGTTATGGTAGAGGCAGTTACTGCTTCCTTCGCCGCTATTGGTCAAATAGAAGTCAGGCCATCCATCCCGATCGTAGTCGACAACAGAGACTGCGGCACCCGACGACCGCGACCTCCGACATGATGTGGTCCAGCTTCGAATCGAATTTCGGCGTTTTGTGGGTGAAGTTGACCCCGGACGCCTTCGCAGCCTCCTGGAAATGGAAGCCGTAGCGGCTCAACGCAGCTGATGCGTCCGCGGCCGCGCGCGCGGATTCGGTGTGTGCAGTCCACTTCTTGATGATCACCGGCGTGGCGATCAGACCGGCGAAGACGATTATTAGTACCAGGCGAGCGAAGCGGTTATTCATGGAAAAGAGAGAAACCAATACTACTTTGGGACGAGCGCACGCTGGAATCGATCCGGAGTGACGTAGCGTGTGTGATACTCCTGCCAGTCCTGGGAATGGTTCTTATAGGCAGGGTCGTCCTCCAGATTCCCTGGAGGTCTAGTGTATTCGCGCATCGTTGCGTACGGCAAGGGGAGGACCGTTTTTGAGAAGGTCGAGTTGAGATCGCCATCCTTGATCCAGCCATTGCCAATGAGCACAAAGTCACGTAGCCAGCCGTCCTTCGGCGGAGGCTGTGCCGGAAACTTTAGCCGGATCTCATCGCCGGCATTCGTGATCACGATCCGGTCGTCGGCCTCTGCAAGCAGCTCCGTGATGTCTCCGTAGCGCGTGAAGTATCCGACCAGGTCGCGCCATCTCTGACCCGTGCCGTAGAGGCTATTGTAATCGGGAAGCTCAGGGGAGGACTCCCCGGCTTGCGCGGTCTTCGAAAAGCCTCGGTAGAGAAGCTCCGCCGATGGTCTATCAAGCTTGTGCACCTCAAACTTTGAATCCGGCAAGCCGACGGCCCACTCCAACCTGTCCCAATACACTTCCATATTGGTTCGCAGTCGGAGGCGTCTATCCGCCACGGCCGTACCAGCGGGGAACGCCCCTCGCAGGTCGATGAGCACAGTCTTCTTCTTGCCGGCTGGAAAGCCGAGTGCTGCGTTCGCTACACGCCATCCTCCCTTGCCGTCCGGCACCTCGAGGCTCAGCCCATGAGGGGGCACATAGCTGGCAGGCTGGCTCATGGCGATGTTGACCGTGCCGTCGGTAGGATGAACGAAGCCGTCGCCAATGATCCACAGCTGACCGTCGATTGGCGCTTCGCTGCCCAGCTCCAGCTCAACATAGTGGTCGCGGGAGACACCCTGGTATTGACCGCGTCCGGCATCGAGATACCTGTCGTCCAGCTCGCGAATGATCGCGGTCACATCAGCTCCACGATCGTCAATCGCACGCCCAAACGGGCGCGGCTCACCAGTGGCAAAGATGGCCAGCGGCGGCGGCGGAATAGAGAAGCGCTCGTCGGTATATATCTCGGTGCCCTTCGGATGATCGACTACGAGCAGGGCATACCGATCGATGTAATAGGTTTCCCAGAGCTCGCACGTTACGCGCAGGTCGTAGACGCCATCGCGTGGAGCGAGCTGTGCGCCAGGTATCTTGAACCATTCCTCTACCTGCTCGATTCCGGCGGTGACCTGGGCATTGATATGCAGCCCGAGCGCCGGACTCCACGGCGGGCAATCCTTGACGAAGCTCATCTGCTTGCCGTCAAACGCAAAGAGCCACGGGCATGAGCCCTTCAGTCGCTGCTCTGCGACGAATGTCTGATCTCCTTTCAGTTCGAACTCCGCTTGAGCCATTCCGTTCGGCCAGATGATCCGGGCGACATCGGTCTGTCTCTGGTCGCCCAGTCCGAAATGGATCAAAGGGCTGTCGATCAGCCGCTTTTGAAAGAGCATTCCGGCGCGGATTTCAATCTCACCTCCGATTCCGAAGGAGTTGATCCGTTGATCGCCTGTTGCCTTTGCAGCGCGAGGCCTGATTGTCTGCCAGTGATATTGCTTCGTTCGGTGACCAATGAGCCGGCTCGCCTCACCCTGCGATGAAACGCCGATCAGGTCGAGGCGGCCTTCGCCGTCCAGGTCGGCTGTGGAGAATACGCGATCATCGCGAGTCATCGGCGGACGCAGGCTCCGGTCAGGATTGCTCAACCAGATGCGCGTTGTCCCCGGCGTCGAGAAAACGAAATCGTCCGAGCCGTTGTCATCGAGGTCGGCAACAAGGAGACGACTCCCGCCGTCAAAGGCTTTAGCGTCGAGGCTCTGGCGTGGTTGTTGATCAGGTATCGGAATCAATGTCCATTCGTGGCCGTCATTCCGGCCACGAATGGACATTGACAGCGCAGTCAGCTCCCCCGACTCGCGCATCATGATCAGATCGAGCAGACCATCCCGATTGGCATCCGCGACGCTAATGGCTGCCACGCGCCCAAGGTCCGAAGGAATACCTCGTTCGCGAAACTGCCCGAGGCGCTCATTGCTGAAAAAGCGGAGCCTGCCATCGGCGTCAAGAAGCGCCGCGTCAGGTATCTCCGTCGCCGTCAAAATCGGCGTAGGCGAATCCTCGCAGCCGCGTTACGCCTTCGAACGGATGCAGGACTGCGAAGGTCCCATTGCCGTTGTTCCTGAGCACTGTCGGTGCTCCATCCGTGTTGCCGAGCAGAATATCGAGGTCGCCATCAAGATCTATGTCGGCGGCCCAGGCAGCGCTGTAGGCGGCAGTGATCACTCCTGCCGGCACTGAAGTCTGCGATCCGACATCGACAAATCTGGAATCGCTCTCCTGGCGATAGATGCGCAGGCCGCCCGCCCCGGCAAAAACAAGATCCGTCTTGAAGTCATAGTCATAATCGAGCGCGATGATGCCATTGGCAGATGGCGGAGTTGAGGAGGGACCGCCCGGGAAGGGGAGTCTTATGCGGTCTCCGACCCTTGCCTCGCGGCCGCTCGAAATGATCGCCACCTGCTTGCCCTCCCCGGTCAGAGAGCAGGCGCCGGCCCAATCGGCTTTCGCGCCATCAGAGAGCAGAGGCTGGCCGGTGAAGGAGAGGCCATCGTCCGCAGCTGCGGGAGACGAGTCGGGCGTCGGCAGGAGGATCAAGCGGTCGAATGGCTCGCCCGCATCTTCGAACGGTACCTTGACTGCAGCCAGGCTCTGACGGTATTCGGGAAGTCTGACGAGAGTGTTTCGCAGGAAAGCCACTTGCGCCCCTGCTGACTGGAGGTTGGGACCGTTGGCAGAAGTCTGAAGAACGTTCAATTGCTGCCTGGCTTCAGCCGGCCATGATTGGCTCCTGGCAGCAATTCTTGCGACGGACTCCTTCAGCGCGGCGCTATCACCGCGCTTGGCCGCGAGGCGGGTGATCTCCAGTAGAGCCGCGAGATTGTCGGGTTGTGCCGCGACGATTCTTTTCAGCCAGCGCCTGTGCTTCTTTATCATTGGCCTCACCGCCCTGTCGTTCGGTCTCCTGGGCCAGTGAATAGATTGCTTTGAGATTCTTCGGATCACGCTCGGTGGCGGCGCGGAGGTACTTGATTGCTTCAGGGAGATGACCGCGTTTGCTCTCGACGGTTCCGAGCGTGCTTAGAATCTGGCTGTTCTCCGGCGCCAGCTCGCGAGCCTTGTCGAGGCGCTGAAATGCCAGGTCAAAGTCCTGCTGGCGAAGCGCAAGGACGCCGAGATTTGCCCAGCCTGCAGGCTCACCGGGAGCGAGTTCGGACAGACGGGTGAGCTTCTCTCTTGCGCGGACGTCTTCTCCAGTCTGCAGAGCGGCAAGCCCGACGTAGAAAGCTGAGACGGCCTCGCGGTATTGAGGAGACGATGGCTCGGGCAATCCGGATGCAGATCGGCAACCGGCGAAGATCAACACTATAAGTGATAGCAGCAGGGGCTTTATTAACATGGGGTTCGCTGGACGGCGAATTGTAACATATCGTAAGCTTGCAGATTCGACGGACAGGGACGAGCTCTGCCCCGGCGAAATGCCCGTTATGGAGAGGGATTTTAGGCGCAGGTCTCCTTGGAGTTGTCGCGCCATAGGTGCGACCTGAAATAGCCCAGGGCGAAGCCCTGGGTACCACAACGCAACGCGCGATAGCCCTCTCGGGGCGGCATTTCACAACAGTCCTATTGTCGTTCGTAATGCCGCCCCTTTGGGACTATCCATTGGTTTTGTCGTGAATCCCGGGGCTTCGCCCCGGGCTATTTCAGGTCGCGCCTTTGGCGCGAACCGAATCGCGTCGCGAAGTGCCACATTATCGAGGAAGACTGTAGGGATAAAGCTTGTCCCTGCCCGCCCGGTATCGGTAACGCACGCAAAACAAGTATCCTATTTCCAGCAAACAATGACTCTCAACCGGATTCTCGCTCTACTCATCACTCTGACTATCGTAGCTTGCAAGCAGGGATCTGCACCACCCGCTGCCAGCCCCTCTCCCACTCCGGTAGCAATGGCTACGGCTGAGCCTTCACCATCTGCCACTGAGAAACCTAAGGTCGTGCCGGTGGAATTCGAGGATGTCACGCAGCAGGCCGGCATCCGTTTTCGTCACTACAATGGAGCCTATGGCAAGAAATACCTGCCCGAGACCAATGGCTCTGGTTGTGCCTTCATCGACTATGACAATGACGGCTGGCAGGACATCATCCTGATCAATTCGATGGACTTTGATGACGCGCCAAAGAAACGACGCACCGTCATGGCCCTTTATCACAACAATCAGGACGGAACCTTCACTGACGTCACGTCGGAGGCAGGCCTTGCCAAGCCGATGTTCGGGCAGGGCGTCGCGGTGGGTGATTATGACAACGACGGGTGGGACGACATTTTCGTCACCGCAGTGGGTCAGAACCGTCTCTTCCGAAACCTCGGGAATGGCAAGTTTGCCGACGTCACGATCAAGGCAGGACTGCTTGGTCCAAAATACTTCTCGAGTAGTGCGGTCTGGTTTGACTATGACAAAGATGGAAAGCTGGACCTCTTTGTCTGCAACTACGTTGACTGGTCGATCGAGAAGGACATGTTCTGCTCGCTCGATGGCACTGACAAAAGCTATTGCACGCCTGAGAAGTACCCGGGGCAGAGCTCGCGTCTCTATCACAACGTAGGTGGCAGATTTGTCGATGTGACCGAAGCGGCGGGTCTGATGGATCCGAGTTCCAAGTCGCTCGGTGTCGCGATACTCGACTATGATAAGGACGGCTGGCCTGACATGTTCGTGGCAAACGATACGCAGCCCAACAAGCTCTACCACAACAGCGGCCATGGAACATTTGTGGAAACGGCCGTGAGTGCAGGAGTGGCGTTCAACGAGGAAGGTAAGGTTCGAGGCGGAATGGGGACAGATGTCGCGGACATCGACGGCTCGGGCTATCCGAGTATCATCGTCGGGAACTTTTCCAATGAGATGCTCGGCCTCTTCCGTAATCAGGGGAAAGCGCAGGGTCTCTTCATTGACGAGGCGCCGACTGCGCCCATCGGGGCTGCGACCATGCTCTCATTGACGTTCGGCGTCCTTTTTTTCGACTACGATTTGGATGGGCTGCCCGACATCTTTATGGCGAACGGCCACGTGGCGGACGACATAAGCAAGGTTCAACCTAAGATCACTTATGCTGAACGGCCGCAGCTCTTTCGAAATGAGGGCAAGGGCAAGTTTTCAGATGCATCACGAAAAGCGGGGAAGCCGTTTCAGCGGGCCATTGTCGGGAGAGGCGCTGCATTTGGCGACTTTGACAACGATGGGGATCTGGATCTTCTGCTGACGAGCAACGGAGGCCCGGCGTATCTCTGGCGCAACGAAGGGGGCAGTCAAAACAAATCGGTGACCTTCAAGACAGTCGGCACAGCATCAAACAGAGATGGCATAGGCGCAAAGGTCACCATCTTTCTGGCAGATGGCACCCGCCACTGGCAGATGGTCCATAGCGGTTCGAGCTACTGTTCGCAAAGCCAGCTGCCACTGACCTTCGGATTGCGCGATGCCGACACCGTTACGCGCGCAGAAGTCGAATGGCCGAGCGGAAAGATCGACAAGCTGACATCGCTCGCCGCCAATCAATATTATGTCGTTAAGGAGGGAAGCGGTGTGACCGACAAGAAGCCGCTCCCTATGCCGTCACCATCGCCGAATGGAAAGATGTGAAGAAGGCGCCCACTGGCTTAGCATGGAGTGCGGCGACTTGTCGCCGCTTTTGTGTTAGCTAATGAACCACTAAGACAAACGCGGCACTTCTCCTGCATCAACTTGGTAACTAATTCAAAAGCGGCGACAAGGCGCCGGACTCCATACTAAGCCAGTGGGCGCGCTTCGATAAGACGTCGATCAAGGGAGGCTGATGAAAAGAATATTGCTGGTTCTGATCCTGGCTATGTATCCAATTTTTGTGAACGCCCAGGAAGTTGCAAAACCGGACTTCAGGGAGACGCGGCGATCATTGATGCCCGTGCCAGCTTCGGTCCGTTTTGGCCAGGGCCGCCTGACAATTACTGAAACATTCACCGTTTCAATCAAAGGAGCTAAAGACGAGCGAGTCCAGTCGGCAGCGACGCGTGCATTGAACCGGCTTGCCGCCAGGACCGGCCTTCCGCTCTCGCGGTCACCGGCTGATTCGGGGGCTGATTCGGGAACATTGTCAATAGAGTATACGGGCCGTGGGAAAACGGTCCCGTCACTCGATGAGGACGAGAGTTATTCGATCGAGGTCAGCGACAACAAGGCTTCTCTTGTTGCGGCAACCTCTGTTGGTGCGATCCGCGGTCTCGAGACGGTTCTTCAGCTTGTCGAAGGCGATCGCCAGGGCTTCTATCTTCCGGCCGTCACCATCGTGGATAAGCCTCGATTTCCGTGGCGTGGAGTCCTGATAGACGTTGCTCGCCACTGGCTGCCGATGGAGGTTCTCAAGCGTAACCTGGATGGCATGGCGGCGGTCAAATTGAACGTCCTTCATCTGCACCTGACGGAAGACCAGGGTTTCAGGATCGAAAGCAAAAGGTTCCCCAAGCTTCAGCAGATGGGCTCAGACGGGCTGTTCTACACGCAGGACCAGATGCGAGAAGTGATTGCGTACGCCCGTGAACGGGGTATTCGCGTGATTCCCGAGTTCGACATGCCGGGTCACGCCACGAGCTGGCTCGTAGCCTATCCTGAGCTTGCCAGTGCCCCTGGTCCTTATCAGATCGAACGCCGCTGGGGAATCTTCGATCCTGCGTTCGACCCGACGCGCGAAGATCTCTACAAACTGTTGGACGGCTTTCTGGGTGAGATGGCGGCTCTCTTTCCGGATGAATATCTTCATATAGGCGGAGACGAGAACAACGGCAAGCAGTGGAATGCCAATCCCCAGATTCAGGCATTCGTCCAGGCGAAGGGGCTCAAGGACAATCACGGTCTGCAGGCCTATTTCAATCGGCGCCTGCTTGAGATTGTCACCAAGCACGGAAAGAAGATGATCGGATGGGACGAAATTCTGCATCCGGACCTTCCGAAGAATGCCGTTATACAGTCATGGCGCGGGGCGGAATCTCTGGCGCAGGCAGCAAAGGAGGGTCACGGCGGCATACTCTCCAACGGCTACTATCTCGATCTCATGCAGCCGACTACGTTCCATTATGCTTCGGACCCGCTGCCTGCGGACACTCAGCTGACTGCTGAGCAGCAGAAGCTGGTGCTGGGAGGTGAAGCAGCAATGTGGTCCGAGTGGGTCAGTCCCGAGACGGTGGATTCCCGCCTTTGGCCACGGCTGGCAGCTATTGCGGAGCGGTTATGGTCGCCTCGCGACGTGACCGAGGTCGACGATATGTACCGGCGTTTGGCATTGACCAGCGTCCAGCTCGAGGATGTCGGGTTGCTTCATGAGAAGAACCCCGCGGCGATGTTGAGGCGGCTGGCCAGGGGCAGTGAAGTTGATCAGATCTCACGGCTCGCGTCCGTGGTCCAGCCCGTGCAGGGGTACCGGCGTGGTCAGATGCAGAAGGGGACTCAGAATACTCCATTGACGCGGCTCGTCGACATAGCTCGTGCCGACAGTGCGAGCGGCCGGCGCTTCACACATTCTGTGAATGGCTTACTCGCCGACGCGCCGTCGTTTCGGGCCTATTACAGCGAGGTGGCGGCTCAGCTCAATAGCTGGCGCGATTTGCGTCCGGCTGCCGATGTTATCGGGGATCGATCGCCGCTTCTCAATGAAGCAGCGCCTTTGATGGCAGATCTGGCAACGCTTGCGGATGCCGGGTTGGATGCGCTCTCGCATCTGTCAAACGGGATCGCGCCGACAGATGAATGGAAAACGTCAAAGATGGCGGTACTTGAACAGGCGGGGAAGCCTCGAGCGGCGCTCGAGTTTGCAGTGCTGCCGGGAATTCGAGAGCTGATCGTGGCGGCAGGACAGTTGCCGCAGTTGAAGACGATGACGCCTGAGGCATGGCGTAAGCAGGTCAAAGAGCTGGCGACTCCTCCTCCACCGAGAAGACGCAATTAGCAGGAATTGTACGGGCTAGGCTTGGGAGTTCTCTCAAATTGTCCTGTATCCTGCTCCGGGCATCCCGCAGGGATGCGAGAAGGTAGCCAGGGGCAAGCGAAGCGCAGCCCCTGGAATCGAGCACAAATGAGGTCCGCGTCCTCGAAGGACGCCAGACCCCAAGGTGGCTTATCGCGAGAGGTCTTGCGGCCCTTCAGGGCGCAAGGGTGCTCCGATATGCACTCCAGGGGCTGCGCTTCGCTTGCCCCTGGCTACCTTCTCGCATCCCTTACGGGATGCGGAAGCCGTCTCATTACAATGGCGTGGCGAGGCTAGATCAGTTCTGCTGGCCGCCTCTATTTAGAAATGCAATCAGGCGATCTGGCGCATTGGTGACGATGCCGTCTACTCCTCGTGCGATTAACCTCTCAAACATCTCATCCTCATCAACCGTCCAGACGACCACCCTTTTCCCTCGTTGCTTTATCTGTTTGACCAGCCACCTGTAACAGAGCCGGTAGTGAATGCTCAACATCTCATACCTGATCCTCGCCAGAGCAATCCACGGAAACGCTTCCCGAGCCCTGACCCTGAGATTGAACGTCTCGGTCCCAAGAATGACACCGAGTTCCATGCCCGGCCTCTGATCGCCAAGCTCCTTCATCAATGCGAGGTCGAATGAGGCCAGAATAACGTTGTCCTGACAACCGTGCTCGCGCACCATTCTCAGGGTCTCTCCAACGACGTTTGGATCCTTGATCTCCAGATAGAGGCGAACCCTCGTCGCTGCCAGCTCGAGAACCTCCGCGAGAAGCGGAATCTTTTCACCCTTTGCTGCCCGAGCCCGGCGAACCTCGGCCAGATTCAGCTCCCTTATCAATCCTTTCGAGTCAGTGGTGCGTGAGAGGTCGTCGTCATGTATGACGACAACATGACCATCGCGGGTGGACTGAAGGTCGAGTTCGAGGTAATCCGCTCCACAGCGGATTGCCTCTTCGAAAGCTCGAAGCGTATTTTCCGGCTCTCTCAGCGAGGCGCCACGGTGGGCTATGACGAGGGGCGTCACTTCACCTGAAATTCGCGCGATCCGATGATCAACGCTGTCAGATCGCGCAGGATAGTCTGTTGGAAGCCGCGGTCATCGAAGCTTGCAGGAGTAATCTGGCCGGCGCTTCCGCCGGCCTTTTGCTGCGCGTTTGAGAGTGGCTTTCGTCTCTGACGAGACTTCACTGTGAATCATCACGGCAAGTAGCCGGTCGATGGCTTCGGCACGATCAAGACCTTCGCCGCCAGCGAATAGTGTGGGATCAATGCGCGTTCCATTGATCTTGTTTTGGGAAAGAGCCACGGCGAAATTGAGTCGCTCGATCAGAGCGCCGGTATTGAGCCATCTTGCAGACTCCTCCGAATAGCCGGTGGGTGCGATTTGCAGGTAGAGCGGCTCGCCAAGCCGTCCTACCCACTGAACCAGTGGCTGAGCGGCATCGGTCGTGGCACCGGTTGCCCGCACGGCAGAAGCTACCAATTCCAATGGCGACTTGACCTTGTTCCGGTAGTAGACCGGTGAATTGAATTCCGGCGATGTCAGAATGCTGGCGACCACCTCACGAATATCGCCGCCCAGTCTTTGTGAACACGGCCGCGGTCCGCTCGACAAGAGCCGCCGGCGGCTCATCGGCCACAAAACGCTGGCACAACTTCCGTGATACGAAGCGCGCCGTTGATGGATGATTGGCGAGAATGTCGAGGACGCTCAGTCCATCCTCGATTCCGCCGCCTGCCGGTATCCGAACACCAAGGACAGTCTTCTCGCCGCGATCGTGAATTCGCGGCCGAAAGACGAATAGCATGTCGGGCTGCTGCGCCAGAGTCCATCCAGTGAAGCACCTGGCGACGTCGATGACATCCTGCTGCGAATAGCCACCATCGACACCCAGCGTATGAAGCTCCATCAGCTCGCGGCCATAGTTCTCGTTCAAGCCCGGGCGGCGCGCAGGTGTCGGTTGGGGCGAGGGCGTTGCGCTGTTTGGCGCCGGCGTTGACTTTGGAGCGGGTGCAGGCGCCTGGCTCAGAAAGTTATCGAGATAGTAGAGCATCGCGGGGCTCTGCGCCGTGGCAAGCAAGAGGTCCTTGAACTTGCCGAGGGCGTGCGGCCGGATGACATCACGTTCGAAGGTCGGCAGAAGGTAACGGTCGACGTCCTTCCCTGCGAAGACGTTGAAGTGGTTGAACCAGAAGTCGGTCATCACCTCGAGAAGCTGTTTGTCGGAGAAGACTGCGCGGAGAAGCTTGGCCTGTTGCAGCTCTTTGAGCGGCTGCTGCGGATCGCGAGCTGGCGGATTCTGTGGCTTGGGCGCAGGCTGCACCGGTTTTGTTGCCGCGGGGTCACCCGGGGCCATCTCTTTGCTTGCGTCCGGCGCTGCTACCATGTTCTTGTCGGGGTTCTTGTCCGGGTTTGGCGCCGGTGTCGGTGTTGGTGTTGGCGTTGGCGTTGGTTTCCTGGGTGGATTGAACGTCTGAATCGTCTCGGGAATGCTCATCTGAAGAGTGTTGAGAGCCAGGATCGGCTTCGCCAGAAACTCTTCGCTCTGGTTCTCCGGATGCAGCTGCTGATCGAGATATCGTTCGATACCCATCTTGCGAATCCGTTCAATGTCGCCAGGCAGCGGTCCGAAACCGGCACGATTGAGGAGTTGCAGGAT
The DNA here is from genome assembly GCA_963743045.1 of uncultured Acidobacteriota bacterium. Taxonomy (GTDB): domain Bacteria; phylum Acidobacteriota; class Blastocatellia; order RBC074; family RBC074; genus CAVUOF01. The sequence goes on from CAVUOF010000014.1 coordinate 51,728, forward strand.
TCTCTGATCATCGTTCAATCCGGCGGGCAATCCGGGGCTCAATGTGGATTGTGATGTGCTGGCCCGCCGGCCCCTCGCCTGGGGGATGCCGGGTGACGCAACCGGCAAAGGAATCGCATGCTCATGTGCAGCGAACACACCCTCGGGAAGCTGTTGCTTCAGTGGAGCGATTGCTGAGGCAGGTGGGCGGCCCGGCTGTTGGGTCCCGGTGCCCATGGCCCGCAGCAGTGACATCTGCTCGGGGCGAAGCATGGGCGTGATCTCGTTGATCACTGCCCGCCGCTCACGATCAATGGCCGCACGCACCTCACCGGCATCACCTGAAGAAGAAGTGGCCTGGAGTCGAATCCGCTCGAATTGGTCGTGATGTGAACTAAGAATCTCGCGCAGCCTGGCGACCTGATCCTGGCTCAGTTCAAGCCGCGTTGTCATCTCTGTCAGGAAACGCTGTTCATCAAATGGCTGCGGGCGCTGAGCGGTGAATGGAAGAGCCGTTGCAATCGCAAAAGCGAAGCCGCAGATTGCCAGGCCGACAATGCGCAGAAGTCGATTCGACTGACTCATGGTTCTAGCTCCGGACGACTGTTTGCGAAAGGGACCGCGTGGCTAATATTATCACTGGAAGGCCCTCACGAGGGAGAATCATCAAGGAATCATCAAGAATCAGGGGGCCTATCTCAGAGCCTTGAGAGACTTTAAGGATGTCGAGCCGCAATGATAAGCAGGAACGGCAGGAGCTTCTTGACCGCCTCTATTCGATGGCGAGTCTCGAGCAATACACCTGGAAGCAGCGCGCGATTATTCGGGCTGGAGGGCTGCTGCTCTTCTGGCTGATCAGGGCCATCGGATCAACACTGCGATTCGAGGTCGTCGGGCAGGAGAATTTCAGAGAGGGTCAGCCGCTGATTTTCTGCTTCTGGCACAACCGCATTCCGGTGGCGACCTACTTCTGGCGCGGGCGCGGGATTGTCGTGATGTCGAGCCGCAGCTTTGATTCGGAGTACATCGCTCGCTTCATCCAGCGCTTCAATTACGGCGCCGCGCGCGGCAGCTCAACAAGGGGAGCACGGGCCGCGCTGATTCAAATGATTCGAGCGGTCAAGGCGGGGAAGAGTGCCGCCTTCACGGTTGATGGACCGCGCGGGCCGATCTATCAGGCTAAGCCTGGGCCGATTCTGCTGGCGTCGAAGGCGGCCGCGCCGATACTTCCTTTCTCGATTTCGCTGGATCGCTGGTGGACGGTTCCAAGCTGGGATGGTCTGCAGATTCCGCAGCCTTTCGCTCGCGCAGTGGTCGTCATTGGTGAGCCGATCAATGTCTCTAATATCGAGAGTGAGAACGATTTAACGTTGCAGCGGCTGCAGCGGGCGCTCGAGGAACTGCGTGAGCGGAGTGATCACGAAATCGCCGTTCGCACGAATCATCACTAATGGCGCAGCCGGCTGGTGCCCGGCTGACCGATTTCTTGACAGTCAGAATGGGGTCTAGCACAATGAGGGTTTAATTCGCGACTCTGACCGTACATCTGGAGATCAGCTTGGAGAGTGAAAGAGCATCCGTAAGTGCGGGCCCCGAGATTCGAACCCGCAGTGGCCGATTTTCGGCCTCGAGGACCGCGATTGCCGTAGTAGCCGCGCTGGTTCTGCCCGGCCTTGGCCACGCTGTGCTTGGCCGCTGGAGAAGAGCGGCAGCTGTGGCCATCGGTGTCGCACTCATGTTCGTGCTTGGCTTCTTGATGAAAGGACATCTCTTCACACCCGAGCGCGGCGAATGGCTGACCTGGTTCTTTTCGTTCCTGGATCTGGGAATCGGATTGCCCTATTTTGTCTGTCTCGCCGCCGATATAGGCTTCAAGTTCCCTCCGATGCAGCCGGCAGTCGCAACCTTCGAATACGGAAACACTTTCCTGTTGGTCGCCGGCGCGCTCAACATGCTTGCTGCTCTCGACACATTTGACATCGCCGTGGGGAGGAAAGGATGACTCACTTCCTGGCGATGGTTTTGTTCAGCGCGCTCGTGTCGGTCGTCTTCGCGGCATTGTCCTCAGAGCACAACGACAGATCAGAGAGGCTCAAGTATGGCCTCAAGGTATTCGGTTATTTTGTCGCGATTGGCCTGGCCATCGCGTGGCTGCTCTATCCACTGCCGTTGTAGGGGCCGACTCCCGAGCCGCCCCTACGAGCTCCCGTCGCAAAGGTAGTGACTTCTGGTGTGGCCTGCGATTTGGGTCTTGCCAGCAGTCGCTTTTTTTATGCAGTCACAAAAAGTCAATCTAATGCTTGACTCGGTGCGACGCCTGATCAGACGTGGTGCGACGTCGCGCGTTATGAATGTGCTGCATAAGGGGCATCCGGTTGACGTAGCCCAGGTGCTTCACGGTTTGAGTGATCTCGATCGGTACGCAGTATTTGCGGCTCTCTCCCAGAATGATCGCCAACTCGCTGCAAAGAGTCTGAGTGAGCTCGGAGTCGAAGAAGGCGTAGAACTCCTCGATACGCTGCCGCTCGAAGAGATTGCTCAGGTACTCCAGGAACTGCCGTCGGACGACGCGACTCTCTTTATGGCAAAACTGCCGGAAGAGCTTCGCGAGCGACTACTCGACCTCATGAAGGTCGAGGCCTCGACCGATGTCCAGGAGCTGCTCAGCTTTCCGCCGGGAACGGCGGGCCGCATCATGACGCCGGATGTCTTCGCCTTGAGCGATCAGCTGACCGCCGGTGAAGCTATCTCAGCGATCCAGCGCGCCAGCAGCGACGTCGAGATGGTTTTCTATCTCTACGTGACAGATGATCGAAACCACCTGGTTGGCGTCGTCAGCCTTCGGAAACTGCTGCTCGTTCCACCCACAACACCGCTCAAGAAGATTATGAGCACGGAGTTGATCAGCGTCCGAACTGACACAGAGCAGGGTGATGTCGCTCGCCTGGTCGCGAACTACAACCTCCTGGGCGTTCCGGTCGTCGATGATGAAAATAAGCTCGTCGGAGTGGTTACCGTCGATGACGTGATCGATGTCATCCGCGAAGAGGCTACAGAGGACATATATGCTCTCGCGGGCGTTCGCTCGGACGAACACGCGCTGACGACGCCGGCGCGATCGGTGAGATTGAGGCTGCCCTGGCTGCTGGTGAACCTGGCGACGGCTGTCCTCGCGTCATCCGTAGTCCATCTGTTCGAAGGGACTATCGCCAAAGTCGTTGTTCTGGCGACGCTCATGCCGATTGTTGCTGGCATGGGGGGAAACGCAGCGACACAGACTCTGGCCGTGATCGTCAGAGGACTCGCGCTGGGAGAAGTGACCTGGGACAACGGCAAACGGGTTCTGCTCAAAGAGACTCTGGTGGGGCTCGCGAACGGATTGGTGAATGGAGTTGTGGCCGCGGCGATCGTCTTAGTCTGGTTCGGGTTCACATCCAGGGTGCTCATGATTGGCGCGATTATCGCGGCGGCAATGGTCATTAATCTTGTCATTGCCGGCATTGCCGGGACGCTGATTCCGCTGGCTATCAAGAGGCTGAATGCCGATCCGGCACTGGCGTCGACAGTATTTGTAACTACGTGCACCGATGTGGGCGGATTCTTCGCGTTTCTGGGGCTGGCCGCCGTGGCGATCCGGTACCTGATCTGAGGTGTGTGAAACCGGACTTGTATGCGAAACTGGTTGGGGGTTACCGGCGCCAGACGGCGCCGGGCGGGCAGGGACAAGCCCTGCCCCTACAGCGTCACCGCGAAGTGCTGTATTGTCGAGAAAGATTGTAGGGGCAGGGCTTGTCCCTGCCCGCCCGGTGCCGTCCGGCACCGGTAATCTGGACGCAGTTATGCCGATTCACGAGACTGACGCCTTTGTGCTGCGCACGTACGCTCTCAAGGAGACCGACAAGATCGGTGTCTTCTTCGGACGTGAAGGCGGCAAGGTGCGCGGCGTGGCGCACGGGGCACGAAAACTGCGCAGCCGATTCGGCGCGAGTCTCGAACCGTTTACCGAAGTGGCAATCAGCTATTTTCAGACCGAGCATCGCGACCTGGTCTCGGTATCATCATGCGAGATCATCCGCTCACAGTTTGATCTGATAACCAGCGGAGAGATGCTTGCCTTGCTCGATCACTTTGTCGAACTGGTCGACGGTTTCATGCCGGAGCACGAATCCAATGAGCGCGTCTACCGGCTGATCGGCGCCACTCTGCGAGCTCTGCGCAAGGCAACGCCAAAGCAATGCACGGCACTCATTCGCTACTTCGAAATCTGGATGCTCAAACTTGCGGGCTTCTTTCCTGATCTGCGATTCTGCGGACTCTGCCAGCGCGAGTCCGGGCAGGACGAGACGGTGCGAATCTCGGAGGATGGCGCTATGCGCTGCTCGCATTGCAACGACCGGACGGGCGGTGAGCTCCGGCCTGACTCGAGGAGGCTGATTCAAGCAATCGTCGAGCAGGGCCCCGCACTATTCATTTCGAGCCCGCCAGAGCCGAGACCTCTCGGCGAGGTGGGTTCATTGACCACGCGGCTGATTGAGAGAACACTCGAGCGCCCGCTCAGGTCATACGAGTTTTTTGGCCGGTTGCAGCCGGTGTCGTAGTCTTATAACAGGAGAAAACAGACGGAATGGCTAATAAATACGTTTATCTTTTTGCCGACGGCAAAGCTGAGGGAAATGGAACGATGAAGGACCTGCTCGGTGGTAAGGGCGCAGGTCTGGCTGAAATGACCAATGCGGGCCTCCCGGTACCGCCGGGCTTCACGATCACAACTGAGGCGTGCAATGCCTACTATGCGGCGGGCGAGAAATTCCCGCCGGGGATGTGGGATGAGACTCTCGCCGCGCTGGCTGTGGTCGAGACGAGCACAGGGAAGAAGTTGGGTGGCGCTGAGAATCCCCTTCTCGTCTCGGTTCGCTCGGGAGCGAAGTTCTCGATGCCGGGAATGATGGATACAGTTCTCAACCTGGGTCTAAACGAAGAGACGCTTGCCGCGCTTGGCCGGCTGACGGGCAACGAGAGATTCGCCTACGATGCCTATCGCCGGTTCATTCAGCTCTTCGGAAAGATCGTGCTTGGGGTCGAGTCGGAGAAGTTTGATCACTGTTTCAACGAGCACAAGGCGAAGCTCGGGGTGACCGAGGATACGCACGTCGACGCGGACACGCTGCGACAGGTCTGCGAGGATTTCAAAGCGATAGTCCGAAAGGAGACTCGCAAGGAGTTTCCAACCAATCCGCAGCAACAGCTTGAGCTCGCAATCCGTGCCGTCTTCGCGTCCTGGAACGGCAGGCGCGCTCGCGATTACCGGCGCACCTACAAAATTGCCGATGACCTCGGGACTGCTGTCAATGTGGTGACCATGGTTTTCGGAAACATGGGCGAAGACTCGGGAACCGGCGTTGCCTTCACTCGCGACGTGTCGACCGGGGAGCGCAAGCTTTACGGAGAGTATCTGCAGAACGCCCAGGGCGAGGACGTTGTTGCTGGAATTCGCACACCCAAAAAGATAGCTCAGCTTCAGAGCGAGATGCCTCAGGTCTTCGACCAATTCCGCCAGGTCGCTGAGCGCCTCGAGAAACACTACAAGGACGTTCAGGATCTGGAATTCACGATCGAACGCGGCAAGCTCTGGATGCTCCAGACGCGCAACGCCAAACGTACCGGCCCGGCGGCAGTGCGGATTGCTGTCGAAATGGCTGAGGACGGGCTAATTGATAAAGCAACCGCGCTGACTCGAGTCGAGCCCGCCCAGCTGGATCAACTGCTCCATCCGATGATTGACCCTAAGGCTGACGTCGAAGTGATAGCGACTGGTCTGCCGGCCAGCCCGGGTGCGGCAACAGGCCAGGTGGTCTTCGATCCGGATGAGGCGCAAAGCCTCGGCAGCAGCGGCCACAAGGTGATCCTCGTGAGGACTGAGACCTCGCCTGAGGATTTTCACGGAATGGTTGAGGCGCAGGCGATTCTTACTTCGCGCGGTGGCATGACATCTCACGCCGCGGTAGTCGCTCGGGGCATGGGCAAGTGCTGTGTGGCGGGTTGCGCTGAGGCAATCATCGACTACAGCACGCAGCAGTTTAGTGCCAACGGGCACGTCGTCAAGAAGGGGGACACGATTACGCTCGACGGATCTACCGGCCGAGTGATGCTGGGCGCAGCCCCCGTGATCGAGCCTGAAATCGGTGGCCACTTCAGGAAGCTCATGGAGTGGGTCAATGAGTACCGGAAGCTTGGCGTGCGAGCAAACGCCGACACGCCTCACGACGCCGGCGTGGCTCGAAGTTTCGGGGCCGAAGGAATCGGGCTCTGCCGGACGGAGCACATGTTCTTTGAGGGCGAGAGGATCGACAGCGTTCGCCAGATGATTCTTGTCTCAGGCGAATTCAAGAGTCTCGAATCGCAATTGACCGCGGCGGAGGCGGAGCTGAGCAAGTCGTCAGGCGACAAGAAGTCTCTGGCTAAGAAGCGCGTTTCAGAGCTCCGCAAGCAGATTCGCAAGCCGCGCGAACTATATACGGGTGCGCTGGCGGAGCTTCTCGAGCTTCAGCGCGAGGACTTCGTCGGTATTTTTCGAGCGATGAACGGATATCCGGTAACGATCAGGACGCTTGATCCTCCGCTCCATGAGTTTGTGCCGCACGATGACCAGACTCTCAAGGCGCTCGCTCGAAAGATAAAAATGCCCTTCAAGGAGGCTAAGGCGCGGGTGAGCTCGCTCCACGAATTCAACCCGATGCTTGGCCATCGTGGCTGCCGCCTCGGGATCGTCTACCCCGAGATTACGGAGATGCAGGCCCGCGCGATCTTTGAGGCCGCCGTCAAAGTCAAACGCGAGGGCGTTGAGGTGAAGCCCGAGATCATGATTCCGCTGGTCGCCAACATCAACGAGCTTCGCGCTCAGGCTGATGTGGTGCGGAGAGTGGCAAGCGAGGTGATGACGCGAGAAGGTGAGACTGTCGAATACCTGGTAGGGACGATGATCGAACTTCCGCGTGCGGCGCTGACCGCAAACCGGATCGCCGAGATTGCTGAATTCTTCAGTTTCGGAACCAACGATCTGACTCAGACTACAATGGGATTGAGCCGGGATGACGCAGGCCGTTTCCTTCCGTTCTACGTTGAGAAGAAGATCTTCCCCGACGATCCTTTCCAGACACTTGATCAGGAGGGCGTGGGGCAGCTGGTCGAGGTTGGAGTGGCACGAGGACGTGCCACCCGTCCGAGTTTGAAGGTCGGGGATCTGCGGTGAGCACGGCGGCGATCCCGAGTCAGTGATGTTCTTCCACCGCGCCAAGCTCAACTATGTGAGCTGTTCGCCGTATCGGGTGCCCATCGCGTTGCTGGCCGCCGCGCAGGCGGCTTTGGCGGACGAGGAGGGTTCGTCCGTGGCCAGGACGACGGCGTAGACTTGGTTGGGTGGGGCATCATGGGGCGTCGTAGGGGCGGCTCGCGAGCCGCCCTCCCATTGCCGCTAAGGATTGATACCGAAAACGGCGAGTGCCATCGGAGCCGTAAAATAGGTTGCGGACGGGCTCGTTGGGGGCGGCTCGCGAGCCGCCCCTACGAGCGCCTACGGTTGCCCTAAATTTCTTGTTTGTTCGGCAGTCATTGGCGCTTCCGAGCCTGGCGGGTGGTGTCTTTCCAATGATCCCAACAGTTGTCGCAGTCGGGGGGTTCGCTTCCAACGTTGGAAAGACGACCCTCGTTTGCGAGATGCTCCGCCGCCTTCCTGGTTGGGAAGCCATCAAGCTAACCCGAGGGCATTACCGTTCCTGCGGTAAAGACCCTCACGCATGTTGCGTCAGCCATCTTCTCAGCGACCAGCCTTTGGTCCAATCGGGCCGCGAAAACACCTATACGGCTGGCAAGGACACAGCCCGCTTCTGGGATGCGGGAGCCGCAAATGTCCACTGGGTGATTGCGACAACCGCTCAGGTCAGGGAGGGTGTCCTCGAAGCTCTCGCACGGGTTCGAAGTGCAGGCGTAATCATCGAAGGAACGAGTCCAATATCTCTCCTTCCCATGGACTACGCGGTCATGGTAGCTCGTCCGGATGGCGAGAGGATGAAGCCATCAGCCCGGAAGGCACTGGTAAGAGTGAATGCCTTCTTCACTTCAGATGGGACCTCCGCAAACCTTGAGAACCTGGCGGGAAACGCAACCATCTACACAAGCGAGACCTTCGATGCATTGATCGCAGATGTGAAGGCTCACTCTTCTTTGATGGTGACTCGCATCTGAGGGTAATCACCCGAGACGGCAGCGGGTTTGGCTTTATTCCGCTGTGCGGCTGACGCTCCGCCCGCCTGACCATGTCCTTGAGCAGTTATCCGCTGGCGACTGACGCCTTGTGCTTCGAGGTATTCGGCCAGAGTTCGCGCCCAGGTATCGGTAAGCTCCTGACACGAGCTCCCACATCCAGTCGCGAAAGTCTCGATCGTGATCTGATTGTTCAACGGCTTCAGGTAGTCGGCCAGCAGATCTATCTTCAGCAGGGCCTGAGGCAGAATTACGTTGGGCTGTTGGATCGTGAAGAGATGTTCCGGCAGAGAGAGCACGAACCCCTGGTCAGTCTTTGAGACCTTGAATTCACGGCTTACTCGGTCTCGATTCCTCTTGTTCGAGTCCTCCACGTCGCCAATGCATTTCGTCGCCTGGTTTGAGCGCGATCCCATGTCATTTACTGAGGCTTCCAGTCTCGACTTCTCGGCGACCAGCGAGTCGACCTGTGATTGCAGTCTGGAATTGGTCGACTGGGCCGCAGCAAGCGTGGTCTCGGCGTGAGAAGCACGGTCTCTGGCGTTTGCGAGGTCGGCCTCCAATTGCTTGTTCCGGTCGGCAACTTCGCGCCTTGCGCCCTCGGAATCCTTGAGGTTTCTGTCCTTCTCCTTGAGCGTCAATTCGAGCGCTGCAAAGGCATCGTCCCGATCCTGTATCTGCTGCCGGTCCTTGTCGGCACGCGCGAGGCTGGTTGATCTCCGGCGCGCCATATCCGCCTGCCGGATGGCAAGGTCGGCGAGTGGCAGCACCTGCTCGAGCGGAGCATTCTGCTGATAGCGGTGCTGTGCTTCTTTGAAGGAGCCCTCCGCTGCATTGTAGGTCCTCGCGTCAAATCGACTGGCCTGGTAGAAACGCGCAATTTCGAGAGCAAATCGCGCTTCACGGAGCTCAACAGGGAATTTTTTGTCGGCCGCTTCGCTTGCCGGCGATGGCGATACAACTTTGTTGTCCACATCGGAATCGCCGCTGAAACTGATGGTATTGCGATCGACCTTGATGCTTCCACCGCCTTCACTCGACGCAGGATCCGAGTTGGTCGCAACAACGTTGCGCGATGGAGAGGCGACCAGATAGTAAGGCTCCGCAGTGACTATTACGCTGAAAGTCTGGTGTCGCGTCGACGTCTCCATGTCGGAACCGAACCATCCATCGAGAGTATGCGACCCTCGTTTGCGGAACTCGCCCAGGTTGTCGGCCTGACCCTCGGGGGTGACTGCCCATGCAACGTAAGTGGCGCAGGCCTGGCACACCTGGGCTGGCAGGGGCAGGCGACCGATATCGAGCCTCACCAGTGTGACCGATTTACCCTTCTCACGAGACATGATGGCCGTGCCTTTTAGGTTATTGAATTGTGCCGTTCCAAGGAGGCCAACCTTGAGTCGTTCGTCATTCGGAAAGGTGATTGCCGTAACATCGAGCGTGATGTCACTTTGTGGATAGCTCACGCGATTGCGAATGGCCTGCGCGTAGCAGAGCGACGAGGTCAAAATTATTGCAGCACCCGCTATCAAGCCCGCCATTAGGCCCGCAGTCAGCATTGATGCATGTCTTATGACTGGTTGTCTCCCCATCATCGCGCCTCCGATTCGTAGCCGTTCCGATGGATGACACGGACATCCGGACGGTCATTCACTTTGATCTCCAGCCGCCGATAGCCTGAACGGGCATCGCCGCCAGAAGGGTAGTAGGCGACCATGTAGAGGCTGCTCAGAGCTTCCATCACTCGCTGGAAATATCTCTCGATTTCGTCCTCCCGCGTCGGATAGAACGCCATCCCGCCAGTCTCGAGCGTCAAACGCTCGAGGACGCGGTTATTGACCTGGCGCTGCCGGGAGACATCGCCGATCCCAAGCGCGTAGATGCCAATGCCACGCTTCTGGCAGAGTTTGATGACATCCTCCAGCGAGGCTTGGCTTGCGGTATCGGATCCGTCTGTCAGAAGGACGATCGCACGCCGAATCGCGCGCCGCTCGGTGGTCGCCTCGGGGCGATTGTCTCCTCCAGCAGAGGCAGCCCGGGGATTCGCATCAGCGCCGGTCATGCTGCGCGAAGTGCGCCCGGAGAGCGGGCCTTCGACCGTATTGATGATCGCGTCATAGAGCGCCGTCCCCAGCAGAGGCACGCCGCCCTCCTCATCACGAAAGACCTGCTCGCGATCAATTGCCCGGAGGGCCGACTTGAGTTGATGATGATTGCTGGTTAAGCCGCACGAAAGCGCAAGCTTCCACTGGAAGGATCCAAGCGAGCAGAAATCCACTCCCGGCCGGAAATATGAGTCGAGGAAGACATCAATTGCATTCTTCTCGTAGTTGAGCACCGCCTCCTGGCTGGCGCTCTTGTCGATCAGAATGGAAAGCATAATCGGTACAGAGTTGGTTCTGCGGAAGAGCTCCAGCTTCTGCCTCTGACCGCCGTCGTAGACTTCGACCTCCGAGGCCTTGAGATCTTTGACCAGGCGGTTCTGCCCGTCGACGACGGCGAATGCCACCTGGACCATCTCCGTAGAGATCTTGATTGTCTCACCCTCGGGTTCTGCGGGCTCCTGACTCGGCTGCGTTCTTTTCGCCGGTTGGCCGAAGGATGTGAGGCAGAGAAGCGTAAGCTGGATCGCAACGATGGCGACCGTCCGGTGTAGGTTGGTTACTCTCATGCTCGACGCTGGCAAATTGAGCTGCCTTACCAGGGGCCGGGCGTGCAGCACTTGCGGTCATTATAAGTGATTCCTGTTCATCATAAAACTAAAGAGTTGATCTGGAGGCCAACAAAAACACAGGAGCATCAAGTTTACGTAAGAAGTATCCATCTCTGTGGTTGACATCGCCTCCCAGTGTTCCTGCGGCAATCGGTGCCATTCGACCGGCCGCGCATTACTTAATTGAGCTTATCGCATGTTTTTGTTAGCATTGACCCGCTCCGGTCTGAGACTTCACCCCCAGCAACGAGCGGCGCCCCTAGCCCCATTCCTTCCACCGGCCCCTTGCAACCGTTGATCCTATGAAAGAGTCGACTTGCGGCTTTGCGCTGTGCGATACCGACGGATCGATAGTCGGATTGTCAGGCGACCACTTGGAACCCACTTCGGAGATGGGGATTTCCGATCTCGCAGCCTTTCTGTGTCATCGTTCTTTGTCGGAGCGATATCGGTCATTCATTGACTCGGGGCTCAAGACCCAGGTGCTTACATCCGACGATCCGTCGACACCTCTCGTCTCCTTTCGGCGAATCGAGGGCCGGAATGGTCCTCTGGTTACGGTCGAGTGGGGACCCGACGCTGCGCGCCAGAGCTGGACATCACTCGCCGAGATCGGGAGCCTGGCTGCGATGTTCGTTCATGAAATAAGGAACCAGCTCGGCGGCCTCAAACTCTACGCTACCTTCCTCAGGAAACAGCTGGCCGGACAGTCAGCTGAACACATCGGAGTCGAGATCGCTGACAAGATCATCCAGAGCATCAACGTTATGACAGACTACTCGGGCCTGCTTGGCAGGCTGGGAAGGCCCGTCAAACTGAATCTCGAGAACGTTGATGCGCGCTCTCTAATTGAGAGCGTTCTGCGGGACACTACTGCGCAGGCCGGCGAGCGCGGAGTGACTGTGAACGTTACTGTAACGGTCAATTCGCAACTGACCGTCGATCGGTCTCAGTTGTCGAAGGCATTGAGTGCAGTCGTTTCACGCGCTATAGCTGCGTCAGTCGAAGGCGGAGCAGTAGAAATCGCTTCCTTTCAGGAGGGCGAGCGCCCTGTCCTAAGTATCGAAGGTTCAGGAGCCGGCTCGAGCCAGACACGCAGCGACAGGCCCGAAACCCTGGCGCTCCTGCTATCGAATGGAAGACTGACAGAGGCTACGCTCGAACTGGCGATGGCCGAACGAGTGGTCACAGCTCACGGAGGCAACATCGAAGTAACTTGTGGAGAATCTGCCACCGGGGAGTCCGGAACACGGGTCTTTTTCCGGCTGCCGGTGGCACAAACAAAACAGCCAGCATAGATGGCGCCGCCATGGATAGCCTGTGACGGTCCCCGGAGTCTGCTTTATTGAACAAAGAGATTCGAATAATTGTCGTGGACGATGAGCCGACGATAGCCGACGGCTTGCGCCTCGTGCTTAGAGCTGAGGATTACACAGTAGATGCCGCAGGAACTCTGGCTGAAGCTCTTGAAGCGGTCGAGCGTGCACCCTGCGATCTGGTCATTACCGACGTCCAGTTGCCGGACGATGTTCAGGGAGGGCTCAACCTTCTCAGAAGAGTTCGAAGCCGCAATCCGGATACAGAGGTAATCATCGTCACCGGCTATGGGTCCGTTGAACAGGCTGTTGAGGCAACCAAGGCGGGAGCCTTCTACTTCGTAGAAAAGCCTTTCGATCCTGCCCAAATGATCCTGCTCGTCGAGAAGGCTCTCGAACGGCGTCGCCTGCTCGCCGAGTCAGTGCGCCTTCGGAAACACCTCCAGCGCCACGAATACTTCAACATGATCGGCGCTTCGAAGGCGATGCAGACGATCTATGAGACCATCGAGAGCGTCGCCAAGACAGATGTCAACGTCCTTATTGTCGGTGAATCCGGCACCGGCAAGGAGTTGATTGCCAATGCCATCCATTTCAACTCGTTGCGCTCGAGCCGGGAATTCGTCAAGGTCAACTGTTCGGCTCTGCCAAAGGGATTGATCGAGTCTGAGCTCTTCGGATACTCGAAAGGAGCATTCACGGGGGCATCTCAGAATCACGTCGGGCTGATTGCCCAGTCAAAGGGTGGCAGCCTGCTGCTGGATGAGATCGGCGAGATGCCCATTGACCTTCAGCCGAAATTGCTGCGGGTCCTCGAAGAACGGCGCTACCGGCCAGTTGGTTCTAGTGAGTCGTTCGAGGCGGACTTCCGGCTGATCAGCGCGACCAATCGTCCGGCGCTTCAGGCCGTGCGTGACGGGGTCCTGCGCGAGGACCTTTTCTATAGACTTTCGACCATTACCATCCACGTCCCACCTCTTTCCCAAAGAAGCGAAGATTTGCAGCTTCTGATCGAGCACTTCTTCCAGTATTTCAAAGAGAGATACGATCGTCCGTTGACCGGGCTCTCTCGGTCGGCGTACCAGCGCCTCTTCGCTTACCGCTGGCCGGGAAACGTGCGCGAGCTTCAGAACGTCATGGAGCGCGCCATCCTCCTTTCAAAGGGACCTCGAATCGAGCCAGAGGACTTGCCCTTCGTGACCAAGACCTCGGGAGCGGTACTCGAGGACTTTCAGCTTCCTCCGAACATGACACTCGCTGAGATCGAGCGAATCGTTATATCCAAGACACTTCAACAGACACACGGCAACAAGCAGGCTGCCGCTCAGATTCTCGGGATCTATCGCCCGCGGCTATACAACAAAATCAAGAAATACAATATCGAAACTGGTCGCCGACGGCGCCGCAAGGTGAAGAGCGTATCAAATGGGGACGCCGCACCGTGGCCAAGCCGAAACCAACGCCGCAAGATTAGTATCAGATTAGTTGTAGACAGATTCTGAGAAGAATGAGATAGTTAGGCGCGGTGGGTTGAAGTGATCTCTGAGCTAACGAGGAGGAAATCAATGGTTGTAAGAGCGTTGCTGATGCTCTCTTTACTGGTAGCGGTATCGGTGCAGGCTGTGGCCCAGGAGCCGACGACTCTCAAGCTTACGAAGCAGCAAATCGAGTTGGTCCAGGACGAGCTGCATCAGAGAGGATATCTCAAGACGCGGGCGACCGGCGTCGTCGATGAGAAGACTCGAGAAGCTCTCCGGAAATACCAGGGTGACAACGGGCTGCCCGTCTCCGGAAGGATCGATGCCGAGACGATGGAGAAGCTGGGTGTCGGGGCCACCGGTGGGGCGAGCGAGCCTCAGAGCCAGCGTAAGCCCGGCCTCGTGCCGAAGTTAGGTTATGCCGTGAAGGATACGACGACTTCGACGACCGGCGCTGTCAAAGGTGCTGCCAATTCGGCTGGTAAGACAGTCAAGGCCGGCGCGGATAAGACTACTGAGACTGCGAGCGATGTGGGCGAGTCGAGCGTCAACGGTGCGAAAGCTGTCGGTCGGGGAGCTCAGGGTGCGACAAGAAAGGCTAGCGACACGCTGGTGGGGCGGAGCGACGCCGATATCAGTGAGGATGTGAGGAAGATTCTGGCGGAGAGTCCCGTAACGGAGAAGATTCGGTCGCGCGTGGATTCGGGCAAAGTCAAGCTCATGCTGGATGGAGAGAACACGCCCGACCTGGATAAGGCCGTGACTAAGATTCGAGAGGTTTCCGGGGTTAAATCGGTCGAAATAACAAAGCCTTGATTACCGGCGCCAGACGCGCCGGCGGGCAGGGACAAGCCCTGCCCCTACAACGTCGCCGCCATTGATTTAGTTGTTGAGCACGACGATCGAGAGGCCGATTCTTGTTCATCGCTGCGCAATCTAAATCAAGCGGCGACAAGGCGCCGATAATACTAAGCCGGTTTCGTTAGACTTCGATAGATTGCTGGGAGGTGAATCTCAGCGGCGTCCGCCCAAGAAGACTCTTCACTTCAGTCTCCAGAATCTCCAGATCCTTTTCAATCGATTCGCAGTTTTGAAGCGCAATCGGAAGCTGGTCTGCGGGCAACCTGTTTACTTCATCGAGGCGTTCATTGAGCGTCTTAAGCCGTTCCGCGAGCCGCTCGCTGTGCTCCTTGAGGGTTGGCCTTGTCGCAGCTTCATCGAGGTTTCGATGTAACTCGACCATTCTTTCATGCAGCCCGCCAACACGAGTCAGCTTCTGCTCTTCTTTCTCTTTTCGAACTCGCTGTTCGATGACTTGCCGGGTTGTCTTCTCCTTGGCCTGCTGACCCCAATACCACGCTCCCACGAGGCCTACCACGGCGAGGCCAAGAATGATCAAGCCACCGAGGACGGCATTTGAGGTTCGCTCGGAGGTTGCGTTCCGGCTGAGTCGCCTGTGGAACCGCCTCTGGAACCGCCTCTGGAACTGCCTCTGGAACCGATGGCTGCGGCAGTTCCGGTTCTACTTTCAGGGCCGCAATATCCGCCACATTCCAGACCGATGTGATCGGTCTTTCCTCAGGCGTCTTCGTGGACTCTGGAGTTTGCTGTGGGGCGGCGGCCGGTGGATTCAGAGGAGGAGGCTTTGGAGGCTGGAGTCGTTCGGTTGGGGGACCTTCTATTTCGTGTGTTCCTGCGCCGAGCGGCTCTGTCGGAGGGCCGCTCTCCAGGTCGACCTCGGTCGGCGTGTCAGGAAGTCGAGCAAGCCCCTCCGGCTCGATTGGCTCATGGTCGGCGTGAGTCAGCCCCTCACCGGAAAACTGAGCAATCACAACCGTGATGTTGTCTTCGCCGCCGCGCCAGTTGGCAAGATCGATCAAGCCCTGGCATGCCGATTTGAGGTCGGGCGCGTCGTTGACGATGGTGGCAATCTCGTCCGAATGTATCTTTCCTGAAAGACCATCGCTGCAAAGAACCAGTGTGTCGAGCTGCTTAAGGCTCAGGCTATTGACCTCGACGGCGATATTGTTGTGCGCGCCCAGCGCCTGCAGGATGACGTTGCGGTAGCTGTGGGTCTCGGCTTCCTCTTCCGTGATCTGGCCGGCGTCAATGAGCTGCTGAACAAGCGACTGGTCCTTGGTAATACGAGTAATCTTCCCGTCGCGAATTAAATATGCGCGGCTATCGCCGACTTGAGCGAAGTAGACCTGCTCGCCTCGCGTGGCGACGGCGGTAAACGTTGCGCCGAGTCCTTTGTGATTTGGGTTGGCGAGGCTTTCTTTATTGATCGAGGTATTCGCCTCTTCGATCGAGAGGCGCATTCGTTCAGGAATGGCCAGCTGGGAATATTTCTCATGGGCCTGGAGCTGGAGCATCCGGTCACGAACCGTGTCGACAGCCATGCGCGAGGCAACCTCGCCGGCGAGGGCCCCACCCATTCCATCGGAGACTGCCAGCAGGGAGCCGTAGTAACCCTGAGCATAAGTCAGGAGGTCGACCTGCTCTGCTTCATGGGCAGTCCAGCTGCGCCCCGATGTCAGGTCCAAGATGAGAAAGTTGTCTTCATTGCCCGTTCGCACCTTACCGACGTCGGTCTGGGCATACAGGGCAAGATTGACAACCGGATGATCGGCCATACCCGAAAGAGCAAGCTTGCTCGCGAGTGACGGCCGGCCAGCTTTGACCGGCCTCGCCTCGTTCATTTCCGGTTCTAAATCCTATCTAACGCGGCATCAACATCCGCGATAATGTCTTCTACGTCCTCAACGCCCACCGAAATCCGCACCAGACCATCGGTAATTCCGAGCCGGTTTCGCTCTTCCAGAGGCACCGACGCATGCGTCATGGTCGCTGGGTGCGAGATCAAGGTCTCAACGCCGCCAAGACTCTCGGCCAGAGCGCAGAGTCGCACATTATCCAATACTGCACGCGCCGCCGCAAGTGAGCCTGTCTCGAAGGCGATCATGCCCCCGAATCCGGAGAAGAGCCGGCGTGCGAGATCATGCTGTGGATGATCCGCAAGACCGGGATAGTAAACCTTCCTCACCTTCGGGTGCTCGACGAGATAGGCGGCCACCGCGCGACCGTTGGCATCGTGCTGCGCCATACGGAGAGGCAATGTCTTAGTGCCGCGAAGGACAAGCCATGAATCGAAGGGCGAGAGTATCGCACCTACCGCATTCTGCAGGAAGCCTATCCTCTCGGCATCCTCGGAACGTCGTGAGACTACTACGCCGCCGATGCTGTCGCTGTGACCGTTCAGGTATTTGGTAGTCGAGTGGACGACCAGATCGGCTCCATGCTCGATCGGGCGGAAAAAACATGGGCTCATGAAAGTGTTGTCCACCACAAGTCGAAGGTCGCGCTTCTCGCAGATCGCGCTGATGCCTTCAATGTCGGCAACACTCATGATCGGATTGGTCGGCGTTTCGATAAAGACCATTCTGGTCTCGTTCCTCGCCGCCAGTTCGACGTTCTCGGCATTGGTCGTATCGACGTAGGTGAAGTCGATGCCGAGCGGGCGGAGAACGCGCTCACAGAGTCGGTAGGTTCCGCCGTAGGTATTGTCAGAGACGACGACGTGGTCACCGGCCTTCAGCAGAAGCATGGCCGTCGTAATCGCTGACATGCCGGAGGCGAAACAGTGTCCCGCCAGGCCACCCTCGAGCGCCGCCAGGTTCCGCTCGAGCGCGAGACGCGTAGGATTCTGAGTTCGTGCGTATTCAAAGCCTTTATTTCGACCGAGGGCTTCCTGAACGTAGGTCGAGGTCTGGTAAATGGGAGTGGTTACGGCGCCGGTTGCCGTTTCCGGCTCCTGTCCGGCGTGGATGGCTCTCGTTGCGAATCTCATTTCGTATTAAATACTACGTAGTAAAAGGGAAAAAAGAAAGACGGTCCATCTGCCGCTGGAATCGCGCCTCACGCTGAAATCGTGCTTTAATCTGAAATCGTGCCGCAAGAAGATCCAGCCTGCGAAAAAGCAGAAAAGGCAAAAAGTAAAGATCAATGGAGAAGCGGCGGATCCTTTGCGTATTTTGTGCTGCAGGCTGGACTAGCTTCTGCGGCACGATTTCAGCCTGCGGGCCTAGCTCGGGAAAGCTATTTGCCGAAGTAGGAATGGTAGAAGCGGGTGGCAACATCCGAGGCATCCTTTGCCGAGCCTGCCTTCAAATAGACAACCACAGCTATCTCAGGATCCCCTGACGCATATGATATCGAGATTGCCCCACCGGGCCCGCTTCCACTCTTGCCTGAAATCCTGTGCCCGCCCTTCTCTTCGAATTGTTTCGCCAGGGCGCGCTGAATCACGGAGACTGCTTCCTGATTGAGGCGTGTAGTTGGCGGCGCGGCTCCCAGGGTAACGGTTGCAATGTAGGCGGCAAATCTCTCCGATGCTGTCGTCCCCGTCGCCAGCGACGAGACGAACTGGACGAAGTGGAGGTCCTTCGCCTCCATTCCCTCGCCGCGTACTGCCAGTGACGAGAAGGCATCACGAGAGACTTGAGGGATGTTGGCCGTGATCGGCCTGATGGGAGTCGTACTCGGGTCACCCGACTCGATGCCGTAATAGATGAACCCGATAGCCACTGCTTCCCGGTTGAAATCGGCCGGAGAAAGCCGGCGGGCGAGCTCGGCAAAGAATGCGGGGCACGCTGTCGATAAGGCTCCCACAACATCGACCTGGCTGCCGGAGTCGTCGCACGGGAGCAGCGTCTTGTCGGTGATCTTGCCGGTATCCAACGCGGCGTAAGCCGTGACGATTTGAGCCAGTTCGAACGGCGATGAGACGAACTGCAGATCGGTCCCGCTCCCGACACGCTTGAGAACCCGGCCGCGACGCGGATCGAGTACCATTACCGTACCCTTCCTATCACCGAGAGCGCCAAACGCCAGGCGGCCGAGATCAGACTCCGATCCGTGGGGGATTGCACCTGCGGGTGGACGATAACAGGACGAACCCAGGAAGACCGTCAATAATGCAACCAAGAAGCGGACACCAGCGGTGCGGAGATAGGCCGGCCAGAGTTGATGAACATCATAGGACAAGGACGCCGGATACTACACTGCCGGCTCGGCGCGTGTCAAATAAAGCCGATTCGCAATTCAACTCTTGCTTCAATCCTGCCTTGACTCCCATCTCAGGGGCTTCTACTCTCGGAGCGGCCAAGGCATGAGTTCTATCGTCGCCATCATCCCCGCCCGTTATGCCTCGACGAGATTGCCCGGCAAACCGCTGGTCGACATCGGCGGCCTTCCAATGATCCTTCATGTGATCGAACGCGCTCGCGAGGCTCCTTCCGTAAATCGTGTGATCGTGGCTACAGATGACCAGCGCATCTACGATGTCGTTGAGAGCGCTGGTTACGAAGCGCTCATGACTTCGGCAAGCCATCGAACTGGTACAGACCGGCTCGCCGAGGCTGCCTCAGGACTCGAGGCAGATGTCATTGTCAATCTTCAGGGCGATGAGCCTCTCATCGACCCAGCGACGATTGAGGCTGTGATCAAGCCGTTGCTTGATGATCCGCAGCTCGTCATGGCGACGACTTGCGAGCCGATCGATTCAGTCGCAGATGCTCTCGATCCGAGCGTCGTCAAAGTAGTCTGTGACCGGGAGTCGTTCGCGCTCTACTTCTCGCGAAATCCTATCCCGTTCCTCAGGTCCGCGACGCTGGTATCCGGCGCGCTCGAGACCGCCCTGGATGACGACAATGGACTCCTCACAAGCTACGCCAAGCACACGGGGCTCTACGCGTACCGGCGATCGTTTCTGCTTACTTTGGCGAAGCTGGAGCAGACTCCTCTGGAGCGGGCAGAATCGCTTGAACAACTGCGGGCGATCGAAAACGGATATCGAATCAAGGTCGTTATGGTGGCTCACAAGTCGATTGGTGTCGACACGCCTGAAGACCTCGAACGAGCCCGGGAATTGATGAGAGCGCGAACACGTCCGGCGAGGTAGATCATGCCGAGGTGGCTGACAATGCCGGGTGATGGTTTTGCGGCATCACGCCGTGTCCCGATGCTGGTCGGGGCAATTGTTTGCTGTCTCCTCCCCGGCGCGCGGGCAAGCGCACAGTATCGGTTCGATTTCTTTAGTACCGAACAGGGCCTGCCGCAGAACACAATCCACGAAATCCTTCAGAGCCGGGACGGGTACTTGTGGTTCGTAACCTCAGATGGGCTGGTGCGATTTGATGGAGTTCGCTTCACTGTCTACAACCGCGGAAACGCAGCCAACCTTCGAAGCACTCGATTCACGACGCTTTTCGAGGACTCTGAAGGCAGCCTCTGGGCAGGCACCGACGATCAGCTTACCCGATACAAGAACGGGCAATTCGCCTCATTTTCGACAGCGGATGGGCTGCCAAATCCGTGGGTCTGGGTGATACGCGAGGATCAAAACAAACGCCTCCTTGTGGTCACAAATGGTGGGATTGTCCAGCGCAATGGAGAGAAGTTTTTTCCATATTCGTCTCCGGACCTCTTCGGCCATCCGAATGCGCCCTGGGTCCCCAATCTGGGTGGATTAGCCTTCTATAGTGATGCCGGCCTCAGCCATTTCGAGCGCGGAGCCTATCAGAGGTATCCACTAAAAGAAGGCAATTTGAATCTCGACTTACGCCAATATGTTGAAGACCAGCATCACACCCTTTGGGCGCGCACCGAAAAGGGTGTCGCCAGGATGTTGCCTGGCGGGGTGACTGAGTACAAAGTGCAGGATCTTCCCTCAGAGCCGCTGATATCAGTTTGCCAGGATCGCCTGGGCGCTTTTTGGATTGCCACATTGAAGGGCGGCATAACACGCGTCAAAGACGGAGTATCAACAACCTATGGCGCTGCCGAGGGGTTGTCCGCGCGGGTATGGACGATCTACGAAGATCGTGAAGGAGTGATCTGGCTCGGCACCGAAGGTTTGGGGCTCTGCCGTGTGAGCAGCGAGGTGGTCAAGGTCTATTCGACGCAAGAAGGCTTGCCGATGCATAACGTGTACACAGTCTATGAAGACAGGGAGGGAGTAATCTGGGTAGGCACCTGGGGCGGACTGGCCCGATACAATCACGGGAGCTTCTCCAGTTTTACGAAGAAAGACGGCCTCTCCAGCGGGCTCATCTCTGCTCTTCTGGAGGACCGTGACGGGGTGCTCTGGGTGGGGACCGAGGACAACGGCCTCAATCGCTTTAAGGACGGTCGCTTCACAATTTTCGATGAAAGCAAAGGTCTCGCCTCAAATGCGGTCTTTGCACTCTACCAGGATCGATCGGGCAAACTCTGGGTCGGGACCGCAAAGGGCTTGCAGGTGTTGAATGACGGGACGATGACAACCTACGCAACTGCTCAGGGCCTTCCGCATCCCCGGGTTCATGCCATTCTCGAAAGCCACGATGGTTCTCTCTGGCTCGGAACCTTTGGCGGACTGAGCCATTTCAAGGATGGCAAATTGATTTCCTACACCGAGCGGGACGGCCTGGCAAGCGATCACGTTCGTTGCCTCTACGAGGACAAGGAGAATGTACTGTGGATCGGCACGTACGATGGGGGCCTCAGCTGGCTAGAGAACGGTAAACTCACTCGCTATACGACGAAGGACGGCCTTTTCAGCAACGGAGTCTTTCAAATTCTCGACGACGGGCGAGGCAATTTCTGGATGAGCTGCAATCGCGGCATATACCGGGTTGCTAAACGAGACCTGAATGAATTTGCGGCGGGACGCCTTCGTTCGGTGACTTCGGTCTCATTCGGTAAGAGCGATGGTCTCAGAAACTCAGAGTGCAATGGCGGGCGCCAGCCTGCCGGATGCCGCGCTCGCGACGGACGATTCTGGTTCCCCACGCAGGGCGGGGTGGCTGTCCTCAATCCGAATAGCGTGACGACGAGCGCTCAGCCGCCACCGGTCGTGATCGAGGAGGTTTTGTCAGAGCGCGATCCGGTAGCCTCGCGTGAGCCGGTTGAGATACTGCCGGGTCGGAGCGCATTTGAGATCAATTACACTGGACTCGGCATGATCAAGCCCGAAGCAATCAGCTTCAGGTACCAATTGGCAGGACTTGATCGGAATTGGATCGATGCGGGTACGCGGCGGACGGCAGTACTTTCTCACGTGCCACCCGGCGACTATACCTTTCGAGTGATAGCTGCAAACAGTGACGGCATTTGGAACGAACAGGGTGCGTCGCTGACTATCAGGGTGGTTCCTCCCTTCTGGAGACGGCCATGGTTTCTTGCGTTGATGACTCTCGGAGCCGTCGCATTCGCGGCCACTCTGTACCGCCGGAGAGATATCCCATCTCCAGCGTGCACGCCTTGCCCAGGAACTCTTCTCGCGCCGATTGATCCAATCCGAGGAGGGAGAACGCAAGCGCGTCGCCGCCGAGCTGCACGACAGCCTTGGCCAGAACCTTCTGATCATAAAGAATCGTGCGCTTCTGGCATTGAATGCTCCGGCCTGCAACGGGCCTGTCAAGGAGCAGTTTGATGAGATTGTCACATCGGTGTCAGAGGCAATCGAAGAGGTCAGGCAGACCCATATGACCTTCGCCCGTTTCATCTCGACAGGCTGGGACTGAAGAGCGCGATCGAGGCGATGCTCGAAAGGGTTGGCGATGCATCGAGAATTCACTTTTCGAGTGATGTCTCACCTCTTGACGGCATCTTTTCGAAGGAGACTGAGACCAACTTATATCGAATCGTGCAGGAGAGCGTCAACAACATCGTCAAGCATTCTGGTGCGACAAAGGCTATAGAGATCGAGCAACAGGGAAACTCGATTGTCGTTACGGTCCAGGACAACGGTCGCGGATTTGTGCCGGCCGCGGCCGGGCGCGCCGGTGGGGGAGTTCGAAGTTTTGGCTTGAGCGGCATCGCAGAGCGCGTCCGAATGCTTGGCGGAAACTATACCGTCCGCTCTCAGCCCGGGCAGGGAACGACAATCCGCATGAAGATCTCAATCTGCCGAACGGTCATAAGGGCGCTGCAAATGAAGGATGAGATCAGGATTGTGATCGCCGACGATCACCCCGTCTTTCGACGGGGACTGCGGCAGATAAAATCGAGGCGGACTCACGGATGATAGTCGTGGCTGAAGCCGAAAGCGGTGATGCCGCGATCGAATGCATCAAGTTTGCGGCGCCGCAGGTTGCTATCCTCGATGTTGCCATGAACGGGGAAGGATCTGGGTTTGAAGTCGCGCGGGCGGTTCGCGAAGAGCGCCTTTCAGTGGCGGTCGTCTTTCTGACGATGTACAAGGATGAGCGCGTGTTCAACGCCGCTCTATAGATATCGGCGTTAAGGGATATCTGCTGAAAGACAGTGCAGTGACCGAGATTGTCGAGAGCATCAAGGCGGTTTCGGGCGGACAAGAACTACATCAGCCCTCAGTTGTCGACCTTTTTGGTGAGCAGGAGTCAACGCGCGGCTGCGCTCAGGGCTGCCAAACCTTCTGTTGAAATGCTGACTCCGTCTGAGAGGCGACTCCTCAAATTGATCGCCGAATATAAGACGAGCAAAGAGATTGCTGATGAGTTGTGCATCAGCGCGCGGACGGTGGAGCACCACCGGTCGAATATCTGCGAGAAGCTCGAGCTGAAGGGGTCGCATGCGTTTAGAAGTTTGCGATCGAGCATCAGTCTGAGGTCTGACGCGCCGACTTGCTAAGTATGGAGTGCGGCGACTTGTCGCCGCTTTTGATTTAGATACTGCAGTGATGAAGAAGAATCGGGCGTTTAAACAAAAATCCTGCAGTAACTAAATCAAAAGCGGCGACAAGTCGCCGCACTCCATACTAAGCAGGTCGCCGCGCTTCATTGGAACTAGGCAATACCACCTATTCAAATAGGTAATTCTACCCATTCAATTAGGGTATAACCCTACATTCCTTCTCCACCCACCATCTCCGACAATCTCTCGACCGATGAAACTCCTTATCGTGGAGGACAACGACTCAATGCGCCGCCTGATAAGAAACATGCTGGTAGAGCGAGGCGCAGAGGTATTTGAATGCTGTGATGGTGAGCGCGCCCTCGCTGCCTACCTGCGGTTCCACCCGGATTGGGTGCTCATGGACATCCAGATTCCCGGCATCGACGGCATTGGAGCCACTCGCCAAATCACGGCTGCCGATCCCCAGGCAAAAGTCATGATCGTCACAGACTACGATGATCCCCAGCTTCGAGCCGCTGCACAACAGGCCGGTGCGCGCAGCTACGTCACAAAAGAGAACCTTATGGCGATCACTGACTGTTTGAGTGCGGACCAGACACATTGACGTGGGTGAGGAGGTAACGATGTATCAGAAACTGATGATCGCCGTCATTCTGCTGTTGCTGACCGCGACCTCGGCAATGAGTCAAAGTAGCCAGGACAGCAACGTTCGGCCGGGAGCGACAGACCCGATGGGTGTGCCTGGGCGATACGTTCTCTTTCCCAGCCACAAGCTGCTCAGCTTTGACCCAACCGATTCGTTGGGCCTCAACACTTATCAGATGGCAACAGACAATTCGGTCAACAGAATTGGTTCGACCGATTTACCCTGGGACTCGACGGCCGATGTATAGTTGCCGCTGCGGGCCGGATAACTGCGCCAGATCGCGAACAGGTCGCATTTGCGCGCCGAAGTGGCTCGAACCTCGCCGTGCAGTTGTATGGTTCGGGTGCTCTCTCTCCTGTGATCGTCATGCTGCCGGGGCTCGCTCCGCGGTTCAGCGCGTCATACGTAGCCTCCGGGCAGACGACGGCAATTACGCACTAGATGTCCGATCTTATGGCGATCGCCACAGGCAATCTCGACAGAGCCACGGATCAGCAGGGAAACAGCCACGATGAAGTAGTAGTCGCATATGCAGGCCCGGACACGATCGGGGGGAAATCGATCGTTCTGGCCGTTCTCGATTTTACGGCTTCGGGCGCGAGCGGCATGCCGCAGATCACAGCCTCCTCACTGCCAATTGGCTATATCAACTCCTCGTTGTTCAGCACCAACAAGAATGAGGATTCATCAACGTACATGCTTCCGATTGACAATGTGCTTGCGCTTGCGACAGGTGATTTCGATGGAGATGGCCGGAACGAGATTGCATTGGAATACGTGCAGGATGCGAACACGCTTGTTCTCGACATCTTTCGGTATGACAGGAATGGCGGTAGTGGAAAGATCACAGGGGGACCCGAGACGCTCATCTTCGGGCCACCTTATCTTGAATTGCATCGGCATAACCCGAGCAGGACCGAAGGATTTGCCGGCTCACTGGACTTAAAGGCCGGTGACTTCGACGGCGATGGCAAGGACGAGCTCATCACTGCCTATGTGACATGGGACAACTGGCTCTACGTGAATAATGAATTCGCCGGGTTCGATACTGTCACAGACAATATTCATTTCCAGGCGATCAGGTGTAATTCGGATTTGACACCCAGCGATGCCGGAGCCGGGTTCACATACCCAAGCGTCATCGACGAGAATATTGAACAGTTGTTTACTGCCTATGGCGACTTTCGACGAGCACCGAGGATCGAGCTCGCGCCCGGTCTCTTCAAATTCGATCCGGCCAATGGCTTCGGGATCGGCCGGCGCCAGATAGCAGCGGCGTGGAATCCGCCTGACCGGACAGACATCAAATTTGCCAATCCATTCCTGAGAGTTGCATCATTCAGTCTCTAGGACCAGCTTGAATTCACGCCGCTCGCAGCTCCGGCAATATGGGGGCTGGGAATAGTGCTAACCAGCAATTCTCGATTACGGCCGGACGCTTCGGCAATAACGCGAATCCGACTGATCCAAGTTTTTCATTGGCCGTCAACGTCTGGGGTAGCGAGAGTTACCTATACGGAGTGGGAGGCATTCCGGCGGTGACTAACAATTTCTATTCATATGTCTGGGGTTCTCCACAGACGGCTACAGGCCGCATGGCAGCGGTCGCATATGATGCAAATGGAGATTCGGTTTACCTCGGCTCGCCGGTGCATCTTATTTTGGATCAGGTTATCAACTCGGACTATGTTCTCGAGGAACCACCCAAGCACACCTACTTCGACAATCTCCCGGGGTCTCCGACAAACGGACAGGTTGTCACAGTGAGCCGGTACGATACGTTCTATGTTCAAAGGCAGGACGTCGACTCGGAGGGGGTTTCAAACAAGAGTGAGGACACGACCGATTGGACCATCGGAGGCTCCGTCGAAGCCTCGGTAGGCCTGACAGTGGAATCGGGTGGCGATGCCGGTATCGTCAAAGCCGACGCCAAGGTCTCAGCCGACTTTACGGCTCGCGGCGCCTACGACTACAACCAGCACCAGTCGCAATATAGCTCGCAATATGCGAGCCGGACGCTGAGCGCAAGTAGCCAAACCAACCATGACGACTATCTCTCTGGACGCCTTCAGACCTTCGACGTCTGGCGATATAGACTCTATGGCCTCGTAAATCCAAATCCGGCTCTCAATTCTTTCCTCGACATGGTCTTCCCGGGCCCAACCATTGGCATCAGTTCGGGAGGCCTGGACATCGCTGACTACCAGCCGGTTCACGAGAACGGCAACATTCTTTCCTATCCGCTCTTCAACCTCCAGTCTCCTGTGCCGTCTGATGTTGGCAGCGACATGCCGCCTGATGGCACGGTTAAGAATGAGCCTCTGGGTGTCGGCAGCTCTCCAGGCGTTTGGCGGGCAGAGTCAGACCACCAGCCTCCAGTTCTCGAGCGGATCCGGAGGGGGTAGCGTTCGAAGCTACTCCCATACCCTGTCGGAGAGTGCGGACGTCAAGATCTCAGGAAGTGCGAGCGTTGAAGACTTTGGTGAGGGAGGTGAAATTCGCGCCTCAGCGGACATCAACTTCCACAACAGCAATAGCTGGGGAGGTACGGCGACCTCAGATAAGACGACCAACAAGTCCACTTCAATCACGCTTAGCCAGCCGTCCGGCTCTTCCAACCAGGGATACAACTACTATCCGGTCTTCTATATTACGGGCGATGGGACCATCAAGGCCTCCCATTTTGTGGATAACCCGGCGTCGCCGGACAGTAATCCGGCGGGAGCCGAGTTCTGGGCATCGTTTTACGGTCGAGGACCAGACCCCGCTCTCAATCTGCCCGGGCGATTCATGCCGCATTTCGACTTCGGCATGCCACAACATGGGATCCCGAGCCATCAATCAAGCGGAAGCAATTACGGGGATTCTTTCTTCGCAAGCCGGATTCTCAATCCGATGACAAATGACTATGACTACCTGAGCTCCACCCCGGTTCAGGGTGACAAGGTGCGAGTCGATACACGGGTTTACAACTACAGTACAGGAGTGTCATTCGACAACCTGCTCGTCCGCTTCCAGGCTGTAGAGGTCGACCAGGACACGCTCGAGGAGATCGACCCGAGGACCGGACAGGTATTGGGTCTGACGTGCAGTTGGATCCGTCACTCAGGACGACCATCGCCGAGACGACGGTGAGTCACCTCGATGCGTTGGGGATGACCATCGCCTCTGTGGTCTGGAATACCGGGACAATTGTTCCGCCGGGATTCAGCAGCGTACCGGCAGGCGCCTCGCAGCGCTATCGAGTCTACGTCGTGCTGGATCCGAACGACACCATCAAAGGTGAAATCTACGAATCTGAGAAAACCGGCACGATAGTATCCAGGGCAGAACAATGAAGGCTGGGCCTATATCACCATCAGTCATCCGGAGTGTCGGCAGTAAGCTTCCTGGTGGCTGCTCGCCTCTGACCCGCGCTGTGGCGCCAAGCGAGTGTCAGCTGATGCCTATATGAAGGGGGACTCTCTTGCCGCGCTGGATACTGTCGGGATGGGCAGGAACGCGCCAGTCCTCAAGACCGGGCGTGTGTTGCTTATCAGAATCAGAAGCTCCGCCTTCGCATCTCGCTTTATACAGATCAAAGTCATCGCGAGTTCAACTATCTCATTCTTTATGACGGTGATCCTGCAAAGGGCGGCAAGCAGTTCTGGATGGAGCGCGTTCACACCGGCGACGCCGTAAAAGGGACGAAAGGTCTGGGTGGATCGGATACCGCGCACCCTCGGCGATCACAAGATAATTGCCAGCCTGATTGAGAGCGTCGGCGACAAGCATACGGGCAACAATCAATCAAGTCTCGACGTCAGCGTCATCGCTTACGACATCACAGCTCCGTCTCTATCCGTTACGTTGAGTCCCACTGTAACTTCTATCCGGCTAATGGGCAGATGGTACCCGTAACGGCGACGATTGCCGTGAATGACGATCAGGATACGCAGCCCGCTGTTCGCCTCGTCTCGATTGCATCGAGCGAGGCTCGTGGGGCGGCCAGTGATATCAGTGGAGCTGACTTCGGAACGGACGACCGGAGCTTCTCGCTTCGAGCGAAGCAGACGGGCAACGGGCCGGCACGTGTGTACACCATAGTCTATTCAGCGACGGACAAGGCTGGAAACACGACGTTCGCAACGGCTCGCGTGAATGTATTGAGCCCGTAGGAAGAGGTTACCGGCGCCGGACGAGCAGCTGGCGGGCAGGGACAAGCCCTGCCCCTACAATGTTTCTCGACAATGCAACACTTCACGACAACACTGTAGGGGCAGGGCTTGTGTCCCTGCCCGCCCCGCGCCCGATGGGCGCGGGTAAGCCTCCGACAGGAGGCCCTCTTTTTTTGAGCCGTGGCTGGCAGAGTGCTACTCTTACGTCATGCCTGCGAGAGAAATACTTCTGCTCGGGAATCCAAAGCTTTGGGAGCCCTCACAACCGGTTGACGATATCCGCTCGACTGAAACGCGCGAGACAATCGCGGACCTTGCCGCGACCCTCGAAGCATTTCGCGGCAGCTACGGTTTCGGCCGGGCAATCGCCGCGCCTCAGATTGGAGCTCAGCGCCGGATCATCTTCGTCAAGATCGATCAATCGATGCCCCTGATCAATCCGACAATTGTGGAGGCAAGCGCTGAGAGGATGGAGCTCTGGGATGATTGCTTCTCGTTTCCAGATCCCATGGTGCGCGTCAGCCGCCATGCGCAAATCACGGTCAGCTACAGCGACGAACTCGGTGAAGTGCGCACACTGCGCGCTGAGAACGGGCTCTCCGAACTACTCCAGCATGAGATCGACCATCTCGACGGAATCTTAGCCACTGACCGCGCGATTGGTCCTCGAAGCTTTGCTATGAGAAGTGAAATTGTCCCTTAGAGCACCAATTTAGCTGAGAGGTGCGGCGGTTGCATTGGCGAGCCGCTGGCGCCGCCTACGGTGAAAAATGAGGGCCAGCAGAGCAGCCGAGAGGATGGCGAACGGTCCAAAGCGCAGAAGTCCCAACAGCTCAAGACGACCTTCCTCGTACATCGGCAGTTCATAAAGTGTGTTCTGACGTATGCGCCGCACGTCGTCGAGATATCGTCCCGCCTTTGATGCCGGCACACTGTCCGCAAGAGTCTGCAGGCGATATTCCAGGCTGACTCGTTCGCCCTTTGCCTCGCGCCGGTATTCAAACCTCAGGCCATCGTCCTCAATGGTGCCCGACTCGCGTGCTGAACGCACACTGTGGGGAAGGTAAACCTCTACTGAGTGGCTGACATTCAGCGGAAAGGGAATCGCGAGCGGTGCGTTGCGTACCGAAGTCGGCGGAGCCTTTAACAATTGAACCAGCCTGCTGTCTGTCAGCGTGCGTGATATGTCACTGGGAAAGGAGGGCAGCCGGTAGCGCGTCCTGACGGTAACTACATTGCCTGCGCGATCGTCCGTGAATTCTGGTGATCCTTCCTGGTTCGGCACGATCGAATGATCAAACTCCGCATAGTAGTCGAGGTTCATCTTCCGCAGTTTTGAGTGTGGATCGTCATTGAACTCCTGCCGCGCAACGTCGGCATCCACTCCGCGATACGTGATTTCGACCTCCAGATCCGTACCCGCGGCTCCAGGATGAACTCTGTATATCTCTTTGATGGTGGTTGTAGGCAGGGCCTGCGGCGAAAGAGGAATTCGCTCCAGATCGCTCGTCCCGCTCCGGATCAGCAGAGCTCTGGCAAAAGAGGGATTGTAATGCTGCTCAAGCATGCCGCGCTGCAAACTCGCCGTAGGATCAAACCAATAGCTCCTGCCGGCAGTCGAGAATCTTGACGATCACGTGATCAAAGACAAAAGGCGATGGCTGAGCTTCATCAAGGGTTTGACCTTCGTTGGTGCTGACAAGCGCAGGAACGGCTTCAACGCCGAGTGCCGTGAGGATTGTCACGACCAGCAGCGACTTGTCTTTGCAGTCCCCGTAACGGCGGTTGAACACCTGTTCCGGGTTGTGTGGCAGGTGAGAATGGCGCCCCATCTCGATGCCGAGATAGCGGACTTCATCCTGGACAAACCGCAGCGTGCCTTCGATTCGATCTTCAGGCCGAGTCCATTGGTTTCGCCAGGTCTCGATCTGCCGCTGCAGCGGGGAATCCTTCCCAATCGAAGTCCCATACATTGGGAGCGCCCAGTCCGCTACCTCCTTCCAGGTACCGAACTCGCTCAGTTGAACCATCGACGCCGGGCTGTACCACGCCGGCGAGGAGTCATCCGACTCCACTGCCGATGTATTATGACTCTCCCAGATGTATTCAATTATCGAGCCAAGCCGTTGGACCTGCGGCTCGATGTCGGTCTTGTGCTTCCGCCAATGCAGCGTCCGATCAGCAGGCCATAGGAGGCGGTACCTGGTGAGGGAGACCGGCTCCTCCCATCCAAGATAGCAATCGTCGACAAACTTGTCGTTGAGTATCGGGTTATCTCCGACTACCGAATAGGCGAAATCCAGTTCATCGCCTACACGGACGTCGCTGAGAATAATGAGCGCCGAGAGTGTGCCGTTGTAAAGTTGCTGGCCGAGGTCATCCTCCGGCTGGATAACCTTGATTTCGCTTTGCCGCAGACAGTCAGTGCTCCGCTGATCGCGACGGAGCCGCACATAATGTATGACCAGTCGCTGATACGAAGGATCGAAATCGATCTTGAGCTGAGCCGAATCCTCGACTCCCGTCGGCGATTCGACTCTCCTGATCATATGGTGGAAATGCTCGGTGGCCCTGCCAGCGACACGGACCTGCTCATCGACAAGCAGATGTGCAACACCCGTCTGATCTGTTACCGGTTTGCTGTCAGATTCCGGGGCCGGCGGCGGGCTGACCCACCGCGGAACAGGTCCAATCGAATATCGCGAGTCGGCCTGCCCTGAATGCGCCAGCGCTAATGCGATGGTGGGTATCACTATCCATAAAGGGGTTGGTCGGCGCCTGGCGGCTCGACCGAGTGACAACAGCAAGCGCATGTTTAGAACCTGAGACCGTTGTTGTTGTTATCAATCCTACGTTACCTGCTAAAGCCCCAGAAAGCCAGTGCCCCGGTGCGGAGAGCGCGCTAAAGGTTGGAACGTGGTGCCATCCGGTTTACCATTGCGGTCTATGCTTGCCTCGAGGCGGGATATTCTCAAAGCATTGTTATGCAGTGGGATCGGGTTGACCAGGGGAGACCGTACCATGGCTCAGGAGACGCAGGTTTCTCATCCAAAGCGAAGCATTAAACTTGGCTTTGACAATTATTCAATTCGAGCATTCGGGTGGAAGGCACCACAGCTTCTCGACTACGCAGCGACGCTCAAGGTGGATACCGTGCTCTTTTCGGACCTGGACGTCTATGAGACTCACAGTCCCGATTATCTCCGCGACGTGAGAAAGAAGGCGGCCGACCTTGGGATCGAAATTCATGCGGGTACCGGCAGTATCTGTCCGACATCCAAGGCCTTCAACTCGAAATTAGGGAAGGCTGAAGAACACCTCGCGCACACTCTGGAGATCGCAAAGATGGTCGGATTCTCCCGTGGCCCGGTGCTATCTCGGTACCGGCGACGACCGTCGCTCGAACGGAGGGATCGAGGCTCGAATGAAGGACGTCATTGCGGTCTGCAGGGCCTCGAGGAGCCGGGCGATGGATGCGGGCATCAAGATCGCGATAGAGAATCACGCTGGAGATATGCAGGCCTGGGAGCTCGTCAAGCTCATCGAAGAGGCTGGGCCCGACTATGTTGGGGCGACGATGGATTCGGGTAACGCAGTCTGGACGCTCGAAGATCCGATGGTTAGCCTGGAGACGCTGGGGAAGTACGCGGTGACTACCGGAATACGTGACTCGGCAGTGTGGGAGAACGAGCATGGTGCGATGGTCCAGTGGGCGGCAATGGGAGACGGGATGGTGGATTTTCAAAAGTACATGGACCGGTTCGCCGTACTTTGTCCTGGGGTACCCGTTCAGCTTGAAATCATTTCAGGATTTTCAAGGGCTTTCCCATATAAGCAGCCGGAGTTTTGGGATACCTATCGGGATATAAGGGCCTACGAGTTTACGAGATTTGCTGCCATGGCGAAGGCGGGGAAACCTCTAACGGCAAGTCCGGAATGGCAGAAGGCCGAATATCAGAAGGCTCAGCTCGAGCGGAGCATTAAGTATTCCCGTGAGGTTCTCGGATTGGGATTGAAGTAGGACACCCAGCAAATTGGGAGTGCCGCACTCCAACTGCTTCTATACATAGATGGCTGCGGCGGCCCTTACGCCTGAGCCTTTTGGCCTGAACCCCTCACACCGCGAGGCATTTCTCGAGAGCAGCCAGCAACAACAGCACATTATTCTCGGTGCTTCCGGTGCCCATCAAGCCGATCCTCCAGATCTTTCCTCGAAAGACACCGATTCCACCACCAATCTCAATATTGAACTCCTCAAGCAGCCGGCCCCTCACTCGCGCTTCGTCTACCCCCTCGGGCACAAGCACGGTGTTGAGCGTCCACAGACGATGCTCGGCATCGACAAGCATCTTCAGTCCCATCTCCTCGAGCCCGGCAACCAGCGCTCGATGATTGAGTTCGTGCCGCTGCCATCTCGCCTCGAGGCCTTCCTCTGCCACAGCTCGCAGTGCCTCGCGGAGAGCGTAGATCATGGTGATTGGCGCAGTGTGGTGATAGGAGCGCGCACTGCCCCAATAGCCAGTCACGAGCCCAACATCGAGGTACCAGCTGCTGGCCTTGGAAGAACGCTCCTGGATTTTGGCCATCGCTCGATCGCTGAAGGTGACCGGAGAGAGGCCGGGTGGGCAGGAAATAGCTTTCTGAGTGCCGGAGTAGCACGCGTCGATGCCGTTTCGGTCTACGCCGACTGAGTGGCCGCCAGCGCTTGTGACGGCGTCGACGAGGAGAATGCCATCGCGATCGTCGGCAATCTCACGCAAAGGAGCAAGCGGCTGCAGCACCCCGGTTGAAGTCTCCGCCTGCACGGCAAAGAGGACACGAGCGTTCGATTCCCGCCATGCTGCCCGCGCCTTATCAATGTCGACCGGCCCACCCCAGTCGCTGACGACACGTACCGGGACTGCACCGAGACGCGTGACCATCTCGCACATGCGCTCACCGAAGAAGCCGTTGATGCAGACTACAATCTCTTCACCGGGTTGAAGCAGGTTGGTGACTGTGGCCTCCATTCCCGCGCTTCCCGTGCCCGAGATCGGGACAGCGACGCGGTTATTGGTCTCGAATAGATATCTCAGCAGTTGCTGGACATCGTCCATGACACCGACAAAGATGGGATCGAGATGGCCAACCAGCGGGGCGCTCATTGCCCGCAAAACGCGTTCGTCAACCGGACTTGGACCGGGTCCGAGCAGAATCCTTCGCGGCGGATTCAGCTCGCCCAGTGCGGGTGCGTCAGCAAAAGTCATAAGGTTTCAAGAGTGGTGATGGTTGTTTCCGTTGGTGACGATCAGCGATCGATCACCGTGTTCGGCAACGCGACCGATGATCGCGGCCGAAGGGTAGGTCGCAGAGAGCTTATCCAGCAGATCCTGAGCTCGAGATGAAGCAATCGAAATCAGCAGGCCACCTGCGGTTTGCGGATCGAAGAGCAGACTCTGCAGCTCCGCTCCGACTGACACGCCGATCTCGATGTCGTCACCCACGTATTCGCGATTTGTGCGATCGCCGCGCGTTACAATTCCTTTCCGGACAAGATCCATAGTACCCGGCAGCAGCGGGACACTCGATGCATCTATGTGCAGTGTGACGCCGCTGGCACGCGCCAGCTCCCAGGCATGACCCATGAGGCCAAACCCGGTGACATCGGTGGCACCTCTAACTTCAAAACTGCGCATCATCTCTGCAGCAACACGCCCGGGCAGGAGCATGGTTTCCAGGGCCTTGTCAGCCGTGTCGGCGTCCGCCTTTGCAGCCTTGATAGCGCTCGAGACGATTCCTGTTCCGATGGGCTTCGTCAGAATCAGAGAATCGCCTTCGCGAGCGCCGGCATTGGTAGCTATCAGCCGCGGATCGATCGTCCCGGTGACAGCGTAGCCAAACATCATCTGATCACAGGCCACACTGTGGCCGCCGAGGAGAGTGACTCCGTGTGCATTGAGGACTGAGAGACCACCGCGCATGATCTCAGCCAGGATCGAGTAGTCGACACCTTCGCGAGGAAAGCATGTGATCGCCAGCGCGGTCATCGGCGTGCCCGCCATAGCCCAGACATCATTGATCGAATTGAGCGCCGCAATGCGTCCGTAGTCGAAAGGGTCATCGACGATCGGTGTGAAGAAGTCCACCGTCTGAACGAGCGCGAGATCTTCGCGAACGAGAAAGATGCCGGCATCGTCCGCTTTGTCGTATCCGACAAGGAGCCGTGGCTCGTGCGGCTGTCTGGGAAGCGTTGAGAGAATCTGCGCGAGTGGACCGGGCGCGAGCTTCGCCGCGCAACCGGCACAGGAGACCATTTCTGTCAGTCGACTAGTCATGAGGGCTCGGGGCGATGATTTAAGAAGCAGCTAATAATCTATTGACAGTCACGCGTGGGAGTGTATCATGCCGGCCAATAAGGCCCAGCCAATAAGGCGAAGCTTGGATATAGCCTATACAGAATATCTGCCCGCCGGCATCAGCCGGCGCATTTCACTGCTGCCCCCCGGCTCTTGAAATGCGCCGGCTGATGCTCTTTATGAAGTGCCTACGAGACACCCCGGAGCGGCGCCGACCGGCTTAGTATGGAGTGCGGCGACTTGTCGCCGCTTTTGATTTAGACAGATTGCAGAATGGCGATTTATGCGGGCCATGATTCTTCATCATCACTGCAGTGTACGTCAAATCGCAACAGCGGCGACAAGTCGGCCGCACTCCATACTGAAGCTTTCAGTTGGGCCCTTTGCAATGGGAGCTGGCGATTTTTTAGACGGGCTCCTGCGGCCGCCCCTGCAGCAGGCTCAGGCCTTGGCAGCCTGATCCTTTGCGACCTCCTTCGAGTTTATGCCCAGGGCTGTCCGCAATTCGTGCTCCACGCGCTTCAACAACTCGGGATTGTCACGCAGTGTAATCTTGGCATTCTCACGACCCTGACCGAGGCGCTCACCCTTGTACGAGAACCATGCGCCAGCCTTCTCGATGACCTTCTGCTCGACGCCGAGGTCGACAATCTCGCCCAGGCGCGAAATTCCCTCACCATACATGATGTCAAACTCCGCCTCCTTGAAGGGAGGCGCGACCTTGTTCTTGACGACCTTCACCTTGGTCCGGTTGCCGACCATACTGTCGCCATCCTTGACTGCACCGATGCGCCGAATGTCGAGCCTAACCGATGAATAGAACTTGAGCGCCCTGCCGCCGGTGGTCGTCTCAGGGCTGCCGAACATGACGCCAATCTTCTCGCGAATCTGATTGATGAAGATGAGGCAGGTGTTCGACCTTCCGACGACAGCCGTCAGCTTTCGCAATGCCTGCGACATGAGACGCGCCTGAAGACCCGGCAGGCTGTCACCCATGTCACCTTCCAGCTCAGCCCGCGGGACGAGCGCCGCCACCGAGTCGATGACCAGGACATCGATAGCGCCGGATCGAACCAGCGACTCGGTTATCTCGAGGGCCTGCTCGCCCGAATCCGGCTGCGAAATAAAGAGCTCGTTGATATTGACCCCGAGCTTTTCAGCATACTTTGCATCCATCGCGTGCTCAGCATCGATGTATGCCGCGATCCCGCCATTCCGCTGCGCCTCGGCCACGACGTGGAGCGCGAGTGTCGTCTTTCCCGAGCTCTCAGGACCGAAGACTTCGACGACTCTTCCGCGAGGCAGTCCGCCAATTCCTACGGCCGCGTCGATGCCGATGCTGGTGGTCGAGACGGCTGGAATATCTTCGACGCGATGCTCACCGAGCCGCATGATTGCTCCCTTGCCGAAGTTCTTCTCAATCTGTGCGAGTGCGGCCTCGATGGCCCTGTTCTTCTCGTTTCGATCGCTTCGTTCGTTGCTCTTCTCACCTGGCTTTTCGTTTGGCATAGGCACTCTTTTTCCCTCTCTGTGGACTGTGAATGAGGTACGAGACTTAGCGCGGCGTCAATGTCCGTTCCATGGACAGGACAGTGGATGCCGAGGCTGGCACGCGCCAGCCCTTGCTGCTGATTGTGTTGGTGGCCGGACCGGAAAGGAGTATAGCATGAAACACTGGAGTGTTTCATCTACGAAACAACTATTTTCTTGGGTTCTTTCGCGCTTGCAACGGCGTCAGCGAGACGGCGTTCAGATCTCGCCACAAGAGCTCGATGAAACGCATCTCGCCACCCTTTACCTTGCGTCGCCGCATGAGACTCGCCCAACCGAGCGCCGGTGGTACCGGAAGCACGTCCCCAGCCCTCGCTTCTATCGCTACCCGGTAATGGGAATCCTGCGGGTTGATCTCGTACGCCGTCCGGAAATGCTCACGCGCCTCGCTCGTCTGGTTGGTGTGCCAGTAGATCAAGCCCAGACTATAGAACGCCTGGTCGAATCGAGGATCGAGGCGGACCGCCTTCTGAAGATGCTTGAGCGCCTGGTCCCTCCGTCCCTGCTCCCAGTAGACCCGCCCGA
This sequence comes from uncultured Acidobacteriota bacterium, assembly GCA_963743045.1. GTDB lineage: Bacteria > Acidobacteriota > Blastocatellia > RBC074 > RBC074 > CAVUOF01. Next base: position 88,347 of record CAVUOF010000014.1, read on the forward strand.
CCAGGTAGTGCATCTCAGGCGTCGGCTTCAGCGCCAAAGCCCTCTTCAAGTGCGTCAATGCCTGCGTCAGCTGTCCTTCACAAGCGAGCAGACGGCCCAGACCGTAGTGAGCCGCGAATGAGCTCTGGTCCAGAGAGAGCGCCCGCTCGAGGTGAACCCGGGCCGATTCCAATTCGCCCTGGTCGCCCGTCAGAAGGCCCAGCAGCAGTCGCGCGCCGAAGTGATCGCTCTGGCTTCCGACTGACCGCCGCAAATGGTCGGAGGCCTCGACCGATTTGCCGAGATGAAAGTAGTGCTCGCCGATGGTAAAGCTCAACTCGGCATTCTGCTCGTCGAGCTGTAGCGCATTCTCGAGTACTCGCAGACCCCGCTTTGCATGGCCATCGCTGATCAGCTGGGTCCCTTCCTCGACGAGCTCCGCGAACTCCTCGCGCTGCGCGCCGCGATAAGTCGCGACGATGAGTGCACAACGCTCATCGAGTCGTTCGCGTTCGACGGTCTCCTCATAATGCCGCGCTACCCGATTCTTCCATCTCTGCTCGAGCTCGTCAGCGTCGATGGCATGCATCTCCGCCAGCACTTCGGTCAGAGCCTCGAGCATCATGTGATCGTAGAAGCTACCAGTGGCCTGCTGCTGGGCGAGCTCGAGCAGCTGCTCAAAACGCTCGTTTGCGCGAGCTATCGCTCCTTCGAGCGCACTGATCCGCTCGAGCAGATGCTCCTCAAGGGAGTTGTCTCCGAGGTCAGCGAGCCCCGCGCTTCGCGTGGATGTGAGAAGAAGGAGGCGCGTGCCGCAGCCTCCGCAATTCTCCGCACCCAGCGGGTTGGCCATCTTGCATCTCTGGCAGAAGATCATATGTATCGTAACGATGAACAGGGCAATGCTGTTTCCAGCTCGTTACCCTTGCGGCCTTTCGACTGCCATTGCCACGGCGTTGCCGCCGCCGAGGCAGAGGCTGGCAATCCCGCGACGCGCATTGCGCCTCGCCATTTCGTAAAGCAGTGTCACCAGAATGCGCGCGCCGGATGCGCCAATCGGATGCCCCAGCGCAATTGCGCCGCCGTTGACATTGACGCGTTCGGCATCCAGCCTGAGCTCCTTTATGAGGGCTACTGCCTGCGCCGCGAAGGCCTCATTGAGCTCGATCAGTTCCACGTCATTGAGATTCCAGCCGGCCTTGGCTGCCACTCTCCTGACCGCCTCCACCGGAGCCATCATGACGAGCTTCGGTTCCAGACCGGAAGTCGCCTGTGCCACGATCCGAGCCAGCGGCGCTCGATTGATCGCGCGCGCTCGGTTTGCCGAAGTCACGACAACTGCCGCTGCGCCGTCGTTGATGGTCGAAGAGTTTCCTGCCGTCACCGTTCCCACAGTCCTGAATGCAGGCTTCAGTCGTGAGAGCATAGCTGCTGATGTTTCCCGCCGGGGCCCTTCGTCGGTATCGAAGAAAATCGGCTCACCACCACGCTGTGGGATAGACACACCGACGATCTCATCTTTGAAGCGGCCCGAGTCGATTGCCGCAATCGCCCTCGTCTGCGAACCGATGGCGTAGGCATCCTGCTCTTCGCGTGAGACTTTGTACACATCCGAGACCAGTTCAGCAGTCTCACCCATATGCCAGTTCTCGAAAGCACACCAGAGACCGTCGTGGATCATGGCATCGATGAGCTTCCCATCGCCGAGGCGATAACCCTCGCGCGCCTTTGGCAGTAAATACGGCGCGCGGCTCATTGACTCCATTCCGCCGGCGACGACCAGCTGGCTGTCACCCAACGCGACAGCCTGTGCCGCCAGACCGACGGCCTTTAGTCCTGAGCCACAGACCTTGTTGATCGTCAGTGCCGCGACACTGTTGGCGAGACCGGCTTTGAGGGCCGCCTGGCGTGCGGGATTCTGTCCGAGTCCGGCTTGCAGCGCACAGCCCATGATCGCTTCGTCGACCTCACTGGCATCGACGCCTGCGCGCTCGATCGCTGCTCGAATGGCGAATGAGCCCAACTCGGGCGATGAGAATGAGCTGAGTGCTCCCTGAAACTTTCCGACTGCGGTTCTTGCCGCGCCGATGATGACGGTCTCTTCGACGACTTCTTTCATTCTTTCTTTACTGTGTATTCTTTCTGATGCTGCGCACAGCAAATCTCTCTCTCTTACTCACAAAATCGATTATAGCTTGTGACCTATGAGAGTCAATTGAGTGTTCATCAACGGTATGCGATGAAAAATATTCTGCGGAACGGAAAGAGAACGCGACCGTCTGCCTGCGGTGGATAGTCGTCGGCGATCTGCTCCAGGACCTCCGCCTCGAACTGCATTCTTCGCTCGTCATTCTTCAAGGCATCAAGAAAATTGCGAAGAGCTGTTGCTCGCACCCAATCGAGAATGCCCTGGGCTCCCGGCATGATGTGAATGTACTCCGTCAGCCAGATATCGAGCCTCCTGCTTCGCGGCATGAGCAGGTCATAGTAGAACGATGGGTTGCCAACGTAGACGGACCTGAGTGCGGCTTTAGTTGCATCGCGCCATCCTTCTCTCATTGCAATGCCGGCAATCAAGCGATGAATGGCCGAGTCGAACTGAGCCGGCATCTGAACGGCCAGGGCGCCACCGTCACGCACCTGATCAAGCAGCTGGGGAAGGAGTGTTTCGTGATCGGGTACCCACTGCAGCGCGGCATTTGTGAAGACGAGATCGTAAGCCTCGTCCGCTCGCCAGGAGCCGATGTCGCCTTCAACCCAGGGGCCCTCGGGCCAGTCTCTGGCAGCCTTCTCGAGCATCTCGACCGAGTTGTCGAGACCTGCGACCTCCGCGTCCGGCCAGCGATCACGGAGCAGTGAAGTGCTGTTGCCAGGACCGCAACCGAGATCAATGATCCGGCGAGGGTTGTCGAGTGAGATACGGGCGACGAGATCGGCCGCGGGTTGAGTACGCTCTGCATTGAATTTGAGATAGAGATCGGGGCTCCAGTTTGGCATTGGCGGATTCTACATTAGTAGGCTGTCTCGGCAATATCGTTACCAGGAACGAGACTTATGTCGCGCAAGGGCCGACGTGCACTGCACTGACAATGCTTCGCAGCTGTCGGGCGCCACGGCGCGACCCTGAAAAAGCCCAGCGGCGATCAGCCCTGGTGGGTATCTCGTGGCGTGGACTGCCACGCCCCAAAGGGGAAATGTTGGCGCGATGGGCCTCGACCGATTGTGGCCATTACACCCAGGGCCTCGCCCTGGGCTATTTAAGGTCGCGCCGTTGGCGCGACAACCTCGGCGCTTCTGGCGCCGTAACCGTGAAGCGGACTCCAGCTAGTAACGCTTCCGGCACTCTGCTAGACTCAATCAGCTTTGCTGGGCGCTTGTCGCTCAGGAGAATGATCAAAGGAGGCGGGACCCTCTACATGGAGTCGTTGATATTGGCGGGTGGAAAAGGTACTCGCCTGCGTCCGCTCACGATCCACACACCCAAACCTGTCGTACCCATTGCGAACCGGCCGTTCCTCCTCTATCAGGTAGACCTGCTCAAGCGCGCCGGCATCAGCGACATCACACTCTCGCTCTCGTACCAGCCGGGTAAGATCGAAGAGATTCTTGCCGACGGCTCCGAATTTGGTGTCCACATTCACTATGCCGTGGAGGCAACTCCACTTGGGACGGCAGGAGCGTACAAGAACGCTGAAGAGCATCTGACGCAATCGACTGTTGTCTTCAATGGCGATGTCTTGACGGATATGGACCTTTCCGCAGTGATCGCCTTTCACCGCGAGCGGCGGTGCGGTGGCGACAATCGTGCTTACGCCGTTGATAATCCAAGCGCCTATGGGCTGGTGGAGACCGAATTTGACGGTCGAGTGCGACGCTTCCTCGAGAAGCCAAAGGCAGAGGAGATCACCTGCAACACGATCAATGCAGGCGTCTACATACTGGAGCCTGAGTACCTGAGCTTCATCCCGGCGGACGAGCAGTTCTCGTTTGAGTATCAACTCTTCCCAGCCTTGCTCGCAGCCAAACGGCCGTTCTACGCATACACCTGGCAGGGATACTGGCTCGATATCGGGGCGCCATCACGGTACCTGCAGGCCCACTACGACCTGCTTAGCCGGCGACTCGCTCTCTTTCCTCTCACACGGACGGCGTTTTCAACCAATGGCAGCGGAGATCGCCAAGGATAGACGCACTCTCGCTGGTCGACCCGAGCTGCGTGCTGAAGCCTGGGGTCGACATCGTCAACTCGGTGCTCGGACCAAACTGCATTCTCGAGGAGCGCGTGCGAATTGAAGATTCGGTAATCTGGGCCGGCACGCGCATTGGGCAGAACTCGGTAATCCGGCGCTCCGTCATCGGCAAGAGCGGCCTCGTGGGACGGAATGCCGTCGTCGATGGCGCCGTGCTCGGCGACAAATCGTCACTTACCGACTACACGACGGTCTAAATGGCGACAATCAAGTTTGGCACTGACGGCTGGCGAGCTCGCATTGCAGAGGACTTCACGTTCGCTAACGTCGCCATTGTCGCGCAGGCAGTTGCCCAGTACGTCAAATCGCTCCCACCCGTCGATGCTTCATCTCACCGCCTTCTCGTAGGCTACGACCGGCGCTTCCTTTCTGAGCAGTTCGCTCGCCTTGCCGTCGAAGTCTTCTGTGGAAATGGAATTGCTGCGGATCTTCTGTCCACGGACACTCCTACTCCGCTGGTCTCGTTTGAGGTCAAGCGAGCTGGCTTTGATGGCGGTATAGTCATCACCGCCTCACATAACCCTCCAGAATTTAACGGATTCAAGTTCAAGGCTCCTTTTGGTGGATTCCGACTCCGGCGATTACTGTTGAAATCGAGAAACATCTGGGCGGCATGCCGCCCGTAAGAAAGCCGTTCGACGAGTCAGTTGAGCTGGGTATCGCTCGCATCGTCGAGCCCCCAGCCGATTACGCAAGACAGGTGGCGAGCCTCGTGGATGTCGACGCGTTGCGCCGCGCTGAGGGACTGGTGATTGTTGATTCGATGCATCGGACCGGGGGCCGTTGGACTCAGCGGCTGCTGTCAGACGGAAATGAAGTGTCCCGTCTTCAGGTGGAGACGATCAGGGGCGATCGGGATCCTCTCTTTGGCGGAGTCAATCCTGAGCCAATGCCGCAGAATCTTCGACTGCTGGCGGATGAGATTCGGAGCCGCGGTGCAATGCTCGGCCTCGCGACGGATGGTGATGCCGATCGCGTAGGTGCAATGGATGAGCGCGGTGAGTACATCAACACCCATCAGATACTTGCGATCCTGCTGCTCCACCTTGCCAGAAGAAAGAATCAGCAGGGCGCAGTCGTGCGAACGTTCTCCCAGTCGGTCATCGTGCGGCGTATCGCCGAGCAGTTGGGATTTCCCCTCTACGAGACTCCGATCGGCTTCAAGCACGTAGCCGACATCATGATCGATGAGAGCAGCAACTTCCTGATAGGCGGCGAGGAGTCTGGCGGCATCGGAGTCCGCGGCCACATACCGGAGCGCGATGGCATTCTGAACAGCCTGCTGCTCCTGGAGGCGGTGATCGCCGGCGGTAAGCGGCCGTCCGAGCTCGTTCGTGACATCTGGCGGGAGTTTGGGGAATTTCACTTTGAACGGAGAGATTCAAGGTGCCCCTCGAAAGAGGGAAGAGGCTGGTAAGCGACCTGGCAACCAATACACCGGACAGTTTCGCCGGATATCAGATTGTTCAGGTCTCCACGCTCGATGGCACCAAGCTCCAATTCGAGGATGAGAGCTGGATACTGTTTCGACAGTCCGGCACCGAGCCGGTGTTGCGGGTCTATTGCGAGGCCACGTCGGAGGCGAAGATGAAATCGTTGATTGATGAAGGCGAGCGTCTCGCTCGAGCAGAAAACTAAAGAGAGCAATTTGGAGTGCGGCAGGAGAGCCACAAAAAAGCACAAAAGACACAAAAGGATTCCGCGGCATTTTCCCTTTCATCTTTTCTTTTGTGACTTTTGTGCTTTTTTGTGGCTCTCCTGCCGCACTCCAAATTGCTCCTTCGAGCTGCAAGTTGTAAATGCCTGAGTTACCCGAAGTAGAGATGTTCGTCCGCGATCTGCGACGCCTTTTGACCGGCCGGACGATTGTCAGCGCACAACTGCTCAGACCGGGACTCGCTGAGACAAGCACGAAGCAGGGCTTCGCCCGCTCACTCCGGGCAGCCCGCATCGATGAGGTTGCCCGGCGAGGAAAGCACATTCTTTTCAGGCTTGACAACGGTCGAACCTTGATTACCCACCTTCGCATGACCGGGAAATTCCTGGTTGTCGACTCAAGGGCACCCAATCCTGATCATACGCACGCGATCTTCCGATTGGACGGAGGCGACAGGCTCCTCTTCAGCGATCAGCGCCACTTCGCGATGATGATGATTGTACGAAGCAGCACTCTCAGTGAGGCGAAGCCTCTCCGCAGGCTGGCTCCGGAGCCTTTCGAGGCTGACTTCACGGACGAATATCTCTATCAGGTCCTGGCTCGCAGCAAGAGGCAGATCAAAACTCTTCTTCTTGATCAGACTCGCGTGACTGGCCTGGGGAATATCTATGCCGCTGAGGCTCTTCATCGAGCAAGAATAAATCCGAAGATTGCAGCGCGGAGGGTCTCCCGGAAGAGAGCATCGAACCTGCGTCGCGAGATTCTCGCTGTGCTTTCGCAGGCGATTGAGAATGGCAATCTGGTGCAGGCCGACTCTCGGGAACCGGCTTCGAGATATTCAGATGGCTCGTGGGAGGACGGCTGGCGGGTCTACGATCGTGAAGGCCAACCCTGCCTGAACTGCGCGACGCCGGTCAAGCGTTTCGTGCAAGGCGGTCGCTCAACCTATTATTGCCCCCGTTGTCAGCGGCAATGAAAGATTGGCAACGCGAAACTCAAGAGCTCGCGGCAGCGTATTCGTTGGAGTGGACCCCCTTATGGTCAACGAGATGGTTTAGAGGCCACGCATGCGGAATCGCCCTTCGGCGCACCTCCTGCTCCTTGTACTCCTGGTAGCGCTCAGCGCGTTGGCGTACCTGGCGATTTATCGCGCCGGCATCACGCGCGGTTTTGTCCCATCCGGCCTGCTCGCGATTCGCGATCTTGCGCTATTCATACCGATTTTCTTCGCCTTCATTTGGCTGGTTCGCCGGCATCGCTACGCTGGAGATTGAACCTCTTCACCGCGGCCGTTCTGCTTTTCAGCATCGGCCAGGTGATGCAATACCGGCTCTTCACTGACCCCGAATACAGTGCCCGACGAATGGACCGCTCGGATTGCCAAGACGATACTCTCCGGCAGCGTTATATCAACGATTACTATGATGCTGATAAGAAGAGGGCGCTCTTTGGAGATACGAATTTTCGCATCCCGATAACTCCAGGCGGTGACAGCGATGACGACTACTGGACGCTGAAGCGCGTCATCTCCTCGCTTTCGACGCTCATTCCCCTGGTTGCGTTATTGGGATTCGGACTGGCGTTTCTGCTGACCAAACGAGACGACGTCCTGCTCTGGCTGCAGAGGCACAGTTTCTTTGTCGGGATGGCGACGACGATCCCCTTTGCTCTCATGGCGATACTCTTTTCGAGCCGAGGGAAGTTTCTCGGCGCGACGACGCCCTGGGAGCCAGTGAAGATTACATTCCTCATCAGTTTCGCGGGAATACTTGCGGACCATTACCGTGACCTCTCGAGAACATACTGGGGCATTCCGCCGCTCCGCTTTCTACTTCCATTCCTTATCGTTGCGCTGTTGCGGGTCGTCCCGTTCTTCGCCCTCTCAGACTTTCGTGAGATGCTCGTCTTCTTTGGAGCTTATCTGACGCTCTATCTGGTGGGCGATTACGCCGATTGCCCCAGGTGACCCTGGCAGTTGTTGCGATCCTCGCGGTGCTCACGGTATCGATCTTCGCCGCGGGAATCTACAGCACTGTGGTAGATATCTTTTCAAATGAGACCCACGTGCCGGCGGTTGAGAGAGTCAGGGAGCTTGCCGACCGAGGCTTTTCCAGGCGCGTTCATCAGCGCTTCTACCTTTGGCTTCATGGCGGGCAGGCCCCCGATCCAGAGGAAACCTGGTGGTGGCGTCAGGACGCCGAGGATGCCGAGGAACGGGGATTATCGAACGAAGAGGCGTGGTACAATTCGTATGCGTATCAGCCGTCACAAGCCCTCTACGGCGTGAGCGACGGGCCGGGTTATTGGTGACGGCCTGGGTCGCGGGTTCCCAGAAATAGTGCCGATCGCAGATTCGGATTTC
>CAVUOF010000015.1:0-27673 GCA_963743045.1 uncultured Acidobacteriota bacterium
GGCCTCGAGCGGTTGTTGACGATCCATACCCAGGGCTTCGCCCTGGGCTGCTTCAGGTCGCGCCGTTGGCGCGAAAGACCTCGTATCGCCGAGTACGATATTGTTGAGACAGGCTACTAGTCCGTCCGCAGGGCCGCCAGCGGATCAATCCGGGTCGCGCGCCGCGCCGGAACATAGCTCGCAACCAGCGCTACCGCGATAAGAAAAATCGGGATTGATACGAACGTCAGCAGGTCATATGGCTGAATGCCAAAGAGGAGGCTGGATATGGTTCTTGCAGCAAGAAACGATACACCCATCCCTGCCAGAATCCCCACACTCGCCAGAACCAGACCGCGCCGGAGTACCATCCTCAGCACGTTCTGCGGATTGGCGCCAAGCGCCATCCGTATTCCAATCTCCGACGTCCGCTGACTCACGAGGTAGGAGAGCACACCGTAGAGCCCTGAAGCCGCCAGCGCCAGCGCCAGGCCAGCGAAGATAGCCAGCAGGATCATATTGAAACGTTTTGGTGCGACCGAATCGCTTATTCGGGATTCCATGGATCGCACCTCGGAGAGGGCGACGGATCGATCCATCGCAAGGATTGTCTCACGAAGGCTCGGAGCCAATACGCCTTCATCAAGGTCGGTTCTCAGGGCGAGAGTCACCGCTGTAGGTACGACGCTGCGGAACGGGTTCTCGCGGTAGGGCAGATACACATCGGGAGTGGAGTCTGCATCGAGGGCTCGATTGTGGACCCCCTCGACCACACCGATGACCTCAATCCACGGTGCCTCGTCTATGGTAAACGCAAATCTCCGGCCGATTGGATTCCCGTCCTGCCACAACCGAGCGGCGCTTTCACTCAATATGGCAACAGGGCGTGGAGCAACCGAGTCTGCCGCAGTGAACATTCGACCCCGCAAGAGGCGAATTCCCATCGTCTGCAGGTAATCCGAGCTCACCAGTCGCGGATGCATTCGCAGGTGCTCACCGGGCGCGGATTGACGCCCTTCAATACGAGTACCGGCGCGATTGTCGTCTCCCGATAGAGGAAGGATGTCGGCCACACCAGCCGTGCTGACACCTGGCAACGAGCGGACGCGATCGATTACTGAATCGTAGAACGACGTCGCCTGCTCCAGATTGCGATACTGCGCGTTCGGCAAGCTGATTGAGGCTGTCATGACGTGCTCCACGCGGAAACCTGGATCGACGTGGGTCAGTCTCAAGAAGCTTTGAGTAAGCAGCGCAGCCCCGGTCAAAAGCACCACTGAAAGCGCCACCTGCAGTACCATGAGGGTATTGCGGACGGCGCCTCCTCCTCCGGCAGCCGAACCGGTTCTGCCAGTGCGTAATGCCTCGCAGAGATTTACGCGTGCGCCAGCGAGGGCCGGCGAGACACCAAATAACAGCGTACTGATCACCGCGCAGCCAAGTGTGAAAGCGAGAACCTTTCCGTCGATCGCGACATGAGCCAATCCGGCATTCGAGAAGAATTCGAGCCGGTTGAAGAATGTTGCTTTGAGCAGCGACAGACCGCCCCAGGCGAAGAGGACACCGGCCATTGCGCCGAGAAGTGCCAGAAGGGCGCTCTCAACGAAAGACTGCAGGATGAGTCGCGATCTGCTGCATCCAAGAGCGGCACGAACTGCTGTTTCGCGGACACGGACAGACGCCCGAGCCAGCTGGAGGTTGGCAACATTGGCGCAGGCGATGAGGATGACCATGCCGACCGCTGTCAGCAGAACAAGCAATGCAGGTTTCAGATCTCTCACCAGCTCATCGCGAAACGGAAGGAGGTTGGCGGCGTGGCCCGAGTTTGTATCGGGATGCTGCTGCTCGAGCTGTTTTGAGATGACCTCCATTTCGGCTCGTGCCTGTTCGATAGATGAGTCATCACGTATCCGGGCGATTGCGGAGAACGGGTGAATGCCGCGGAAGCGCCGGAGAGGTGGGGTCAGCCAGACGGGAATCACGACCTCACACGCGGAGGCAAATGGATAACGGAAGGTTTCGGGGAGGACTCCGACGATTCTGAACGGCGCTCCGTTGACGACAATCGACTTCTCGAGAATCGCCATGTCGGCGCCAAAACGCTGCTGCCATGTTCCATATGTCAGGATAGCAACTTTCCCTGAGGCCTCGTTCTCTTCAGAAGCCTGAAAGGTGCGACCCATGCGCAACTGGACGTGCAGTGATTCGAAGAAGCCTGCGCTCACCCGTGCGGCTGGCACACGTTCGGCATTTGTTCCATCGCTGATCGTGACATGATTGCTGTCATAGAGTGCGAGGCTTTCAAGAGTCTTTGCCTGCTCTCGCCAGTCGAGGAAGTCAGGCACCGATACTGGGACTCGAAATTGATTCTCCTGCGGTCTTTTCTCCCAGAGGGAGACGACCCGGTTGACATCCGCATATGGCAGAGGCTTGAGGAGCACGACATTGACAACGCTGAAGACGGCGGTATTGGCGCCGATACCGAGTGCCAGCGTGAGTATTGCGATTGTCGTGAATGACGGGTTTTTGCGCAGGCCGCGTGCGGCGAAGCGGAGATCTTGCAGGATCATTTCCAGGATCCGGCCCGTGCGTTTGTCTCTCACCCTCTCCTTGAGCTGATCGCTTCCACCTATTTCCATCGTTGCTTGCCTTCTCGCGTTGGCCTGAGGCGTTCCCTGGGCGGTCTTTTCATCAATCAGGTGGTCGAGGTAGGACTTGATCTCATCGTCCAGGTTGCGCTCGACGGTTTCTCTGCTGAAGATGTTTCGGAAGAGAGTACGGATGCGAAGCATGGCCTCCTCAGGACGTCGCTTCGATGGCTCTTGCGATAGCCCCGGCGATGCGCTTCCAGTGCGCGGTTGCCGTCTCGAGCTGTCGTCGTCCAGTCCTCGTCAGCCGGTAGTACCTGGCACGTCGGTGCGCTTCAGATTCACCCCATTCAGCCGAAAGCCACCCGCGTTCTTCGAGGCGGTGGAGGGCGGGGAAGAGGGAGCCAGCTTTGACCTCAAACATTCCGCCTGTAACCTCCTCGATACGACGCGCGATCTCAAGGCCGTGGCAGGCGCGAACGCTGAGAGCCCGAAGGATGAGCAGATCGAGAGTACCTTTGAGAAGTTCCGTTGGCATATTATATATGGGCTTATATAGGACATCTATATGAGAGCCTGAAGCGGGTGAATTGTCAACCGGAGAGTTACCGGCACCTTCCTGCGCACGGGACGTGCGCGCGGACATTAGCCGGCGGTGAAACCGCCGGAACGAAATCGCTAAAAGAGGGTCGCGTCCTGGAAGGCCGCCGGACCAGATTTCCGCGAGCATTCCGTTGAATTCACAATGTTTTACGCCGAAATAGCATTATCTGGGCTTCGGTCCTGCGCCCCTGCCGGGGCGCCAGGGTGTGGGGGGCACAAATCCGGCGGTTTCACCGCCGGCTAATATCCTCGCGCACCTTCGGTGCGCAGGAAAAGCGGGCAGCCGCGAAGTCGCGACATCCGCGCATTTTGTGACCGCCCCCACGGCCTCCCCTACATCGCTGTTGCCAATGTAACACCTCGTGAGACGTTGTACTCTTCGCTTGACCCGGTGATGGCCACGTGGTACTTGAGTTCAGGCAAGCTCATCCTCGCACTGCCATCAAGTCCGGTCAGAGAAAGGTGGATTGCAAGTCAACTCCATGCGAAGTCTGCTCCGAAATCTGCTCTTCCCGCTCCTTGCGGTCGTTGCCGCCTTTCTCATCGGTGCGGTGATCATTCTGGCGATCGGCGATAACCCGCTAAATGTCTATCGACTCCTCCTCTCGAGCGCCTTCGGACTCTTTGACGCTCTCGGCAATTTCACGTTCGACAACTGGGGATACACACTCTTCTACGCCACACCCCTGATTTTCACGGGGCTTGCTGTGGCACTTGCGTATCAGTGCGGGCTTCTAAACATCGGCGCCGAAGGCCAACTCTATGTTGGGGCGTTTGCCGCCGCATGGGTCGGAATCACGTTCAGCAGATTTCCTGGTCTCCTTCTGATTCCGATGGCAATTCTTGCGGCGATCATCGCCGGTGGAGTCTGGGGAGCGATTCCCGGACTGCTCAAGGCGCGTTTCGGGGCTCACGAAGTCATCAACACGATCATGATGAACTTCATCGCTGTCGGCCTCCTGAGCTATCTGACACAGGCACACTACAAGATTGCAGGCGATCCGATCATGGAGACGGTTCCGATAGCCCCTCAGGCCGAGGTCGCCCGCCTACATTCACTGCTCGCCCCTCTGGGTATCAATTTTCCGGCACGCATACCACTCAACATTGCGTTTCTACTGGCTCTCGTTGCGTGTGGTGCGGTGTGGGTCTTTCTCTGGCGAACGAAATGGGGTTACGAGATTCGCGCTGCCGGCGCCAACCCGGCGGCAGCCGAGTATGGGGGCATCAATGTTTCGAAGCAGATTGTCCTGGCGATGTCGATCTCAGGAGCCCTCGCGGGTATGGTCGGAGTCAACGAAGTGCTTGGATACAGATACCGTTACTATCATGACTTCTCGCCAGGCTACGGGTTTACAGGCATTGCGGTGGCGCTCCTCGGCCGCAATCATCCGATCGGAATAATTCTGGCCGCGATTCTCTTTGGAGCGCTGATTCGCGGCGGTCTCTTCGTGGACATCTTCACCGAGAACGTGTCGAAGGACCTGGTTCAGGTTCTGCAGGGAATGATTGTCCTCCTGGTAGCTATGGAAGCCATGTTCCGCTGGGGTTTGAGGCGCGTTACGCCGGAGGCATGAAGGTCTTTCAGTAAAGGTCCCAGGGTATTTCGAGTGCTCAAGAACATACTCAACTACACGCTCATCGCGTCGACGATCCATCTCTCGACGCCGCTTATTCTTGCTGCGCTCGGAGGACTCTATTCAGAACGCAGCGGCGTCATCAACATTGCGCTCGAGGGGCTCATGCTGGCGGGCGCGTTCACTGCCGCGACTGTCGCCGTGTTCAGCCACAGTGCCTGGATTGGAGTTGCCGCCGCTGTTGCAGCGGGCGTCGCGGTTGCCGCACTCCACGCGCTGGCGACGATCACCTTTCGTGCCGATCAGGTTGTCAGCGGTACAGCCATCAACATGCTGTTCCTGGGCGTACCGGCATTACTTTCAGGAGCGTTCTTCGATTCGACTGGTGCCACGCCTCAGCTGCCGCGAGACGAGGTCCTGCCTGACGTGCCCTTCTTTGATCCGGCACGATTCCCGGCACTAGCTTCGATCTTCAATCAGAAGGCGCTCGTCTATTTCACCTTCTTACTAGTGGGTGTGACAGCCTATGTGATCTATCGAACGAGGTTCGGCCTGCGCTTGAGGGCGGTTGGCGAGAACCCGGAAGCCGCCGATACGGCCGGTGTCAGTGTCAGTCGAATGAGATATGCGGGCGTCTTGATTTCGGGTGCCCTTGCCGGTCTGGGTGGGGCATACTTGTCTATCGGCCAAAATTCGCTTTTCACGAGGAATATGACGGCTGGTCGGGGTTTCATTGCCCTCGCCGCGCTGATCTTTGGTAAGTGGGATCCTCTTGGAGCCTGCCTGGCATGTCTGCTATTCGGTGTCGCCGAAGCAATCGCTATCAGGATGCAGGGCACCGTCAACATTCCCAACCAATTCATCCAGCTGATACCCTATGTATTGACGATCGTCGTGCTTGCCGGGTTCATACGACGGGCAATTCCTCCCCGGGCGATCGGCGTGCCATATGTGAAGGAGTAAGTAGTCTAATGTCACTTCCGATTTTTGACCGGGCGCAAACGGCCGCGCGATTTATCCGGTCTCGAGCCGGCCGCGATATCCAGGTAGCGATCGTTCTAGGCTCCGGTCTTGGTGCTTTTGCCGAGTCGCTCAGTGAGAGCGTGGTCATTCCTTACGAAGAGATTCCCGATTTTGTCCTCTCGACGGTCGAGGGACATTCAGGAAGGCTGGTCGTCGGCAGCCTGCAAGGTGTGACGGAAAGCGGGGCCATGCGCGACGTGACCGTAGCCGCGATGCAGGGTCGCTTCCATTTTTACGAGGGCTACTCGCTCGACGAGGTGACTCTTCCGGTGCGGGCGTTTGGTGCGATGGGTGTTCAAAGCCTTATTCTCACCAACGCTGCGGGCGGCATCAACGAGCGTTTTCGTGAGGGCACATTGATGCTCATCACGGACCATATCAACCTTATGCTTATGAGCCCGTTACGTGGTCAACACGATGATCGTCTCGGCGCGAGATTTCCCGATATGACCGAGGTCTATTCACGAGACTACCAGCGAATAGCGCGTGAGGTGGCCGCCGAGCTCGGCATCGAGCTCGATGAAGGCGTCTATATGGCGCTGCAGGGCCCCAATTACGAGACGCCCGCGGAGATAAGGATGATGCGGGCGCTTGGCGCGGATGCGGTCGGCATGTCGACCGTTCCCGAAGCGATTGTCGCGAAACAGATGGGTATGAAGACGCTGGGGTTGTCGCTGATTACGAACGCTGCGGCAGGAATGGGAGATGGTCCGATTCAGCATGATCTCGGTCATGAAGATCGGAACGCGGGTCAGCGGCCAACTGCTCGCGCTCCTCGACGGAACCATCCGGCGATTGTGAAGATGCGCGTGTGTTTGCGCTTTTCGGGAGTTCCTGTGATCATCGGTATCTGCGGTGGGACTGGTTCCGGCAAGACGACGGTAGCGCGCCGCATACTGGCAAATGTGAGCGAGGTGAGCGTAGTCTACCTTCAGCAGGACAGCTACTATCGCAACGTAGGCGACATGCCCCTCGAACTGCGCCATCGCGTAAACTTCGATCATCCTGAAGCTCTCGACAACGATCTCTTTACCAATCATATCAGGGCGCTTCGCGCGGGAGAGTCGATCGAGATGCCGGTCTACGACTTTACGACCGACACGCGTCGCCCGGAGACTATTCATGTTGCTCCACGCCCGATTATTATTGTCGAGGGAATTCTGATCTTCGTAGATGCCTCGCTCCGCGAGCTCATGGATGTAAGAATCTTCGTTGATACAGCAGATGACCTGCGATTTATCCGTCGCCTGCAACGCGACGTCAGTGAGCGCGGTCGCTCCGTCGAGCTGGTCATTAAGCAGTATCTGGAATCCGTCCGGCCAATGCATCAGCAGTTCATCGAGCCATCGAAGCGTTACGCCCACGTCATCATTCCTGAGGGCGGGCACAACGAAGTGGGAATCGACCTTATCTCAGGCAAAATCCGAGCCCAGCTGAGGCTCGAGCTATCGAGAGAATCGAGCGACAAGTGAGTCTCGACGCCAAACAATTGATCGAGCTGGCCAGAGCGGCGCGCGAGAACGCAGTCGCGCCCTATTCACACTTTCAGGTGGGCGCCGCAGTCGAATGCAGCGACGGACGCGTCTTTACGGGCTGTAACGTGGAGAATTCGACCTATGGTCTGAGCATTTGCGCTGAGAGAGTGGCCGTCTTCAAGGCGATCTCCGAGGGCGCGCGAGACTTCGTACAGATTGCGGTGATTGCCGCGGCGCGCGAGCCGGTTCGACCCTGCGGCGCCTGCAGACAGGTGATTTCGGATCTCTTCGGCGCTGAGGCGGACAGTCACAATGGCCGACCTGCAGGGGAATTTTGAGACAATGAAGGTTAGCGATCTCCTGCCCCTCCCGTTTAATCGAAGCTTTCTCTACTGACTGATCTTCCAAGAGCCTTATGACATCCTCAAAAAGGGCCATGTTCATCGGCCTCGCGTTGCTGATTGCTTTTTCCGGATTGGCCGCCTCCGCGAGGCAGGAGGGACCGTTTGATCTCCTCATAACCGGCGGCAAGGTTGTGACTATGGATGGTGGAGACCGGAATTACGATCCGGGCTACGTTGCGGTTCGTCGTGGTCGAATCGCGGAGGTCGGGCCCGTCTTACCCGGAGCTCGCCGTCCATCCGCGCGTGAGGTCATTGATGCCACGGGCAAGGTCGTTCTGCCAGGACTGATCAATACACACACGCACGCTCCAATGGTTCTATTTCGAGGCTTGGCCGATGACCTTGCCTTAAAGGAATGGCTGGAAAACTACATCTTTCCCGCCGAGGCACGGAACGTTACGCGTGAGTTTGTCGTCGCAGGAACACGGCTGGCCCTGGCCGAAATGATTCGCGGAGGCACGACAAGCTACGTCGATATGTACTACTTCGAAGATGCGATCGCCGAGGAGACCAAACGAGCAGGCATGCGCGCTGTCCTTGGCGAGACAGTTCTCGATTTTCCGGCTCCGGACAACAAAACCTGGGAGCAGGCCCTCAAAGCCAGCGAAGCGTTTGTTGCGCGGTGGAAAGGGGATGCCCTGATCGTCCCGGCGATAGCACCGCATGCCCCATATACCGTCAGTACGGCCCATCTCGAAGAGGTTCGCAAGTTCTCCGATCGGCTCAACGTTCCGATCGTCACTCACGTCGCCGAGGCGCCAACCGAGACTGAGTTCATGCTTCTCAACTACCAGATGACCTCAGTCAGCTATCTTGAGAAGATAGGATTTCTGTCGGCGCGAGTCATCGCAGCGCATGCCGTCAATGTCACCGATGATGAGATCACCATTCTCAGGAGGCGCGGCGTCGGTGTCGCGCATTGTCCTCAATCGAACATGAAGCTCGCCTCCGGAACTGCACCGGTTCCGGCAATGCTCAAGGCTGGCGTGCATGTCGGCCTGGGCACCGACGGGGCAGCATCAAACAATGATCTCGATATGTGGGAGGAGATTGACACCGCCGCCAAGCTTCACAAGCTGATCAGTGAAGACCCGACGACTTTGCCTGCCCGGGACAGCCTTCGCATGGCCACCATCGAAGGCGCCAGGGCGATTCATCTCGATAGCGAAATAGGCTCACTGGAGACGGGCAAACGAGCCGATCTGATCGTCGTCGATCTTGGTGCGCCTCATCTGGCGCCGTTGTATAATCTCTACTCTCATCTTGTGTACGCCACCAAGGCAGGTGATGTGACCGACACAGTGGTCGAGGGTCGTGTGCTCATGCGCTCACGGCGCTTGCTGACGATCGACGAAGCGGCAACAATCGCAAAGGCACGCGAATACCAGGAGCGTGTGACGAAAAGCCTCAAGTGAGATGGGCTGCGTGGGTAGTAGAGTGAAGTCCAGGTTGATTAAGGCACTTCTGGTTTGCGCCCTGTTCGGCATATTCCGTTTCGCCGGCGTGCCGGCGCAATCGCCGGCTCCGGCGCCGCCCGCGAGTCGCCAGTCCAAACCAGCCACTTCAACACCGGCTCAAACGCCTCAGACCGTGGCGACGCCAAAGCCGCCGCCTCAACCAAAAGAGCTTATCGAGCAGGGAAAGCGCCTTTACCGTCTGCAGCAGTACAAGACGGCTCTCGACAAGTTCGAAGCAGCGCTAAAACTCTCGCCCGATGACGACGAGGCCCTGGGACTCGCGGCGGTCACTTCATACCGGCTCGATAACCAGCCTCGAGCTCGCGAGCTGTTTGCGCGGCGCGCCGAACTTCCGAATCAGAAGGACTCTGTCAAGGCCTACTGTTATCAGCGTATCGCGCTATGTATTTGGCGCCAGGTACATCAGATTGTTGCCAAAAGCCCGAACCTACGACGCCCAAGGCAATCTGACGATGAAGGCGTCAAACGAAACCGCCAGCGCTACGAGTGATATCGCCACGGGCCTCGATTTCGTGTCGCGGGCTCTAAAGATCAGCCCGCAGTTCTCTGAGGCATATGCCGTGGCCAGCCTCCTGCATGCTGATGCCGCAGATGCCTCGACGGAAAAGGCTGAGTCAGAACGCGAAGAGTCCAAATCGCTGGAAGCTTTGAGATCAGCGATACAGCAGTACCGGCCAGCCGCGAGCGCGGCTGCTACCGAAGTAGCAAATTTCAGCGTCCCGACTCTCATGGTCAGCGATTTCGGCTCAACGCCCGAGAGCGACGCCAAGCTTGCGAGCGAGATGCCAAAGGGTGTCGAGGGTGGGCGACCCGCTGACGCGCGTATCCGCCGCGTTTCCAGCGGTTAAGCCACCAACATCTGAAGTGAATTCTCAAGATCCATCGGCTACCGGAGTGACCGCTCAGGGAGGCGCGTATTCTGTCGGAAGCGGGCGCGGTGCGCTACGGGCTGCGTATTTGCCGGGAATCGTCAAAATAGAGGTTCTGGTGTCCGTTTCAGGGAAGGTTGTCTTTGCCCATGTCGTTGACGGGCGATCGGACCTCAATCCGTCGGCGCTTGCGGCCGCCAGGCGCTGGACGTTCGCACCTGCCAGGTTTGAGGGCCATCCGGTACAGGTGAGCGGCGTGATCACGTTCAATATGCGGCCAAGGGGAACCCCGACCCCCACGCCCACGCCCGCGCCCAATCCGCCACAGTAGGCTCTCTCTCTCACCGGCACGCAACAATCCAAAGGGTAAAATCAGAATGACGGACTCAGGAAGATTCGATCGAGTGACGCTGATCGTGCTCGATAGTGTCGGAATCGGCGAGATGCCGGACGCAGCGCGCTTTGGAGACGCCGGTTCAGACACTCTCGGGCACATTCTGGCGAGCCGTGACGTTCGAGTTGATCATTTGAGGGAACTTGGGCTCGGAAACATACGTTCTCTTGCCGTAGCCCCGTACGCCACACCTCGCGGAAGCTTTGGCAAGGCAGCGATTGCTTCCGATGGCAAGGACACGACGACAGGCCATTGGGAGATGGCGGGTCTGGTGACTGAGAAGGCATTTCCAACCTATCCGCAAGGTTTCCCGGCCCGTGTAATTGAGCCATTTGAACGGGCTGTGGGAAGGCAGGTGCTGGGCAACAAGCCGGCGAGCGGAACTGAGATTATCGCTGAGCTCGGCGGCGAGCATATGCGGACAGGCCGCCCGATTGTCTACACCTCAGCGGATAGTGTCTTCCAGATTGCGACGCACGAGGAAATAGTTCCAATTGAGGAACTCTACCGCTGGTGTGAGCTTGCTCGTGGAATCCTCCAGGGCGAAGATCGGGTGGGCCGTGTAATTGCACGCCCGTTCATCGGAGAGCCGGGAGCGTTCAAGAGAACGGAACGTCGGCACGATTATGCGATTCCTCCGCCCGGTCAGACGCTCGTGGATCGCCTGCAGTCGAGCGCTCTCAAAACGATAAGCGTTGGCAAGATTGCCTCGATCTTCTGCCATCGCGGCTTCGACGAAGAGTTGGCTGGGAGCAATAATCAATTGGCGGTCGACTCGACCGTCGGTGCTTTGAGACGCCGCGACTGGAAGGGCCTGCTTTTCACCAATCTCGTTGATTTCGATATGCTCTATGGCCACCGGAACGATATCGAGGGATATGCGCGCGCGCTCGAGAGCTTTGATGCCAGGTTGCCTGAGATTTTCGATTCAATGGATGAGCGGGATCTTCTTATGATCACTGCGGATCATGGTTGCGATCCGACTACACCGTCCACCGATCACTCGCGGGAATTCGTCCCGATATTGACCTGGGGTCGCAGGGCGCGTGGCGGAGTTGATCTTGGAGCACGGGAATCGATGGCCGACATCGGGCAGACGATTGCTGAGAATTTCGGTTGCAGGCTATCGACGGGCCGGAGCTTCCTCGAGCAGATCACTCTTTGACAACGGCTATGAATGGCAGGTTCCGATATCGCTCCGGAGAAGTCGAGGCCGTATCCAACGATGAACTTGTCCGGAATTTCGAAACCGGTGTAGTCGGGCGTGACATCCACCTTGCGACGATCGGGCTTATTCAGGAGCGTCGCAATTTTGACCGACCTCGCGCCGCGCGAGCGAAAGCTTCGCATGAGGTAGCTGAGAGTCAGGCCGGTATCGAGAATGTCCTCTACGAGTATGATATCGCGCCCTTCGAGAGGGCCATCAAGATCTTTGACGATCTTTACTTCGCCGCTGGAATTGGTGCCTTTGCCGTAGCTCGAGACGGCAATGAAGTCGATTGTCAGCCGAAGGTCAATTGAGCGCATGAGGTCGCCCATGAAGACCATGGCCCCTTTGAGCACGCAGATCAGGGTCGGCTGCCGACCGGCATAGTCGAGGGTAATCTGATTTCCCATCTCGCGGATTCTCGCCTGCAAGACGTCTTCCGGGATGAGAGTTTCGAGTTGAGGATGATTGAATTCTGACTCCGGCGCCGGGCTGGATGACATCGTGATATGTTCTCCTGCAGGAATTGTGCGAACTAAGGCGGAACTATATAAACCGAACTCCGAGGTGTCAATTGACAAAGCGGCGGCCACACGCCTCGGCGGGACCCCGGAATGACACAACTCTCTTGAACAGACGGCAATGAACTATCGCTTTCCACTTATCGAAAAGCTTCCTCCTTACGTCTTTGCAGTGATCAACGAGCTCAAGACGGAGGCTCGCCGCCGGGGCGACGACGTCATCGACCTCGGTATGGGCAATCCCGATCTGGCAACGCCGGAGCCGATCGTCGATAAGCTGGTCGAGGCGGCACGCATTCCGAGAAATCACCGGTATTCCGCCTCGCGCGGCATTCCCAATCTGCGCCTCGAGATCGCTCGCTGGTACGAGCGCCGCTTTGGCGTCTCGCTTGACCCGGATACAGAAACGATTGCCACGATCGGTGCCAAGGAAGGATTCTCGCACCTCGTTCTGGCTCTGGTTGAGCCTGGCGACCGCGTAATTGTTCCTGATCCGAGTTACCCGATTCACTCATTTGCGGCGACCATTGCCGGATGCGAGCTGGTCAAACTTCCGATCGCCAATGGTGCCGATGAGTTTCTCTCTGGATTGCGTTCTTGGGATCTGGGGGAGCTGGGACCCGGCAAGGAGCCCAAGCTGCTGGTCATATCATTTCCGCACAATCCTACCGGAGCGACTGTCGAGAAGCCGTTTTTTGAGGAGGTGGTTGCGAGGGCTCGCGAACGTGGCTGGCTGGTAATTCATGACTTCGCATATGCTGACCTGGTGTTTGATGGTTATCGTGCGCCGAGCATTCTGGAGGTCAAAGGGGCAAAGGACGTTGCCGTCGAGATGTTCTCGATGTCGAAGAGCTATTCGATGGCCGGCTGGCGCGTGGGATTTTGCGTCGGCAACCGGCAAGTGATCGGTGCCTTGACCCGGCTCAAGAGTTATCTCGACTACGGTATTTTTCAGCCGATACAGATCGCCTCAATCATTGCTCTGCGCGACTGTCAGAGCGAGGTGCCTGGAATTGTCGATACCTATAGGAGACGGCGAGATTGCCTGATTCGAGGCCTGGCTTCGGCCGGATGGGAGGTTCCACCGCCCCAGGGGACCATGTTTGTCTGGGCCCCGATTCCCGAACCGTTTTCGACGATGGGTTCTCTGGAGTTTGCCAAGCGGCTGATAGCAGGAGCAGGTGTAGCAGTCTCTCCGGGTATTGGATTCGGCGAGGCAGGTGACGGATTCGTCCGCTTTGCGCTCGTCGAGAATGAGCAGCGAATTGGCCAGGCAACTCGGAACATCAAGGCCTTCTTCAGTGAGACGGCTGGACGCAAGACTCAGGCACTCATAGCGATGGCTCAGAAATCTCCTCAGCGTGAAGAAGTCAAAGCGATGGTCAGAGAAGCGCTTGCCGGGCGGGTTGAGGCGGCCACCGTCGACGAATCCATCAAGACTGTCATCACTGAGCTTGATGTTCGCGAGGTTCCTGAAGGTGGCGAGCTGGTGATTGGCGAGGGTGCCATTGTTACTCCCTCGGCGAGGGATTTGATTCAGGAAAGAGGCATCCGGCTCAGCCACCGCGCTCGATCGAGTGGGAGTCAGGCAGTGAAGCGGATGATTGGAGTCGGTTCAGACCATGGTGGTTTCGAAATGAAGGAGGAGCTGAAGCGACTGCTGGCCGATTTGGGGTATCGCTTCCGAGACTTCGGCACCTCATCGACTGAGGCTGTCGACTATCCGGATTTTGCGCATGCGGTGGCGCGAGCCGTGGCCGATGGAGGCTGCGACCTCGGAATCATCGTCGATGGAGCGGGCATAGGATCTTCGATTGCGGCGAACAAAGTGCCAGGCGTGCGCGCAGCGTTATGCTACGACGAGGCTACTGCTCGTAACAGCCGCGAGCACAACTACGCGAACGTTCTGACTCTCGGAGGGAAGATGATCAGCGCCGAGAAGATGCGCGAGATTGTGAAAGCCTGGCTCTCGACGAGTGAAGGAGAGGACCGCCATCGGAAGAGGGTTGAGAAGATCACGGCAATTGAACGCCAGTACCTAAGGTAGAAGGTCGAGACTCATGCATAAGGCCAACGGTGAGACATTGCTGCAGCCTGGGCGAGTGACTCGGAATTGGGCGCGACAATACAGTCTCAGGGTTAAGATTAAATGCCAGTACCTAAGGTAGAAGGTCGACACGCTTGCAGAAGGCCAACGCGAGACATTGCTGCAGCCTGGGACCGCACGCGTCCCGCGTGCTTCTTGCGTGATGGCCGCTTGAAATTAGATTAGGCCCTGGCGAACGGTCGGCACGCGGGACGCGTGCGGTCCCAGGCTGGAGCGAGTGCCTCGGAATTAGGCTCGGCGACGCAAGAAAACTCCGCTGGAGAGGTAACATGGACTCACTATTACAGGATATCCGATACGGGTTCCGGATGCTGATCCACAATCCGGGATTCACTGCCGCGGCGGTCATCGCCCTTGCTCTCGGTATTGGCGGTAACAGCGCCATCTTCAGCGTGGTCAATGCAGTCCTCCTGAAACCTCTCGGCTACAAAGACGCCGACCGTCTGGTGACGATCAATCACAACTATCCGAAGCTGGACCTCAAGGCAAGCGTCTCTGCGGTCGGTTACACGCACTACCGCAAGGTGAACGCCTCATTCGAAGACATGGCCGCCTTTACCGGCTGGCCCGCAAACCTTACGGAGAGTGGCGAACCGGAGCGGCTCCGGGCACTCCGCGTCACACCGAGCTTTTTCCCAACACTCGGCATCGGGGCGACTATGGGGCGCGTCTTTTCTGCCGACGAGGATCAGGAGGGCCGCGAGCATGTGGTGGTGATCAGCGATGGCCTCTGGCGACGCCGCTTCGGCTCCGACCCGAGCATCATCGGCAGATCGATCATGCTGAATGGAGAAAGCTACTCGGTCATAGGCATTGCACCTCCGGGATTCCAGTTTGGCAGCGAGATCGGTCAACCCACCGAGCTCTGGGCACCTATAGCGTTCCCGCAAGCCCAGATGCAGCCGTCTCAATGGACCAATGAGTACCTGACAGTCCTGGCGCGGCTCAAACCGAACGTCACGCTGGAGAAAGCTCAGGCTGAGTTTGACTCAATTGCGGCCAATGTCAGACAGCAGTACTTCACCGGCGGCGCTCCCAAAGATGCCGGAAGCTGGAATCTGCTCGTCCGCTCATTCAACGAAGTTGTCGTCGGCGATATCAAGCCTGCTCTTCTGGTCCTCATGGTGGCTGTTGGGTTGGTGCTCCTTATCGCGTCAGCCAACGTAGCCAATCTTCTGCTGGCTCGCGCCGCGGCCAGGCAGAAAGAGATTGCGATTCGGAGCGCGCTCGGCGCGGGACGCCTTCGCGTCATCCGGCAGCTCCTCACCGAGAGCCTGCTCCTGGCGATTACCGGAGGCGCCATCGGCCTGACGCTTGGCTATTGGGGAGTCAAACTTCTCGTCGCACTCAATCGCGATCGGATTCCACGAGCCCAGGATATCTCGCTGGATGGCTGGGTAGTTGCCTTCACCATCGGCATATCGATTCTCACAGGAATTGTGTTCGGCCTGGTGCCCGCGCTGCAATCGTCAAGGAGTGACCTGCACGAGACACTCAAGGAAGGCGGCCGCAGCGGCTCAGGCGGCACACGCAGCGGCCTCAGAAGTACGCTTGTTGTCGCAGAGATCGCTCTCGCGCTAATGCTGCTGGTCGGCGCCGGCTTGCTGATCAAGAGCTTCATAAAGCTGCAACAGGTCACACCGGGCTTTCAACCGCAGAATGTTCTTGTGATGCAGCTCTCCCTGCCGAATCTCAAGTACAGCGGTCCGGCACAGGTGGACGGTTTTTATCAGCGTCTTCTCGAGAAAGTGAAGGCCATCCCCGGTGTAAGAGAGGCGAGCACAGGAACGAATGTTCCACTCAGCGGATCAAACTCGAGTGGCAGCTTTCAAATCGAGAACCGGACATTTCCGCCAGGACAGATGTCTCCGTGGGGCAGCAGGGCGTGGGTTGGAAGCAATTATCTCCAGACCCTGGGCATCCCTTTGATCAAAGGCAGATTCTTCGATGATCACGATGTCATTGACGCTCCGGGCACGGCGATTATTGACGAGACGATGGCGCGCAAGTTCTGGGCGGACGAAGACCCGATTGGCAAGCGGATCACGTTTGAGGGTCCGCCGAGCCAGCCAAAATGGCGTGAGATCGTTGGTGTGGTGGGCCATGTGAAGCAGCGCGGTCTCGAAGGCGAGTCGCCGGTTCAGTATTACATTCCACTGCGCCAACGCCCACTAAACAGTGTCTTCCTTGTGGTGCGTACCAGTTCGGATCCCTCCAGTCTCACTCCATCGGTTCGGGGCGCGATTCGAAGTCTCGATCCGGAACTTCCCGTGTTTAACGTGACCAGCATGGAACAGCTGGTTTCCGACTCGATGGCGCAGCGCCGCTTCTCGATGTTCCTGTTCGGAATTTTTGCGGCCGTGGCTCTGGTTCTCGCTTCCGTCGGACTCTCGGGCGTAATGGCATACTCCGTGACCCAGAGAACTCACGAAATTGGAATCAGAATGGCGCTTGGTGCGTCGCGTGGCCAGGTGCTCAGACTGGTCGTGGGGCAGGGGATGATCCTCAGCGCAGTGGGTCTCGGGCTAGGAGTAGCGGGCGCTCTTGCGGCGACTCGTCTGATGGCGAAGCTGTTGTTTGGTGTCGGAGCGACGGATCCAACGACGTTCGTGGTGATCGCGCTGGTGCTTGGGTTGGTTGCGTTGGTTGCGTCTTACTTGCCGGCGAGGCTTGCAACGAGGGTGGATCCAATGATCGCCCTTCGGTACGAATAGGGAATCGTGTCCTCCTCCGGAGGCTTACCCGCGCCAGACGGCGCGGGACGGGCAGCGGACAAGCCCTGCCCCTACAGTCTTTTCGGCAATGCTACACTCGCGGCAACGTTGTAGGGGCAGGGCTGTCCGCAGGCCGGCGCCGTCTGGGCCGGTAATCGAATGTGGCATCTCACGGCGCAGTGCGATTCGAGAGGCGTTTGTAGTATTCCTCAACCAGCTTCCGATACTGCTCAGGAGCAGCCCCTTCATCTGAGAGACGAAGGTTGTCATGGCCAAGTTTGGCCTGCAGCCGTTTGCTGAGATCCCATTTCGAGCTGCCGCAGAGGATCTATCACCTGCTGCTTTAGTCTCGCCGCCGTCTCTGTGTCCTCTCGAAACGACCCGCTGGACATCTGCTGAAGCGCCTGAATCGCCTGGTCGAGATTTCGCATCTGCTCGCGATCCCGGTTCCCATTACGACTGAGATCGCGCCGCAGTTCTTCGGCCTCTTTCAGTCTCTCGGCCAGCTCACGATTGAGGTCTCGGTCTCCGCCCATCCGTGGCCCACCAACCGGAGGCCCACCGCCGGCAGCCATCCTTGGATTCTGCGGACCAGGATTTGAGCTCTGCCGCCCTGCTGCCCTGCTGCTGACCGCCCTGCTGCTGACCGCCCTGCTGTTGACCACCCTGCTGTTGGCCGCCTTGCTGTTGACCACCCTGCTGCTGACCGCCTTGCTGCTGACCGCCTTGCTGTTGGCCGCCCTGTTGTTGACCACCTTGTTGACGACCGCCTTGCCGATTGGCCTGCTGCCGACCGCCCTGCTGTTGACCACCCTGTTGTTGACCGCCCTGCTGCTGACCATTCTGCTGCTGACCACTCTGCTGCTGACCGCCCTGCTGCTCTCCGCCTTGCTGCTGGCGATCGGACTGCTGACCCTGGCGCGACGATCTATCATTCAGCTTCTGTTTAAGAGATTCGAGATTGTCAGCCAGTTGTCGAGTACGATCGAGTGCCTGTTCGGCGCTATCAGCCGGTCCCTTGTTTCCGGCAACCTTCTCGGCCTCCTTGAGCTGTTGAGCGACGTCATTGAGGCTCTCCTGAATGACGCGATCTCCGGCCTTAGCCGAATCGTAGGTGCCGCTCTCGACCATCTGTTTTGTCGCTCTGATGCGATCGGCAACGCGGTTTCGCCGGAGCGATGATGCAGCCCCCTGAAGCTGTTCGCCAACCTGGCGTTGCTGCTGGCCCATCCCGCGCGCTGTCTGATCGATGTCCTTCTCAAGATTTCCGATTTCGTTGGCCAGGTTCTCTTTTCTTTCTGACAGCCGCTGCTTCGTCTCGGAGGCTCGAGGATTGCCCGATTTGCTGCTCTGAGCCAGATCCTCTACATCTTTGGATATCTCCTGTTGTTTTGATGCGGCGTTGGCCGCGCGCTGGCGCAGCTGCTCAACAGACTGGCCGTTGCGAGATTGTTGTCCCTGGTCGAGGCGCTTTCGTGCTTCGTCGAGCTTCTGAAGAGCGCGGAGACTCTGAGCGATCGATTCAGTCTGGTCGCCGTTCTGCGACGAAGCTTGTGCGCGCTGCATGTCGTTTGCCGCCTGGTCGAGCTGACGGCTCAGGTCCTGGAGCTGTGGATCACGGCGCTCGCGTGAAAGCCGCTCGAGCTCGCGAGCCGCCTTTCGAGTCTCGTCTATCAGCTCCTGCTGCTGCCGACCACCGCCGCCACCACCGCCATTGCGTGGCTGTTGCGCGGTCTTTCGCTGTTGCTGCTCGAGCTGCTGCTGCTGACGCCGGGCCAGCTCTTCAAGTTTGCGTTTTGCTTCGTCGTCCTGTTGCTGGCCCTCCTGACGCTGCTCTCGCTGCAGCGTCTCATACTGATTCTTCATCTTGTCGAGCTCGAGCTCGAAAAGATCAGCCAGCTCCTGCGCGCTGGCGCTGGGATTGCCATTCCCCTGACTGTTCTGGCCAAACGCCACCTGCATTTCACGGAAGATGGACTCCGCGCGAAGCAGTTGCTGAAGCGCCTTCTGCTCAGAAGCGAGAGCGCCGGCCGCGTTCTGCTTTTTGATCTCGGTAATTGCCCCTTCCATCTCCTTAGTAGCCTGAGCGAGATTGTCGAGCAGCTTGGCGAACTCTGGCTGCTGCTCGAGCGACTGACCGACTCGGCGCTTGATTCGCTCAATGAGTGCGTTGGTGTCATCCCGAAGGCGTTCCTGTCCGAGCGCTACTGTGTTGTAGTTCTCCTGCTTTTGCTGCTGGCTGTAGCCGGACTCCTCGCGGCTGATTCTGAAGGTCGCAGCGACGATATCCTTCTGCCTGCGTGACAGCGGTTCTTCCTGTTGCCCGGAGCCGCCCTGCTGACCGTTCTGTTGGGCCTGCTTGAATTCACGCTCAAAGGGCTTCACTTCTATGAAGTAGATATCGCTCGTTGCCTCGTGGCGGGCGTCGCGAGCCTTGGCGTAGTACGAGATGAAGTCGCCGGGCTTGAGACCCAGCTCTTCGAGATAGAAGGTATGGGTTCCGGATAGCTGGCGAGACGCTTCAGCGCGCATCTTCTCGAGGTCGATCTTCTTGTCCGGGCTGCCATTGACCGAGTAGTAGAGATCCAGGCTGAGCACGCCATAATCGTCTTCGGCCTTTGCCTGCGTGAATATTTCTTCGACGCTGCTCGCCTTGGTGTCACGGCCGGGTTTCTCGAACTTGACAGTCGGAGGCTCGTCGTCGAGCACCGAGATGTCGTGCTCGTTCGAGCCCTTATAGACCTCATTGTCGAGGCTTGTCAGCTCAATGTGATAGGTGGTTTCCTTTGTGACCGTCAGACTTGCCGCGAACTTGCCGTCGGCTTCAAGCGTCATCTCGATCTTGGTGCCCTCACGCAAGACGATCCTTGCCGACCTCGCCTTGCCCGTGATTTCAGCCGAAAGTTTGACAACAGTGCCTGGGAGAGCGGCCACATCGGGCGCATCCTCAACAATCTTGACCGGAAGATGAGTGTACGCGGGGAACGTCAGAGTCTGATTGATCTTCTTGACGAAAGGCAGGTCCGCGACGTCGAGCTTGTAGGTCTCGGATTTCATCCCTTTCGCTTCAACGAAGTAGTCCGTCGGATTCTGGATGTTGAAGATAAAGAACTGAAATTCGTCCTTGGCGCGGGCCGGCTCCATCACCTGACCGATCCATTGATCGTTGCTATGCTCCTTGCCCGCCTGGCGGGTGAAAAGTGTCACCGAATCCGATTCGAAATTGAGTGTTGTAGCGGAGATGCGCTGGTCCGAGCCTCGCGGCACTCGTGTCGATCCCGGTACCACGGAGATGCGGAGGGCATTCGCGGCTGCCTCGGCGCTCGCCGGAGAGACGAGCTGCGCAAGTCCCTGCGAAAGCGGCTTCGGTCCAAAAAGAAATACGCCGACAATCAATGCGATCAGGGCCGCTGCTGCCGCGGAGTAACTCCACAGGCGTTTCCGGGGAACGACCCGGTCGAGATCAACACCTGCCGCGTGGCTGTCAGCGTCGGCGACTAGCCGCTCGATTATCGGAGCCGACGACCGTTCGTCAGCACTCCCCGATCCGAACTCGACAGCAGATACGAGGCGGTTCTCGAGCCCCGACTGGCGCTCCTCAATCAACCGGGCAACCTGCCCGTCACTGGCACGGTGTCGAAGAGGTCGCAGTAGTGCGTAGTAGGCAGCGACGATGAATCCGGCTATGGCTCCGAGGCGCAGTGCGACAAGTACGGTGGTATGGTACCGGAAGCGGTAGGCGCCGAATCCGCCGAGGATAAGTAGCAGGGCAATTGCTGCGAGGACGAGCACAGCGCCTCGTGCTGCGACCACCTCTGTACGCCGTCGTCTGACCTTCTGAATTGCGCCTGTAATCTGATTGCTTCCTAAGTTCATCGTTGCCTCTCAAGAATCGCCAGCTCCATTGAAGGGACGCCCACTGGCTTAGTATGGAGTGCGGCGACTTGTCGCCGCTTTTGATTTAAATACTGCGGGATCATGATTTACAGGGCCGCTTCTTGTTCAAGGCAGCAATATCTAAATCAAAAGCGGCGACAAGTCGCCGCACTCCATACTAAGTGGCCACTCAAACGATCACCCTTGTCCGGCGTGTCCGCCGCGCAAGGATCGCTTCCGTTGCGAAAAGAGCGAAGGCCATCAAAAGAACAGGCCACCAGATTTTTTGCCTCGATTCCGTCTCTTCATCCGAGAGTCCGGATTCAGGCGAGATTGTCCGCTCAGCGGAGCTGCTGTCGTTGGCCTTGAACGTTGATGTTCTTGCGACGAAATCCTCAACATTCAATTTCGTCAGGTCCGACTCCTGCGCATCGAGATCGACTGCGGCAAAATCTGTTCGATCAGAATAACGAACGCGGTAGAAGCCAGGTTCCTCGGCCTTGATGAGCACATCGCCCGTTGCGGTCTGAGTCCTCTCCCTGATTCGGGCGTTTCCCGGTGTATCGATCGAAGGAAACGAACCATCCTTTGCCTGCGGCACGCTGAACAGTTCACCCCAGGGATGCCACGGACGAGCCTCAGGCTCGCCCAGATAACGCGCCATCTGTCTCAAGAAGGGAAGGTAGAGCGAATTGAGCGGCAGATCGTTCCACGAGGCATCGAGAGTCGAATTGAAGAGCAGCACCTTGCCTCCGCCCAATGGTGCTTCGACGAGCAATGGACTTCCGTCTTCGAGCCGCGCAAGAACGGCCGCCCGGTCACGCGGAGTGGAGCGGTGATATCCGAAGACACGAGCAGAGCCAAGCCTTCCGCTCTTGCGAAACACTTCAAAGACAGGATGGTCTGTCTTGACTTCGCTTAAGACGGCATAGTCGCCGCGCTGCTGAACAGTCTCGCCCAGCGCTGCGGGTGTAATCTCCTTAAAGAGTGTGTTGTAAGGCTCAGGCTGAGTGTGCGGGCCGGCCGCTATGATCAATCCGCCGCCAGCTTCAACGAACTTCGCCAGCTGATTTGCCAACGCGCCGGTGACGCCGCCCGCGTCGTTCAGAATGATCACCCGGTATCCGGTGACCTCGCCCGGGTTGACAGTGCCGGCACTCTTGATCGTCAGGGCGAAGGGCAGATTTTCCCCGGTGGTAAGTGCGTTACGGACGTAGAAGCTTTCGCTTCGGCCGCGGACCGCTGTATCGATCACCAGAGCCTTCAGCTGATCGGCCCGGCGGATCGTCAGATAAAAGCGGTTGTCGATGGCCAGATCATCGCCGGCGATCTGGATAACGCAGGGATTGATGCCCTCCGAGAGATTGAACCCGCTGAATTCGACTACCTGAGACTCCCGCGCTGCCACCTGAATCTCACGCTTCTCGACAAGATGCTCGTCGATCAAAAACTCGACTCCGACGTGGGCCGCGGGCTTGTCGCCAAAATTGGTGATGCGCGCGGTCAGGTGATCGGTGTACTTCTGCTGGTAGATGATCGGCTGGACGCCGACTTCAGTGATCGCCAGGTTGGATGCGGTGCCCTGTGCGACATCCACTGCGACGAGTTGCACTCCGGCCTTCAGACGGTAGGCCGCCTCATTGGGCCGGACTCCGGTCGCCTGGAAGTCCGAAATCAGAATTACTCGTCGACCAGTCAGGTCAGTGGCATCGAGAATGCGCTCCGCCCCGCGGAGGGCCTGCCCATAGTCGGTCCGGCTATATCCCGGCTTCAGCCCGTCGATTGCTGAACGCAGAGCCTGTTTGTCTGATGTCAAACGGCTGACCACCTCATAACCCTGGCCGAAGGAGACGATCGCCGCCTGGTCATTGCCCTGCATCTCGTCGACTACCGTGCGGGCGCGCTGGCGCGCAGTATCGAAGAGATTGCCATAGCGCATACTGAACGAATTGTCGACGAGTACGACATTAGCATGCCGTCCAGTGCCCGCCGGAAGAAGACGCTTGCTGAAGTAGGGTCGCGCGAAAGCAATGACGAGGAATAGCAATGCAAGTGACCGGAGCAAGAGCAGCAGCAGATTGTGAAGCCTTCGGCGCCTTATCGTTCGCTGCGGAATGCGCCGTACGAACATGAGCGAAGGAAATTCTACGCGCGGCGACCGCGTACGCCTCACGAGGTGCACGAGGATCGGCAGGCTAACGGCGGCCAGACCCAGCAGGAATAATGGATTCAGAAACGACATAACTACAGACTATCTGGACACAGTTCGGAGGCCACCAACGGCTCCCTTCGTTCGTCTCGAGAGAAATGAAAAGAGCGCATAGTCGAGCGGTCGGTCGGTAGTCAGGAGCTCATAGTCGACTCGAATTGCGGTTGCGGCAGTCCTTATTTTGTCGACATGCTCCTTGATTGCCGTGCGATAGCCATCAGCCAGAATCTCGGGCAGTACGTGAATCTCTTCATCGGTCTCGGCATCCAGGAGCATGACAGGTTCTGAGAAGTCGAAGGCGAGCTCATTTGGATCGAGAACGTGGAAGACGATCACGTCGTTGCCCTTGAAGCGAAGATGCTCGAGAGCTTTTATGATTGCTGCCTCGTCGTCATACATGTCGGAGATGATAACCACTATCCCACGACGGGTAATACGTTCGGCTGCGCCGTGCAGCATCTCTGCCAGCCGCGTCTCGCTTCCGGGTTCGAGCTGCTCGAGGCGGCCGAAGATGGTACGCAAGTGGCCTGTGCGATTGTGAGCAGGAACCTGCGCGCGAATCTCCCGGTCGAAGGCGATCAGGCCGACCGCGTCCTGTTGCCTATTGGCCAGATAGGCCAGTGACGAAGCGAGAAACTGCGCATACTGAAGCTTGGTCACAGATCCGGTGCTGTATCTCATCGACGCACTCGCATCGATGAGAATGTGGCACTGGACGTTGGTGTCCGCCCGGTACTTCCTGATGAAGTAGCGGTCTGTGCGAGCCAGCAGGCGCCAGTCGAGATGGCGCACATCGTCACCCGGCATATATTGCCGATACTCGGCAAACTCCGTGGAAAAGCCGGTGTAAGGCGAGCGATGCAGACCGGATATGAATCCTTCCACCACGGAACGCGCGAGAAGCTCGAGCGAACTGATGCGCGCAAGGATGTCGGGCGCAAGGAATCGGGCCGTGGCGCTCGTCCCGCGCTCGGCGTCGAGTTTCAATGGGGCGATCCCGGATCGCTCTTCGACCTTCTCTCGTCTCCACATAATCTGTTACGCGAGGCCCGATTTGGGTTCCGGAACTGCTTCGATCAATTTTGCGATCACCTGATCGGTGTCGACCTTCTCTGACTCGGCCTGGAAGTTGAGCAGAATCCGATGCCGAAGGACAGGCGGGGCAATTGCCCGAATATCCTCGAATGACACGTTGTAGCGGCCGTGAAGAATTGCGCGCGCCTTGCCCCCAAGAATCAGGAATTGTGATGCGCGCAGCGAACCACCCCAGGTGACCCATCGCTTTATGAAGTCTGGTGCTTCGGCTGAAGCCGGGCGGCTGGCGCCGACCAGCCGGACCGCATAGCGCGTGACTGCGTCCGCGGCCGGCACCTTGCGCACCAGGCGCTGGAACGAAAGTATCTCGTCGGCAGACATGAGCCTGTTGAATTGCAGATCCTGAGGAGAGGTCGTCGCCTTGACGACTGAGATCTCCTCTTCCTCCGGCAGATAACCAATTCTGACATTAAACATGAAGCGGTCGAGCTGAGCCTCAGGAAGAGGATAGGTTCCTTCCATCTCGATCGGATTCTGCGTGGCCAGAACGTAGAAGGGTTTTGGAAGCTCGTAGGTCACGCCTTGAATCGTGACATTGCCCTCCTGCATGGCCTCGAGCAATGCGGATTGCGTCTTGGGGGGCGTTCGATTGATTTCATCCGCAAGGATGATATTGGCGAACACCGGACCACGGATAAACTGGAGCGCTCGCCGGCCTGTCGTTCGATCCTCTTCGATGATCTCTGTGCCCGTGATATCCGCGGGCATGAGGTCGGGCGTGAACTGAATTCGCTTGAAGGAGAGGTCCAGTACACTTGAAAGAGTTCGAACGAGGAGTGTCTTCGCGAGGCCCGGCACACCCGTAATGATCGAATGGCCTCCGACGAAAAGAGAGATCAGGACCTGCTCAACCACCTCGTCCTGGCCGATGATTGCCTTACGCACCTCGACCATGATCTGTTCGCGCGCTGCGACCAGACGGTCCAGCGACCTCTTCATCCCGAATCACATTGGGCTCTACCGCCATTCCCCCTCCTTATTCGACTCTGTGTTTTGGAACAATCGCAGTTCCGTTCGTTCTAAAAGACTGTCCTAAGGCCGGCTCGTGATCTTGAGCAGCAGCTCCTGGGCCTTGTCATATTGCGGCGCGGCCTCGAGAGAGCGCATGACGGCTCGCCTCGCCTCATTTACTTTTCCGGAAGCGAGATATGCCCGGGCGAGGTTGTAGTTTGCCTCAGCCACGTTCGGCGGGTTCATAGCCACGGCAACCTCATATTCGTGCGCTGCATGTTCATTCTGATTGAGCTCGAGAGCCAGGTTGCCTGCCAGCGTGTGCGACGGCGCGTCAAACGGATCGATGTAGAAACTCTGGCTCAATGCATCCAGCGCTTTCGACTTGTCGTTGGCCTCAATTCGCAATTTGGCCAGCTTTCTTAGTGCTGTGACATCGGTTTCATCGTGCTTGACCAGCGCGTCCAGTGCCGATGCCGCAGCAGGCTTGTCACCCAGTTTTTCGTAGATAGCAGCCAGCGCCTCATAGCCGTTACCGTCGCCTGTGTAATAGGGAAAGAGCTCGATCGAGCGCTTGTAATGCTCGACAGCCTTAGTGTCGTCACCGGCAGCCTCGAGCAGCGAAGCGCTTCGAAGGTGAAGCGCGAAATCCTGCGGGTGTGCTGCCAGCCGGCCGAGAGCCTCCTCTTTGGACAATTTCTCCGGGCGTTCGGTCCCGCTCGAGGCTGCCGGGATCGCGGCAAGGTATGGGCCGACCTTCGCCTTGATGTACTCGTCGAAGGCCCGATCGAAATCTGGTTGCGATAGTTTCAGAACTTTCTCGAGGATATCCGGCGTACGCTCCCTCTCGCGATAGCGGCGCAACATCTCGAGGATCGCGTCAAATCCGTATTTATCGGCGATAAACTCACAGACCTGTGATGCCTGAAAGTAGGATAGTGGAACCTGGTCCGCGCTCTTTGGCCTTAAGAAGCCGCCGTCCAACTCCGAGATCTTCAGCCATCTTCCATCGCGGTAAGCCTTGATATTAGTCAGGCTCCAGTCGTCTCCCCAGCCGGGTCGCGCATGACGCTCTTCGTAGACTGACAGACCTTCGGAGAACCACCGAGGTATCAGGTTGTTTGTCATCTGCAGAGTGATGACGTGCGTGTACTCATGCCAGAGAGTACTGCCCCAGTTAAATTCACCAGCCTTGCGGGCCGACGGAGAATCGAGCGCTACAACCTGGCCGAAGCAGACACCGAGAGCGCCGAGGCCTGTCAGACCGAGCACCCTGACCTCAAAGTCGGCATGGTTAGGAAACATCTCGACGAGGATCGGCGTCTGCGGATTAAACCGGTACTTGGCTGTCAGCTTCTTTGTAGCTTCGTCAAGCAGGTCCGCCGCATAGCCCGCCGTGGCGAGACTGTCCTTCTCCGCAGCCTTGATGATATATGGTCCGCGCCTGGTTTCGCGGTAGTCGCGCATTGAGTCGAGAAGGTCGAGTGTGTTCTTTGCCCAGGGATTGAAAGGGTCTCCTTTGAACGATGTTTCTATTTCAGTGCGTCCCTCCTCAACCCTGCCCAGCCGCTCGAGTCCGATTCCGAGACTCAAATGGGCTGACCAGAGGCGTGGTGAGAGCTCGATCGCGCGCTTCGAAAACTCCACCGCCTGGGCGTATCGGCGTGTATTTGTCGCAGAATGAGAAAGGGCCTCAAAGAGTTCTCCCCAGTGTGGATTGATCGCCAGAACTGTCTTGATCTCGGCATCCTGATCTGATGGCCGGTTCAGCAGAAAGAACATTGCCGCCCGCTGGGAATGCGCATCGAGTGAATTGGGATTGACTTTGAGAGCCTGGTCGAGATCGCTGGCGGCCTTGTCGAAGTGCTCGAGATCGAGCTCCATCGAGGCACGCAGTGCAAGAGCCTCCACCAGATTCGGATTGATTTCGAGCGCATGGTTGAGAGCGGCGCGCATCTCTTCGCCGCCATCTATGCGCCTGTTCTCGGCTAATCCCAGGTAGGCCTTTGCACTTTGAGGATTTATCTTCAGGGCATCATTGAAGAACTCAGCCGCATCGCCATACTGATATTTCTGCGTATAGAGCTCGCCTGCGCCGATTTGTGCCTCTACAGACGAGCGGTCTGCCTTGATCGCATCGAGATAAAGGTCGTTCGCGTCCTTGAACTTCTCAAGGTGCACCAGGGCTCTTGCGATGAGCGCCAGCTCGTCAGCGGACCGCGGCGACTGACTGGTGTAATAGGAGACGAACGATTGATAGATCGCTCGTCCCGCCTCTTCGTTTCCGGTGAGCTCCAGCAGTTCGGCACGCCGAAGCTCGCTACGAAGCCTGTCGGCCCCCTTCGCGGTCGCACTGGCCCGCTCGAATTCCGTGATGGCCTCTTTGTAGCGGCCAGTCGCAGCAAAGACCTCGCCGAGAACTATGCGAGCTCGGATGTCCTGACTCTGAGCGGCGAGCGCCGCGTTGGCAGCCTGTTCAGCCTCGCCGTATTTCCCCGTATCCAGCAGAGTTTGAAGCGAAACCGTAGCCGGCTGCGCGGACGCACAGGAGATAAGCAGCAGGAGTGCCAGTGCTACCAGAATGCTCATATAGCTGAGTGGAT
>CAVUOF010000016.1:0-30586 GCA_963743045.1 uncultured Acidobacteriota bacterium
GCTCTGCAGGCCCGTAGAAAATCCCATTGAAGAGAAACTTGAAACTTGCGTGAGGCTGAGCTCTGAAGGTGATCTCCGGCCCAAAAAGCAGGAGCTTTCCCTTGCCTACTGCGGCGTCGATCACTGCTACTCCGTTCTGAAGATACTCCTGGCCCCATGCCCATCCGCTGCGGAGCGGCTTGTCGCTGTCAAACCATGCCACCGGTCTTGATCCCCTCCTGCCAGCCTCAGGTCGCAGCCGAAAGACCGGGCTGTTGTCATAAAAAACATCGAGTCTCTCCCCGATGCCATAGCCGAGCGGCTGGGTGTTATCGACACTCACCTCGAGCACCGAACCGGGCACATAGAACTTCTCGCGCGGAAGAGGACGCTCAACCCCATTTGTCCTTTCCACCAGGGCGTTGGTGATCGGCAGGTTCGAGAGATATGCCAGGTTCGCAGATTCTCCCAAGCGCCAGGATCGCACCACCCGACTCGAGGAACTTGCGAAGCTGTGGCACCGTCTTGGCCGTCGTCACGCGGCCAAGCCAGCTTCGAAACTCAGGCGGAATGCTCTCCGCATCCGGCTGGCGCCCGAACTGGCCGCCACCTCTCCCTTCTCGCACCTCGCGCAAAGGAATGGCACCGTCGGGAAAGATAAGCACATCAAACCTGGTGTTCAGCTCACCCGCATCCAGCGCCGCCGGGTAGACGACCGTGAACTTGAATCCATACTGCTCGAGAAGCCAGCGAATCCATCCTGACGGAATCGAACCGCCATACTGATCCCATAGACCAATGCGCGGCGAGCGCAGTTTCAACGCTTCGCCGGAAGGCCTCGAGGCCACCGCCTCGAAAGGCAGTCCAAGCTCTTCACCCAACTGCTTGAGCAGGGCGCCAGTCGATGACCGGGCAGGAATGTAAATCGCCCCTGGCGCCACTCTCCTGCCGTTGACGTTGACTGGATTCTTCATCCAGTAGACATCGTCTCCGGCAGCAAGCAGTCTGTTGATTGCCACGAACGAGTCATTGATCTGGTGGCTCAGGAAATAGCCGGCCGGCGCAGCGGCGCCTCGCGGAGTGAAAGGCGCGGGCTTAGCGAAACCTTCGATCTTTTCGAATGGTCCATCGAATCCATCGAGGATGCGATCGAAGATGACTCCCATCTGGAATGCCAGCGTCCAGCCTGCATTGTCGTAAGGAGGAATCGGAGGCCCGCCAGGATATGCGAAATCGTCCGGATGGTCCTGCGGCTCGAACATGTCGAGAATATGAGGTCGAAACGCCTGAGCAGTCTTCACCACGTAAGAGCCCGCAGGATAGTTCTTGCCGGCTGCCTGGAATGCCGACGTCGCGCGATGAATCGTGATGCCGTTCTTGATCAGCGCGTTGACGAACTTCGTCGCCGTCAGAAAATCGGGTTGATCGGACGGAATGATGTATCCGCGAGGGTCGCGAGCTTCGCCGGCTCGCGAAGCATTTCATAGTACTTCATGCGCCACGCTCGCCCGGCGGAACGCCGGCGTCCAGACATCGCGCCGCGGTATCCGCCGCCATTGCCTGTGCCCGCCCTGTTGGCCGCGCTCTTTCGCAATGCGCCGTCTGCACCTCTTCGATCATCTGAGGATGGACGTCCAGTTGTCGCGGCTGCCGCGCTCGATCGAGTTCTTCCCCATTCCGATAGATGTTGAAGAGAAAATCCTCGCGATGCTTCGATGCAAAGTCGAGCACGGCGCGATTGGCCGTGATCGAGTAGTCGATCGACTGGCGGAAATGCCATTTCTGCGGCGCGATCGGATAGCGGCAGGTCTGTTTTCGGCAGCTGCTTGCGACGGAACAAATGGAATGTCGATCGGCGTTGGGTTGCCGATCGTTTCGGTCAGGAGGCCAACCATGTTGTGAAAGTAGACTGTCGTTCGCAGACCACCATTCCACCACGTCGAATAATTCGGCGCCCGAGCGCGTGGTCGCGCCAGGTTTGCCTTCCGCGACGAAACGGCTGTGCATCGCGGCACCAACCAGATCGATTTCAAGCGGAAACCAGCGGATCGAAAGTAGTTGAACGGATCGCGAAACGGCGGCGAAAACATCACGGTGCCCGCGGGGCCCGTCTGATGATGGTTGTAGACGATTTGCGGGAACCATTCGTGAAAGAGGACTTGGTTGATGGCTTCCGTTTCGGGCTGCGCGACATGTAGAAGTCGCGGTTGTCGTCGTGCCCGGCGTACTTCTTGTAGAGGCGCGGGATGTCCAGCAAGGTCGCGTCGCGTCGGGTCCGCTCGCTCATGTACCAGTTCGAGACGAGCTCCATTCCGTCCGGATTGACGAGCGTGCAGAGGATGATCACGTCATTCAGGAATCGCATCGTCTCGGCATCCGTGCGGCTGACCAGCTGGTAGATCGTTTCGATGAGCTGCTGAGCGCCGAGCACTTCGGTCGCGTGCAAGACCGCCATCGATCCACACGACCGGCCTTGCCTTCCGCGGCGAAAGCTCGGCGCCTGTTCGTCAGTCAGTCCTTCCGCAAGCGCGAGCCGGCGCGAGATTTCCTGGTAATGCGCGAGGTTCTTTGATTGTCCGGTGAAGTGATGATCGCCATATACATCGTGCGGCCTTC
Source organism: uncultured Acidobacteriota bacterium (assembly GCA_963743045.1). Lineage (GTDB taxonomy): Bacteria > Acidobacteriota > Blastocatellia > RBC074 > RBC074 > CAVUOF01. The sequence continues at coordinate 2,596 of CAVUOF010000016.1, forward strand.
GGCCGACTTGCCGATCTCGACGAGCTTCATCCGATCGGATTCACGGTCGAGCTTCTTCCAGTAGTCACCGAGCTGCGTGTAGTTGGCGAGCTCATAGTCGTCGCCGATATTGAAGCCGAACTGCTCTTTGGGCGTGGTGATCCGAGACTGGGCCGCGACAGGTGAGAAGAGCAAAAGAATCGAGCAGAGCAGAACGAAGAGGGGTCTTCGGTTCAAGATGCAGCTCCTTTATTAGAGATTTCAATATCGGCACGGTTACAATTCTCTCGACGAATGCGCCGCTTCGCCACGGCCTTGTAGGGGCAGGGCTTGTCCTGCCCGTCCCGCGCCGTCTGGCGCGGGTAATCTTTCACCGTTGGCGCCGGATTGCGACACCCGCATTTGAATCGGTTACGCGGCCATTATCGAACACGACCTTGCCGTTGATCACTACCGTCGACACTCCCGTCGCTTCAACCCGGGGTTTTTCAAAACTTGCCTTGTCCGCAACAGTCACAGGATTGAATATTGCGAGATCGGCATACGCCCCGGCGCGAATCCTCCCGCGGTCCTTCAATCCGAAGAGGGCCGCCGGTCGAGAGGTCATCTTCCGCACCGCCTCTTCCAGCCTGATCACACCATCCTCACGAACAAATCTCGCGAAGATGCGTGCAAATGCGCCATACGCGGCCGGGTGCGGGAGCCCGCGTCCGTAGTCCTCCGCGTCGCTGCAGAAGCCTCCGAGGTGATGCCGGACATATTTCGCGAGCAGACTGCGCTCCTCCTTTTCGCCCGAGACCTCGAAGATGACCATGGATACCTGTCCGCGCTCTTCAATGATCAGATCCGAGATCGCATCGAATGGTTTCTTGCCGGTCTGGCGTCCAAGCTCTTCAAGGCTGGCCTGTTCGTAGCGTTTGTTCCTGCTGCTCGCGACGTAACCTATATGGATCGCATCCCAGCTGGTCGCTTCTACGAGATTGTGCGGCCAGCCCTCGGCCTGCCACGGCGGCCAGGATGGTATTCGATGCTCGATGTCGCGAGCGATGCGCTCTCGGACCGCTGGCTGTTGCAAGCGCTCAATCAGCTTGTCGACGCCGCCTTCGAGCGACCACGGCGGATAGATGGCGATCATCATGGTGGCCGCCGCCGTATACGGGAACATATCGAAGCTCACTCGACGGCCTTCACTCGCGGCCAGTTCTTCGACTTCGAGAACACGATCGATCTTCTGCCAATGCGCTTTGCCGACGGCCTCGTTGTGAGAGTGATGGACGCGCACGCCTGTATCGCGAGCGATCTGCATGAGCTCATCTACGGCAGGGAGCAGAGTTTCGCTCGAGCCGCGGATGTGGCTTGTATAGATGCCGTCGTATTCGGCGACGATGCGGGCAAGTGCAGAGAGCTCGGCCGGCGCCGAGTACATGCCCGGCGGGTAGATGAGGCCGGTCGAAAGGCCAAGCGCGCCATCCTCCATCGCCTTTCGAGTGAGCGCCTTCATATCGTCGAGCTGACTGTGAGAGGGCGCTCCTTTGGCCAGACCCATGATCGAAATGCGAATTGGCCCGTGCGGGACGAGGGCTCCCACATTGAGCGTCAGTCCGTTGCCGGACAACCTGCGCAGGTAGCCGCCGACATCGCGCCAGTTCCATTCGAGTGGCTCTGGCGTCATCCAGGCGTTGACGCCGCGGAGGATTGCCTCTGCATCGCCTGCCAGCGGTGTGCAGCCGAGCCCGCAGTTGCCGACGACGACCGTGGTGACGCCCTGGGCAAGCTTGCATCGAAGGAGTTGGGACTGCCGGGCGGTGCTCAGTGGGAGTATCAGGTCGGCGTGCGAATGGGCGTCAATTATGCCGGGGATGACGGTCAGTCCTGTGGCGTCGATGGTCCGTCGAGCAGGTTCGTTGAGGTTGAGGCCGACGGCCGAGATTCTGTCGTTGGTGACGGCGATATCGGCTCGATAGGCGGGCTGTCCGGTGCCATCGATGACCTGCGCGCCGTGAATTAGGAGATCGAACATCGAAGGGGAAGACTAACGCAAGTGATTGAAAAATAGAATCAAGCGGAGCCGGCTAATATGGGAGACACCTCGCGCAAAGACGCAAAGACGCAAAGAAAAACCGCAAAGAAGAGGGGCACAGCAAGGATCCCTCTTCTTTGCGTTTCTCTTTGCGTCTTTGCGTCTTTGCGCGAGGTGTCTCCCGCTATAAAGCCGACTGCCAACAAAAAACCGCGAAGAAGAGGAATCTGAAGCCCAATTGGCCCTCCTTTAAGGATTAGGAGGAATCATGACCGAAAATGAAATCGCCAAGCACATCGTCGACATCGCTTATAAAGTCCACCGCTCCTTTGGCCCTGGTCTACTGGAATCCGTTTATCACACTCTGATGGCGCATGGACTGAAGCCCGCGGGCTGAACTACCTCAAAGAGGTCGCAATTCCCTTAGTCGCGGAAGGAATTCGAATGGAGGCTGGTTTTCGCGCAGACCTCATCGTCGAGAACAAAGTCATCGTCGAGATCAAATCTATCGAAGCGCTGGCCACGATTCACCGGATGCAACTGCTGACCTACCTCAGACTAGCGGACAAAAGGCTGGGATTATTGCTAAACTTCAATGTTGCAGTCATTAAAGACGGAATCTGGAGAGTCGCTAATGGCGTGCACAACTAGATATGCCTCTACTCTGTCGGTCGGCTACAATCCAACAATTCTATGAATCCTGAAGGCGGAATAATTTTCTTGCTCGGCTTGATCTTTGGCGTGCCCTTGTTACTTGGGTTGCTGCATTTGCTCAATTGGAGCGCGGGGCGGACCTTGATTCCGTTGTGGCTGCCCATCGTCTTGCTGATCGTCCTGATTGTGGGCGGCTCATTCTACCTGGACACGGCGGGAGAGGTGCATACGGTCAAGGTGATCAGGAAGAATGAGACCATCAAGTATGCACTAGGCGCTCACGAGGGCCCGTCGTGGACGCGCCAACTTTCTGTGCAGGTAGAATCTCCGCCGGAAACGACGGGTGACCATTCGCTGACGCCCTTTCTTTCGTTAGGCGCAGATGCGAATACGTTCGATGTGCTGCGCGTCGGGCAGGCGACCCAGGTGCGCGTGATTGAACTGGGGCGGCTCTTCAAGTTCGGGCGGTTTGCCAGTCGCTCGACGTTTTCAATGATCGCAGGTCTCTTTCCGCGAACAGCCGCGCGGCCCATGGCACGAGGCGACGGCGATCGTCGAGCAAGTGGACCGATGTTACCGAATATATAGAGCGCTCTGCGAACACCCATATACCGCTGCGCTGGCCGTACAAGATCGTCCGCCTGAGCTTCACCCCGCCCGGACGGGCGGAGGCTGTCGAAGTCGTCGACAACATCGAAATCGGCAGTGTGGGCGGCATTACCGAAAAGGCCGTTGTGCCTATCATCTGGCCTGAAGATGTCCCGCGCGCCGCCCGCATCGCCGGAGCGCGGTCCGGGAAACCGTGGGCCAATTGGTTTTATATAATGGGCGAAGAGTTGACCATTGGGACCGTCGCCATCGCGCTGTTGCTCGCCTTCAGCCTGTGGCGGCGCTCAGTGAAGAAAACGAAGGCGGCATCAAGCGCCAGAGCCTGACGGTTTTGTTGTTTTTGTGAGAATCGCGCGAGCGAGTGTGCGCCAAAAATGGCAAAGACAAACTGGGTATTGACTGAAGAGGCGTTTTCGAAGCTCCTCTCTTCCCTCGATTCCAATCCGGAGCACGCCGGAGAAAAATACCAGGCGCTGCGCGAATCGCTGGTCAAGTTTCTTGACTGGCGCGGCTCGCTCTTTCCCGAGGAGTTGGTCGATGAGGCGTTCAATCGCGTGGCCCGCAAACTGGATGAAGGTGAAATAATCCATGATCTGGCCGCCTTCTGCCATGGCGTGACGCGCCTCGTCTTCCTGCAATCCTTAGCGCACCCCGACCATAACCGACAAGTCCAGTTGGAAGACCTTCCGCCCATCGCTGCGCCGGAGCCGGTCGCGGCCGACGTGCGCCGGGAGTGCTTCCTCAACTGTCTGCAAGGACTTTCGGCGGACAGCAGGCGTTTGATAACCGACTACTACAAGGACGAAAAGCGGCAGAAGATCAACAACCGGCTTTCGTTGGCCGAAAGACTCGGGATCCCGCTCAACGCGCTGCGAAGCCGTGCCCAGCGTGTTCGTGAAAAACTCGAGCAATGCGTCATGCAATGTTGCGCGAAAACCGACCGTTGACCGACATGAAAACGCGAATTTTCAGACCAGGCTATGAAGACTCCATTACATGACGACTGACTATCGGGAAAATCTGATCCACCGGTATCTGCTCGGCGAGCTGCCGGAGCCTGAGCAAACGGCTTTTGAGCAGGAGCTTCTCGGCGATCGGGAGAAGTTCGACGAGGTGTGGGCAACCGAGAGCAGGCTGGTCGACAGTTACGTCCGCGGCCAGATGTCCCGGCCCGACAGCGACCGATTTGAGAGAAGTTATCTGGCTTCGCCACGCCATCGCGAGCGCATGGCAATCGCTGAATTGTTTCTTCAGGAGATTGACGGGCCTGTGACTCCGACAGTCTCGTGGTGGAGCAGCCTCTTCGCTTCCATGCGCCGACCGCAACTCGCCTTTGGAACGGCGCTGGCAATGGTGGTTTTGCTGAGCTGCGGCTTGGGCTGGCTGTATGTCGAAAGGACGAGGCTCACGGAACGTCTCGCCAAACTGGAGAATGAAGCGCAGGCTGAGCGTTCCTCTCGCCAGCAGCGCGAGCAGGAACTGGCGAGGCGAGCGCAGGAGACGGAAAAGGAGAACACCCAACAGCGGCAGGAGAATGAGCGATTGAACGCCGAACTGGAGCAATTCCGCGGGAAGCGGCAAGAACCTGAGCCGTCAGCCGTTCTCTCTTTCTTGCTGACGCCCGGCCTGACTCGCGGTCAAAACGCCGCACCTCTCCAGATACCTTTGGTGAGAGGCCCGCTCCGATTGCTTATGGCAGTGAACGGCAGCCCCTATCCGAGCTATCGGTTCAGACTCCAAACCGTTGAAGGGCGGGAGATCTTCAGCCAGTCGAGCGGAGTCGGATCCGCCAAAGATCGAGCCTTCGCGACAATGACTGTCCCGGCCGGCAAACTTGTCAAAGGTGACTACGTCCTCATCCTCTCAGGCCGGAGCGCCGCAGGCGCCATCGAAGAGATTGACCGCTATTTCTTCCAGGTTAAGTAGAACATCACGCACCCCGGACTCTGAGTCAGCTGCTCCTGTAGCCGTACCGATTCAGCTGCCGCTGCCATTGCCATTCCGATTCAAAAGAAAACGCTCGATCTGCAGGAATTCTCCGACATGTTTCCACTCTTTCCCGGAGTAGGAGTTGAGATGCAATCAACGCGTTCCGCATGCATGCGGAGAACGGCCTGGTGAAGTGACGACAACCTAACCGAGGAGAATACGTATGTGGGCTATCAAACGGGTTCCTGCAATCGCGCTATGCGTGCTGTTTTGTCTCACCGTCATGGCGCAGGACCTGCCACGCAATGCGTCTGGCAGAACCGCCGCCTCTCAGGATGTGACGATCATCATTGAGCAGCAGCAAGTGAGGTTCATCGCGCAGAAAGCGGGCGAGGAGATGCGCCTGCAAGTCTTCGATCAAACCGGTGAACTGGTGTTCGACAGCGGCGCGGTGGCGGCCGCTGAAGTCAATTGGCCGCTACAAGCCGCCAGTGGCGAGATGCTCAAGAGTGGGCTGTACGCCTACACACTATCGATGAGGGAAGCCGGACAGACTGAGGCGCGCCCTCGTCGCGGCCATCTCATCGTCGATCGCGCGAAAGATCGCGACGGCGCGGACAAACTCTGGGTCACCAGTCAGAACGAAAACGCTGTCGGAGCGGAGTTGACAGTGGCCAGAGACGAAGCCGCCACCGTGGCGGGAGCTGCAATCAGTAATGGCGAGAATGGGGGCGACCAACGAACGGTCGTACGGCACGGAACGATCACTGGCCGCGACGAGTCCGGTCGCAAAGTCGATGCGGAACCAACAAGTCAAACCAAATCGGCTAAGGCGGTGACCGAGGGAGGGACAGGCGCCACCGGCACGATCGGGCAGATCGCCAAATTCACTTCGACAACTGATGTCGGCAATTCGGTGATTAGCGAAGTTGCGGGCAATATCGGGATCGGGACGACGCCAAGCAGCGGAATCAAGTTGGAAGTCAATGGAACCACGTTAATAAGTCCAGCTGGAACCGCCGGAGTCATTCAATTCGGCAACCCTGCTTCTGAAACGGGCATGTCCATCCTCGGCTCCAACCGTGCCGATGTCAGGTTTGATGGCTCGACGCTCAAACTAGTGGCTGGTCCCTTAGGCGGCCCACCACCCGCCGAGAGAGGAATGGTCATCAATACACTGGGCAATATCGGTATGGGGACGAATAATCCGGAGAGCAAATTGGATGTCTTTGGAACCACGCTACTCAGACCGGGTGGGAGCGGGGGAGTCATTCAATTCGGCAATCCCGCCTCCGAAACTGGCATGTCCATCGTCGGTGCAGCCAACCGGGCTGATGTCAGATTCGATGGTTCGACCCTGAAGTTAGTGGCTGGCCCCGTGGGTGGCCCTCCACCTGCAGAACGAGGACATGGTCATCAATACTTCAGGCAATGTCGGCGTAGGGACCAATAGTCCGGCAAGTAAGCTGCACGTCGAGAGTTCAGGCCTTACCGAAATGACGATCAGGAGCACCGACGAACGCGCGGTTCTGACGCTGGATAATGGTCTCAGTCGCCCCCTGCACTATGTCTGGACGCTCGAAAGCGGCGTCGGTGGTACCTTCACAAGTCTGTTCGGCATTTACAACCGCAATGTGGGCAAGCCCGGGTTGACGATTGATGGCAACCTGCTGGTCAGTGTCAAGGCAGTGCAAATCACGGGCGGCGCTGACTTCGCAGAAAACTTCGATGTGCGCGCGGAGAAGCCCACCGAAAGCTCAACCGGGGCGTCCGAGATACAGCCCGGCATGGTCGTCGCTATTGATACGATCAACCCCGGAAAACTCAGCCTCAGCCGGCGAGCTTACGACCGACGCGTGGCAGGCATCATCAGCGGCGCGGGCGGCGTCAAGCCGGGAATGACGATGGGCCAGGAGCAGACGCTGGCCGACGGCAAATACCCCGTGGCTTTGAGCGGACGCGTTTATGTCTGGGTCGACGCCGCTCGCGGCGCGATTCATCCCGGCGATTTACTGACGACTTCAGCCACACCCGGCCATGCGATGAGAGCTGGTTCCTCGGTGAAGGCGCATGGCGCGATCATCGGCAAGGCAATGACCGGACTCAAGAGTGGTAAGGGCCTGGTGCTCGTGCTCGTCACGTTGCAATAGGTTTATGCGTTCCGCCGGCCAGGAGGCGGAACGCGCAACTTACTTGACCGGTTGGCTTCATTGCTGCCAGAAGGAGTCCAGATGACCAGACAACGCTCGAAACAACTCTTCGCCAGAATCGAAAGGCTTTGCCGTGTGACGAGCTTGACCTTGCTCCTGTCGTCGCTCGTTTGCGGGATCGGCGCGATCAACTCTCAGGCGCAAACTGAACCACAGCAACCCAGTCAGGCCAGGATTTGGGAGACGCTGCACAAAAGGAACAGCATCCCGCCAGGTTACAAGATCATCGAGGGCGACATCCAGGTGCCTATAACCAGTACGCCAGGAGCCACTCTTGAACGTAATTTGTGGCCAGGGGGAATTGTTTATTACGAGTTCGATGACAGCGTCACTCCGGAAAACCGCGTGGTGGCACGCGCGGCAATGCGCGTGTGGGAGAAGGTCGCGAGCGTTACTTTTCGCGAAATCAAAATCACATTCTCTGGGCCCGGTATCCTTATTAAGGCTGCGGACATCAATAACTCCGCGGTCGGATGGCAGATTTTTCCACAGGTGATTAACTTCACGAGTTGGAACACACCATATAGATTAGTGCATGAACTGGGGCATGCGTTGGGGCTCGTGCATGAGCAGAGCCGAGCGGACCGTGACGTTTACATTAAGATCAATCCGGACAACATCGAAGGCGACCATGGAAGTGATTTCGAACGCCGTGATAGTTCGTTGAAATATGGTCCTTACGATTTCGACTCTGTGATGCAATATGATCAATGCGCCTTCGCCAAGAACTGTGATTGCGACAAGAATCTTCTTTGCAATAACCCCACCATCACGGTCCTGGCTCCTTTCACTGCGCAATGGCAGACGACGATTGGCCAGCGCAACCACCTGAGCTACTTCGACGGCGTGACGATGTCGTTCCTGTACCCACGCGGCGATTTCCGCTTCGTAGACGCCACATCAAGTGTTCAAAAGGGCACTTTTCTGGATCCTTACCAGGATCTTATCGATCGGTATCAATGCGACGCCAACACGACGGAGCACTGTGGATTCAACCGGGCGTCTATAGAAACGTTGAATTATTGAATAAACCGATGACGCTCCGGGCGCCGCTCGGCAACGTCACCATCAGCCCCGTCCACGGCGCAGCGAGCGGCGGCCCCGTAGTGACAGCGGTTTCAGCAGCCAGCTACAACGGCGAACTCTCGGCGGAATCAATCGTCGCCGCCTTCGGCGAGAATCTTGCTCCAGGTACTCTGACGGCGACATCGGTGCCGTTGCCGACAACGCTCGGCGGGGTAACCGTGAAGGTCACAGACAGCGCCGGCGTGGAGCGCAACGCGCCGCTCTTCTTTGTCTCGCCGTCGCAGATCAACTACCAGGTGCCGCCGGGCGCGAGTGGCGGCATCTCCCAAATCAGGGTCTTAAACGGCGACCAGGTGGTGGTGGCGACCGGCGCCGTTCCTATCGTCACGGCCTCGCCCGGATTGTTCTCGGCGAACTCAAACGGTCAGGGCGTTCCGGCCGCCTCTGTGTTGCGCGTGCGCGGCGACGCGCAACTCTACGAACCCGTCGCACGCTACGATGCGCAGTCACAACAGTTCGTGCCCGCGCCGATTGATCTGGGCCCGGAAGGCGATCAGGTTTTTCTGATTCTTTTCGGTACCGGCCTTCGCGCGGCGGGCGCCGCCGGCGTCAGGGTAATGATCGGCGAAGAAGAGGCCGAATTGCTGTACGCCGGAGTCGCACCTGGCTTTGTCGGACTCGATCAAGTAAACTTGCGCCTGCCACGCAGCCTGATCGGGAAGGGAGCGGTCACCATCCAACTCACGGCCGACAACCGCTCGGCGAATCCCGTCCTCGTCAGTATCCGATAGCCGCATAAATTGGCTGAGAGGCCTCCGTGGGGCGGCTCGCGAGCCGCCCCACGATCACCTGCGACCGATCGACCGTCGATTGGGCTCTCACAGGAGAAACTTGATGATCAAACACAGGCGAATTTCCAAACTTGCGATCCTCCTGGGGAGCGTTCTCACCTGTGCGTTGTGCGCCGGCGCCGCGCTGCCGGACAGCGGAGCGAATGAAAAGCTGCTGACCGCCATCCGCGATGCCGATTCCCATGCTGCAAGCTCGCTGCTATCCAGCGGAGCAGATGCCAACGCCAAAGATAGTGACGGCCTGACGGCGTTGATGTACGCGGCGATGTACGCCGGCGCGGATTGCGTTGAGCTTCTGCTGCAGAAAGGCGCTGACCCGAACGCCAGAAGCAAATCGGATGTCACTGCGCTCATGCTGGCGAGTGGCCAGGCGGATAAGGTCAGGCTGCTTCTGTCGAAAGGCGCTCAGGTCAACGCGAAAAGCAAAGAGGGGCATACCGCTTTGACCATCGCTGCCACTCGTGGCGGTTCAGCCGAAATAGTCAGGATGCTGCTGGACAACGGAGCTGACCTGACCGCCGGAAACGTCCTGGCCGCGGCAGCGCGATGCGGAGACCTGAAGGTGGTGAAATTGCTTCTGGAGAGAGGCGCCAATCCGAATAACAGCAGCAATCTCGGCGGGACGCCGGCGAGATCTGCGAAGAGAGCCAGCGAAATAAAGAAGATGGGAAGAGCGCCGGGAGCGTTTGTCGTACTCCTGCCCGAGAACGCCAGTGGCACGCCGCTCATGTACGCCGCCCTCGCCAGGAACACCGAGGTCATCAAGCTGCTGCTCGAGAAGGGTGCGGATGTCAATGCCAGATTCGCCGGCGACGGCGTGACTTTGATGTTGGGGGCTCAGATGGGCGATTCCGAGTACTACCAGGCTGCTGCTTGAAAAAGGCGCCGAGGTGAACGTCAGAAATGAGTACGGCTACACTGCGCTCATGTACGCTGCTGCCGCCGAGAGCGATGATCCGGAATTGATCAGCGCTCTTCTCGCCAGGGGAGCTGAGATCAATGTCAGAGCCAAAGACGGCGAAACAGCTTTGAAATTGGCCGGAAGAAAAGGAAAAAGCGAAATTGTCCGGATGCTCGAGCAAGCAGGCGCAAGAGAGTAGATACCGTCCGGCGTCAAAATGGAGGAACCCTTATGAAACGCATCGCCATCGCTCTGGCATCTACACTACTCGTTTCGCTGTTTGTCGTGGACTGGACCTCGGCCCGCGGGAACGATCAGGCCGCTGTCAGAAAAGCCATCGAAAAGAGCCTGCCGCTCCTGGAAAGCATCCGCCTGCCATTCATCGAGAAGACGGGGTGTGTCTCCTGTCACCACAACTCGCTGCCCGCAATGACAGTCGGCTCTGGCGCGCGAACGCGGTTTCAGAGTGAACGATCTGATAACGCTTGCGGAGTCGGAACAGATCCTTGGCATTTTGAGCCCGGCGCGGGAACAGCTCCTACAAGGGGATGGATTCGCCGGCGCTCAGTCCACCGCCAGCTATGTCCTGATGGGCCTGGCCGCAAACAAACAGCCGCAGAACAAAACGACGGATGCCATGGTTCATTACCTGATCGGCAGGCAGATCGCTGACGGCCGCTGGCCGGTGGCCACCAACCGACCACCCCTGGAGAGCTCCGACATAGCGGTTACGGCGCAATCCTTGCGCGCTTTGCAGTTATATGCTCCCAAAGCGTTCCGCCAGGAAGTGGACACCCGCGTCGAACGAGCGCGCGCATGGCTCCTGAAAGCGACTCCCAGATACAATGAAGACCAGGTATTTCAGCTTCTGGGGCTGGCGTGGGCAAACGCCGACAAGCAGACGCTCCAGAAAATGGCGCAGGTGTTGTTGACCCAGCAACGCAAAGACGGCGGCTGGGGACAACAACCCATGCTGGAGAGCGATGCATATGCGACCGGCGAGGCGCTGGTGGCTCTGCATCAGGCGGGCGGGATACCCGTAACGGATCGGGCCTATCAACGCGGTGTGAGCTACCTGCTTGCAGATCAAGCCGCGGATGGTTCCTGGATCGTCTTCACCCGCTCGTTTCCTATCCAGAGATACTTCGAGAGCGGATTCCCCTATGGCCTCAACCAATGGATATCCGCAGCCGCTTCGAGCTGGGCGACAATGGCGTTAATCCTCACGGTAGAACGCCCCCGCCGGCGCCAAGTAGGATTGGAAAGATGTACCTGGAGGAGGATTACAACTGGCCGTGGGGCCTGGCGGCTCGCGACCATCGCCCTCGATGAGGGCGAATAAACGCGAATGAATTCGCTGTGCCGAGATTCGAAAGCACCCGTGGGGCGGCTCGCGAGCCGCCCCCACACGGACCACCGCATCACTGCAGGACCTAAATCAAAAGCGGCGACAAGTCGCCGCACTGCCATACTAAGCCAGCCGCCAATTCGCTATGCCGCAGCCTCAGCGTGGTATAGGATAGCGACGTCTCTCCTACTAATACTCATTAAGCCAGCTCGCTGCCAGAGAGTGCCCTCGGAGGTATGCATGCGTTTCCAATTCTTCCTGCTCGCGGCCGTGGCTGTATCAGCCACTCAGAGCGCCGCTCAATCCGGTGATCAGCAATTGCTTAAGGCTGGCGTTGCCGTGACGCGGGAATTGCCGGGCGGCCAGTCGCACAGCTATCGAGTGGCGCTCGTGAAGGGGCAATACCTGCAAGTCTCAGTTGATCAGCGTAGTTGCGATGTTGCGATGGCATTGTTCGGGCCGGAAGGGGCACTCCAGGTCGAGGCCGACTTCGACCGCAACCTGCGCGGGCAGGAGATCCTTTCCTGGGTGACGACGGCCGCCTGCGACTGCAAGCTTGAAATCAGGTCAAAGAGCAAGACGGCAGGGCGCTACATCCTGAAGACCGAAGCGCTGCGAGATTCGACGCCGCAGGACGCCGACCGGGTAGCCGCCTACCGGTTGCATATGGAGGCGAGAAGACTACGGTCACAAGAAACCCCCGACGCGATGAGTCAGGCCGCCGGTAAATACGAAGCGGCGCTCGTGGTATGGAAGAGACTCGGGGATCAAGCCGGACAGGCGGCGTTGCTTTTGGATTCGGGGGACCTCTACTTCGATTTGGCCGACGCGAAAAAGACACTCGACGCCTGGGATCAATCGCTCGCCCTCTGGCGCGCATTGGGGCGGCATACGGAAGAAGCATGGGCGCTCAGCAATCTCGCCCTGCTCAACTACGCCAGGGGTGAAAAAGAGAAGGCCCTCGAGCAATACAATCAAGCGCTGGTGCTTCATCGTGCAGGAGGCGACCGTTTTTGGGAGGCCGAGACGGTGAACCGCATCGGCTGGGTCTACAATGCGATGGACGAACGGCAGCGGGCGATTGAGCAGCACAACATGGCTCTGCCGTTGCGCCGTGAGGTGGGCGATCGTGTGGGCGAAGCAACCACGCTCAACGACCTCGGCCGAGCCTATGACGACCTGGGCGAGAAGCAACGCGCCGTTGAACTCTACGAACAGGCGTTGCGCTTGAGTACGCCTGACGAAACCCCAATGGGCGCAGCCACCACCCTCATCCGGATCGGCACACTCTACGACTCGACGGGCGAAAGTCAAAAGGCGCTCGACGCCTACGGCCAGGCGATGCGTTTGTTGGAGAAGACGGCAAACCGCCGGGCGCTCGCCAACGTACTGAATAACCTCGGGCTGACATATGCCAACCTGGGCGATTACGCCAAGGCGATTGAATACGTCGATCGCGCACTTAAGCTTTGCCGCGAGGTGGAGTTGCGCGGTGGCGAAGCGATGACGCTGCACAACCTGGGTTTGGTCCATCGCGCCGAAGGCGAGTTGCAAAAGGCGATTGATTATCACAACCAGGCGCTGGCTATTCACAAAGCAATCGGCAGCCGCAGCGGTCAGTCGCTGGACTTGCAAGCGTTGGGCACTGCCTATCACGCGTTGGGCGATGAGCGCCGGGCGCTGGAGTTTTTCGATCAGAGCCTCGCTTTGCGCCGCGCGATGAATGACCGGCGCGGCGAGGCGATCACGATGACCGCCATTGGCATCTCCTGGGCTGCACAGGGCGAGGCGCAGAAGGCCCATGACTATTTGACCCAATCGCTGCCGGTGCTCCGCGCCCTCGCCTACCCCGAAGGCGAGGCCGAGGCGCTCCTCAACCTTGCCCTGGTAAACTACGCGCTCGGCGACGATAGCGAAGTTCGCACGCTGCTCGATCAATCACTGCGACTGACCGAAACCTTACGTACCAAAGCGTCTGGCCAGGAACTGCGCGCCTCATATTTCGCCTCGGTCCAGCGGCGTTACGAACTGGGCATAGACCTGCTGATGCGTATGCACCACGACCGCCGCGCCGGAGGGCCAGACCTCGCCGCCCTCGAACTGAGCGAGCGCGCGCGGTCGCGCAGCCTGCTTGAACTACTGGCCGAAGCGCACACTGACATTCGTCAGGGAGTGGAGTCATCGCTCCTTGCCAGGGAGCGGACGCTGCATCAGCGGCTCAATGCCAGAGCCGAGGCGCAAACGAACCTCCTCAACGGGAAACATACAGAGGCGCAGGCGGCGGCGAGCGCCAAAGAGATCGCGACGCTCACCAATGAGTGGCAAGAGATCGAGGCGCAAATCCGTGTCAACAGCCCGCGTTATGCGGCACTCACACAGCCGCAGCCGCTCACGCGCAGCCGGCATTCAAGGGCTGCTGGATGATGACACGCTGCTGCTGGAATACTCGCTCGGCGAAAAGCGCAGCTACCTGTGGGTCGTTGCCCCAACATCGGTGACGAGCTACGAGCTTGCGCCGCGAGCCGAAATCGAAGCCGGCGCTCGCAAGTTTTATGACCTGCTGGCTGCACGCCCAAAGAGGCGGCCAGCTGCCCGATCCACAATTCATTCAGCAGGCACAAGCGCTCAGCCGAATGCTGCTCGGACCGGCAACGTCACAACTCGCCGCGAAACGGTTGGTGATTGTCGCACCCGGTGTACTCGCCTATCTGCCCTTTGCATCGCTGCCTGTCGCGGAAGACCATCTGCCCCTGGTAGCGACGCACGAAATCGTCAACCTGCCTTCCGCTTCGGTTCTGTCGGCCGTTCGCCACGAGACAGAGGGCAGGAAGCCAGCAAGCAAGACGATTGCCGTGCTTGCGGACCCGGTCTTCGAGCGGAGCGATCCCCGAGTGGGGCGGGGGGTGGCGCGTGCCAAAGCCGCAGCAGAGACGACTCTCGCAGTCACCGCTGAGAATTCTGTTCTGACTCAGGCAATCCGGAACGTAAACCCGTCGTCGACTCGAGCCGGCTTAAGCCGGCTGGCATTCTCACGCCAGGAAGCCGACGCCATCTTCGCGTTCGCTTCACGCCAAACGGGATTCAAGGCGACCGATTTCAATGCCAGCCGAGCCACGGCGATAAGCCAGCAATTGGCTGACTATCGGATTCTGCATTTTGCAACCCACGGCTTGCTCAACAACGAACACCCTGAACTGTCCGGTCTGGTTTTTTCGCTGGTGGACGAAACCGGGCGGGCCGAGGATGGCTTCCTGCGTTTGCATGAAGTCTTCAATCTCAAACTTAATGCCGATCTGGTTGTGCTCAGCGCCTGCGAAACGGGATTGGGCAAGGAGATCAAGGGCGAAGGGTTGATCGGACTGACGCGCGGATTTATGTATGCCGGTGCGCCGCGCGTCGTCACCAGCCTGTGGAATGTGGATGATCTGGCTACGGCGGAGCTGATGAGACTCTTTTACCGGGGCATGCTCCAGGAGAGCTTGCGCCCTGCAGCAGCGCTTCGCGCGGCTCAGTATGAACTCTCCAGGCAAAAGCGGTGGTCATCTCCGTATTTCTGGGCCGGGTTTGTGTTGCAGGGCGATTGGCGGTAGGAGAGACCAGCGGACAAAACGCTGGGATTATTGCTAGACTTCAATGTTGCCGGAGGTTGTCGCGCCAACGGCGCGACCTCAAATAGCCCAGGGCGCAGCCCTGGGTAATGATGGCCAACAATCGGTCCAGGCCCAAAGGGCCAACGTTGCCCCTTTGGGGCGTGGCGGTCCGCCCGCGATTATCAACCCAGGGCTTCGCCCTGGGCTTTTTCAGGTCGCACCTTTGGTGCGACATGCATGGACCTCCGTAGGAGGCTCGTTGCGAGGTTATGCCGCTACTCACATACTCATCTTCGGCAAACGCCCTCGAACGCGCGGCGGAGTGGCTCGCCAGGCAGCCTGGTGAAGTCCTCATTCTCGCGGCTTCGCGAGGGGCTGCAGATGACTTCGCTCGCTCCGCATCACCAACCGGACGCATCGGTCTCAACCGCGGAACTATAGCCCAGCTCGCCGCCGAGCTCGCCCTGGGGCGCACTGCTGAGCGAGGCCTCGCCCGCCTCTCGCGCCTCGGCGCCATTGCCGTAGCCTCGAGAGTCACGCATCGCCTCAACTCCGAAGGAAAGCTCGAATACTTCTCTCCGGTCATTCGGCTCCCAGGCTTTGGTGCGGCGCTCGCATCGACACTCTCAGAGTATTCGCCTCGACGGCGTCAAACCGTCATCGCTCAAAAATGATCTCGCGCGTCTACTTCTCGGATTCCAGGAGGAGCTCGAACGCCAATCCCTCGCTGACCTGCCCGAAGTTCTGCGCCTCGCAACCGAGGCCGCTGAGACCGGCAATCACCGGCTTCTCGGACTGCCGTTACTCATCCTGGATGCGCCCGTACCTTCGTCAGCACACGCGGCCTTCGTAGCGGCGCTGGTCAGACGATCATCAGATTCGCTGACGCTGATTCACGAGAGGGATACCCGCGCCGCCAGCAGTGAAATAGTCGAGACACCTCGACCACCAGACAGTGAGCCCGCCCTCGATCGCGTGCGTCGCCATCTCTTCTCCGCCGAACGTCCACCCGACGGAGCCTTCGACGAATCGGTCGACATCTTCTCTGCTCCCGGCGAGGGCCTCGAGTCCGTGGAGATCGCGCGCCGGATAAGACATCTCGCCAATCAGGGAACGCCATTTGATCAAATAGCAATTCTCCTGCGACGCCCGGAACGCTATCAGCCTCTCGTCGAGGAAGCGCTTCGCCGAGCAGCAATTCCATTCTATTTCAGCCGTGGCTCAGCACGTCCAGATCCTGCCGGCCGCGCGTTTCTCGCGCTTCTGGCGTGTGCCGCCGAGCACTGCTCGGCATCACGCTTCGCCGAATATCTCTCTCTCGGCGAAGCTCCGGCAGTCGATCCTCTCGGGGCGCCTGAGGCTGCCAATCCCGAGTTCGTTCCCGCCGACGACGAGTTCCTTCAGGCCTTCGGCTCGATTGAGATTCCGGTCGAGGAGATTGACCTCGGCGTCGATGACCCTGTGACTCCGATCGAATGGGAGAAGCTGCTCGTCGATGCTGCCGTGATTGGCGGGCGCGATCGCTGGCAAAACAGGCTCAAAGGGCTCGGCAATGAGCTTCGCCTGCAATTGACTGAAGTCGCCGACGAAGAGACGGTGACTCGCGAAATGATCGAGCGGCAGATCACTCGCCTCCAGAACCTCGCGCACTTTGCGCTGCCGATCATCGAGATGCTCGACTCCCTTCCGAGAAGCGCAAAGTGGAGTGTCTGGCTCGAGTCGTTGAACGCGCTTGCCTGGAATTCACTCCGCCGTCCAGAGTCGGTCGTCTCGGTCCTCAGCGAACTCGAGCCAATGGGCGAGGTGGGCCCGGTCGACATCGATGAAGTCATTGTGGTGCTAAGCGAACGGTTGCGCTTCCTGCGCACAGAGCGGAGCGGTAGACGCTATGGCCGGGTCTTCGTCGGGTCAATCGACGAGTCACGGGGGCGAAGCTTCGATGTCGTTTTTCTGCCGGGCCTGGCTGAAGGACTCTTTCCGAGCCGTACTTTCGAAGACCCCCTACTGCTCGATGAAGCGCGCCGCGCCGTCTCGCAGTCTCTCGCGCGCCGTGAGGACCGCGTAGCTGATGAGCGCCTCCTCCTGCACATCGCTGTCGCCGCCGCTCGCCGCCGCCTCGTAGCCTCGTATCCCGAGCATGGAGATCGCCCAGGGCAGGCCACGCGTTCCCTCCTTCTACGCCCTCGAAATCGCGCGCGCCATCGAAGGCCGCGTGCCTGCCCTTCGCGGCTTCGAGAATCGCACATCCGCAAGCGCCGAGGCGCGGCTTGCGTGGCCCGCGCCGAGCGACCCGATGAATGCCATCGACGACGCTGAGTATGATCTTGCGTGGCACGCGGCACACCTCAATGAGACGGGCAGCGCGGCCTATCTTGTCGATGCCAATCCATATCTCGCCGGTTCACTCCGGGCGCGGTACCGGCGCTGGGGCAACAAGTGGACGACAGCCGATGGACTCGTTCTTCCGGATGACGCAACGAAACAGCTTGTGGAAGGCAAGCTGCTGACGCGACGGTCATATTCTCCAACGACACTCCAGCACTTCTCGGCATGCCCATACCGTTTCTATCTCTACGGCATCTTCGGACTGCGCGAGCGCGAAGAGGCAGTCTCGCTGGAGCAGATGGACCCGCTGACGCGAGGCGGACTCTTCCACGAAGTGCAGTTCGAGTTCCTCAAGTCCTGGCGCGATCAGCCGTCGTCAGATTTCGACGAGCTGAGGCCGAGGCTCGATCGGACGCTCGATATGGTCGCGGCCAAGTATGAAGAGCAGCTCGTGCCCGCCATCCCTCGCGCCTGGCGCACTGAGATTGAGTACCTTCGTACCGATCTCCGCGCCTGGCTGCGCCTCTGGCATGAAATGCTTGCCGAGTGGGAGCCGATCAATTTCGAGTTTGCTTTCGGGCTCGGTAACAAGGATCGCGAATCGCGCGATGCAGCAAGCCAGCCGGAGGCGGTCAAGCTCGAGGGCGGCTATCTTGTGCGTGGATCGATCGACATGCTCGAACGCCATCGAAAGAATGGCTATTTGCGGGTCACCGACCACAAGACCGGCAAGACACCCTATCGTCCGCCGTCGCCGCTGGCTGGTGGAGCTATTCTCCAACCACTCCTCTACGGTGTTGCGGTGGAAAAGATGCTTGGCAAGCATGCGGAGACAGGGCGCCTCTTCTACTGCACGCAGCGCGGAGGGTTCACACCAATCGATGTGCCGCTCAACGATCGGGCGCGAGCAGACTTCTATCTCGGTACTGCAGATCATAGATCAGCACATCAGAAATGGTTTCCTGCCCGCTGCCCCGAACGAGAAAGCATGTGACTTCTGCGAGTTCCACGCCATCTGTGGCCCGCACGAGGAAAACCGTGTGAAATACAGGAAGGACAAAGAGAATCTCAACGACATCAATAAACTCAGGAGCCTCCCGTGAGAACTGAAAGGACTTCTGAGGGCGACAGCCAGGCTCGCGAGGCGATCCGCAATTCACTCGACGAGACACTGATCGTCGAGGCAGCGGCCGGAACCGGCAAGACAACCGAGCTCGTCAATCGGATCGTTGCGGTTATCCGCGCGGGGCGCGCAAGAGTCGACCAGATTGTCGCCGTAACCTTCACGCACAAGGCAGCCGGCGAATTGAAAGTGCGTTTGCGACAGGTGCTCGACGATGCCCGCCAGTCTGCTGAGGGAGTGGAGCTGGAGAACCTCGAGAACGCACTCAAGCGGCTCGAGGAGGCGGCGATCGGAACGATCCATTCGTTTTGCGGTCAGCTTCTCAGAGAACGCCCGGTCGAGGCCTGCATCGATCCGGCATTCGAAGAGTTGACCGAGCCTGAACAGCGTCGTCTCTATGGCCGCGCGTTCCAGGCCTGGATGGAGCGGGCTCTCGCCGAGTCACGTCCGGGATTGAGGCGGGCACTGAGCCGTCTCACCTGGCAGCGGGAGCGCAATCAGACGCCGATCTCGAGGTTGCAGCAGGCCGGACTGTCGCTCATCGAATGGCGAGACTTCCGGCAGCCGTGGCGCCGGGAGCCATTCGATCGGCAGGCGGCCATTGAAGGATTGATGTCAGAGATCAAGCTCGTCGCCGATTGCAGCAGTCTCTGCAAGAAGCCAAGGGATACGCTGTATCGCGCGCTCGCATCGGTGCGGGAGCTCGCTACCTGGTTTGCGCTTGCCGATGCCGACAGTCTCGCAGACCTGGATACGCTCGAGGGACGAATCCTCGAGCTTGTCCGCCAGCTCAATCGAGAAAAGAGAGTAGGTCGGGGAGCCTATGCGGATACGGTCAGCCGCGAGCAGATGATTCAGGCTCGAAGCTACCTGATCGACAAGATTGCGGAGTTCTCCCGAAGCGCGGATGCCGAACTGGCTGCGCTCCTGCAGGCCGACATGCAGGACCTGATCGATGGTTTTCAGGAGCTCAAAGAGAGATCGGGGAGACTCGATTTTACCGATCTGCTGTTGAAGGTACGCAATCTGCTGCGAGACAACGCCACTGTCAGAGATTTCCTGCAGCAGCGCTTCACACACATCTTCATAGATGAATTCCAGGATACCGATCCGCTTCAGGCAGAGATTCTGATCCTGCTCTCTGCGGCCGATCCCGCTGCCTCTGATTGGCAGACAATCAATCCGAAGCCCGGGAAGTTGTTCATCGTTGGCGATCCGAAACAGGCGATCTACCGCTTCCGTCGGGCCGATGTGGCCATCTATCTCGAAGTGCGCGATCGACTTCGCAAAGCCCCGGGCGTAAGACTTGTCCAGCTTTCAACCAGTTTCCGCGCGCCGCGCGATATCCAGGAGTGCGTCAATGCGGCGTTTGCACCCGAGATGCGTGAGAGTCTCGAAGACGGCCAAACCGGATACGTGCCTCTCGAAGGTGGAAATGGTGGAATCGCAGGTCAACCGGCAATAGTTGCGCTGCCGGTTCCGAGGCCAACGGATCGCAATGGAACTATCAGAAAAACGAGTATCGATGCCAGCCTCCCCGAAGCGACGGCCGCATTCGTCTACTGGCTGCTCCGCGAAAGCGGTTGGAAAGTGCGTGATCCTGACAACCCTGAACGACTCATCGCAATCCAGGAGAGGCACATCGCCATTCTCTTCCGCAGGCTGGTCAACTATGGCCAGGATGTTTCTGCCGGCTACACACGCAGTCTCGAGGCTCGCAACATTCCTCACCTGCTGGTTGGCTCAAAGTCGGTACACCAGCGTGAGGAGATAGAGACTCTTCGATCAGCCTGCACGGCAATCGAGTGGCCGGACGATGAGCTCGCCGTCTATGCGACTCTTCGAGGATCGCTCTTTGCCATTCAGGATGGCGTTCTGCTGAGGTATCAGCACGAGGCCGGACGGCTCAATCCGCTTCGCGCGGGAGCCACCAGCGTGAGCGACGAATTGAAGCTCGTGACCAGCGCCCTCGAAGTTCTTGCCGGACTCCACCGTCTGCGCAATCAGCGTCCGGTAGCCGAAACCGTAAACCTGCTGCTTGAATCGACGCGAGCTCACATCGGCTTCGGCCTCCGTCCCGGCGGTCACCAGGCGTTGGCCAACGTCCTGCGAATTGTCGAGATTGCCCGCGGATATGAGCAGACGGGAGGCATATCGTTTCGCGGCTTCGTCGAAGATCTGATCGCGCGATCAGAACGCGTAGACAAATCCGAGGCTCCGATGATCGAAGCCACTGCCGAAGGAGTCAGGCTTCTCACTGTTCACGCGGCCAAGGGACTCGAATATCCGATCGTCATTCTTGCTGATATGAGCTGCAATATTGCGTCGCAGCATGCTCAGCGCTTCCTCGATCCCGTGAAGGGCATCTGCGCCCAGCCGCTGCTCAATTGCGCGCCTTTCGAATTGTCCGAACATGCAAGCCAGGAGCAGGCGCGGGAGTATTCAGAAGGAATCCGTGTCGCCTACGTCGCCGCCACTCGCGCGCGCGATCTGCTCGTTGTGCCGGCAGTGGGAACAACCCAGCAGGATGGCTGGCTCAGTCCGCTGAACAAGGCGATCTACCCGCCAATCGCCGGGTATCGTAAATGCGAGCCTCCGGTCGGATGCCCGCCGTTCAGAAACAGCTCGGTGCTCGATATGGGAGGCTCATACCAGGAGGGCACCGAATCTACGGTCAAGCCGGGACTTCATACGCCTTCGTGCGGAACGCACAAGGTGGTCTGGTGGGACCCTGCGGCTCTCGTATTGCACGTTCCAGCCAACCTCGGCCTTCAGAGCATCGATATATTGACGCGCAAGAATGCAAAGAGTGCGGAGGCTCTCGAGCGCTGGCAGAGTTTGCGCGACGAGGCAATCGCCAAAGGCAGGAGGGCTGAATTCGAGATTCTCATTCCAAGTGAGATAGCGGAGTCTCCGGAGGTCGCCGAGGTGAGCGTTCAAATTGAGTCAGCCGCCGTTCGTGCGAACCGGCCCCATGGCCGGCGATTCGGCACGCTGGTGCACGCCGTGTTGCGTGATGCTGCGCTCAATCGCGAGGAGACCGCCGTCCTCGCGAGGGCTCACGGCCGGGCTGTGGGGGCAACACCCGACGAGATTGTCGCCGCGCTCGCAGCCGTGGAGGAGGCGCTCAACCATCCTCTGCTGCAGCGCGCGCGTGCTGCGACGAGGCGCTATCGCGAGCTGCCGGTGACCTGGAGACTGGATGACAATCGGGTTCTCGATGGAGTGATTGATCTCGCGTTTGTGGATGACGGTGAATGGCATGTTATCGATTTCAAGACGGACGCCGACGTCGCTGCACGGCGCATGCAGTACGAGCGCCAGTTGAAGTGGTACGCCGCAGCGCTCCAGAAGCTCACCAATCAACCCGCCCGGTGCTACCTGCTGAAGGTCTGAAGCCACGCCATCATCGGCTATTGCCTTGGGTCCCAGCATCCCGCAGGGATAGCGAAAGGTAGTCAGGGGCAGGGAAGCCTGTCCCTGAACCGGGCGCAAACGAGACCCGCGTCCGGAGGGTAACGCCAGAAAAAAGGTTGATCTAGCGCGAGAGGTCTTGCGGCCTTTCAGGGCGCAAAGGTTCTCCGACGAGCATTCCAGGGGCTGCGCTTCGCTTGCCCCTGGCTACCTTCTCGCATCCCACGGGATGCTGAAGCTCATCGGCGCAGATTTTCGATTGACCATTGTGTCAGATTACCGGCGCCGGACGGCGCCGGCGGGCAGGGACAAGCCCTGCCCCTACAATGTCGTCGTGAGATGCCGCACGATCGAGAGAGGTTAGCTCTACTGACCTAGCTTCTTGAGCATTGCCTTCGCGCCGGCGTTCCGGTCATCCAGCTCGAGCGACTTCCTGTAATTCGCGATGGCAAGCTCCTTCTCTCCATTCGCGGCGTAGGCCTCGCCGAGGCTGTCATACACATTGGCCGACTTCGGATACAACTCAACATTCAGCTTGAAAACCGCGATCGACTCCGCGATTTTGTTTTCCCGAAGCAGCGTGTATCCGATCTGATTCAACCTTCCCTCTTCCACCGCGGGGCTGTCCGGCCGTTCCCTCTTTATCTTGCGGTAAGCCTCGACGGCATCATCCGCCTTTCCTGACATGAGCCCTTCGTATGGAATCGTCTCACCAGCCGTCATCCGCCTCGCAACGGTCTGGACACCCTGGAACTTGATATGAACCGAATCACCCGAGAAGGTGTACTCAACGTTCTGGTCAGTACTGATGAATCCATTCTCCGACACAGGATAGAGCTCTACCTTAGGCGTCTGCGTAGGCTCACCATATAGATGGCCATTCTCCTTCGTAACAGTCAGCACCCGGTCAGGATTGACGAGATACCTTCCGGTATATGCATCAAGTTTGGCGGCATCGATGGCAACGACCTCCCTCGCAGGTGGAAGGTAGTCTTCCCATTGATACTCCTTCGCCACGCTTCTGAAGATCTCGGGGATGATCTGGCCATTGTCCGAGTTGACCATAACAGCGATGCCATATCCTTTATCGCGATGGACCAGCAGACCCGCGCGGAAGCCCTCGTCGGCTCCGTCGTGGCCGAAGTAGATTGCATTGCCATGCTTCTCGATGAAGAAGCCCATTCCAACGCTGTCGCTATGGTATGGAGTGATCATCTTCTCGATCATCTCCTTCGAGAGTACCTTGTTCGACTTGCCCGCGAGTGAGAGCTGGACCTCGATCCCGAACTTTGCCAGATCGGTCGGCGTCGTCCACAAACCCGCGGCCGCCATCTCCGGATAGATATGAATCTTACCGTCGACCAGGTTACCGTTTTGGCGGTGGCCGGATGCGGCCTTCTTCCTCGTGGCATCCGGAAGAGGCTGCTCGTAAGTGCTGCTGCTCATGCCAATCGGTCCGAGTACCGTCTCTTTTGCGATTTGAGGATAAGGCTTCTTCTCAATATCCATGATCGCGAGCTGAGCGATCGTTACGCCTCCGCCTGAGTACCTGAACTTAGTTCCCGGCTCCATGTCGACGCGAACCGGAGCCGTGTTGGCAGGAGATGCTCCATCAAGCACCTGCGGGAGAGTGGGGATCTTTTCATTGGGCGCATAGCCTGGGAACCCGTGCACAGTCAGACCTCCAGTATGACTGAGGAGGTTTGCAAGGGTGACTTTCTTATTCGCAGTGAACTGGTTGTCGGGCAGCTTCCAGGTAGTCAGCTTATCGTTGATATTCTCCTCAAGAGATATCTTTCCCTCCGAGACTTTCTTCAGGGCAGCCATGGCGGCGACAGGTTTGCTTATGGAGCCGGCCTGGAAGAGAGTTTCAGTGGTCACCGGCTCTTTCGTTTCAACATCTTTAACTCCGTAGCCTTTGGCCCAGTCCACTTTGAAATCGTTGATTACGGCCACACTGACACCAGGAATCTTGTAGCGCGTCATGCGTTCCTGAATACTCCATCCGGGAGCGCCTTTGATCGGCACACTTGGAAGAAGGCCACTTTCCACCCTCTTGATGCGCGCTTCGACCGAAGATGTCTGCCTGGCGGGTGTAAAGCCTAAGAGAGGTTGAGCGAGCAGCACCACCGACAGAACAAGCCTGACAACAGAACCCAAGAGCACCTCCCTTGTGGCTACCTTAAAATCCGTTCGTGCACTCGCTCGACAGCGAGACTCTCAACTTCACCACCTCGGTGACCCGCCGTGTAGACGGCAATCACGTCAAGACTCTCAGTGCTTTCGATGACCAGGAAGCCCTCAACGCCATGAATGAAGACTATCCCGTAATCATGAGTCACCTGCTCGCAGTCGACTTTGACTGCCTCATCAGGAGCGAGCTCGTCGGTAATGAACTTCGATATTTCCGGCGGCGTAGTGATGGCGAGCTTCTTTCGGATTCGAGCTGTCCGGCTGGCTGAATTGTGGATGTTGACCACTGTGACGTAGACTCCGGGCAGCAGTGATGAGGTAGTCTGCGATGTTCCTGGAATGTTGGCGGTGCAGAGGAACTTGGCTGCGTACTGGTAGCGATATCGAATACGTGTTTTTGCGGTGACTGCCTTTCGAGCCATAAGAGCCTCCTTGGCTGAAGTTGCCTCACTCTTCGGCCCTAGTCTGCTCCTTAAGATTTGTTTAGACAAACGGATCGGCAAAGGCGGCGACTTGCTCAGTATGGAGTGCGGCGACTTGTCGCCGCTGTTGATTTAAATAGTGCAGTGATCAAGAAGAATCGGGCGTGTATACCGTAATCCTTCAGTAGCTAACCCAACAGCGGCGACAAGTCGCCGCACTCCATACCGAGCCAGTCGCCGCGGTCCTGAAAGTGCAATAAAAAAGGGGCTCGATTGAGCCCCTTCTCGATGTTGCCAATTGGTGATCCGGCTACTGCATTCTGGCCTGGTAGCCGTCGTTGTAGCCCTGCACAAATGCCTGCCTGTAGGCAAGACTGCTCGAATCGCGATAGTGCTTATGGCCATTCGGGTCGTCCGCCCGCGCATGTTTGGCGTCGTCCTTGCCCCGGCTTAGACCGTCGCTATAGCCCATCTCCTTCTGATAGGCGATCGGGTCACTGTATGAATATCCATATCCATAGTACGGGTAGCCCCACCAGCCCGGTCCATAGAATCGAGGGCCGAAGAACGGCCTGCGCACCACTACTACACGACCGCCCGGCCGAGCCACTCGAACCTGGGCCTGAGCCGGCGCAGCCAGTACGCCGACCATCAACATTCCAGCAGCAAAGGCTCCAATTGCGAATTTCTTCATTCTATTCAGTGTCATTCAAAGACCTCCCTTTCGTTCTCCTTCCTGACTTAATTAGATGTCCGCTCATCTGGAGGGGTGGCCTGTGATTCTCGCAAAAAATAGAAGAGGGCCTCTTGGGCCCTCTCTTCGCTGTTCTGAATTCTTCTTTATTTAGAATTAACGAATCCAGACACGAACACCATTACGATGATGATAGTGGCGATAGTAGTAGCGGTTGCCATACCGATATCGGTTTCGCGGATATTGGTAGGTATAAACACGCTGCCTACGCACGGTTACTACCTGACCGACATTCACAGGGCGCTGAGCTATCACATGACGTTCCTGGGACACCTGGAATCTCACGGACTGGGCTTGCGCCTGGCCGGCAAACACACCGGTCAACATAATACTTGCAAACAACGTTGCCGCGATCAGCTTCACTCTGCGATTAAATTTGAAAGCAAAGTCTTCGCTTCTCATAAATCTCCTTCTCTTTGATGGCCACTCGCTTCTCTAAAGTGGCCTGCCTCCTTCTCCTGCCCTTGATAGAGGCAACCCGGGTGCCACGCTAAACTCAATGATTACAGGGGGGATTTGTACGTGTCCCGTTCACGAGAGTGCAAAACGGGTGTACTCATGAGGATTAGCCGCAAACAAATGCAAAACACGCAGTGTTTTTCACCTTTTTGCGCTAGTGGCTGCTTTCTGCTAGCATCCGTTAACAAAGAAGAGCGGGAGTAATTCAGTGGTAGAATGCCAGCTTCCCAAGCTGGACGTCGCGGGTTCGAGTCCCGTCTCCCGCTCCAATTTTTTCAATGACTTAGCCGCCTTTCGATAGCAATCAGAACCATGAAAAATGGAGTAAACGGAGTAATCGGACCTCTCTAAGCACCTAAGCGTTGAAACTGCGCATCTACGGGAAGAACACCACCTTGGGGCAGGTTGAATCACCCACTGCCGCGGCCCAGCTGGCGGATGCACTCTGCTTCAAAACACGCCGCTTGCATCGAGAGTTGTTCCGTTGACGTCCAGCCTGGTTGTCTGGCATTCAGCCGTATGCCAGAAACGGAGCGGGAATCTGATGCGGCTGTGCAAGTCTCCGATCCTCAGAAGTCCAATTCGGAGCGGAGATTTCTTGCCCAAGCTGCTGCTCGACTTGCATCGATGATAAGTGTTCGGCAACACCCAGCGTTCCGTACCTCGTCCACGTGACGCTCATTGCCCGGGAGTACGACATGCCCGCGGTCGTGAACCTGCGGCGGATCCTGCCGGCGCGCGGGACGGCGAGCGCGTCGTGGTCTAAGGGGACGGGAGTGTGGCGGCGCGAGAGTGAGGAGAGTGGCTCCCCAGGCCGGGCTATTCGAATTTTCGAAGCCAGATATTGCGAACCGAAATCTTGCAGGGCTGGCTTTCGATCTCGAAACCGATGAGGCCCGGTTGGTTATTGACCGAATCCTTGGTGTCGTCGATAAAAACCGACATCAGCTGGCCGTTCATAATGTGCATCATCACCGGTCCGCGCGCGATGATCTCGTAGTCGTTCCAGTCATTGACCTTCACGTAGCCGAGGAGCGCCTGCTTGTCGCCGATGGCGGCGACGAGGCGGTTGGTCTCTCCGGGCAGCGCCTGAGTCACCTGACCTCGATAGGCGAGGATGCCCTGCATCGTGTTTTCGGAGTACCACTGTCCGGTGTAGTTAGCGCTCCTTGTGTTGACGGGGAACCAGAAATCCGCCTGCGGGCCGGTCATCATGAACTTGAGGTCGTAAGGCGGCAAGCCCGCCGGCTGCTGCCGCGTCCACGGCACGCCGGTGACGCTTCGGTACTGGATTCCGCCGCCGCCGCCCTTCTCGATCTTCATTTGCAGCTTGAGATCGAAGTCGCGCGGCTTTTGCCCTAGGTAGACGATGTAGTTGTTCCCGCGGGGCTTCCCTTCGATCGTCTCTCCGATCATGACGCCATTCTCGACGCGCCAGATCGTGGGGTCGGCATCCCACCCCGTGAAGGTCTTGCCGTCGAAGATTTGCGAATAGCCCGGGTGGTAGTCGATATCGTAGGGCGCTGGGTCGTGGAACTTCGGCATACCGATGAATTTTTCCCCGTTAGGACCCGTGCGCGGCGGACCGGTGGGGGGTGACTCCAAGGCCGGCGGTACCGACTGCGGCAGGATGACGGAGGGACAGGCCAGGATGAGAACACCGAGCACTGTTCCCGGAAGAAGAAGCGATCGCACGAAGCGGGTATCCGCGGACAAGGCTGCAGGCAAGAGCGGTAACACCTCCGAATGTACTATCGCATGTTCACGACTGCGATGCCAGGCGTCCTGACGCGCGGCAAGTGAACCCGGAGCTCTCGCCTCTGGCGAAAGCTCCACGGAGCAACTGGCAGGCTCGCCGCGTCTGCCGCTCCATGCCTCCGTCTCGAAACTCGCACACAGGAAGAGCCCAAAAACCGGACAAAGGCGGCGCACAGTCCGGTAGCAGCTGGTTTAAAGAGTGTCCGAGACGGCAACTACCCGTCCGGGTAGATTGCTTCCAGTTTGCCGACGATCCGGGCGAAATCTCGAAGCGCCGGTAGGCGTCCAGTCACACAGCGAGGCTTGCGTTCTTTCCGACGCGCCATGGCGCGGGAGTAGTAGCGGGTGTGCCGCTCCAAGCGAAGACCGCAACCGGGAAGCAGGGGGACTGGGATGGAAACGGCGTCCAGTCTATTTTTCGAAACG
>CAVUOF010000017.1:0-154714 GCA_963743045.1 uncultured Acidobacteriota bacterium
ACCAGAGCGACGTGAACTCAAACTCCCGTCTCATTCAAAGGAAAGAGAGGCGACCATGAGAAACTTTCGTTGATGGCAGTGCTCGCGCTTGCCCTCGTGCCCGGTATGCGTAGTTCGGCGGCCGCACAAGCAGGTGTATCGGGCGATTGGATACTGACAATCAATTCGCCGCAGGGCTCGCGCGATGTCAACGCCTCATTCAAGCAGGACGGCGAAAAGCTCTCCGGGGCATTCAAGAACTCCCAGGGTGAATTGCCATTTCAGGGCACCGTCAAAGGAAAGCAGATCACCTTCTCCTATCCTTACAAGACCGCGGATATTGATATCACTATCACGATGACAGGTGAGTTGGAGGGTGATGCGCTAAAGGGCAAGGCCGACTTTGGAGGCCTCGCCGAAGGCGATTGGTCGGGCAAGCGCGGTTCAATGATTGCCACTGCCGCTGCCGGCGTGGCAGCGGCTCAGCAGTCGAGTGACAAGGTCGATGTCACCGGGAGCTGGGCCTTCGCAGGTCGAGACTTCGCAGGGCAGCGGGAGTCCGACATTCACCTTCAAGCAGGAGGGTGAGAAGCTGACTGGTCAGTACAAGGGGGCATTCGGCGAAGCCGCCCTCACGGGCACCGTCAAGGGGAATGCGATTGAGTTCTCCTTTAAGGTCACCGGCCAGATCGAAGCAACGCTTACCTATAAGGGAACGATGGATAAGAGCTCTGGCAAGGGGACGCTTGAAATTCCTGATGTTGGCTCAGGCACGTGGACCGCGAAACGCCAATAGTAACCTGGGGTGCGGCGATCCTGGGGCCGCGGGCGTCCCGCCCGCATGGTCCGCAGCCAGGCACTCCAAATTCAGTCACTGCCGACAGGTGCATGGCTGTCGAGAAGAAGTCTGACGGTCCGTATGCGGTGACGATCGGCCTTCTCGACGACGAACTCCGCATCATCCACACGGACCGTGTCTCCTTCGCGGAGAACCCGGCCTGAGCGAGCCATGAGGTATCCGGCGATGGTGTTGTAGATCTCATCCTCAGGCAGGTGCATCGAGAGCTTTTGATTTACGAGTCGCAGCGGCGCGGCTCCATCGACGGAGTAGCTTCCATCCGGGCGGCGCCGGATGTGCTGCTGAATATCGACATCGAACTCGTCTTCGATCTCACCGACTATCTCTTCCAGCAGATCTTCCAGCGTGATAATGCCCTCGACTCCGCCGTGCTCGTCGGTCACGATACCGAAGTGAAAATGGCCTTCCTGCATGGTCCGCAGGACCGCATCGAGCCGCATTGAGTCCGGGATGAAGACCGGCGGATGAAGAACTGCCGCGATTGAGAAGGCATCGCGGTTGTCCCAGTATGCGAGGATCTCCTTGCTGTGAATAATGCCTGTAACATCGTCAAGCGAATCGCGATAGACCGGCAGGCGTGAATAGCCGCTCTCTCGAATGCGTGCCACGATTTCGTCAAGCGACATGCTCTCCGAGATTGCCTCGACCTCCGTCCTCGGGACCATTACCGCGCGAGCAGTCAGTCCGGAGAACTCGAGAGCCCGGGCGAGAATTGCCCTCTGACTCTGTTTGATCTGACCGCCTTTGTGGCTGAGCTCGATGACCTTTCTCAGCTCATCCTGCGTGTACATTGACGGGCTCTCCTTTTGGCATGCAGGCCAAACAGCCTGACCACGTAAACACTGGCGGAGTCGAGAGCTCGAATCGGCCAGCGAAAGAGCTTGTAGAAGATCTGCATTGGCCATGCAATCGTCAGCGCGACACGCTCGGCCTTCTGGAGCCCGAGAAGCTTCGGGGACTGCTCGCCGATCACAATGTGGAGTGCGGTGATGACCGTGAACCCGATCGAGAAGGCTAAGGCATGGCGAACAGGGTCAGAGAGCCGGCCGCTTAGCGGGGCTTCGAGCAGCCTGGCGATTGCCGGCTCACCCACCCATCCGAGGCCGAGGGAGGCAAGTGTCACGCCAAGCTGCGAGGCCGACAAATAGCCGGTGAGATCATCAAGCAGACCGAGCAGTCTCCGAGCGCTTTGATTGCCCGCAGAGGCGAGCGCCTCGATACGGGATCGGCGCACGCCGACTAACGCGAATTCCGTTGCTACAAAGAAGCCGTTGGCGAACACAAGGATGACTACTGTCATCAATCGCCAAGCGTAGCTGGAGAATGTCTCACTGGCATCCATATTCCACAAAACTAACGTTTTATTATACAACGGACAGCGGCCATCTACACGGCGGGAATGGCTCTTGAGTCGATGTGCGGCTCATAGTAGCATTGATCAGCGTTCGTGATTACCGGCCCTGTTCTCGTCGAGGCAGGGAGCCCTGTCTTGAAACCATGCTCAACTCGAGCTCCCGTGAAGGAGGAGTCATGTTCCAATCTAGATCTCTGCGCGTCCTTGCGCTCGGTTGCTTTTTGCCGGAGCCGGGAGCCCTTACAGCCGGTATCGTCATTGGACAGAATAAGTTCGGGACGCCTTCAACGGTAGTTCATGTGGTCACTGTGAAGTGGAAGGCGGATTCATCTCCCGAGCAGCGCGCGAAGGCGATAAGCGGCGTCAAAGACATGGCCGCAGCGATTCCTGGAATCAGGAATGTCTGGATCAAGACTCTGAAGGTTCAGGGACCTTCTCAGGACAAACCGTTTGATGCAGCATTCGTCATGGAATTCGAGAACGAGGCAGCTCTCAAGGCCTATGCCGACCACAGTGCTCACAAGCAGTGGGAATCTCTCTACACAGCGATCAGGGATGAGAGTCGGTCGCATGACATCACCAACTAATCACACAGCTGGTCTGGCCCTTCGAGTGTCTTCGCTGCAGATGACGCCAAATCCCGCTGTACAAGAGACTGCTGTTGAGGCTGAACGCCGTGAGGTCGTTACTCCAGCAGTCGAGGATGAGAAGAAGCCCGGCACTCTCCACCGCATCTTTCAGGCATTCACCTATCGAGACTTCCGACTCTTGTGGTTCGGCGCGTTCACGTCGAGCTCCGGAACCTGGCTGCAGGAGACTGCACAGAGCTGGCTTCTCTTTCAGCTCACCAGTCAGGCGTTCTATCTTGGACTGCTCAGCTTCCTTGCGACCGCCCCGATCCTGCTCTTCTCACTTATCGGTGGGGTGATTGCGGACCGATTTGATCGCCGCCGGATTCTGCTCGGGTCGCAGTACATGCAGCTCATTTACGCGTTCACGCTGGCCAGCCTCGTGAAGTTTGCTGTACCCAATCACTGGCTTGTCGTCAGCATGCTGCTTCTGGCATTTCTCACGGGCTGCGCTCAAGCGTTCGGGGGACCGGCATATCAGGCACTGGTTCCCGCGCTCGTAGAGCGCAAGGATCTGGCCAATGCCATTGCCCTCAACTCTATCCAATTCAACCTGGCACGGGTCGTCGGGCCGGCAGTTGGAGGGCTCGGACTTGCCTACTTCGGTGCGGCGGGTTGCTTTACCCTCAACGGATTCTCATTTCTCGCCGTTATCGTATCTCTCTCGATGCTTCGCGTTCAGCATCTGCCGAGGTCGAAAGGGACCTCGCGAATGCGGACCGAGCTTCGCAGCGGATTGAATTTCGTGTGGCGCCACGAGGCTCTACGGTCACTGACTCTGCTCTCCTTTGCGTGCACGTTTCTTGGAACACAGGTAATAACCTTTCTACCCGTCTTTGCCCGAGAGGTCTTTCACACGGGTTCAGGCGGCTACGGCGCGTTGTTGTCCCTGTCGGGTGGCGGAGCGGTAGTTGGAGCACTGGGTGTGGCAGGGCTCGGAGACATCAGGCACAAGGGGCGAGCGGCGCTCATGACTCAGCTCTGCTTTGGTGCCGTGATCATCGGGTTCACCCTCACGAGGACGCCACTTTTGGCGTACCCGCTGATCTTCCTGGCAGGCATCTTCATGATGTCAACATTCGCCTACATCACATCGCTCGTTCAGTTGCTGTTGACGGACGAGATGCGCGGGCGGGTGATGAGCATTTATATGGTTGCGTTCCGGGGCGGGATGCCGCTTGGGGCCTTGATGACGGGGCTACTGGCAAAGCAATTTCAACTGTCTACGATTCTGACCTATGAAGGGATTCTGCTGGTACTGATTGCCGGGTCCTTCCTTGCGTCCTCCACGAAGGTCAAAGAGCATTGAACCGTTCCGATAACCGGATTTGGCGCGCCAAAGGCGCGACCTGATATAGCCCGGGGCGAAGCCCCGGGTTGGCAGGCCACCAAAAATCGAGCCCCATCGGGGCGGCATTGGCAATTGAAATCCAGGATTGCGTAATGCCGCCCAGATTGGGCTGCTTACCGTCGTCTCCACCGATACCCAGGGCTTCGCCCTGGGCTATTTCAGGTCGGGCCTGCGGCCCGCAACTCAAGCGCTGCCGCCGAACATCAGCCACTCACAACAATGACTGCCGCGCCGTCAATGCCATCGTTCTTCAATGCCGACAAGCCTCTATTCGTATCCGCCAGGGGAAACACCTCGACCTGGCTCTTAACCGGGATCGCCGCCGCGGTCTCCAAAAATTCGATCGCATCTTCCCGAGTGTTGTTGGCCACGCTTCGAATGGAGCGCTCGCCATAAAGAAGCGCGTAGTCGAACTCTGGAATGGTGCTCATATGGATCCCTGCGCAGACAACCTTGCCGCCCCTCTTCACGCGCTTTAGTCCCGTCACTACGAGCTCACCAGCGGGAGCAAAGATTAGCGCCGCATCCAATTCAACCGGCGGCTTTGCATCACTCCCTCCGGCCCACACTGCCCCCAGCCTTCGTGCCAGCGCCTGGTGCTTTTCCGCACGCGTAAACGCAAAGACCTCCGCGCCCCAATAATGGGCAATCTGAATCGAGATGTGCGCCGATGACCCAAACCCGAAGAATCCAATACGAGCTGCCGAACCCAGTTCTCTAATCCCGGATAAACGCAAAGCGCGGTAACCAATAATGCCTGCACAGAGCAGCGGAGCGGCCTGAAGATCATCAAATACCTCCGGCACCGGCAGCACAAAAGACTCAGCTGCGACCGCAAACTCCGCGTAGCCTCCATCAACATCGTAGCCGGTAAACGTTGGATACCTGCACAGGTTCTCCTTTCCCGCCCTGCAGTACTCGCACGTCGCACACGTGCGGTGAAGCCATGGAATGCCGACTCGCTCTCCGCCACGGAACTTCGTTACCAGCCGGCCCACTCTCTCTACCCGGCCGACAACCTGATGACCAGGCACAAGAGGCGATTTATGTACAGGCAGCTCACCTTCAATAATATGCAGGTCGGTACGGCAGACGCCGCAAACATTGACGCGGACGAGCACCTCGTCATCCCGAGGCTCGGGATTGGACACTTCAACGATCCTGAGGGGAGAGGTATCGACCGAGGCAGTGGCGTGCAGCTGGCAGGCCTTCACCTTCAATCCCTCCGAGCTGCACCCACCACATCTTCGAGACTCAGGTCGAGCATGTCACCAATGCGGCCAATGCTTATGTCGGGCGGCGGATAGGTTGAGAGAAGGTTTGGCTCGAGAGCGTAATGGCCCTGGCGAGGAAAGACGGTAGTCACTCGTCCATGCCATGCGTTCTTGATGGCCGTCAAAATGCGAAGCTTGTCGTCGACCATGATGTAGTGATCCGCGGGATATCGCCGCTCAACATCGCTCGAGCTCACTCTCCTTGTGGATGTAGATAAGGACGTTCCCATCGACTGCTTCGAGCAGGCCGGAGCGCTCGATCTTGCGAGGCTGAAAGACGACATCACCGTCGGTAAGAAGGACCACCGGACCCCATTGCCCGCATCGCTCCAGCGCATCGAGGGAGTTGGGATAGAGTCGATTGGCAAACGGATAGTTCGTCAGAAAGTAGGAGACCGTCAAAAGCTTTGGGATCTCGTGGGGTGTTCGACTCGGTATCGCTGGAGAGCGCCAAGATAGTCGGCATAGCCAAGCTCCTTGCGCAGCTCTTCAAAGATCGCCCAGTAGCGCTGCTGTCGTTCCGTGCCTACTTCTCTCTCGAGATGCCGCTTGAGATCGGCGGTTACACGGTCATTGTCGAGGAGCGTGTTGTCCACATCAAAAAGCGAGACTATCTTCACTGCAACCTCATCTCTGCCATGTAATCCACAACGCCTCGAGTGGCACGAGAGCGTCAGGATGGCGGGGAATAACGCGCGGCGTGTAATCGGACGCGGGCCTCGTCGCCGGCACGCGAGCCTCAAACAGCCGCCCTCGAGCAGGAGTCATCTCCTGCCGAACCTGCTCGTGACCGTTCACCGGGTCGGCATATAGCTCTACTCTGACAGCGTCGGGATTCAAGCCATCGAGGAACACCTCAACACGGAAAGAGTGAAAGTCGGTGCCCTCATCGACGTGAACCTCGCCAAAGTGAATCCCATTCCATGAGCGCGAGAGCATCTCCTGCCATTCGATTATTTGCCTCGCGAGCGCTCCACCGTTTGCGCTGCGCCGCGTCACCCTGCCGGCAGCATCGGTATAAAACCGCTGTGTATATTCTCGCAACATTCGATCGGCGGAATACTGAAGAGTCAGCTCCGACATGCTCTCACGAATCCGCGCGACCCACTCGACCGGGATACCGCGGGAGTCCCGGGTATAGAAAACCGGTATTACCTCGTGCTCCAATCGATCGTAGAGTTCTGAGGCCTCGGCCGCGTCCCAGGCTGGATCCTCCCCGTGCTCGCGGCCATCTCCGATAGCCCAGCCTACGCTTCGATTGTATGCCTCGGCCCACCATCCATCGAGCTCTGAGAGGTTTAGCCCTCCATTGACGAGGACCTTCATGCCGCTTGTTCCGCTTGCTTCCCATGGTCGGCGGGGAGTGTTGATCCAGACGTCAACTCCCTCCACCAGCCGCTCAGTAAGCAGCATGTCATAGTCGGCGAGAAAGGCGACGCGCTTCGCCACTTCAGGCCTCCGCGCGAAACTCGTCCAGGCTTGAACGAGAAGCTGGCCTTGCTGATCCGCAGGATGCGCCTTGCCGGCAATGACCAGCTGAACCGGCCGTTCGGAGTTGGTCAGGATGCTCATGAGCCGCGTCAGGATCGTGGAGCAGTAGCGTCGGGCGCTTGTAACTGGCAAAGCGCCTCGCAAATCCGAGCGTCAGAATGTCGGGATCGAATACGTGATTCGCGTCCTCAATTTCCGCTGGTGTGGCACCGGCGGCGGCGCGCTGCCGGACAAGGCGGCGGCGCGCATGCTCGACGAGGTTGCGACGGCCTTTGCTCCTTAACTGCCAGAGCTCCTCATCAGATAAGCGCCTGATTGAATCGCTGAGACACTCGTGACATCCCCTGCCAGCGATCCTTTCCGCATGCCTCTGTCCACAGAGTGTCCGCGCTCTTCAGAGTCCCAGGACGGCATGTGGACACCGTTTGTCACGTGGTCAACCGGAACATCGCGATCAGGCCAGCGCGGGAAGAGAGGGCGGAACAGTGTGCGGCTGACCTTGCCGTGAAGGCGGCTGACTCCATTGACTGCGCCACTTCCTCGAATCGCGAGATAGGCCATATTGAATGGCTCGTCGGAGTCGGCAGGATTTGCTCTGCCGAGTGCAAGAAGATCGTCGATCGTGATGCCGAGTCGCTTCGCAGTATCGATTGACGTATTTTTCGAGGAGAGCCGGCGAAAACCGGTCGAAGCCCGCGGAGACGGGGGTGTGGGTCGTGAACAGATTACCCGGCCGCGTCGCAGTCAGCGCTACGTTGAAGGGCACGTTATTGGTTGCGCATGAAGCTGCGTGCCCGTTCAAGCACGGCGAACGCAGCGTGTCCCTCGTTCAGATGACACACCTCCGGCGCATAACCGAGCGCTTCAAGGAGCCGCCATCCAAAGATACCCAGGAGAAACTCCTGAACGAGCCGCAACTCGGGACCACCGCCATAAAGCTCGCTCGTGATGCCGCGATGAATGGGCTGATTCGCCGGATCGTTGATATCGAGAAGGTAGAGTTTCGTTCTTCCAACCTTGGCTTCCCATGCGCGCACCCACGCCTTGTATCCGGGAAGGGAGACTTCCAGCCTGATCCATTCTCCTTTCTGGTTTCTTGCCGGAACGATTGGTAAGCTGTGCGGGCTCATTGTACGGGTAGAGGGCTTCCTGTGCCCCGTCGGCATTAATCACCTGCCGGAAATACCCCTGTTGATAAAGAAGCCCGATACCAATTACGGGAACGCCAAGATCGCTTGCCGCCTTAAGGCAATCACCGGCTACATTGCCTAGTCCACCCGAATAGATCGGCAGAGCCTCGCTCAGCATGAACTCCATGCAGAAGTAGGCGACGCATGAGATTGGGCTGAGAGCGTGCTTGTTCTGAAACCAGGTGGGCAGCTCGAGTAGTGCTTGTTTGTGTTTACGAGGTACTCGACCTGCTTACGAAACTCCTCGTCAGCAGCGAGTGCCTTAAGCCTCGTCGCTGAGAGCGTCTGGAGCACTACCCAGGGATTGTGAGTCAATTCCCAGAGGTCGGGGTTCAGCGGCCCCCAGAGCTCATCTTCGTGATGGCTCCACGACCAGCGGAGATTCAACGCAAGCTCGACCAGATCATCCAGACCTTCAACAGCCGGCGAGAAAGAAGCTGGGAGAAGCGGCATGTGTTTCTTTCGTTACGGGTTGCGGCCCAGTTACCGGCAGCCGGGCGGCCGCGACAGCATTGCCTCTCGGCTATGTATCTCACGACGATCCTTTATCGCGGTGGTCCGTTTAGGGGCGGCTCGCGAGCCGCCCCTACGGGCTGGCATGAGTCTCGGAGTAACATCTTACACGTTCGCGGAACTGAAGACTCGCTTGAGCAGAGCCTGCGCCTCTTCCTGAATCTTCTTCAGATGGTCCTCACCAATGAAGCTCTCAGCATAGATCTTGTAGACATCCTCCGTCCCGGAGGGCCTTGCTGCAAACCAGCCATTCTCCGTAGTCACCTTCAAACCACCAATCGGAGCTCCGTTCCCACTTGCGGTGGTGATCTTCGTCCTGATTGGCTCACCGGCAATCTCTGAATCCTTCACCTGGTCAGGTGAGAGCCGTTCCAGGACCGCTTTCTGCCCGGCAGTCGCCGGAGCATCGATGCGCTCGTAGACAGGATCACCCAGATCCCGCGTCAGGTCCTTGTACAGCTCACCCGGATCACGGCCGGTCTTCGCAGTCATCTCAGCAGCAAGAAGGTCCATGACAATGCCGTCCTTGTCGGTCGTCCAGACACTGCCATCGGACCGGATGAAGGAAGCGCCGGCACTCTCCTCACCCCCAAAGCCGAGCGAGCCTTCGATCAACCCATCGACGAACCACTTGAAGCCTACCGGAGTCTCGAAAAGGCGCCGCCCGAGCCGCGATGCTACGCGATGGATCATGCTGCTGCTGACCAGAGTCTTTCCGATGCCGGTTGTTGCGGACCACTGAGTCCGGTTGTTGAAGAGGTAATCGATGGAGACGGCAAGATAGTGATTGGGATTGAGAAGACCCGCGGTCCGCGTAACTATCCCGTGGCGGTCATGGTCGGTGTCGTTGGCTACGGCGAGGTCGAAGCGATCCTTCAATGCGATGAGGCCCGCCATGGCGTATGGCGACGAGCAATCCATACGAATCTTGCCGTCCCAGTCGGCGCACATGAATCTAAAAGTCGGATCTACCTCCTGGTTGACTACCTCAACCTGGAAACCGTAACGCTGCGTGATGGGCCCCCAGTAGTGAATGCCCGCGCCGCCCAGTGGATCGACACCTATCCGAAGCCTGGCTCCCTTGATGACCTCCATGTCGACAACGCTTCCGAGATCTCCCACGTAGGCATTGATGTAGTCGTGCCGGTGAGTGGTGGCAGCGTTGAGTGCCCGTTCGTAGGGCATTCTCTCGACGTCTTTCAGCTTGTCGGCGAGGATCGAGTTGGCCTTGGATTCTATCCACTTAGTGACAGCGGTGTCCGCCGGACCACCATTCGGCGGGTTGTACTTGAAGCCTCCGTCTTCAGGAGGGTTGTGTGAGGGCGTGATCACAATGCCATCGGCGAGGCCTTCCGTACGGCCGCGATTGTAAGTCAGGATTGCGTGCGAGATTGCCGGCGTCGGAGTATAGCCACTTTCGCGGTCGATCATGGCGTTGATTCCGTTGGCCGCCAGCACTTCGAGCGCACTCGCGAATGCGGGCTCGGAAAGAGCATGCGTGTCCATGCCGAGGAACAGCGGGCCGTCGATCCTCTCCTGACGGCGATACCAGGCGATTGCCTGCGTGGTTGCCAGTATGTGCGCTTCGTTGAAGCTCGAGCGGAGGGCTGAGCCGCGATGTCCGGAAGTGCCAAAGGTCACGCGTTGTGCGGCAATGGACGGATCAGGCTGGAGTGCGTAATAGGCTGTGACGAGGCGCGGCACGTTAACCAGCATCCAGGGTTGGACGGGCTTGCCTGCCAGCGGACTAATTTTCACGGGTCCTTTCCGTTATGAGGCGCCTCCTCTTTGCGGCCTTTCTTTGCGTCTTTGCGTCTTTGCGCGAGGAGTATTCGCGAGAGGCCTGCTGCGAGATACTCCTCGCGCAAAGACGCAAAGACGCAAAGAAAAGACCGCAAAGAAGAGCACTCCAAATCAAGACTCCCAGCCGCCGCCGAGCGCCCGGTAGAACTCGACAATCGAAAGAAACTCTCCAAGCCGCAATCGCGCAAGCTCCAACTGCCCCTGAAACAGATTCCTCTCAGCGTCGAGCACCTGGAGATAACTATCAAGGCCGCCCTGCCACCTCAACTGCGCCAGCCGTCGCGTCTCCTGCCGAGCCCGCACCACCTGCTCCTGCACCACTCTTTGATCCCGTGTCTTCCCGTACCCAATGAGTGAATCAGAGACCTCGCGAAATGCCGTCTGGATGGTCTTTTCATACTGCTCGAGGGCTTCCTGTTGGGCTGCTTCGCTCAGCTTCACCCCTGATCTCAGCCGGCCTCCATTGAAGATCGGCTGACTCAGCTGGGCGACAACATTCCATGTCTTGTTGGGTCCCGACAGCAGCTCGCTGAGGGCCCTGCTCTGCGTGCCAAAGAAACCCGTCAGACTGATCTCCGGGAAGTAGGCTGCCTTGGCAGCCCCGATCCTGGCATTGGCCGCGATCAGGCTCTCTTCAGCCGAGCGAATATCGGGACGCCGTTCGAGAAGCGACGAAGGCATACCCGCCGGGATCGACGATGGCATCTGCTGTTCGTCGAAGGATTTACCACGAACTATTTCGCCCGGATTGCGACCCATCAGTAGATTGAGCGAGTTTTCAGTCTGCTGAATCTGACGTTCGATCTCGACTATCGTCGCGTTGGCTGTGTAGAGCAGGTCTTCCGCCTGTCTTACCTCGATGCTCGACGCGACACCGCGGTCACGTCTGGCGGTCGTCAATCGAAGGCCATCCTGACGCGTAACCACGGTTCGATGTGCGATCGAAAGCTCCAGGTCGAGCTCGCAAAGCTGAAAATAGGTACTTGCCACACTGGCGATGAGCGTGGTCACAACACCGCGACGGTTGTCCACGCTTGCGAGGTATTCCGCCCGAGCCGCTTCGGTCAATCTCCGCAAGCGACCCCAGATGTCGATCTCCCACGAAGCCAGTCCACCTCCAATTTGGGAATATTCCGCTTCTAGTTTGATCGGGAACCCGGGCGGGAAGCTTGACTGGCCGTTCTGAGCGATCCGGGCTGTGGTTGCGCCCACGCTCGCTGAGACCGTCGGAAAGAGATCTGCACGAACGATGCCGAACTGAGCCCGCTGCTCGAGCACTCGCGCTACCGCAATCCGAAGATCGTGGTTCCTGTCGAGAGCGGTCTGAATGTACTCGTCGAGTTGCGGGTCTTTGAAGAGATCCAGCCATCTCGTGTTGACAAGTGAGGCAGTCGGCGGCTGGCCTGTATCGAGCACCGATCCTCGAAACTCCGGCGGCGCGGCCACTGTTGGCCGCTTGTAGTTGGGCCCCATTTTGCAGGAGCCGGCCAACAGGCAGAGAATCACCGATGCCGTACAAGTCCACTTCATAATAGTCAGTCGGCGACGCTGGCTGGCGTCGGCTCCGGGGTCACGCGTACTCGTCGCCGCACTATTCTCTGAACGAGTACATAGAGAACCGGCACAATGAAGATCGCGAGCACAGTCGCCGAAAGCATTCCGTTGAAGACTGAGACGCCAAGCGCGTTTCGTGCGCCACTCCCGGCGCCCGTGGCTCGAGCGAGCGGCACGACACCGAGAATGAACGCGAACGACGTCATAAGAATAGGTCTCAGTCTTAGATGTGCAGCCTCGGTCGCTGCCTCCTCTGGCGTCATTCCCTCTTCCTGCCGCAACTTTGCAAACTCAACGATCAGAATAGCGTTCTTCGCCGCAAGGCCGATTAAAGCCACGATGCCAATCTGCGTGTAGACGTCGTATGCGTGGCCCGTCAACCAGAGTCCACCGAGAGCTCCGAAGATTCCGAGCGGCACAGCCAGGACCACGGCAAATGGGGTCGCCCAGCTCTCATAGAGCGCCGCGAGCAACAGTAGAACCAGAATCGTCGAGAGCCCGAAGGTGATTGGCTCTTTACCCTCTGATCGCTTCTGCTGAAAGACCGTGCCCGTCCACTCGTATCCGAACCCTTGCGGCAGTGTCTTTGCCGCGGTCTGTTCCATCGCCGCATTGGCCTCGCCTGATGTGAAGTTCCCCGATGCAGCCCCGGTAATCTTCGCCGCGCGATAGCGGTTGTAGCGGTAGACGACCTCCGGACCACTGGCCGGCGTAATGTTGACCAGCGTGCTGAGGGGAATCATCGTCCCGTCATTCGCCCTCACATAGAACTTCTGAATATCGTCCGGCGCAGTTCTGAATTGCGGTTCCGCCTGGAGTATGACTTTCCAGGTTCGGCCAAATTGATTGAAGTCATTGACGTATGACCCGCCAAGAAACGCCTGAAGCGTTGTGTAGACATCGGTGATCGGCACGCCAATAGTCTGCGCCTTGTCACGATCGAGCTTCACAGAGAGCTGCGGAACGCTGACGCGGAAGTTGCTCGAGACGCTCGTCAACTCCGGTCTCTGGCGCGCGCCGGCAACCGTTGCATCGACGGCGGTGAAGAGGTCGCCCAGCTCACGCCCGGTCCTGTCCTGGACCATGAACTCGAAGCCGCCACTGCTGCTCAATCCGATAATCGGTGGCGGGCCGAAGGCGAAAGCGAGCGCGCCATCGATCGAGGCCAGCTCTCTCGACAGACGACCGAGCACAGCCTTGAGCTGAAGGTCCGGTGTCTTCCTTTTTTCCCACGGCGCAAGCGTCACAATCAGCGTGCCGACATTCGGATTGTTGACACCGTTGATCAGGTCGAAGCCGCCGAACGTAATGAAGTAATCAATTCCGGGCGTCTTTTTGGCTATTGCCTCAACCCGCTTCATGACAGCCTGCGTTCGCTCGAGCGAGGCCCCGTCCGGCAGTCTTGCCGTAACGAAGAAGTAGCCCTGATCTTCATCAGGCAGGAACCCGGTCGGCAGAATCTTGAACAAGCCAAAGAGACCGGCGTAGACGAGCAATAACGGTACGATGGCGAAGATCGTGCGGCGAATCAGCGATTTCACCCCGGTGAGGTATTTGCTGGTCGTCCACTGGAATCCCCGGTTAAAGGCCCGGAAGAATCGCGCCAGCGGCCCTCTCCCGCCAGCCCTCGAAGGCCGGAGCAGCAGCGAGCTCAGAGCCGGGCTGAGTGTCAAGGCGCTAACAGCTGAGATCAGCACCGAAACCGCGATCGTCAAAGCAAACTGGCGGTAGATCTGACCAGTGATTCCGCCGAGGAAGGCCACTGGAACAAAGACCGCCGCCAGGATGAAGGCAATGGCCACCACCGGGCCCGAGACCTCCTCCATGGCCCTGATGGTTGCCTCCTTGGAATTCATTCCCTCGTCGATATTGTGCTGAACGGCTTCGACTACAACGATAGCGTCATCGACGACGATGCCGATGGCCAGCACCATGCCGAAGAGGCTGATCGTATTGACCGAGAATCCGAGAAAGGGAAAGAGTGCAAAGGTTCCGATGATCGATACGGGTACCGTCAACAAGGGTATGAGCGTCGCACGCCAGTCCTGAAGGAAGACGAAGACAACAAGGATGACCAGCAGCAGCGCCTCAGCAAAGGTCTGGATGACCTCATTGACCGACTGCGTCACGAATCTCGTGGCATCAAACGGAATCAGGAACTCGATTCCGGCCGGAAAGGACTTGCTCGCCTCGGTCAGCA
This sequence comes from uncultured Acidobacteriota bacterium, assembly GCA_963743045.1. Lineage (GTDB taxonomy): Bacteria > Acidobacteriota > Blastocatellia > RBC074 > RBC074 > CAVUOF01. The sequence goes on from CAVUOF010000017.1 coordinate 14,198, forward strand.
GCTTCTTGCAGGCGTCTGCGGTCGATAGCGCATTGGCCCCCGGTGCGAGCGAAATGATGATCGCTGCCGCAGGTCCGCCGTTAAGCCGGCTGTATGAGCTGTAATCGACAGCGCCAAGCTCCGTACGTCCGACATCCTTGATTCGGACGATCGAGCGGTCTTCGTTCGCCCGCAGAATGATTTCCTCGAACTGAGATGCGTCCTCAAGCCGGCCTCCGGCGTTGACCGGATATTGCATGTCGACGCCCGTGCTGTTGGGTGGGCGGCCTATCGACCCTGCTGGATTCTGGCGATTCTGCGCATTGATCGCGTTTTGAATATCAGAGACTGTCAAGCCGAGCTTGGCCATCTTGTCAGGATCTACCCAGATGCGCATTCCATAGAGGCGGGCTGAGCCGAGGCGCGCCTGGCCTACGCCGGGAAGTGAGCCGAGCCGGTCGATGAGGTTGATCGCCGCATAGTTTGCAAGAAAGAGGTCATCATACCGGCCTTCAGGTGACGTGAGGCTGGCGGCCATGAGGAAGCCCGAGGCCACCTTTTGCGTAACAACTCCCTCGCGGCGAACCTCATCTGGCAGAACCGGCAGTGCCAGGTTGACCTTGTTCTGGACCTTGACCACCGCGAGATCGACGTCTGTGCCGACTTCAAAAGTCAGAGTCATCGAAAGCGTGCCATCGTTGGCGCTCGACGAGTTGATATAGATCAGATCGTCGATTGCAACGAGCTGCTGCTCTATCGGCACGGCGACGGTCTTCTCAACGTCCTGTGCATTGGCTCCGCGGTAGGTGCAGGCGATCTGCACCTGCGGAGGTACGACGTTGGGATACTGAGCAATTGGAAGTGTCGGGAGCGCAATCAGGCCGAGCATCGTGATAACGACTGCGATGACCATCGCCAGGACTGGACGATCAATGAAGAATCGTGCCATGACTTATTTCCCGGTTCCTGAAGCGCTACCCTGCTGTTCGGATGGCCCTGACTGATACGTCTTTGCCCTGACGAGGCTTCCGGGCCGAACTTTCTGAATGCCCTCGACGATCACACGGTCGCCCGGCTTGAGTCCCTGTTCGATAATCCAGCGGTCCCCAACTCGAGCGGTGGCCTGGACGGATCGGGCGACGACCTTGTTGTCGGCTCCGACGGTGAAGACAGAACGAAAGCCCTGCAGCTCCTGAATTGCACGCTGGGGAACAAGAAGCACATTCGGCTTCTCGTCAACCTGGGCTCGCACCCGTCCAAATTGTCCCGGCAAAACGTCAAGCTTTGGATTTGGGAAGGTTGCCTGTATCTGGAGCGTACCGGTCTTGGGGTTTACCTGATTGGTTGCATTCTGGAAGCGCCCGGTATACGGATAGACCTTCCCATTGGCGAGTATCAGCTCAAAAGGAATCTTCGCGGGATCGGTGCCGCCGGCGCGAATCCGTTCCCGATAATCCAGATACTCCTTTTCGCTGACCTCGAACCTGACCCAGATCGGATCGAGCGGGACGATGGTCGTAAGCGGTTGCTGTGCCGTCGAGGTTACGAGTCCACCCACGTCGAGCAATGAATCGCCGATCCTTCCGCTTATCGGTGCAGTGATGGTCGCGTAGCCAAGATCGAGTTCGGCCTGTCGAAGCGAGGCGCGGCTCGACTCGAGGTTGGCCTGCGAGGTCTCGATTCCCGTTCGCGTCCTCAAGCGCACCTGATCGACATTCGCCTTCTTCGCGTTGTAGTCAGCCTGCTGAGCCTTGAGCGCAGCTTCGGCATTGTCAAGGTCCTGTTGAGGTGCCGCCTCCTCTTTGACGAGAGGAACCAGCCGGGCTACGTCCTGTTTCGCTTTGACGAGCGATGCTTCGGATTGGGCGAGCTGCGCCTCTGCCTCGAGCAGTTGGACCTGCTCCTTGGCAAAGGAGACATTGGCGACCTTTTCGGCAAGATCGCCTTTGGCCTTCGCTACTGAAGCCTCGTAAGGACGCTGATCGAGAACGTAGAGGACCTGGCCGGCTCTTACGTCGGCGCCGGTATTGAAAAGCCGCTTCTCGATAAACCCGCTGACGCGTCCGCGCACCTCAACCTGTTCTCGCGCATACGTCTCTGCGACGTAATCGCCATAGATTGGAACACGTTCGGGTTGAACATCGATGACCGCCACCTCGGTTGGAGGCGGTGCCGCGGCAGGATACCGTCCTTTTTTCCGCAGCCGGAAGGGAGAAGCAGACATCCCAGCAACAAAAGAGCAGCTACTCTTTTACGCAACATAATAGTTTTTGTGGAATCGTCCCTGAGTGATTCTAGCATAGCCGCTAAGAAGCACAGAAGGCACCCAGAAGGGTCGATTACACAAACGCCCGAATTGAAGGTGGCACGTAGGGCGGGCTCGTAGGGGCGGCTCGTGAGCCGCCCTGGCTGCATCTAACTCTTTATCCACGCGTCGGATACCAGGGTCTCTACTTCGACAGGAACGCGTTTCAGAAAAGCGCGCGAAGCCTCTTTCATGGCTTTGGAGACGCCGACAGCGGTCTGAGCTGCAATCTCAGGCGCGCATTCAACAACGATCTCGTCGTGAATACTGTTGATCACCCTGGCTTCCGTACCAGACAACGCGTCGTCGACAAGCCTCATGGCTCGCTTGAAGATGTCGGATGCAGTGCCCTGGATTGGTGCGTTACGTCCCACTCTGGCGAGTGCTCCCTGCTGCTGGCGGTCGGATGGATCCAGATTGAAAACCCAGAGCCGTCCCGACGCACTCCGCGTGCGTCCCTCCCGAACTGCGCGGCTGGCCGCATCTCTCAGCCAGGTTGAGACTGCCGGATAGGCCCTGAAGTACTGTGCGATCAGATTCTCCGCCTCGGGCACCGTCGATTCGATGCGCATGGCAAGGCCTTCAGCACCCATTCCATAGATGATCCCGTAGTTCAGTCCCTTGGCCATGGCTCGCTGCTCCGCGGTCACGGTTTCAAGCGGTACGCCAAGCATGCGTGAGGCCGTCGCCCGATGGAGGTCGGCCCCTGAATCGAAGGCTCGCAAGAGTGCTTCATCCTCGGCCAGGTCAGCAAGGACGCGCATCTCGATTTGAGAGTAGTCGGCAATCACCAGCTTGCGATGATCTCCCGCCCGAAAGCACATGCGGTAGTCTGCCGAATGTGGCACCTGTTGCAGGCTTGGAGATGAGCAGGTGATCCTCCCGGTAGGCGTCCCGATCTGGCGAAAGTCGGCATGTATCCGTCCGGTCACCGGATTGATGTATTCGAGCAGTCCCTCGCCATATGCTGAAAGACTCTTGCTGAGGACACGATATTCGAGCAGCAGTTTGACAACACGATGCTCGCGCGCGAGCTTCTGGAGCATCCATTCACGCGTGCTCTCGATCTCGATTCCGAGGCGGCTGAGCGCGTCGCGAACCTGCGCAATTGAGTCAAGATTGATCCTCCCGCGATCTTCAAAGAGCATCATCTGCGTGGCCCCGGCGGCGAGCTCCTCCTGAAGTTCGGATGCGACCTCGCCGTGAGCCTGCTTCGTCCTTTTGACCTGGCGGCGCCAGAGATCCACATCGAGCGCAACACCGGCGAGCTCCATTGCAGTTAGAGCCATCACGCACTGGAACTCCAGCTCCGCGACCTCCGTCAATCCAAGCTCTGCGAGACGCCTTTGGAGGCCCAGTCGAAGCGGCAGCATAACAATCGCGTCGTTCGCCGCGTACTCGATCTGCGCTTCGGACAATTCACCCGACCAGTCGCTGATCTGCAGCACCTTATCGAGCTGAACGTCAAGGTATCGCTGGGCCACGGGCTCCAGACCGTGGCGTTCGTCGGCGCCCGCACTGGCAAGCTGACTCGCAAGATATGTATCGAAGAGCGAACTCAGCCGGACGCCGTAGTGATGCAGCAGGAACTTGGCATCGAATTTTGCATTGTGGGCTACCTTGAGTAGCGCGGGATCAGCCAGGAGAGAGAGGACAGGCTGGAGGTCTTCCCTGTTGAACCTGAAAACATCGATGACATAACAGAGATATCTGGGGTGGCAAGCTGAATCAGACGGGGTTGGGTAGAAAAGGGATCGAGACCGGTGGTCTCGAGATCGAAGCCAACGACACGTGAGGCTGAAAGCACTTCAACTGCTCGGGAGAGGCTCTCCCGGGTTGTGATTAGAGTATGCCCACCAGTCATCATAGTTTCGAGAATGCCGCACTTCGCTACACCCTTGTAGGGGCAGGGCTTGTCCCTGCCCACCGGTGCCGTCTGGCGCCGGTAACCTGCGACAAGAAAGCTTCAAGAACAAGAGGACGCCGGCCCGACCCTGCTCGTATGGTGCTCGCGACTCAGCCGCAAAAGCTGATCTTAGCACGCGGCCGAATCGTCCGCCTGCCCACTGCACGGTGGCAATTGAGAATCTTTGAACCTGGAGCCAATTAGGCGGGCCAGTCACGGCTCGGCCGAGCTAGCTCCCAATCGCATCGGTCCGACTGGAGAGGTGCCGCCGCGCTGACACTCCTCGATCCAGAAGCTGATGAAGTTGATTGAGGCGGGGCACCAAGAGGACCTTTGCTTTAAGCGGAGTTGGCGATAGCGTCGGTCTCGCAAAAGAGTCCGGTCCGCACGCCTGGATTGGAGTAAAATGGTCTAGAGGTATGCTATGGAGCGAAGAGTCACTATCGAATATGGAGATGAGCTGCTGTTTAGCCTTGGTATGTCAGCTGAGCAGTTCTCTGAGCAGGCCAAATTCCTACTGGCTGCGAAGCTGTATGAACTCGGCAAGGTGTCATCAGGCCAAGCCGCCCGCCTGTGTGGGAAGACACGTGTTGACTTCCTAATCTCTCTAACCAGAATTGGTATACCCGTTAGCAACCTTCAGCCGGAAGATGCCCAAGCCGAGATAGACTTCGCCCGCAATGGCTGAGCCCATAGTGATCAACACTGGGCCCTTGATTGCCCTCGCGAGGATGGATGCCCTGGATGTGATCGGCCAGCTGCCTCTGGAGTTCATCTGTCCGGCTGAAGTCATGGACGAACTGGACGAAGGGGCAGCGCAGGGTTACAAGCTTATTGCTCCATCGTGGTTGACCGTTGTTCCCCTCAGCACTCCTCTCTCACCTGTAAGCGTCGCCGCAATCGACAAGGGTGAAGCTGCGGTCATTCAGCTTGCTGTCGAGCAAGGAGGCCTTCGTGTATCAATTGATGAGCTGCAGGGTCGCCGGATTGCATTGCGCTTGGCTTGACTGTTGTGGGTTCGCTTGGATTGGTTGGCCGCGCAAAAACGCTCGGCATCGTTAAAGCGATTCGTCCTTTAGTGAAAAGGCAATGCAGGAGGGCATCCACTATCATCCAGACCTGGTTCATCGTGTTCTAACGGCGGCAGGAAGAGCAGTGGCCCCCGTGGATTCCCCAAACCGGTATCAAGATCAAGACGGAGACGGGTGTTGGGTTGAAAAGGGATCGAGACCTGTGGTCTCGAGATCGAAGCAGACGACACGTGAGGCGAAAGCACTTCGACGGCTCGCGAAGGGGCTTCTGTAGTTTTGACCAGAGTGTGGCCACCGGCCGTCATGGTAAGACAAACCTAATTTCGAGTGCGGTAGCCTTTACAAGAGAAAAATAGTTAACAAACAAGACGGAACAACTCAGCCTTTTAGCGCTTTTTTTGTCGTTTAGGTTCGCCGCACCCCGTCCTAGAGTTTCCCTAGAAAAATCCTAGAGCAATCAGAAGACTTCCGCTTAACGCGGGGCCTATGGTCACACACGAATCGGCCATTGAAGGCTGATTCTATGGCAGGCGGGTATCCTGGAGCAATCCGCCCGTCCGTCTTCCGCAAGCATATCAGCCCAAATGACGCATTCCGATATAACACCCAAGGAGGTATGCAGATGATCCTCAGTCGCTTAGCGCTTCGCGGTTGCTATCTCGTGTTAGCTATCTCGCTGCTGTCAGAAAGAGCTACCAGTCAGAGTCCTGGCAAAACCGTTCAGCAACCCAACCAAAACCTGGGCTTCGGTGACCTATTTAATCGAGCTAATGACACCAAGATCAGCACTCAACCCATTAACTCACTCACCGATGGCTCTACCATTCAGGGAGCTGGTTCATTCCTGTTCAGGACACATGACAACGTCTTTGCATCGGCCGCACACCCAGGGGCTTACGCCGGGGTCGGTGGCCACCCTTTGGCTGGTGGTTTTCAACTATCCCAACAATTGCGCAGCCCTGCCATGCACAGTAGCCCGATCTGGCTATCCCTGCGGTTCAGGGCTCAATCCACAACGTGGGCGGTCAGATCATCGGCGCTGACGGCACCGCCAATTACAGCGCGTTTCTCGCGGTTGGCGATACGCTCGGCGTAACTACCGAGCCGGGCGGCCTTGGTGTCGGTGTGCAAAACCCGCTTGGCGCCCAGCTAAATCTCGTCGTGCGCGGCCACGGCCCGGCCAATTTGATGGATGCCGCAGTACTTCATCAGCAGCTCACTATGTTCAACGGCGGATGTCCGACAGGCGGTTGCGTTGACCTGCAGCGGTCGCGCCATCTGCCCTAGATGTAATCGAAGACAATCCCTGAGCCACGGGCTTCTCGCCCGCATGCCGCAATCCATTACTTGCGCATTCGTGCGGGCGAGACGCTCGCGGCCCGTCCCAGCAAGCTGTCGTGTTTACTGAAAAGAGGTGACCAAGTGGAGCTCGAAATAGATACGCCACCTTTGCAAAGCCGTCGCACCTTCCTTGAACGAACGGCTGTCGCCCTAACATCGGGCCTCGCCCTTGCTACTACAACCGCCAACTCTCAACTCGCCGAGGCTCAAGATCTCGAGCTTCAGTCGGCTGCCGCACAACGCACGGGGCAGAAGCGTGAGAGGCAGGCCTTTCAGATTCGCGTTCAGGCTGCACAGCGTGAACGTGATCGGCCGCTCGCTGATCATCCAACCAATGGCGATGAGGAGCTTTATGCAAATAAGATCGGCAGCTATTCAAAGGGATTGCCACATAACGGCCTCGGCGAGGTTGACCTCGCTGCTTATGCGTCTTTCATTCAAGCCGTGACAACGGGTGATCCCGCGGACTTTGAAAACATAGTTACGGGAACCCGGGCCAGCTCCGGGAAACTCACCGACCCACAAGCCGGACTGGCCTTTGAGATGGTTTCCTCGGATTCCCACGCCCTAGTTCAGAAGCCGCCCCCTGCCTTCAGCAGTGCTGAGGAGGCCTCAGAGATTGCCGAGAATTACTGGATGGCCCTCACCAGGGACGTGCCTTTCGCCGAGTATGATGGCAATCCATTGATTATCAGCGCTGTAGGAGACCTCTCACGCTTTTCACGTTTCGGCGGCCCGACAGTCGGAAAGGCCGTGACAACGGGCACCCTTTTTCGCGGTCTCACCCCAGGAGACCTTGTCGGACCATACATCTCACAGTTCATGTTTCAGGAGACACCGTTTGGAGCCGAGCGTGTCGATCGCCGCATCCGTACGACTCTGCCGGGCCTCGATCATATGACAACGTACGGCGACTGGCTGGCTGTGCAAAACGGTGGCGTCGCAGGAGTTGATCAATACGACCCCACACACCGCTACATTCGCAGCGGCCGTGACCTCGGCGAATGGGTGCACGTAGATGTGCTCTTCCAGGCGTATTTCAACGCGCTCCTCATCCTGATGGGCATAGGCGTGCCTCCGGACGCGAACAATCCTTACAACACCTCGCAGACACAAAAAGGGTTCGGGACGTTCGGAGCTCCTTACATTGCAAGCGTCCTGTGCCAGGCCGCGAAGCCCGCCTTGAAGGCTGTCTGGTATCAGAAGTGGTTCGTCCACCGGAGGCTTCGGCCGGAAGCCTTTGCAGGTCGAGTTCACAACCACGTGTCGAAAGCCGCAAGCTATCCGGTCAATCCGGAGATACTCAACTCACAGGCACTCGCTGAAGTATTCGGCCCGATCTGGCACCTACCTCCTGCCGATGGCTTTCCCGGAGGGCTCGCCGACGCACCCGTCCTATGGCGCAGGGCACGCGACCGTGGCGGGGGCTTGTGTAACCATCCTGAAGGCGTTCTTCGACGAGTCGTTTGTGCTGCCGAATCCGGTTGAAGCAAGCGCCGACGGCCTCTCACTCGTGCCCTACGCAGGGCCACCATTGACGGTGGAGGTGAGTTGAACAAGCTCGCGTCCAACGTTGCGATCGGCGCAACATTGCGGGTGTGCATTGGCGGTCGGATGCGACGGAGTCGTTGAAGCTGGGCGAAGAGCTGGCGATTCGCCTGCTCCGAGAAGAACGCAGTTGTTTCAACGAGGACTTCCTCGGATTCTCGCTCACTAAGTTTGACGGCTCGACGATCCTGGTGTGAGGTTATTGTTGAAGCGGATGTGCGAGGGGAGCTGCAGCCTTTGAGGACTCAAGGGTTAACCCACCAGTGTCCGATGCTTTTGAGAGAGTCTCGCGAAGCCGTCAACTGTGAGGCCAGTCAACTAAGAGGCGCCGGAACAATTCGCAGAGTTAAGAGGCTCAATCCCAGCAGGTGATTTTTCTCTGAGGCTCGCACGCCGTTCCAATGTGCGGGTCGCTCACTCAATTCGGGCGATATGAGACCCATTCCAACACGAGCAATCAGCTCTTTGAAGCGATGATCTGATCGAATGGGTTCAAAAAGCGGGTCAATGTCGAGCTTAGTCACTGCGGCGACTCACTGAGTGAAGGCCCTTTCCAGCCACTCGAACGTCCGGTCTACGTCTCCCAGTCCAACGTAGACTACCGCGATGTCATAGGGGCGCCAGAGGCTCGCTGGCCGCGATGTCCACTCACCGCTAAAATACCAATCCTAAAACATTGCGCCCGTAGCTCAGGTGGATAGAGCGACAGCATCCTAAGTTGTAGGCCGCTGGTTCGAGTCCAGCCGGGCGCATTTTGTAATCAATCAGTCAGCAAATGGCCGCCTTGACCGGGGGCCATTTGCCACATTCACATTGGGCTGGTGATTCAGGATGCGGCCTTTGCCTTGCTCTCCTGCCCGGCTTAGCTCAGTCAACTCTGGCGCCCCACAGCTTGACTGTGCGATCACCGCTCCCGCTCGCCAGCCGCCTTCCATCGGGCGAGAAGGTCACCGACAAGACTGCGTCTGAATGCCCTTTGAGGGTGAGCAGTTCCTGGCCGGTGGCGGCGTCCCAAAGCTTGACTGTGCGATCACCGCTCCCGCTCGCCAGCCGCTTCCCGTCGGGCGAGAAGGCCACTGACCGAGCGGTGGATGAATGCCCTTTGAGTGTCAGTAACTCCTGGCCGGTGGCTGCGTCCCAAAGCTTGACTGTGCGATCACCGCTCCCGCTCGCCAGCCGCCTTCCGTCTGGCGAGAAGGTCACCGACAAGACTGCGTCTGAATGCCCTTTGAGGGTGAGCAACTCCTGCCCGGTGGCGGCGTCCCACAACTTGACCGTGCGATCATCGCTCGCGGTCGCCAGCCGCTTCCCGTCGGGCGAAAAGACGTCTGACCGGACGGAGTCTGAATGCCCTCTAAAAGTGAGCAGTTCCTGGCCGGTGGCGGCGTCCCACAGCTTGACTGTGCGATCATAGCTCCCGGTTGCCAGCCGCTTCCCGTCGGGCGAGAAGGCCACTGACGAGACTAGGCCCGAATGCCCTCTGAGGGTGAGATACTCCCGGCCAGTGGCAGCGTCCCACAGCTTGACTGTGTTATCACGGCTCCCGGTCGCCAGCCGCTTCCCGTCGGGCGAGAAGGCCACTGACGAGACTTGGCCCGAATGCCCTCTGAGGGTGAGAGACTCCTGCCCACTGCCCGCGTCCCACAGCTTGACTGTGTGATCATAGCTCCCGGTCACCAGCCGCTTCCCGTCGGGAGAGAAGGCCACTGACGAGACAGTGTCAGAATGCCCTTTGAGGTTGAGCGGTTCCTCGCGAATGCCGATTTCCCAAAGCTTGACTGTGCTATCACCGCTCCCGGACGCCAGCCGTTTCCCGTCAGGCGAGAAGGCCACTGACGAGATGGGATGTGAATGCCCCTTTAGGGTGAGAGACTCCTGGCCGGTGGCGGCGTCCCACAATTTAACTGTGCTATCAGCGCCCCCGGTCGCCAGCCGATTCCCGTCGGGCGAGAAGGCCACTGACCAGACGCCGAGTGAATGTCCTCTGAGGGTGAGCAGCTCCTGGCCAATGGCGGCGTCCCACAGCTTGACTGTACTATCAGCACTCCCGGTAGCCAGCCGTTTCCCGTCAGGCGAGAAGGCCACCGACAAGACACTGTTTGTGTGCCCTTTGAGGGTAAGCAGTTCCTGCCCGGTGGCAGCGTCCCACAGCTTGACTGTGCTATCACTGCTCCCGGACGCCAGCCGCTTCCCATCGGGCGAGAAGGCCGGTGACCAGACAAAAGCCGAATTCACTTTGAGGGTGAGCAACTCCTGGCCGGTGGCGGCGTCCCACACACTTGACTGTTCCATCACCATCCCCGATAGCCAGCCGCTTGCCGTCGGGCGAGAAGGCCACCGACAAGACACTATTTGTGTGCCCTTTGAGGGTAAGCAGTTCCTGCCCGGTGGCAGCGTCCCACAGCTTGACTGTGCGATCCAGGCTACCGGTCGCCAGGCGCTTCCCGTCGGGCGAGAAGGCCACTGAGGAGACGCGAGTAGAGTGCCCTTTGAGGGTGAGCAGTTCCCGGCCGCTGGCGGCGTCCCACAGCTTGGCTGTGCGGTCAGCACTCCCGGTCGCCAGCCGCTTCCCGTCAGGCGAGAAGGCCACTGAATGGATAGCATCATTGTGGTGTAGGGTAGATGAAAACCTGTGCGAGATACGCCACAGGTAGTACCACTCGAAGCCACGGGCATCCTCCTCCCCTGACTTTGGGCGGTGCGACTCCAACAGCTCTTCGACACGTCCGAGATTTGCGTTCTCCCAAGCCTGTTGTGCCAGGTTCATGTGCGCCGCATAGAGTAACCTGCGATTGGCTTGCTCTTGCAATACTGCTCGATCGCGCTGCTTTGGGCCTCGGCTCGCTGCCGTTCGGCCACTAGCCGTTGCTCTTCAGCCTCTGTTCGTTGCTTCGCAGCCAGCTGGTTTTGCTCTTCCGCTAACTTACGTTGCTCGATGGCCACTCCCCCCTGCCGCTTCGCTTCGGCCAGAGCATTCTGTAGTCTGACCTTCGTTCCCTCCTGCTCTTGCCCATATTGGCGGGCGCGGTTGCGCTGACTAAAGGCGTAGATGGATAAGCCGGAAAAAAGGATAATGATCAAGGCGGCAACCACTGCTGCCCGCAGCAAACCTAGACGGTAGGCTTCACGCTGTCGCCGCAGCTCGGCATCCGGCATGTTCTCGCGCACCCACTCCCGACCAAACACCCGTTTGTAAATCCGATTCCTCACCCGCAGGTAGCCGCCAATGACCCGCGTGATCCCGGACAGCCGCAGAATGCTCATCAAGGGATTGGTCACGTCATCAAGCACAGGCTTACCTCGGCGCATCTGTGGTAGAGGTCCAGCAGCCTTGCCAAGTCCCCGCCGCTCCGCAGCATCCGTTCCCGCACGAATAACAGGTTGTCATCCGTCTCCTGGGCTTCGTGTGAAGAAGACTCATGGCACAGACGGTCAACTTCGGCAGATGTACTCGCCCTCGCTTCTTCAACTATTGTCTGGCAGAGCCGCTGCGTCAGGTACGGATGGCCGCCCGTCCAGTAGAGCACTCGCTTGAGCAGTCTCGCACCGACCTCCGGCGGTCGTCGTAACCCTTGCGCGAGCGACGCGGCTTCTGCCTTCGTGAAGTCGGTCAGCTCGATCCGCCGCCCGATGTTGAACGGCGTCGTGCGCGTGTCGCGGATCAGGTCCGACGGCGTGGCCACGCCCAGCAGGCAAAAGGTCAGCCGCTCGAACTCCGGCGTCCTCGGTGCGGCGGTTGTAGCACTCGCGGATCGCGGCGAAGAACTCATCGGTCGAGAACGGCAGGCTGCGCACCGCGTCGATCTCGTCGACGAAGATCACCACCCGGCCCGGGTAGCCGCGGCAAGCACCACCTCGCGCGAGCGCGCGCATCCAGCGCTGCAGCGGGCCCAGCGCGCGTGCGCCAGCCAGAAGTCTTCCAGCTCGTCTTCGAGGTCGAGTTGCTGGCCGACCCGGCCGAGCAGGCCGTCGTACCACTGCTCGGCGGTGAGGTTCTGGCCGATGGCGGTCAGGTCGAGGACGGCGACGGCGACCCCCTCTTCGCGCAGGCGTGCGGCGGTGCGGACCATCAGCGAGGACTTGCCCATCTGGCGCGAGGTGAGCACGTAGCAGAACTCGCCTCGCAGCAAGCCGTCGTAGAGGTCTCCGTCGGCCTGTCGCTCGACGTAGGAGGGCGCGTCGCGCCCCAGGGTGCCGCCGGTGACGTAAAAGCCATGCTCCCGTAGCTATTCCGATTGCGCTCATATTCGCAGCCCTCCGGCTGGGAGAGATCGGATTGATCGTCTGCCTGTGAATCTTGCCGTCACGCGTGGAGTGGCTCGGGCGGACGGGACAAGACAGGCCCCTCAATTGACAAGGCGGGATGAATGGTCAAAAGCCGCCACTTCGGCGAATAAACTCTTGTTCTGAAGCGGGCCGAACATTCAGAGCAACCTTTTTCCCAGGTAAGCCGCATATAACTGGCACCGTGCCCTGGCATCATGCGCCGAATTTCCGGTGAAGAGCCCAGCGCTGCGCAACCGGTAGAAATTCTCCTGAGTCGGGCAGGGTTGGCCCTGCAGAATGCCGCGCGCTATCTCACACAGCGCCGGGTCCTGCTCAAGCGAAGCGATAATGCGTCGCAGGTGATCGCCGAACGGACCGTCTTCGCAGTCGCCAATTGCTTCGAGCGCCGCCAGATCCCGATGATGCGCGACCATCTCTTGCAGCCCGCAGCGCACCAGGTATGGATGCCCGCTCACCAAACCGTAGTAACGCGTCACTTCGGCCTCATCTTTGAGCGGGGAGCCGTAGCGCTCGTTGAGCTCGGCGACCTGCGCGCAGTTGAAATCTTCGAGCGCGAGCCGTGTGCCGACGTTGAACGGCGATTGATTCATATCGGTGATAAACAGGTGCGCCTGTCGCGTAGGCGATCGCCATCGTCAACCGCCGCCACGGCCCCTCCGGATCGAGCGAACGCTCGTTGTGCCACGAGCGGAAAAGCCCGAAGACTTCACTCCCGAAGCTGCAGGTGAAGAGCCGGTCAACTTCATCCAACCCCCAGACCATCGGCGTTGAGATTTTACCCAGCACTTCTCGCCGGACGTAGCGTTCAAAGTTGATGCTCGGCCCGCGGCGCGCATTCCAGACCGCATCAGGTGCGACATCGAGACCGAGTTGATCGGCGATGAGATCCGCGAGAGCCAGGTAGAACGTCGTGGCTGAAGCAAGGTCGGCCGCGTTGAGTTTTTGCAGATCGATCAAGACCACTTTCGCCCCCGCCGCTCGCGCTTGCTGCAACCCGCGAGCGAGCAACGATGTCTTGCCGACCTGCCGCGCTCCCTTGATCAGCACAATGCTCGTCCTGGCGCGCTATCGCCGCGCGAAACTCCTCATCGGTGGGCCGTACGATGTAAAACTTCGAGTCCAACGGGCATGGCGCCCCCTACGGGCTCCAGCCTGGTATGACCATCGCCTGTAAGCGAAGGAGCAGAGAGCCGCCAGGTGATGCTTTTATCCACCTGAGGCCAACGCTTCGTTGTCGAGGCGCGAACCACCTCCACAGGAGCCATAAAGCGGTAGCCCCGCTTCGGCACTGTCTCAATGAAACGCTGGCCGTTGTCGCCGTCACCGAGCGCCTTGCGCAGCTTCGAGATGTTATCGGCGAGGTTGTTCTCTTCGACAAAGGCGTCCGGCCAGACTGCCTGCAGCAACTCCTCTTTGGTAAGCAGGCGTCCGGGGCGTTCGACCAATACGCACAGTAAGTCGAAGGACTTCGGGGTGAGGTTGATTACCTCTCCGTCGCGCAGCAGCAGACGCTCGCCGGCATCCAGCCGAAAGGGAGGAAATTCATAGATTGTCTTGTCCGTGTCGTCTGGCATGCTCAGCGATCCACGTTCTCCAGGATCCAGATATCACCCGAGTACTCCGTCAGGTTCACGATGAGGCGATTGGCGCCAATTGTGTAGGCAGCGTCCCGTCCGGACATCATGCGGTTCCCAAAAAAGGATGTGACTTGAAAGGCATCGCCTACAGGTTCGCCGCTGAGCTGATTGAATCTTGATGCCCCATATATTGAAGAACCCGGAGCGGTCGGAGGTGAAGTAGATCGTCTTGCCGTCAGCAGACCATCGTGGCACGTCGTCCCAATACTTACCTTCGGTGATACGTATCCATTTACCTCCCGAAGTTGGAACGACGTAGACGGCCGACTTGCGATTCTCTGTTCCGGCCTTCTTAGTGGCGTTGAAAGAGACCCATCGCTCGTCCGGCGACAAGCGTGGCTGCCACATGTCGTATTCGTCCGAGCTGGTTACAATTCGCGCCTGGGTTTCCGCGTGCGGGGCGGCAGCGAGCGGCAGAAGCTTAATAAAGGATGGCGCTGACGGTGGTGCACGTGGACAGTCGTATGACAGCACCCAGTGTCCGTCGGAAGTCCAATCCCAGCCTCCGACATTGCGCGAGGTGGGTGAGGCCACAACTTGTTCGTCTCCTCCACCCGCCGGGTAGACAACGATTGTGTCTTCCTCCAGGTTACTGCCTATGGGACCCTGCGGACGTACCCTCTGGGCTACAAGCCGGGTTCCGTCGCGCGACCAGAACCCAGCGTAGTGGTACTCCACTGTCCTCAGTGGCGAGCAGCTTTTCTGAGCCATCCTCAAGTGATTTCTCCCAGCGCTCCCAATTTCCCGGCACGGCAGCGCAACGAAAGACAGCTTCTTGCCGTCAGGTGACAGGTCAAATGCCCAGCTCTCCTTTCCTCGGGCCGTGATTGGCTCAATTGTTTTTTGTAGCTGTCCTCTCGCGGAATCAAACGGCGCCGACCAGATTCGTGTACTTCGCATTGCAGATCTGATAGGCAAGCTTCTTGCCGTCCGGCGAAAGCGCGAGATCGTTGCACCGGCCGGTGTCGTTCGTCAGCCTCTCCGGAGCGGTCAGCCACTTTAAAGTGTCAGGATCGACACCCACTCTCCAGATACTATGAACGTTAGAGTCTGAGCCACCAAAATAAAGGAATTTTCCGAGGGCGCCCATACGAATCTTTGGAGACTGACATTTGTGTTCTTGATTTGGCTCTCGATCTCAGCCGGGATTTCTGACTTGATGGGTTTGCCACCGTTCGCGGTCATCGTCCAGAATCCGCGGCCGAGTTTGCTATGGTCTCCCCAGACTGATATTCGCTGGCCGTCCGGGATGCCAGCCTACCCACTTAATACCACACAGGATGAACTCGCTCAGGAACTCGGGCTGAACCCGAACCGGTGTCGCTCCGTCCAGTCCGACGGTGTATGGCTGTCCCACTCCTGTCTCGAGAGGGTTGTCGGTGAACAGAATTCGGTTACCATCCGGAGACCATTGCGGATCAAAGCCGAACGAGGTTATCTTTTGTTCCAAGCCTCCCAACTCCGGAACGACATATAAACCACCGCCGTCGCGTTCGGAGCGAAAGACAATCTTCGTTCCGTCCGGCGACCAGTCTGGCTGCCAGTCGAAGGCTTCCGATTTCGTTATCTGAACGCGGGTCTCCGCCGGAGATGTCCTGCACCCAGATATCGAAGTTGCCACCACGGTCTGAGCAATAGGCGATCATTCGGCCGTCGGGCGACCAGGTTGGCAGGCCCTCCCATCCACCACCAAATGTGAACTGTGTAAACGGGCGAAGGGTTGGCGGATGAGGCTGAAACCTTTCACGGATGATCCATCGAACTCCATAGCACGAGCCCATGAGGAGGGCACTGATCAGGAGAGTCGTCGCCAGACCCAGAATAGCCACACGCCACCATTTGACGATCCTAATCGAGCCTGGCGCATCTAGCTGATCGGAGCGGCGTGGCGATGGCTCGTCAAGGAGCTCCTGTGCTCTGCCATTCGTCGTCGATGCGAGCACAACTTCCACCGGAGCGGTAAAGCGGTAACCGCGCTTTGGCACCGTCTCAATGAAACGCTGGCCATTGCCATCGTCACCGAGTACCTTGCGCAGTTTCGAGATGTTATCGGCGAGGTTGCTCTCTTCAACGAAGGTGCCGGGCCAGACTGCCTGCAGCAACTCCTCCTTCGTCAGTAGCTCTCCTGGTCGTTCAACCATGAACTTCAGGAGGTCGAACGCCTTGGGAGTCAGGCTAACTACCTCTCCGTCGCGCAATAATAGGCACTCGGAGCCGTCCAGCCGGAACCGACCGAATTGGTAGAAGTCCTTCAGACGCTTATCCACAGCGCCTCCGAAAACTCTCCGATTTTTTTACGAGAAAGAAACGAACTGGCTCAGAGGACGTGCCCACCACAGAAGACGTAGCGTCCTCCACGAAGTGAGCCTAATGGCTAATGTTCAGAGCAGAAGCCTCAAACCGGGTTCACTTTGAGGCGAACGTGTGGCCGGGGCAAGCCGGCCACACGTGCCTTCTATCACAGTAACGAGATCGGCACAAGTGGAGGAACCTATGCTACACCAACGAAGCCTGCGCGCATTAGTTATATTTCTGGCCGTGGCCTCAGTCGCTCAAGCTCAAACCTCTCGCGCATCCTCAGCCTCTTCCTATATAGAACGCGGAAATAAATGGCTGGCTAAAGGTGACTGGGATCACGCAATTGAAGACTACGACCTTGCGATAGCCTTCGATGCCCGAGCCACGGCTTACTACAACCGCGGCCTTGCGAAACAGCATAAGGGTGACCTGGATGGAGCCATCGGCGATTACAACCGGACAATCGAGTTATCCGCGTTATGCCGAGTGCGTACCTCAACCGCGGAATCATTCAACATGACCAGGGTCACCGAGAGGAAGCAATCGCCGATTTCACCCGGGCGATTGAGGTCAACCCTCTGGACGCCACTTGCCTGGAGCCATTGTGGAGTGGCTCTAAGTGAGCAGGGCGACCTGGCCGCAGCCGTTACCCACCTCAGTCAGGGCATCAAGCTGAATTCCCATAGTGCTGATGCCTGGGCTAACCGCTGCGGCGTCTTTTATAAGCAAGGCGCGCTTGACGCTGCAATCTCAGACTGTGACCGGGCCATCAAGCTGAATCCGCGCAATTTCGTCGCCTGGAACAATCGTGGCCTGATACAGCAGCAGCAGGGCGAGATAGACGGAGCGATCGCTGACTACAGCCGCGCTATCTCACTGAACCCTCAGAGCGGTGCGTTCTACGGGAATCGAGGAGGAGCGCGGCTTGCAAAGCGCGAGATCAACCTTGCCTTGGCCGATTTGAACCACGCACTCGATCTCGACCCGCAACTGGCAGTTGCATGGGCCTTGCGAGGCGCTGCCTGGGCAGCGAAGGAGGAATTTGCCAAGGCGATCTCTGACTTCGATGCGGCGCTCAGGCTTAACCCCAGAATGGCTGATATCTACTGCTCCCGCGGAGTAACGCGGCTCGCGCTAGGCAACGTGCAGGAGGCAGATGCAGACTTTGCTCATTGTCGAGAGCTCGGTGGGGAACCTACGCAACAGGCACAAACGTTACTTAATGAAATGAAGAAGAGGATCTCAGGGAAATGAATGAGCCTTCGGCCAGGCAAGGAGTTGGGAAGACCTAGTCGCAGTTGTTTCCAATTCGTCTCTCCACACAGAGATCCCCGCGCCCTTCGGGCACGGGACGGGCAGGGACAAGCCCTGCCCCTACAATCTTGCCGCGAGTGCAGCATTGTCGAGAACGATTTTGGTCGCGAAGTGTCAGCATTGTCGAAAACGATTGTAGGTGCAGGGCTTGTAACTGCAGCGGCGCAGGTCGCCGTCAGGCGCCGGAAAACGCACTAACGAACTCAATGAATATTTTCCATCAGGATTGATTCGCCGAGCACACCATCCACTAACCAAGCTTCCCGGTTCGTTTCAGACAGAGCCACCCCTTCGAACATCGTCAAAACCAGCCCTTTTCTTCGCCTGGATGTCGCATCAAGCGCATTTATTCCGCCTGTCTCTCGTAAGAGTAATGTAGGATTATCGGAGAAGGAGGGGGAATAAATGCGCAGCCGCTATTTGCTCATGCTACCGCTTGTCGTGTCTCTCATGAGCACTCTGAATTACGCTCAAACATCACGAGAATCGTCGGCCGCCTCATATCTTGAGCGCGGAAATCAATCACTCACCAGGGGAGCCTGGGATCCTGCGATAGCCGATTACGATCTCGCCATTCAGCTCAATGCGCGATATGCCATTGCCTATTTCAATCGCGGCGTTGCCAGGCACCAGCAGGGCGACCTCAACGGAGCTCTCGCGGATTACTCTCGCGCGCTCGAACTTGGCCCGCGCAAAGCCGGCGCATATCTCAACCGGGGCGTTGTCCTATCGGCATTGGGCCAGTTCGAAGCCTCGATCGCAGACTTCACCAGGGTGATAGAGATGAATCCGCGCGACTTGCGAGCCTGGAACAACCGCGGCTCTGCAAAGCAGCTCCAGGGCGACCTTTCCGGCGCCCACCACGACTTTGATGAGGCATTGAAGCTCAACTCCCGCGATACTCTGGCGCTGACCAATCGTTGCGAAGTCCGTTATCGCGAGGGCGATCTCGACGGTGCGATAGCCGATTGTGATCGTTCGATAAGACTCAAACCTGATGAGCCCACTGCGTGGAACAATCGTGGCTGCGCGCGCCAGTTGAAGGGCGATCTGAACGGCGCCCTCGCGGATTTCAGTAAAGCGATGGAGCTTGGGAAGGCATCGCAGGCTAAGCAAGGATCGTCTCAGATCTCGCGGTGATAGTCTGGTTCTCGATACCGCAGCGCCGGATTTCTGAAGACCCAGACGAGCACGAGCCCAGCCACGAAGCCGCCCATATGCGCCATGTAGGCGACGCCTCCGCCCTGCGATGAGCCGCCCAACGACCCAAAACCGCTGAAGAACTGGAGGACCGCCCAGAAGCCGATCACCAGCAGCGCCGGCAGTTCGACTACAGGGAACAGAATCCCGAGAGGAATCAGTACCCTCACTTTCTGGTGTGGAAAGAGAGCGAGATAGGCAGCGAGCACTCCGGCAATCGCCCCGGAGGCTCCGAGACTCGGTACCGTGGAGTTGGCATTGAAGAGAATGTGAGCTCCGCTGGCTGCAAATCCGCAAAGCAGGTAGAAGGTCAGAAATCGCATATGGCCCATCTGATCCTCGACGTTATCGCCGAAGATCCAGAGGTAGACCATATTCCCGAGAATGTGCATGAAGCCGCCATGCATGAACATGGCAGTCAGCAGCGTCAGATAAATGGGCGTTGGGCCGGGAGCCTGCGAGATTCCACCGCGCCGCATGCCCGCGCCCACAAGATCGACGCCATGCGTGATCTCATAAGGGACGACGCTGTACCCGTTCGTAAACTGGGGATCCGCAAGCTGGTAGAGGAAGACTATGACATTGATCGCCACCAGCGCGTACGTGACAACCGGCGTCATGCGCCGCTGAGTGTTGTCGTCACCAATAGGGAACAGCATTGTCGTCTCCCCTCAAAGCGCGCTCAAAGGGCGGGGCCCCACTTGAGCTTCGTCCGAAGCACCTCGAAGTAATTCCGATTGGTCGGCCTGATAAGATCGAAGCTCACTGCGCTCCGATGCACAAGAATCCGATCCTGTGGAAAGAGGCTGATCCCGAGCTGGCCGTCAATCGTCAGGTTGACGTCCTCCTCCGATCTCTTGAAGACGACGACGACAGTGCACTCGCCAGGAATGACCACGGGCCGATTCGAGAGCATATGCGGACAGATCGGCGTCAGAAGAATGGCTGACATGCTTGGGTGGACTATCGGACCGCCGGCAGAGAGAGAGTAGGCCGTCGAGCCCGTCGGCGTCGCTACGATCATGCCATCTGCGCGAAAGCTGTTCATGAACGAATCGTTGACATAGCACTCGAGGTCGATCATCCGGGCGGGCGATGCCTTGGTGACCACTGCGTCATTGAGCGCGCGATAGGTCTCGAGACTTTTTCCATCCCGCTCGATACCGACATCAAGCAACATGCGCTGTTCAATGCGGTAGTTGCCCTCAAGCAGCCCGTCGAGCGCGGTGAAGAGCTCATCAAGCGTGAATTCAGTCAAATAGCCAAGCCAACCGAAATTGACTCCCAGAACCGGGATGTTGCGCGAACCAATCAGCCGGGCGGCTCCAAGCATGGTGCCGTCGCCCCCGAGCACTACCATCAGATCCAGATCTTCATCCAGCTCGTCGCGATGCAGCCTGAGAGGCTGGCAAGGAACCTGGCGGGCAATCTGTTCCTCGGCGCGAAGCTCGATTCCCTGCTGCCTGCACCACGTAGCAAGTTCACAGACTACAGCGATCGCTTCAGGCTTTCGCGGTCCGACGATGACACCAGCCGTCTTGAGTTCGAATTTTGACATGCGGTTTAGCGAGGATTCTACACTTGTCCTGCGCGGCGAAACAAACAGCGTTCATCAGGAGGTCATGCGGAGAGCAAGAGAAAGGCGATTGAGGCCTTCTCGAACATCTTCAGTTGCGACCGTCAAGCCGAGGCGAAAATGGCGCGGGGATTCGAAGAAGGCGCCGGGCACAATTGATGTCTCGAGCTTGCGTAGCCGATCGTGTAACACCTGGCTATCATCCTCACGTCTGAGCCGAGGGAAGACAGTCAGCGATCTCGGAGGCACAATGCACTCGAGAACATCCCTGTGCGATGAGAGAAACGCATGCGCAATCTCTGTGTTAGGATCCAGTATCTCTTTCGCCCGCCGTTCAAGTGCTCCGAGCTGCCGGAATGCCGCGAGGCCCAGCGTCTCACTCGGCATCGAGCCGTACGATCCGAAGAGATCATTCATTCGACGCATTCGGGCGGCTAGCTCGGGCTCGCATATTATCCAGCCGCAACGAAGTCCGCCCAGACCGTAGCTTTTCGTGAGACTGCTTGTAACTATGAACCGGCGGCTGAGCGTTGCGCTCACCGGGGGCGCGAGCTCGAAGAGAGCGTCGCGATAGACTTCGTCCATGAGAACGTATGTTCCCGTGCGTTCAGCGATTTGAGCAATTTGTTGAAGTGCAGACTCGCTCACGACAACTCCGCTAGGGTTGTGCGGGCTCGTTATCATCAACAACCGCGTTCGCGATGAAACCAGCCGGCCCAGTTCATCGGTATCGATCTCGTAGCCATTCTCAAATCGCCGGTGGAAGCGCTTGACCTCCGCACCAAGATAGTCGGCTACTGCCAGCAGCGGATCGTAAGCGGGATGCTCGATCAGAACCTCGTCCCCACGCTCGAGCAGGGTGGCGCAGGCAAGGAAGTTGGCCATCGATGTCCCCTGGGCGGTAACCACCGACTCGCGCGAGACGCCATACTTTGCGGCAATGGCCTCAACCAATGGCGGGAGCCCGTCGAGGTTGTCGCCGTTGAGTTCAATATCCTGTGCATTGACGTGAAGATCGTGCGGGACCGCAGGAAAGCACTCCACTGACCGCCAGATTGTAACGAGCATCGGCGGAATACTTCGCCCAGTAGGTGTAATGACTCTCTTTCAAATCAGCCTCGAAGAATTACCGCCGCCAGACGGGCATGCGCCGGGCAGGGACAAGCGCTGCACCTTACAGGCTATCTCGATAATGTGGCACTTCGCGACGCAATTTGGTTCGCGCCAGAGGCGCAACCTGAAATAGCCCGGGGCGAAGCCCCTGGGATTCACGACAAAAAGAAATGGGCAGTCCTGAAGGGACGGCATTACGGACGTCAAGGGACGTTTACGTAATGCCGACGGGCGTCTCGCGCGCCGCGTTGCAGGGCGCAGGGCCTTCGCTCGCTGGGCATTCCAGGGGCTGCGCTTCGCTTGCCGCTGGCAACCTTCTCGAATCCGTGACGGGATGCCGAGTGGATCGGGGACAATTTTGCAGACAGTCTGCAACGCTGCCCCTTTTAGCCATAATGTGGCATCGTAGGGGCGGCTCGCGGCCGCCCCACACTAACGAATCACCGCGGCCATCTCGTCATGAATAAGGCCATTGGAACAGAGCAGGTTGTCGCAGTGATTATCGAAACGTCCGCCATCCGCGCGAGTAACGCGGCCACCAGCTTCTTCGACGACTACCCAACCAGCAGCGGTGTCCCACGGATGGAGGCCAAACTCCCAGAAACCGTCAAAGCGGCCGGCGGCCACGTAACACATATCGAGCGCCGCTGCCCCATCGCGTCGCACGGCCTGCGCCTTCGACAAAAACCGCTCCCAGACGGGAAGATAGTCCGACATCCTCTCTCTCACATCGTACGGAAAACCCGAGACTACGAGAGACTTCTCCAAACCGCTTACCGTTGAAACACCAATCGGCCTGCCATTGAGAGTTGCGCCCGAACCGCGCTCAGCTGCAAACAGCTCATCGCGATTTGGATCGTAGACTACGCCCAGTACATTCTCTCCCCGATGCTCAACACCAATCGAAACACAGTACATCGGATACCTGTGCGCGTAGTTGGTCGTTCCGTCAAGAGGATCGATTATCCAGCAATAGTCGCCTTCACCGCCGGAGGCGCCACCCTCTTCAGCCAGAATCTGGTGACCGGGATAGTACTCGGTGATGAGATTCCTGATATGGCGCTCACTCTCGAGATCCACCTCGGTTACGAGATCGATTCTTCCTTTGTGCTTGACGCCGAAATCCCGACTCGCATAGTCACGAAGGATCGCTCCAGCCTCGCGCGCAGCACGTGTCGCGAGCTCAATCAAGTTAGGGGGACTCATCGGGCTCTCTGATCCTCTTCTTCGAGACTGTGGTTGAGACTCTGAAGACTGACCTTCAAGCGTTCGATTCCATCTCGAACCGATTGAATCTCAGATCCGAGATTCCGGCGCCGCCGCTCTACCTGAATGAGCTCCTGTTGCAACCGGACAAGCTGGCCCTCGATCTGGCCTGTGACCAGCGAGGGTGACTGATAGGTGGCGAGCGTCTCGCGCGCGGCGTCCACATAATCCTCATCGACGAACAGCTGGAACGCGGCGCAGGCTTCGACATTCTGTGCGTGCCCGCCGTGAACCACCGAAGGGACGCCCCCTTCGTCCAGCAGACGCCTCGCAAGAGCGATCTCGCCCTCATCGTTGAAGCTCGCAAGCAGTTTCAGTGCGTCCTCATCGTGGTGGGCATGAGTTGTTCTCGTTTCGGATCCGGGCTCGTCAACGAAGTCCTCGAGCGTATCGACCAGAGGAACGAGACATGAGTTGCATTCGATAAAACCGGCGCGGAATTCCGCGCCACAGGATGGACAAAAAGGCATAGATTCTAAGTCTCACGTCGAAGAGCCCACGATCGCAGCTGCTAATACCGGAATTGTGAGCTCGTGGTGGCCGGTAATGTGGAAACCGCGCCCTGCGCCATTGGCGACGGGACGCCGAACCACGTTGGTCAAAGGCCGATAGTGGCCAATGAAATCGAAATCGGCTGTCATGAAGTCCTGAAGCGGTTCGCCAAGATTGCGCAGGACGGTGACGGCCTTGAGAAAGACCTCGGGAAGCGTCACGGCGGATCCTACGTTAAGATAGACGCCTCCACCATGGAGCCCCTTGATGAGCTCGGTGAACAAACGAAAGTCCCGGTGCGTGCCTGCGCCAATGGACGCGCCGTCCGCCGCGTTGTGCAGATGAATGATGTCAGTGCCGATGGTCACGTGTGACGTCACCGGAACCTTCGAAACGAATGCCGCATGAAGGAGCGAATAGGCAGCGTAGGGCGGGCCCATCCTGACCAGCATTCTGCCAACCGACTCGCCGATACCAATGCCATCGGCGGCACCCGCGTTGATTGCCTCATTGATCATGCGGCCTGTCTCTTCGGCCATGCCAAACCTTCCGGCTCCAAGTGACTCGTCGACATCCTCGGAGGTCGAGCCGGAGAGAGCGACCTCGAAATCGTGGATTATGCCGGGATCCGTTGGTCGCTATGGCAGTGACGAAGCCTCGTCGCATGAGATCGATGAGAATCGGAGCCAGGCCCGTCTTAATAACATGACCGCCGATGCCCCAGATGATCGCACGCCCTTCTCTGCTCGCGGTGACAACCGCTGAGGCAACTTCACGAAGAGTATCCGCGGCAAGGATGTGCGGAAGAGAACCGATGAGAGGCTGGGCAGCCCGGGCTTGTTCGTCCGTCAGCGGGCGAGCGAAATCATCGACTGTCACCTTGCTCTGGCGCGAGGCCAGCGGGTAGGTGGATATGCCGGTGAGATCGATGGGCTGCTGCGCGGTAGATTGACATTAAATGTGTATCACCTCTTCTTTGCGGTCTTTCTTTGCGTTCTTTGCGTCTTTGCGCGCGGTGTATCTCGGACAGGGCTCCTTGCGAGATACTCCTCGCGCAAAGACGCAAAGAACGCAAAGAAAGACCGCAAAGAAGAGGTGGTCACTCGGGGCACATTCCATCCTCGATCAATTGGCAGAGGATATGCGCTGCCGCGATGTGCACTTCCTGAATATGGGGCGTATCGCCGTGAGGCACGATCAGCGGCAAGTCTACCAGCGGAGACACCTTCCCACCTCCTGATCCGAGCAATCCAATCGTGACCATCCCGACTTCACGCGCGCGCTTGACGCCCTCAACCACATTTATCGAATTCCCGCTCGTCGAGATCGCCAACGCCACATCCCCCTCCCGCCCGAGCGCCGATATCTGTCGCGCAAAGACAAGATCAAAAGAATGATCATTACTGATCGCCGTAAGCAGCGAGGTGTCGGTAGTCAGAGCGAGAGCCGGCAAGGCCTGCCGGTCACGCGACATTTTGAAAGCCAGCTCGGCGGCGATATGCTGCGCATCAGCCGCAGAGCCTCCGTTCCCAAAGATCAGGAGCTTGCCGCCTGTCCGCATCGAATCGACGATCAATCCTGCAGCCTGCTCGAGCTGAGGCGACCAGCTTGCAAAGAATGCCTCTCGCGCCTCGGATCCGGCGCGCACCATGTCCGCTATTCTTTCCTTTGTACTAGCTTGCCTGTTCAGAGGCCCCCTTCTCGGTGAACCGAAATTCCTGGCGACCAATCCGAATCTCATCGCCAGGGCCCAGCGCGTGCCGGTCCGGTAATCCTCCAGCCATTCACCCAGACGCCGTTGCGGCTTCCCTTGTCGACGATCATGAGTTCCTCGCCGCGACGGACGATCTCTGCGTGATACCGGCTGACTCGATCGTTCGTGACCACTATGTCATTGTCGAGGTTGCGTCCTATTCGAGTCAGCCGCATCCGAAGCGGGTGTGGCTTGTTACTGTCGAGCATGACCAGTAGATGGGCCGGATCGGGCGCGTTTTCGTCGTGAAGACTGTCGAATGGCTCGCTGATCGTGATGTCCTGAAGAGTCGCCTCATTCATGCCACCCGATTGAGAAACGTCCATCCTGCCGGAGTCGGCAAACCCTTTCGGCAAAACGCCGAGTATCTTCGTATGCGAGTGCCTCTCAGGGCACGAGGCACTGAAAGCGCTCCGAGAGAGCGAATCGAACCAGGTCTTTTACGCGAGCGGTCAGATAGGGTTGTTCGGCAACAATCTCGGCGACGCGCCCGCGGACGTTGCGAACTTCATTCAACTGTTCCAGAAACTCGCGCAGATCAAGCTTTTCGAAGAGCTTCACTCCCACACCGAACTTGACCATGGTGCTCACTGAAGTCGTCAACGACCGGCAGGCGATAAGGCCCGCACGATCGGCGGTGAACTCGGTGTGGTTGAGCCAGTATCCGAAGATCACACTGTTGAGCAGTCTGCCGATAATCGGCACCGTTTCGCCGAGCGGCTTGAGCAGCGTACGCAGCCAGGTGTGACCAGCCTGAACATGTCCAATCTCCCGGCCAATAAAGAACTGAAGGCTGTCTACCTCCATCTGGTCCACCAGCGAGGAAGTCACGACGATCAGCGGGCTCCGCCAGAAACCGAGCGTATATATGTTCATCTCGGAGGCGCGCTTCACATAGACGGCCACAGGTGGCTGCGCAAGACGCTCAGCCGCTTCGGTGGCCAGTTTGGCGAGCTCCGGAAACTGTCTTGGACTGACGCGAACTAGTGTTCCAAAGGCGGCTCGCTGCTGGACGATGATCGTGATCAGGTAGACGCCCAGCGCAAGCATGGTCAGGGCAATCGTCTTCCAGGTCTGGCTCCAGGTGCTCGGGAAGACCCAGAGCACAAGGATGTAGACTCCGAGCAGCACGCCAATCGTAATCGATAGCGAAAACACTTCTCCTGGATATCGATAATCTCTTACCCGGAGTGTATTTACAGCGATTGCTTCGCTCGCCATGAGAATGGGCCGGGTGGATTATAGCAGATCGGCAACTGCGCAATTGCATTGGGTCCGGGCAGATAATATGATCGCGCCGAACTCGTGCTTTCGATGGTAAATGTGTCTTGGGTGTAACCGGCCTGGAATGTAATCGTGTCTTGGACTGTAATCGTGCCGCAGACTGTCCAGTCTGCGGCAAACTTCGCCACTGTAATACCCAAAGATCTCGGGCCCGGTCGCGACCTTTGCCGCAGGCTGGACAGCCTGCGGCACGATTTCGCTCTGCGGCAAACTTCGATATTGGAATACCCACCTGACGGAGGTCATGGATGTCTCGTGCTAGATTAATTCCCTTCCTCGCCCTTCTACTTATCCTGGCTACTGCCGCCGCAACCGCGCCAGTTACTACTCAACGCCGAACGCTCGACATTCAATGCATCGATGTTGAAGGAGGAGCGGCCACTCTCATCGTCACGCCGGCCGGTGAATCGATACTGATTGACACGGGCTGGCCCGGGAACGACGATCGGGATGCGAAGCGAATTCAGAAAGCCATGCAGCATGAGAACATCACCGTCATCGATCACCTGGTGACGACGCACTACCACCAGGATCACTTTGGCGGCGTTCCCGGGCTCGCCGCGCTTGTTCAGGTCAAGCATTTCTATGATCACGGACCGATGGGCAAGGGGCAGGATCGTGATCCCAACATGTATGCCGCCTATCTCAAGGCCGCTCACGACAAGACTACAACTCTCAAGCCCGGCGATCAGATTCCCCTCCGGCACGCAGCCGGAACTCCCGCAATCTCACTCGTCTGCGTCGCCGCGGCGAGCGCTACCCTCCAGCATGGCAATTCGGGTGGGCATCCCAATCACGAAATGCGCCGGCGCCACTCTTCAGGATGAAGACCCCTCCGACAATGCCCAAAGTGTCGCATTGATATTGAGGTACGGAAGCTTCGATTTCTTTGACGGCGGGGATCTGACGTGGAACGTCGAGAACAAGCTGGCCTGCCCCGAGAACGTGATTGGTCAGGTCGACCTTTACCAGGTGACCCACCACGGCGGCAATAACAGCAACAACACAACGCTCATGCAGAGCCTCCTCCCAACGGTCGCTATCATGAACAATGGCGCCAGGAAGGGGGGCCATCCCGACGTGGTTCGCTGGATCGGCGAGTTGCCATCGCACACCGAACTCTTTCAGCTTCATCGCAACGTGCAGGCGACGCCGGAACAGAACGCAGCTCCCGATCACATCGCGAATCTCGAAGAGCAGAACGATGCGGCCAACGCTATAGAGGTGTCCGTCATCGCCGCACAGCGGGTGTTCACGGTAACCAATGACCGCACTGGAGTGAGCAAGACATTCCCGATCCATTGAGCCCGCAAATCCGATGAAGGTACAACTGCTGAGACTGGCGCACGCGCGATCCGGAGACAAGGGAGATACGGCAAATGTCGGGCTTATCGCCCTGAAGCCGGAATACTATCCGGTGCTCGTCTCGGAAGTGACCGCCGAGCGTGTCAAGGCGCATTTTGCGGGCATTGTGCTTGGCGATGTCGAGCGTTATGAGCTGCCGAATCTTGGGGCGTTGAACTTCCTGTTACACCATAGTCTCGGTGGAGGCGGGACGCTCTCGCTCAAGACAGACGCACAGGGAAAAACCTTGAGCGCTGCATTGCTGCGGATGGAGATAGATATAGAGAGAGATATTGAGGCGTGAGTGTTACCGGCGCCGAGACGGACGCCGGCTGGAGTTAATGCGGGGTGACCGCCCGGTGAAGATTACCCCTTGCGGTCGTTCTTGGCTTTCGCCGGAGCCGGCTCGAGATCATGCGCGGCGGCAACTGCGTTGCTGCTGATCTGAGTCTCGACAGGCTCAATGATATGGGCGGATGAGTCATCTTCAGCCACGAGGGCGCCGCCTGCCTCCTTGGAAAAGACCAGCTTGCCGACCTCAGACGAATAGTCGACTATCAGAAGATCCCCGAGTCCCACCTGATTGGTTGCGACCAGGTTCGACAGCGGATAGACGAGGAACCGTTCGATCGCACGCTTCAGATGGCGAGCGCCATACTTGAAGTCGATACCCTCATCGAGAAGAAACTTCTTCGCGCTATCGGTACACTTGAAGATGAACTTCTCACCCGAACCGCGCATGATGCGCTCCTGAACCGCGTCGAGTTCGATGTCGAGAATCTGACGGAGGTGGCTGTCGCGCAGGCTCCGGAAGACCACTACCTTATCGATTCGGTTCATGAATTCTGGCGAAAACTTGCGGCGAGCCGCCTCAACCGCGGTGCGATAGATCTTTTGATCGACTTCGTTGTCGACGATGCCGGCCTTCTGCACAAAGCCAATTCCACCCGAGATCATCTCGCTCATCTCCCGAGCTCCGAGATTGGAGGTCATGACGACGATTGAGCGCGAGAAATCGACGCGCCGGTTGTCACCGAGCGTCAGCGTAGCCTTGTCGAGAATGCCCAGCAGCAGCTGCCACAGAGCATCAGAAGCCTTCTCAATTTCGTCAAAGAGCACCAGCGACAGTTTCACATTATCGGAGTGGGAGCGATCGAGATTCTCCTGTGTGAGCATGGGAGAGGTTTCGCGATGACCCAGGTAACCTGGAGGCGAGCCGATCAGCTTGGCGATCTCATGCGAATGCTGGAATTCAGCGCAATCTATCTTGGTCACCAGATTAGGATCGCCAAAGAGAACCTCCGCCGCAGCCTCAACGACACGAGTCTTGCCCGAGCCCGTAGGTCCCAGGAAGAGAAGCGTGCCGATTGGCCTGCCGGGGTGCGCTAGTCCGGCGAGGTAAATCTGGTAGAGCCCGGTGATTCGCCGCACAGCGCGCTCCTGACCGACAATGCGCGCCGTCAGCTTATCTTCAAAGTCCTGCGCCTGTGAACTCTTAAGATCGGGGTTGAGATAGGTCGGGCTTACTGCCGACTTCTGTCCGATCTGATGTGCCATTGGCTTCGTCTCCTCCTCAAACGCCCAAAAGGGGAGTGGGGACAACCTTTATTGTTAATCAACCAGCACTTATAGACCAACCCGAGCCAGTGGTCATTGCCTCCTGAACCTCGGGCTCTCCAATCTCACTCTTTTCAAAGAAGCCCGCCAATTAGATGATCTGATCACAGTTGGAGTTGCGCGGCTATGTGAAAACCGTTCACATGTCGCTTCGCTGGTTTCAATGAATCAAGGATCGGGAACTTAGTCCGTAGACCGAGGAGGTGAGTCCTCTTTACCACGGCTGACGGATC
Organism: uncultured Acidobacteriota bacterium; assembly: GCA_963743045.1. GTDB lineage: Bacteria > Acidobacteriota > Blastocatellia > RBC074 > RBC074 > CAVUOF01. Next base: position 43,722 of record CAVUOF010000017.1, read on the forward strand.
AGCGCTCTTCAGCTTCACTCTCAAACGATCTTTGCGCCGCTCGAGAGAACTCTGCAACGAACACCGCGTCTCTACACCACCGGGACCGGATAACGCCCCGGCAACGCCTTTGCTACCGCGGGAGCGGCAGCGGGAGGGTTATAAATTCCAGCGGCATCATAGCGCAATTTAAGAGAATCTTTCAACAAACTTCACGCGGTTCAACATTAAATGTTTGCGCCATCTGGATTTTTTGCTCAAGAATCCTCTCCAGGGGAGCAATTTGGAGACCCGGCTGAGGAGCCACGAAAAAGCACAAAAGGCACAAAAGTAAAGAGAAAAAGGGAGAATACCGCAGAATCCTTTTGTGCCTTTTGTGCTTTTTCGTGGCTCCTCGGCCGGGTCTCCAAATTGCTCCCTTGCAGACGCCCTCGAGGGCAAGCTACCATCCCTTTAATGCTCACATATCGGCGTCTCTATCAGAGCACCCTCCTGACCATCGCCGACTACTCTTGCCATGCCGACACCACTGACGTCTCAGCTGAGGAAGAATCTGACAAGGATCGCATCGTCCTCATGCGCCGTGGCGCATTCAGCCGCCACTTCGGACGCAAACAGGTGACCTCGGACGTCAATCAGTCAGTCTTCTTTGCCAGGGGATCAACCTACCGGGTGAGCCATCCGGCCGCCTGCGGCGATCGCGGCACGATGTTTGTCGTCAAACCAGGCGTGCTCGCTGAGATCGTTCGCGAGCTCGACCCGGACGTCGTTGAACAGCAAGGCAAGCTCTTCAAATTCGTCACTGGTCCATGTGACCCTCAGCTATTCTGGCGCCACCGGCAATTCATTGCACAGCTGGAGTCATCTCAACCCGAACCGCTGTGGGTGGACGAGACAGCGCTCGCAATCGTCGGCGACATTCTGGCGTCGGCATTTGACGATCAGGAGATGCCCGCAATTCCGGTGAGGCGGGACACCAGGAACGACCATGCCGATCGCGCTGAAGCCGCTAAGAAATACCTTGCGAGCCGGTTCGCCGAACCGATAACACTGGATGAGGTGGCACGCGCCGTCCACTCGTCGCCATTCAACTTCGCCAGAATATTTCAAAGGCAGACGGGCCTTCCGGTCCACAGATACCTCACCAGGCTGCGCCTTCGCGCGGCCCTTGAACGTCTTCACGACGATCCAACGGACCTCACGCAGCTCGCACTGGAGCTGGGTTTTTCGAGCCATAGCCACTTCACGGAGGCATTCCGCCGCGAGTTCGGCCACACCCCCTCCGAAGTCAAAAGAGCAAGAATCTGATAGCCGCCCGGAGATCGCAGGTCGAATAATCTCATCACAAGATGAGGCCGGATTGGCCGGCACTCGCGCCAAGAATCAATTCGGGAGGATCTATGGCTACGACGTTATGTCCGGTTTGTGATTGGGAGATAGCTGACGGAGGGATTCAGGTCAACGTTGCCGACACTCCGATCACTGTCTGCGGGGAAGAATGCGCGGATAAGGTCAAAACAGCTTATAGCATTGTTGCCAAGCGAAAGAATGCTGTCGAGCAGGTTGCTAAGGAGAATCTAAGCACTATCTGCAAAGTTTACGCAGCATTCGGCGCCGGTGACTATGCGACAGTGCTGAGTTACTTCGATCCTGGGATTGAATGGTTTGCGGCCGACAACTCACCGCTTGCCGACAAGAGCCCTTATCGAGGACTGGAAGCGGTGAGGACAGGCGTCTTCGACCGGATTGCTGCGAGTTTCGAGCGCCTTGAGGTCAGGGTGGACGAGATGTTCGATGCCGGCGAGAGGGTCGTCGTCCTGGGTTACTACGATGGTACTTACAGAGGCACGTCTCTGCCCGCAAAATCGCAGGTGGCCCATATCTGGACCCTTTCCAAGGGCCGGCCTGTGCGTTTTCAGCAGTACGTAGACACCCTGCGGATAGCCGAGACTGCGAAGGCAGCGGCTAATCGCGCCGGTTGAAGCTGAACTTGACGCTGGCCTCAGAGACGGGCGCTTCCTTGAGCGATTTGATTGCCGGATTTATAATCACTCAGACAGAAGCGTTGGAGAATGTACCGAATCTGAGGCTAGCTGGATGAACGAGAGCATGCTCGCGCGCTGGAGACAGCGGCGTGCAAATCGGCAGAAGCGGCCCCTTGCCGCATTGATGCAAGCAGCCTTGCTTGAACCTCGGCAAGTTGAAATCACGCGGCAGCCTATTCAGATCGAGCGCTGGCCAGCAGCCCTCAAGGGTTTCCGAATAGTCCAGCTTTCAGATGTCCATCACAGCCAGTTTCTGAGTGAACGAGAGATCTCGGAAGCCGTCAGCATGGCCAACCTGCTCGAGCCCGATCTCGTTGCGTTGACCGGAGACTACGTCTCGCATTCGGCCGGTTACATTCCGGGCTGCGCCCGGGCCCTTGGAGGCTTGCGGGCGAGGCTCGGTGTGTTCGCCGTCCTCGGAAATCATGATCACTGGACAGATGCCGAACTGATGGCCGGCGAGCTCAACGCCGCAGGAATACGAGTCCTCCGCAATGAGGCTGTGACCATCGAGCAGAACGGCGCTCGGTTCCATCTCGCTGGTATAGACGATCTGCTCGTACATCGTGATGATCTGCCACGGGCCCTTTCATCGACGACTCGAAACGAACCGCGCATTCTACTCTCACATAATCCGGCAATCATTCGTGAAGCCGCTCGCGCGGGAATCGACCTTGTCCTCTCTGGCCACACTCACGGCGGTCAGATCAATTGGCGGCTCCTTGCGGGAAGGCGCGATCGCGCGTTCAGGCGAAGACTCAATCGTCCAAGCCGCCGGCTGATGCGGGGGCATGCGCAGCTTGGAGGGACCCAGATATACGTCAACCGTGGACTCGGTACGGTCGTGCTTCCACTACGATACGGCTGCCCGCCGGAAATAACCCTGCTTGAAATAGATTGATTCGAGGAGCTCAGCCTCGAGGACGAACCGAGCCGCTGATCGGCTTTCGTGTTGTCTCGCCTGTATGGAGAATCGGAAGACCCTCGTCGACCTCAGAATGTGGGCGGGGAATGATATGAGTCGAGACGACCTCGCCGATGCGTGAGGCGGCCGCCGCGCCGGCGTCGACAGCGGCCCGGACAGCTCCGACTTCGCCGCGAACTATTGCGGTCACAAGGCCGGCGTCGATCTTCTCGTATCCTACGAGGTGGACGTTCGCACCCTTGACCATTGCATCCGCGGCTTCAATCATAGCCACAAAGCCGCGGCACTCAACCATGCCCAATGCATCCATATGGCGCATTCTAGCTGGTGACCAGTAGAAATGCGAGGGAGCAATTTGGAGTGCGGCGACCCTGGGGAACGGATAGCCACAAAAATGCACAAAAGACACAAAAGGATTCGGCAGCATTCTCCCTTTATCTTTACCTTTGTGACTTTTGTGCCTCTTTGTGGCTATCCGGTCCCGGGTCGTTACACTCCAAATTGCTTTCTTGACACTTTGGATCAGGCTCTATACTCTGCGCCACAGACCGCTCCTCTATGCTGCCACAACAATCACATTCTCGGCGTCTAAAGTGGGCTTTAGTGCTTGTGCTGGCTCTCTCGCCACTCGCGTATCTGGCTTCGATTGCAATCATTCCTCGCCACGAGCCGGGCATGCAAGCCGGTCTGTCAGTCAATCGTGACGAAGCGATCAAGCTTGCGGCGCAGGGTTCTGCCGCCAATGGCGTGAGTGTCGACGGCTGGGAAGCCTTCAGCGTCGTGGCATACGACAATCAACGACTATATTACTATCGGATGCTGCCGGGCGCAGATTTGAGCCTCTCGAAGAGATTGGCGCCTGTCGCCAGCATCGACGTCCTCTTCAGATCGGTCGAGCAGAATCAGGTCGTCAGGGTCAAGCTTGCGCCGGATGGACGAGTGCTTTCGTGGGTATGGCGTCGTAAAAAGCCGGAAGGAGCACCGGAACGCTTCGAGGGATGCGGGCGAGGAGCCTGCGCGACGCAAGGCCGAAGAGGTCGCTCAATCTGAGCCTGAGCTCCGCGCTTTCACTCCCCTGCCCTCTCCGACTGTCAAGGAAGACATCGTTCAGGGAGCCATCACGAGGCGCTATTCATGGCTGCTGCCATTACCCGCCAGTCCGATGCTAAAGCTGCAATTGAGCGTGGTAATCACGGGCGATCAACTCGTCGAGAAGTCGTTCGACGCTCAACTCGATCCGGTTTTCGCGCGCAATAATTTCAGTTCAGGCAATCTCGTCTCGATCGTAATCAAGATTCTCTACGGTCTGGCAGTGGTCGTGGTCCTCGCGTTTGGCCTCTACCGTTTTGCACAGCGTGCACAGCAGAAGGAGGTCTCGTATCAGCGTATGCTGGTCCTGGCGATGGCCGTGACCGCCCTGTTCATGGCGGTCATCCTGCAATCGGATTTAGCGGCCTTCGAATTTGCCTCCGATCCGAACAATACGAAATCAGTCTGGTTGGTCTTCATACCAGCCGGAGTGACCTACCTCTTCTTCGGACTTCTTCTCGGTCTTGCCTACGGGAGCGGTGAAGGAGACATACGAGAAGCCTATCCCGGTAAATTGACGTCGCTCGACGCGTTGATCACGGGCAGAATCTTCTCCCGCAATGTCGCGCGCGCTGTTGTCATCGGAACGTTGCTCGGTGGATGGGTGCTCCTGTCGAGAAGCCTGATGCTTCTCTGGGCCACGCATTCGCCCACGGGCGGCCCTGAGGGAGAGGCAGCGCAACTCAGCGTGCTGTCGGGTAGAGCGGGGTGGTTAGCTCCGTTCATCGGCTGGACCATCGACGTCCTGCTTGTGATCGTGGCGGGCCTGCTTTTACCGCTGCCGTTTCTCATGCGGAGGCTGCGATCGCGGAAGCTCATCCGGGTATTGTTTGCCGTGTTTGCGTGGGTCGCCTGCATGGCGCCGTTCGGCCATTTTTTTCGACCCTGGACAGCCTTGATGGTGCTCGGCGCCTTCAAGGCGGCGGTACTACTCGCGGCCTTCTTCTACTTTGACGTGTTGACTGCGGTGGCCTGCCTTGCTGCGCCTCTCTTCGTGATGGCAACCCTCGGCCTCGCGGCGCAGCCTTCAGCGATACTCCGCCGGGACGCGTGGGTAGCGACTGTTGTGGCGCTGGTTTTCATCGCGATCGAGGCTTACCAGGCTTTTCGCGGACGCCTCTATTCCGATGACGAGGTGAAACCGGTTTATGCGCGGAACCTGGCTGAGAGGCTCTCTCTACAGGCGGAGGCCTCGGCGGCGCGCGAGGCCCAGGTCCGGCTCCTTCCCGCCCGCCTGCCCTCGAATCAGGAGGTTAGTTGTGCTGCCCGGTGCCTTCCCGCTCATGAGGTGGGCGGCGACTTTTACGACATCTTCGAACTCGACGAGAATCGCATAGGTGTCTTTGTGGTCGAGGGCGGTGGCCGGGGATTGGCGTCTGCCCTGTCGATTGCCTATGCCAAAGGATTCCTTACCCCTAAATTGTTCAACGACTCAGGAGACGACACCTCGCCAGGCGAGGTTGTGAGAAGCCTCGAGACACGGCTCGCCGAGATGCTCGATGTAGCGGATGGAATGGGTATCACCTATGCCACGCTGGATGTCTCGGACGGTCTCTTGCGCTATGCACGCGCGGGTCAGGCTCCGCGCGTCTTCATCGGACGCGGCCATGAAGCGGGTCTCGTCGTTGCCGAGGAGCGAGAAGTCATGTTTGGCAGACGAGTTCTCAATAAAGAGAGGGTGGATGTCACCGTCAGGGAGGGGATTCTGCCCCTCAAACCGGGTGACCAGATTGTTATGCTGACCGATGGAATTGTCAGAAGTCTCGCCAACGATTCGCAAACGGGCGAGGTCTCGTTCTGGCATCTGCTGTCTGAACGTCAGGCGGGCAGGCCGCGAGCCGGCGAGACCGTTCTTGAGGAGGCGGTCGATGCTACCGCAAAACGGGCTCGCAAAGTCGGTCTTGAAGACGACCTGACGGCGGTTGTAATCAGCTATCACGGACAACGTGGTTCCCATCCTGTCGAATCCTGAAAACGTTACGTCAGGCACTCTGGCTGGAACCCAGGATTGACGATGTCAAAGGCCGGCTATGCGGCAATCCTGCTGCTCATCGCAGCTGCAGGTTGTGTCGCCCTCACCATGCTCTTTCCTCGGTTCGACCCCTCGAGCCGCTGGGGACTCACGCTCGACCGGTCTCAATCGATCGGCAGGGCACGCGATATCACGCGACACTATGGCGTCAACTCGGATGGCTGGGACGCGACTGTCTCGGCGGCGGAAATCCGTGGAGTGAGCCAATACCTTGCCAGTGGAGCTGGGAAGGAGGTTGGTGATCTCCTCGTGCCTCTGAGAATCACCGTTCAACTCTTTGATCGGAAGAGCGACGATCGAGCAGTTGTTCAGCTCGGTCCGCAAGGACAATTCGAGGGATACAGTCATCGTCAACACGCCATCACCCGCCAATCCCACTACGCCTGGCGCAGATCCACGACGGGCAGCAGAAGCAGCTCTTGCGGACCTGACCGGTCCGGATCGTGGCAAGTTCAATCTGATCTCTCAGACTCAACAGGAAAAGGATGACGTAAAGTTCATCTGGGAGGCAGCAAGTCCCGCTGATCCACAACTCAAGTTGTCGGCCGAAGTTGTCGCTCGCGGAAATGTCGTTAACGAGGTCTCGCTCAAGTCAAACTTTGCACCCGGTTTCCTGGAGGGCCTCAATCGACGCCGCGGAGGGCTTATCTCAAGGTTCTCGACGATCGAGTCTCTGCTCATGCTGCCGTTCCTGCTGGTGGCGATAGTCATGTTCCTCGTCGGAATAGTGCGCAAGGCGATCAACTACCGCTCCGCCTTTGTTCTACTCGCTTTCCTCATTGTTCTTCTCCTCGTCTGGAACCTGAGTGGCCCTTTGATGGAAGAAATGAGGGAGCGCCATGCTCGAAGAGCGCGTTGCGCTCAATCCCAGTCTGGCCAACCCACTCGCTGTTCTCGTTGTTTTTCTCTTCTGCGCCGCATTTGCCCTCTTACTGTTCGTCGTCTGGTGCGGAGGCTTCGTCCTGGCAGCTCGCAAGAGGCCTCGACCGTCTGCTAAGCGCGGAATTACTGCTTCGCGGCCGTCTCTTTGATCAACCTGTCGGAACGAGCATCGCTGTCGGGCTATTGGCTGCGCCGCTCCTTGGAGCGGTGCCTTATCTCGTCGCCGCGAGCCGCGTAGCCAGGGATCCGGACATCAGACCAGTGATACCCGGTTTCTTTCTGGCGAGAATGCCGGCTCTGTCACGGCCGGCATCAGTTGCCTGCCTGACACTCTTCATACTCTTTGGCTTTGTTGCTCCGCTGGCCAGCGCCTACGTGAAGCGCACTCGACTGGCTCATCTGCTGTGGCTTGCTGTGGGCATTGTCTGGTTCGCCGGTGAAGATTTCTTTCGCTCGCCATTTGCGGCAGCAGCGTTGACGGCCGTGATCCTCGTCATAGCCTACGATTACCTTTACCGGCGCGTAGATTTTCTTGCGGTCATGGTTGCTGCGCTCGGGGCGGATGCGACAGTGAGAGTGGCCGGAGCACTCTCTCAGAACTCGACCGCTCTTCATGCGAGCGGATGGCGGATGGTAGCAGGGCTCGGAGTCCTCCTCGCACTTGCGGTCTGGATCTCGCTCAAGGGCCGGCAGTCGATGTCGATCGTGAGGTCTCAGCTCTCTCTCAGGCAGCGTGCGGGAGCGAGCCGGGCCGATCGCGAGCGGCTGAAAGCTGAATTCAGCGTTGCCAAGCGTGCCCAGGAGCAGATGCTTCCGTCCGCGCCGCCGGTTATACCGGGGTATGACATTGCGGCAATCTGCCGGCCGTCCCGGGAAGTGGGCGGGGATCTTTATGACTTTCTGCCTCTCTCGGGCGGCCGCTACGGAATAGTGGTTGCCGATGTCTCGGGGAAGGGCGTTCCGGCAGCCATCTACATGACGCTGACAAAGGGACTGCTGGCGTCCGTTTCGGAATACCGCGATGACCCGGGCCAGATATTGAGGGAAGTCAATCGTCATCTCTACGCTGCATGCAACCGGCAGCTCTTCGTCACGCTCTTTCTGGCAATCATCGATCCGTCGACCAACACAGTCACGTTTTCACGAGCCGGCCACAATCCGCCGGTCTGGAGGCAGGCCGCGAGGAATCAGACGAGCCTGCTTCGACCCCAGGGCATCGGGCTCGGACTGGATAGCGGAAGCGTCTTTGACCGGTGCCTGGCAGTCGAGCAGATCCAATTCTCGCCGTCGGATGGACTGTTCCTCTATTCCGACGGCATAACCGAAGCGATGAACTCACGCAGCGAGGAGTACGGCGAAGAGCGGCTGATGCAGATCGCCGCCAGGACCGACGGGCTCGGAGCGACAGCCGCACGCGACATGGTTCTGGCTGATGTGGGCGAGTTTCTCGGCCGGACGGCGCCGCAGGATGATCAGACGCTGGTGGTTGTCCGCCTCGACGGCAAGCCGTCCGCAGACCGATTGGATGGGTGATTGAAAGCACAGACCGCAGCAACAGTATGATAAGATTCACAAGGAGGCTGAACGCGTGGCCAACCCGTTTGCAATTCAGAAATCTCAACAGGACGACCTGTCCGTGATCAACGTCGAGGGCTTTCTCGACGCTCACACCGCGCCCGAATTCGAGCATGCAATTCAATCCGAGATCGACGCAGATCGAGTTCGGCTCGTCGTTGACTGCTCGCGATTGAGCTACATCTCGTCCGCGGGCCTCGGCGTCTTTATGAGTTTCGTCGAAGAGGTCCGCGAGCGCGGCGGCGATATCAAGATTTGCGGCCTGACCCCCAAGGTGAAACACACTTTTGAAATCCTTGGCTTTCAGGATCTCTACGATCTTCTGGATGACGTACCTTCAGCAGCGAGACGTTTTGCGTCTGCGCGCGGGGGGGAAATCTGATGTCTGAATTCGAACAGAAGTTCTGGCTCAAGGTTCCGTCGTCCACCGCAAATCTCGCGCTGATCCGCGATTTCGTGACAAGCATCGGGCGCATGGCTACTCTGGGCGATGCTCAGATCGCTGAGATCGAGCTGGCCGTTGATGAAGCGTGCGCAAACGTCATCGAGCATGCCTACGGCCACGATATGACCAAGGAGGTCACCATTCGCGCGACTTACGATAACGATGAGCTTTGCATCGATGTGATCGATACCGGGCAGGGATTCGATCCCGCGCGAGTTCCCCAGCTCGAGCTTGAGAGACTGGCCGCGGAACGCCAGGGGGGCGGACTCGGGCTGCGCCTCATTCGTACACTCATGGATGAAGTCAACTACGAGATGGTCCCTGGCAAGAAAAACGCGCTGCACATGAAGAAACACATCAAGGCAACTGCTTTTCAGGACGATAAGGGCTCCAGTGGAACGCATCATCGTCCGGATGACCATTAGCTTGCGGATACTCCAGCGACCTTCCAGCTGATCTCCCATCAATTGACGGCCAGGAGCGGGCGTCCTCAGCAAATGACACCAGCATCACCAGCAGCAGGGGGCCAGCAGACGTGAGAACGAGGCTTCGACGCTCGATGCGTCACGCCTCGAGGCGCTTCTCGAATCGGCGCAATTACTCCACTCATCGTTGAATCTCGATGAGTTGTTGAGACACCTCCTCCGCACGGTCATGGGCCGGTTGCTGGTCAGCCGCGGACTGATCGCTGTCTCTGGTGAAGAGGGCATGCGGCTCGAACTGGTCCGTGGTCTCGGCTCGATAAAGGCCGGGTCTCTCTTCGACGAAGAGCAGGCACGGGCAGCCGGAATCGAGCTCATACTCAAAATCGGTGACGACAATAATCCGACCGGGCCTATCGGACTGCTCGGTCTTGGAAAATCGGCTGCGGGACCGATTGACGAGAGAGAAATCGAGTTCCTCAAAGCCCTTCTGGGGATAGCGGCGAGCGGTATCGAAAACGCCAGGTCACACGATTTTGCTCAGCGTCTCAACCTCGCGCTGGACCAGAAGGTTCAGGAGCTCATGACTCTTCTCGACCTCGTGCGCGGACTCAACTCGACGCTCGAGCCAGATGACGTTGCCCGCCTCCTGGTCCTTACCCTGGCAGGCCGCTGGGCTGTCCGGCGATATGCTATCCAGGCATGGAAGACAGGGCACCCGACAGTGCGCCGCCACAAAGGCATCGAGCTGCCGGACCTCAAAGTACATCTCGACGAGCTGCGATCGATACAGGACGCCATCCTCGTTTCGCAGCTTCCCGACGGCGAGTTGAAGACTCAGCTGGTTGCGCAGGATGCCCGGGTTCTTCTCGTGCTTCGTTCACAGGACTCCGTCGGTGGGGCCGTAGTTCTCGGTCCGCGCCCGGGAAAGCTGGGATTCGGCCAGAGCGATCTTGAGTTCGGCGCCGGGCTTGTTGCCCAGGCGATCGTCTCTTTCGAGAACTCCTGGTACTTTCGCGAGGCAATTGAGCAAAAGAAGGTCGAGCAGGAGCTCAAGCTCGCGGCGACAATTCAGGAAAACCTCTTTCCGGCAAGGTTGCCCGAGCTCGAGCGGTGTGAGCTCGCAGCCCGAAATCGGCCGGCACGCCAGTGCGGCGGTGACTACTACGATGCGCTGCCTGTCGCCACAGCCGGTGCGGACCGTCCCTACCTGGTCTGTGTAGCCGACGTCTCTGGGAAGGGCCTCCCAGCTTCACTGTTGATGAGCAACATCCAGGCCACGCTCCGAGCCTTGCTGGGGCGGACGAAGTCCCTGGTTGAGCTCGCGTCGGACACCAACGAACTGCTCTTTGCGACGACTCCCGACAGCAAATACGTGACCGCCATCCTGGTCGAAGTTGATCCCGTGAGTGGACAGGCGCGGTACGTCAACGCGGGTCACACGAGCTCTCTGCTCCTTCGCGCGAACGGAGAGGCAGTCTGGCTGACTTCGACGGGAACGCCGCTCGGGCTCATGTCGGCGATGCCCTACGACGAAGGCAGCCTTCAGCTCGAAACAGGCGATCTTCTCGCGCTCTTCTCTGATGGCGTGACTGAGGCCCAGGACGAGGGCGAAAACGAGTACAGCGAGGAGCGGCTCGCTGACCTCCTGCGGCCAATTGCCCATTTGCCGGCTGCAGCCATCGTCGATCGACGTCTTCAAAGACATCGATCGCTTTGCCGGCACGGCGCCGCAATATGACGACATCACTCTCGTAGTTCTGAAGAGGAGCTGAGGAGAATCCGGTCTACTCCGGTGACTCCTATTAAAGGGCGGGACCTTCAACCATTGGGAGGGCGAGGCGAAGCGCTGAGCGAAAACGCGGACTGCCCAGAAGACAAACCAGCCAGATCGTCGAACCCAGCCAGCCGGGGGCATGTCTATCCCAATACGACGAAAGAGGCTGCTCGATTCCCTGCCCCTCGGAAACCCCCTCGCAGACATAGACGCGACCACCCCAATGCTGCTTCCCTTCCGGGAACTGCGGGTAGTAGCGCAGTGTGTCTGCCACCGACTCGAGTACACGAAGATACATGTGCTCGCGATATGAGGCCATGTTCAGCACCGTACTCAGTTTCTCGTGGCGGATCTCGCCGGCGTAGTCCTCGAAGGTCGACGCCGTTGTCAGATTGAGAACAGCGTTGGGCGACATGGCATGCCGGTCGCCGCCGGCGACCACCGGATAGCCGAGCATCTCTGCCATCTGAAGCGTTGCCTGATTCTCCGGCCAGCGACGGTATCCATTGACTTCGAAGGCGTGGATCCAATCTCCATACTCGACGAGAAAGGCAAGAAGCGAAGCCATGTGGCGCGCTCGGCCGATGGACTCGATGTCCCATAACGGGTGGTTGAGGACGACGAGCGTTTCGGGGAAGGCGTTGATCCAGGCCAGCAACTCAGCGAGGTCACCACGCTCGGACTCGGTATAGCGTTTCAGTTCGACGACGAGCGAGCGTGACATATTCAGGCGGCAGGTTGTGCACGCCAAGATGAAAGAAACCAATGCCGAAGGGAACAGTCCATTCAAGCGATATTGGTACCGCGTGCGACGGATCCAGCACGCGGAGGCAGGCACTCGCTTCGACGTCGTCATGGTCGGTAATGGAGACAAGGGGTTCAAGGCCGAGAGTCTCTATCTGATCGACCTCACTGTCGAAGACCTGACGAGCCGTCAAGGGCGGCCTCCAATGGCTGCGTTCGATATCGATGGATCTTCCCGTCTCAGCTCGATGAGCTTCAATCAAGCGCGTCAGCCAGCTCGAGAGGATGGGCGTTCTGGAAACACACGAAGAGAGGAAGCCGAAGCTCTCTTTTGAATGCTGTGTGTGAGAGTGCAGCGAAACGGCGGTATTGAAACCGTGAGGGGAATCGATTCCCGCCTCGAGAAGGCGGGTCTGAGTTCGTCCAGCAAGCATAACGACCTCCTCTGAGATTCCAGAGGAAGTCTACAGCAACGCTGTAACATTCAAGTGAAGTGGTTATTAGCTCAGGCTTAAGAAAGTGTGGTCCTGACAATATGTTGGGCTCTTGCCGGCTGCTATGCTACACTATCTGGTGTTGTCTCCAACGAAAAGCCAGTGAAGCGCGGCGACCGGCTAAGTATGGAGTGCGGCGACTTGTCGCCGCTTTTGCGTTAGCTACTGCAGGACTATGATTTACACGCCCGATTCTTCGTTGTCATTGCAGTAGCTAAATCAAAAGCGGCGACAAGTCGCCGCACTCCATACTAAATCGGTTGGCGCCGTTCCAATGGCGGCGGCCTGCAGGACGAATGGTTGATTTAGACGGCTCTGTGATTTAGCATCATCGCAGAAGACATGACAAATGAGTGCCCGGAGTGTAAGAAGCCGATCACGCGGGATGGCCGACGCTTTTGCAATTACTGCGGCGCGGACCTGCGACCACTCGAACCTGTCTCTGCTCAAATGGCTTTCAAAGAGGGATCCCGCGACAGTGACAAGTCCGACCAATCCAACAACCAGCACAGAGAGCAACATCGATCAGAAGGTTGCCAAGTCCCGCTGGACCTTCTCTCAGGATATTGACCCGCGAGGGCCAGGTCCTGGAACGGCCGATCGAGCGCGACGAAACAACCATCGGCAAGGCTCCGATGAATGACATCCTGCTCGCCGATGCCGCCGTCTCGCACCAGCACGCTAAAATCAATCTTGTCGATGGAACCTATATTCTAACCGATCTCGGCAGCCGCAACGGTACCACACTGAATGACACCGGCCTCAAGGAACCTCGCCCTCTTCGGCATGGCGATGTCATTAAGATGGGACGCACGACGATTACTTTTCATCAGCCTGATGACAGCGATACAGTCGTCCTGCCTCCTTCTGAGCTCGCACAGCTTGGGCTTGCCGCGGGATAAAGAGACGTCGACCGCAATAACCGAAGATGCTCTCGCGGACGCCCTGGTAGCAGCGAAGCTGGTAGCGGCTGAAGAGATGACCCGAGTGCGCAGCGAGTCCGGCGGGCAGCGTCTCTATCAAGCTCTTGTCGATGAAAATCTGGCAAGCGAAGAGAGTCTGCGCGACATCATGAGCAGGACGTTCAATCTGCCGATTGCGGACTTTCAGGCCCACAAACTCGATCCAAAAATCGTTTCCGTCCTGCCTGCCAAGCTTGTCTCCAACAGCCATGTTCTTCCGCTGGAGAGCAATTCCAGCACCTTGACGGTTGCCATTGCCGATCCGACCGATACGGAATTGCTGAACGAAATTCGGGGGGCGCTCCCGGGCAAGACCGTCAGTCTCGAACTTGCGACTCCCCGGCAGCTGACTGCGGAAATCGATCGCCACTTCGCCCCGCGCCTTGTGGGCATATCCGACACTGGGACAGACGACTGAAACCTTGCTGAGAAAGAACGAGTTCGGCATCGGCAAGGCGGCGCACAATGATCTCGTGCTTTCAGAGCCGACCGTGAGCAACACACACGCGGTTATCATGAGCCGCGACGGCGGCCACAGCATCGTGGACCTGGGCAGCAGCAACGGCACTTTCGTCAACGGCGAGCCGATAGGCAAGACCGCGAGGACCCTCAAGCACGGCGACCAGATTCTGGTCGGCCGTGCGCTTCTGACTTTTCGCAATCCACTGGAGACTACCGAGAATCGGACCTCCGCACTCTCTCCAGAGGCGCTCGAGGAGGTTCGGAAGCGATCTGCAGCCCCGGGAGGGTTCCTTGCTTCACCAGCTAGCCAAGCCGGATAAAGTAAAACCTGAGAAGGGCGACTCCGGCGATAAGAAGAAGAAGAAGAAGAAGGTTGGAGAAGAAGGACGATCGACTCAAGGCTGCATATGTCGGCGGCATGAGCCGGATTCTCGCTCAGGTTATCGGCGTCGCCCTGACGGTCGGGCTGACGATCTATATCTCACGAAGCTTCACCAGCGGTGATAAGGGGGCCGTGCATACGGAAATCAGCAGTAAGGGCAAGCTCAAGACCAAGGTGCAGGCGGGGGGCGGAGCAGCCGGCACTCCGTTTCACGGAGGCGAGTACGAGGCATCAGGGGTGGCCTTCGTACCCGGGACGAATGGCGTGCTCTTTGTCAGTGACAGTTACAAAGACTCGGTCTTTTGGATGCAGCTGGATCATACGCGGCTCGCAATTCGGCGAAATAAAATCCGTTCCACTGGGTGTCACGGTGGCAGATCCCGAGAGCATCACATTCGACGGCACCTATTTCTACGTGCTCGGCTCGCAGTCGCATCAAAAGGATGGGGACGCGAACGCCTGGGTTCGCTTTCAGTTCGACCCGGCTACGCAGACTGTCAAGGGAACGGCTGAGATCATCAAGAATCTTCGGCCCTTCCTGATGGAACAGATCAAAGAACTGAGAGGGGATGTACAGCGCACCGCCGATGACGGAGGCCTCAATATCGAGGGGCATGCTTTTGACCCGACGCGAAACCGATTTCTTCTGGGCCTGCGCGCGCCGTTGATGGGCGGTAATGCTATGGTCGTGCCGATTACGCTTAAGAACGCCACAGGTCCATTTACACTGGAGAACCTGGCGGTTGCAAGCAGCTCTATTCAGCTGCCACTCGGGGGCCAGGGTATTCGTGACATCAGCTATGACCCATATCTGAAATTACTCCTCGTCATTTCAGGAGCTCCTCGAGCATGGTGAGAAGGTCCCGTTCAAGCTCTGGGAGTGGAGTGGCAGTGATACGAGCCCCGCACCCGCAGATGATCTTCGCGAAGAAACATCTCTTGGCAGCGCAATCAAACCGGAGGGCATCACTCACGCGGTCATCGAAGGTAAGAACTTTCTCTTCGTAGTTGGCGACGCGAGCCAATATTTCCGTCTCGAATACCAGCAATAGCTGGTACACTCCCCTCACACAACCAAATGAATCTGACTGCTTTCGATTCAGCTCACAGCCGTCACGCTGGGGGTCTCGGATGACCAAAGTGATCGTCCAACCCGCGGATGGCATCGAGCCTCTCCTCGATGCCATCAGGAATGCAAAGCGATCGATCGAAATCATTATCTACCGCCTCGATCGGCTCGAGATCGAGCAGGCCTTGATAGAGGCGGTAGAGAGAGGCCTCAAGGTCCACGCTCTCGTCAGTTTTATCAACCGCGGCGATGAGGCCAAAGGAGCTCCGCAAGACTATCGGGCGCTTGAAGGAAGGCGGAGTCACAATCTCTGAGACTGCGGCCGACTACTGGCGGTACCATTACAAGATGCTGATCATTGATCGGCGACTCCTTTTCCTGACGACCTTCAATTTCACCTTCCTGGATATTCACCATAGCCGGGCTTTTGGCGTTGTCACAGACGACAAGCCAATGCTCGCGGACGCGATAGCTTTGTTTGAAGCAGATTCGCAAAAGAAGACTTACGCTCCCGAGCAGGAGCGTCTCATAATCAGTCCTTTCAATGCCCGGGCGCGCCTGCTTGCTTTCATTCACGGCGCCGAAGAGCAGCTGCTGATTTACGACGAGAAGCTGAGCGATGCGCAGATCATTCGCCTGCTTCGGAGGCATGCGGCATCCGGGGTCGATGTCAAGATCATTGGCCACGTGGATGTTCGCGCCAAAGAGCTGCAGGTCCGCAAACTTCCACAGCTCGAGCATCACGCCCAGGTCATCATTCGCGATCGCAAAGCAGCGTTTCTCGGCAGTCAAAGCCTGCGCAGGCCCGAGCTCGACTCGCGACGCGAAGCCGGGCTGGTCGTTGCCGATGCCGTCGCAGTCAGAGATCTGATGACGATCTTCGAGCTGGACTGGGGAGACGTTATCTCCTGAGGGGAGACCCCTGGGAGACGTCGGAGGTTGTCGCGCCAACGGCGCGACCTTAGATAGCCCAGGGCGCAGCCCTGGGTATGATGGCCAACACATCGGTCGAGGCCCAACGGGCCAACATTGCCCCGTTGGGGCGTTGCGGCCGCCCGCGATTATCCACCCAGGGCTTCGCCCTGGGCTTCTTCAGGTCGCGCCAGTTGGCGCGACAGCACGCCAAATCCACATCTAACTGAGATTTAACTTTGCGGTTAACGAGGGTTGATGTCGCCGGAGTAGAAAGGCATCAATTAGGTGCCTAGTCCTGTGTCTTACTACAAGTACTTCCGTTCACTTTGGCGGGAGTACTTGTTTTTTTCATCCCTCGCGGGATTCCCGGAGCTTTTTAGTGATCTAGCGCGGTGTCGTTGGAATGGGGTGAAAGAGTGATCGCTCTTCCGTCTTTCTCATCCGCTGAGGCAGGCTCGCGAGATTTGAGGATCTCTTTGATCTCATCAACGTTCGGAAGCGGTGCGCTCGTGCTCCCGGGAGACAAAAGCAGCGCCAGCAATTCGCGTGAAGACTTTTTGAGGGGAAGCTTCTCGGTAGCCATTCTATCCTTTCCAGGTTGTCATAAGGGTTAGTCGACGGGTGAGCCCGGCCATTATAGGAACGCCCTCGAGCCCCTTCAAGATGCTCCCGGTCTCATCAAATCGATTTAACAAGGATTTAAAGTTGTCATAAGATGGGCTCTGTCTTGAAAGTGTGTGCTGACTGATGGAGATTTCAGATGGACTTAATGTTTCAATAAGGTGGCCCTAAAGCCCGGGAGTTAAGATTCCGGGGTCGCTCGTGTCTACCCGCACGCTTTGCGGCAAGCAATCGCAAGGCCTTTGAATCGAAGCGGGAGTTGTTGGCGAGTCAAGTCTCGAACATGCCCGCTGACTTTGGACGACCCTTTGAATCGATAGACCTCCCTGCGATCGGCCGCGATCCGCGGTCGCCGGCATACGGCCGTTGGCCACTGAGAACTCCTCTCAGCACTCGTCCCCGGGTCCAGGCCGGATATCCGGCAGCAGACCTGCATCGAATTCAAGGAGTAGAATGCGAAATCTGCTCGAATCAGACCTCAATCAGCTGCGCGATCTGGTGCTGCTGATGGGAGGCGAGGTCGAGGAAGCGATTGAGTGGGCAACGCGGTCTCTGATCGACCGCGATTCCGACCTTGCTGAACAGGTACTCTCCAACGACGATCGAGTCGACGCTCTTGAGCTCGAAGTTGATCAGGCTTGTGTGCGGGTGCTGGCTCTCAAGTCCCCCGAAGCGGGCGATCTTCGCTTCGTCGTTACGGCTGTCAAAGTAACTCCGATCCTCGAGCGGATTGCCGATCACGCCTGCAACATTGCGCGGGCCGCCATCGATCTCAACGATGAGCCACAGCTCAAACCTTACGTAGACATTCCAAGGATGAGTCGTATCGCACGCGAGATGCTCCGTGCTTCGCTCGATGCCTTTGCGGCAAGTGACGCCGATGCGGCGCGCTCCGTAATTGAGCAGGACGACTCACTCGATCAATTGAACGACCGCATCTTCTACGTGCTGCTCGATCAGATGTCCCGAGATCCGGCGGCTTCGGGCCGTGCTGCACGCCTCGTTCTGGTTGCCAAGCACCTCGAACGCATTGGTGACTATGTGAAGGACATTTGTGAGCTCATCGTCTATATGAAGGAAGCTCGGGTGATCAAACACCGCAAGCTGATGGGCTGAATGGGAGTGAGCTATGAAACCCCACATTCTGATCATAGAGGACGATCCGGATATCGCTGAGAGCATCCGCTATAACCTCGAGCGTGAAGGCGCCTTCACCGCCGAGGTGGCGCTCACTGGCGAGGCAGGTCTATCGGCGGCGGTTCGGCCGCCGCATCGCTCGGCGGACCGGGGAGATGGGCAATCATGGTCCAGATCTGGTGATCCTCGATCTCAACCTGCCTGGGATGAGCGGCTTTGAGCTCTGTCGAAGGCTGAGAGCTGAAGAGGCCACTGTCCATACGCCGATCATCGTCCTGACCGCAAGGACGGATGAGAGTGACAAGGTGCGTGGACTGGAGCTTGGAGCGGACGACTACGTGACGAAGCCATTCAGTCTCCGCGAGCTGGTTGCACGAGTTCGTGCGGCACTCCGCAGATCCGGTTACGACGCGCAGGCGCCTACCCTCTATGACGATGGACGTCTGCGAATCGACTATCCGGGATTCGCGGTCGCCTGCCAGAACCAGAGCGTCAGGCTGACTCGCAAAGAGTTCGCTCTGCTTGCGATTCTCTCGCGGAACAAAGGGCGGGTCGTTCCACGCGAACAGCTGCTCGACCAGGTCTGGGGGCTCGAGTATTATGGTGAAGCCCGGACGCTCGATGTCCACATCAGCGGCCTGCGTAAGAAACTCGGTTCCTGCGGCGCGGGAATTGAGACTGTCATCGGCATCGGATATCGGTTCCGCGGCTGCGGTGAGGCCGGCGCGCCAACAGGCGAAGATGTAAGTCTCGCGCTAGCCTCCGGAGATTAGCCTTGAGCAAACCTCCGAGCGCCGGCTGCGAAGTACTACATGACAGATCAACGCCGTCAGCTAGTGCTCACTTCAGCCACGATGGTTGCGCTCTTCGGCCTTTTTGAGATCGGCAAGAGCGCTCTCCTCCCGAACCTCTCTTCGAGTGTCTCGCACATCTCCTCGGCCGTCGCCGTTGCGATCATCTCTTTCGTCACAGGGCGCTACTTTATGCGTCAGGAGGCGAGTCTGAGTCGTCAACGCGAGCGCAGCTTCGAACGCCTGAGGGAGGCACTTGCCGCAGCCGAGCGAAGCGCAAACCTGTTGCGGGCCATAGTCGCATCAGTAGATGAAGGCCTCGTCATCACCGACCAGGAATCGAGAGTCCTGCTGGTAAATGACGCCGCCAGACGCCTTCTTGAGATTGCCGACCGCGAGGTGGTGCGCCTCACCGATGTCACGCGCGATCCACAATTTCACCGCGCCTTCAGCTCGGTTCTCAGGACTGGTGAGCATGTCATGAGCCGTGTCGAAGCATGGACCAGCGAGTCCAGCAAGCAGGAGCGGCGCATCCTGAGTCTCTTCGCGGCACCGCTGAAACTGAGCGGGCGCGCAGTCGACGGCGTCGTCGGAACTCTGATCGATGTCACCAAGCTCGAGAGACTCGAACGAGTCCGCCAGGAGTTTCTGGCCAACGCTTCACACGAGCTCCGCACGCCACTCTCGTCGATCCTCGCCTATGTCGAGACCCTGGTCGAGGGAGGCCTCAGCGATCAGGAAGTCAGCCTTCGGTTTCTTCGAACAGTTCAGCGCAACGCGGAGCGCATGCGGGCTCTCGTGAATGACATCGCCGAGCTTGCAGCAATCGAATCAGGTGCGATCCGATTGGCACTTTCGACCTTTCTGCTGCGGCCACTCATCGATGAAGTCTTCAACGGGCTGGCGCCACGCATTGAGCAGCTCCGGATCAGGATGATCAATAGCGTGCCGGAAGACTTTACTGTCACCGCAGATCGTCGGCGGCTGGAGCAGATTCTTACCAACCTCGTGGATAATGCGATCAAATTCAATCGCCACGGAGGCTCCGTGTGGGTCAGCTCCGAGGCAGCGGACGACGGTTCGATCGGGCTCAAGGTGCGTGATAGCGGTCACGGTATCCCCGCGGATCACTTGAGCAGAGTCTTCGAACGCTTCTATCGTGTCGACCAGGCCCGCACGAGGGATGCCGGCGGCACAGGACTCGGATTGGCGATCGTCAAGCATCTCGCGCGTGCCCACGGTGGCGAGGCGCTCGTCACCAGCCAGGTGGAGGAAGGCACGGAGTTCACCATCCGGCTTCCCTTCCGCGAGGCGCAGGCGGGCACGGCAATCGACCTCGAGCGGGACTCACTGACGACCGCGACGGCGACCTCAACAGATGGCAGATCTCGATAAGCTCACGCTGCTCACTATCAAGGTCAAACGGATACATCCCGAAGCCCGTCTTCCGGTTCGCGCGACACGATGGGCGGCAGGTGCAGACATTGCGTGCGCCGAGCCGTTCAGGATCGGGCCCGGTGAGCGGATGCTCGTCCCGACGGGGCTGATTTTCGAGATTCCTCCGGGCTTCTACGGGAGGGTGGCTCCTCGATCGGGCCTCGCCGTGCGCAACGGCATCGACGTTCTTGCCGGCGTGATCGATTCCGACTACCGCGGTGAATGTAGAGTGGCGCTGATCAATCTGGGTCAGTCAGAAGTGAGCTTCTCTGCGGGCGAGCGTATTGCGCAATTGATCATTGAGCGGATTGCAGTCTGCGAGTATTCGTGGTCAGAGAGTCTGAGTGACACGGAACGCGCGGACGGTGGTTTTGGCTCGACCGGTTCGTAGGCGGTCGGAATTCCGGCGCGCAGGGGCGGCTCGTGAGCCGCTTTCGTGGTGGCAAATGAATGAGGGGTCGTTCTGTAGGATGCGGCTTGTAGCCGCCAATTTGGGTGGCGTTATCGTAGCGGTTAGCGGCTCGATGAAAGTCCGCCCCTACGTGACTGCGCGAAATTGCCGTGCGGCGGCTCGCGATTGCCGGCCACCTACGAACGCCATGGCTACGCGGTTGAATTGAATTGGCCACACGAATTCCAAGAATGTCTTTCTTTCCCTGTTCGCCCGCGACCTCCCGCCTGCTATCCTCTTCCCTGTGACACACTCCGCAGAATTGAACCGGGCGGCCTCTAATGCCGGGGCTTTGCACTCATCGTGGACGCGCTTCTCAGCCCCGGTACTCGTCGTCGGAATCGCGATTCTGATGATCATCTTTGCAGGCGGCATTGACGTCGGCTATTCAAACCATGTGGGAATCCTGCCGGTTGTCCGGCGAATTCTCAATCCATCCTATCTTCCGGGTGATTTCAACATCGCGATGCGGCTCTATCATCATCGCGAGTTTGCGGACCTGATAGCCATCCTCTCTTCGGCCATTGGAGAGGATCGAGCAGTGATAGCCGTCTCAGCCATCTCGATGCTGACACTGGCCGCGTCACTCTATTGCCTGTGCCGAACGATCCGATTGACGGTCGCCGGCTCGGTTCTAGTCGGAGTTCTCGTTGCCTTGAACGTGGGATGGGCCGGCCGCGGTCTCGAAGAGAACAACTTTGCCGGCTCTGCCGACGTCAATCCACCCCAACTGGCCCATGCCATGGTCCTCTTCGCGATCACCGCCTGGCTGGCCGGGCGTCACAGGCTGACAGCATTTCTTGCAGGCATGGCGCTCTTCTTTCATCTGCAGGTGGGCGCCATAGCGGCAATCGCACTGGCTCCCTTCTACATCGCGCGGATTCGCGTGCTAGGCCTGAGGGAAATCCTGTGGTGCCTGGTCTTTTACCTTCTGGCCGCATCTCTTCCTCTATGGCACTTTTATGAAATGGCGCAGCGAGGTGTCATGGGCTCGGCGCTGACAGTCTCCTATCTCGATTTCCGAATGCCGCACCACTTCGAATTTGCGTCGACCGCAGCAGTTCTCTGGATTGGAGGCCATCTTCTGCTGCAGGTCGCGGCCTATCTTTACTTGCGGAGCAGGAATTCGCCGTACACAAAGGGAGTCGGAGTAATAGCTGTCGTAAGCATTATGCTCGCACTGCTGTCGGCCGCGCAGTTCGTCGATTATCACTGGTTGAGGCACGTAACACTGGCGAAGTTCCAGTTCTACAGGCTGAGCCCGCTGATCTCCGTCTTCGGGGCTATTGCAGCAATCGCCGTGGCGACCACCTGGCCAAATCGGACCTCAGGCTCAGTGCGGGCCCTGGTGTATGCGGTCTTGCTAGTCGCTGCAGGATTGCAGGCAACCTATCGTATCGCTCGAGAGCCGCAGACATGGCGGCTTGGGATCCGAAAGTATGCCCACGAGTCTTCCGACTGGGTCGATATCTGCCGGTGGGTCGATGAGCATGGACCGCAGGGCGTGACCTACATGACTCCGCCCGCAAAGAGCGGCTTCACCTATCTGTCCAACAGGTCCAACGTTGTCGAGTACAAGATCAATCCCGACGGCGCGCAGTTCCTCAATGAATGGTATGCCAGGCTGACCGATCTGGCGGGAGGCGTTCTGCCACAGGCTCGCGGATACGCCGTCCGCCCGATGCTGGATGCAGCCTTTGCCGCGCTGAGCCGCGACCAGATCATTCAGATCGGGCGCAAGTATAGCGCCAGGATTGCGGTCCTGCCTCGCGCGTCACATGCCGCTGGTCCTGATCTCGAGATTCTTCATGAGAATGGCGGATACCGCGTGGTCAGTCTTCCCGATTGAGCCTTCGTGGAATATGAAGAGAGATTCGCGCGCGCTGCCGCTTATTTCACTCGCCATCGGGATCGTTCTCTTCGCCTATTTCGTGAGGAAGACCGGAGCGCAGGAGATTGTCGACCGCATCAAGACGATTGGTGCGGGTTTCATCATAGTCCTACTCTTGTCTGCGGTGCGTCCTGCGGCGCGCGCCTGGGCGTGGCTAAGGACCATGAAGCCGGGTGAACGGACGATTGGCTTTCGGACTCTCCTTCGGGCGAGGATCGCCGGGGATGCAATGGGCACGCTCACGGCAGCGGGTCCTCTTATTGCCGAGCCATTTCGTGTAGGCACACTTGCGGGCCGGCTGCCCCTCTCCTCGGGCGTGGTCTCGCTGGCCATTGAATCGCTCACGTACGCCCTCTCCAGCTGCGTGGTGATAGCAGCCGGAACAGTCATGCTGCTGAGCACGTTTGCCGTCAATCGGTCGCTGCGGCTGGCCAGTACAATAGCCCTGGCAGTTGTCGCTCTTGCGGTGACGCTGGCCCTGGTAGTCGTGCGCAAGCGGTGGGCCGTTGCCTCCGGTCTTGGCGTTGCCATCTGGGAGCGAGCTCTCGAGCAGACGACCGCCGGGCACTGGCTGAAGGTAAAGCTCGACCGCCTCCGACATGTGGAGCATCAGGTCCTCGATTTTTATTCGGAGCGGCCCCGCGACTTCCTTCTCGTCGTAGCTGCCGACTGTGTGTTCCATCTCGCTGCGTTCGCCGAGACATACGCGACGCTCCGGTTCATCGGTGTGAGGCCGAGCTTCAAGGCTGCATTCATTCTCGAAGCCCTCAATAGAGTATTGAGCGTAATCTTTTCGTTTGTGCCGGCAAGGATGGGCGTAGATGAGGCAGGCTCGGGACTGCTGGCGCGGACCCTTGGTCTCGGAGCTGCATCCGGCGTTGCGCTGGCACTGGTTCGAAAGGCTCGGATACTATTCTGGACCGCAGCAGGCCTGGGTTTGCTGGCGTGGAGCGCTCACGAGCGGCGACAATGAGCAATTTGGAGTGCGGCGACCCTGGGAGCAGATAGCCACAAAGAAGCACAAAAGGCACAAAGTAAAGATAAAACGGAGAATGCCGCCGGATCCTTTTGTGTCTTTTGTGCTTTTTGTGGCTATCTTCGGTCCCAGGTCGCCGCACTCCAAATGTCTCCAAATTGCAAATCTCTTCAATCTGCCTTAGCTTTGACGATCAGGAGGTCAACCTTATGCGTCGATGCCTTGCCATAGCGTTTCTGTCTCTGTTCATCTGCTCCACACTCGTCCTCGCCCAGGATGAGAGCCAGGTGCTGAGGCTCTCCGTGGGCTTCAGAACTCTGAAAAACAGCGCCACCCTCGATGACAGTCAACGCCAGGAGGTCGCCAGGCTTGAAGAGAGTGCGCGCGCGGCATCCAGCGACAAGAAATACGGCGAGGCACTCCGCAGCTACCACCACGCCATGGCTGTCATTCGAAAGCAACCGTGGACTCCTGCACGGGCACTCAGCGCCGGACTGCAAGTCAAGTTTGACAAGGTCATTCTCGAACCTGCAGGCTCAGGGCAAATTGCAACTCACCCAGAGTTTCCCGCTCGAGGAGCCCTTAACAGCGCCACTCACGGGATCACTTGCCCTCGAGAAGGCATCGCGCGAGAAGCCTGAGACGATCAAGGAGATCAAGCCTCTAACGAACATCGGGCCCGATTTCACATCTCGCCCCATAACTGTCGACGTGCCGGTGCCTGAAGTCCCGGATGGAAGATATATCATCGCGCTGACACTCAAGCCTGAGGGTATGGAGCCGATCGTCCGCCGTGTCGCCGTCTACATTGGCCGGGGAACCAGCCAGTCGCGCAGCCGAGATAAAGGCGCGCATCGCGAAAGTCAAAACGAACCTCGAGCGCCAGCAGCATTCCGCTCCACTGGCAAGCCTGCTGGCGGCGCTCCCGGCAGCAGAATTCAGTGCTTCGATACCCGACCTTGCCAACGCCGGCGCCGTCTCCCTCGATCGCTTTGACCCGAAAGCGGAGCTCGACAACGCTGCCTCTCTGCTTGACCAGATGGAGGCCGGAACCGACCCGCTGGCGGGGAAACATGGCGATTTCCGCTGGGCCTACCGCTCGGATGTTGACGGCGAGATCCAGCCCTACAGAGTCTTCATTCCACGAACCTACAACCGTGAAAAGAAATATCCACTGGTCGTCGCCCTTCACGGTATGGGCGGAGACGAGGACAGCTACTTTGCCGCATACGATAATGGCCTCATCAAGCGACTGGCTGAGCAGCACGGCTACATCGTAGTCTGCCCCAAAGGGCGCAATCCGGCTTCGATGTATCTTGGCAGCGCAGAAAAAGATGTCATGGACGTGATCGCCGAAGCGCGTCGCCTCTTTTCGATCGACAGCGATCGAATATATCTGACTGGCCATTCGATGGGCGGCTACGGAACCTGGTCGACCGGCGTGAGTCACCCTGACCTGTTTGCTGCGCTTGCGCCGGTCTCCGGCGGCGGTCTGCCACAGGTATACGCGCAGCTCTCGAAAATCAGGAGTGTTCCCGCCATCGTTATCCACGGCGATCACGATCCAACAGTCTCGGTCGAGGAGTCTCGAAGAATGGTTC
Source organism: uncultured Acidobacteriota bacterium (assembly GCA_963743045.1). Lineage (GTDB taxonomy): Bacteria > Acidobacteriota > Blastocatellia > RBC074 > RBC074 > CAVUOF01. The sequence continues at coordinate 68,826 of CAVUOF010000017.1, forward strand.
AAGCGCTGCAGAAGCTCGGCGCCGAGGTCAAATACATCGAGGTGCCCGGCGGAAACCACGTCAACATCGTCGCCCCGACTCTCAACGACGTTTTCGATTTCTTCGACGCGCACAAGAAGGAATCGCGGGGCGCGGCCAAAGCGGCGGCTTCAACCAATTGAGATATGGCGAGCCCGGAATTGACTGAGACAGCCGTCCGCATCCTTCGGCTCTTCGGGGAGATGCGCAGCGAGACGCTGGATCTGCATACTCTGCTCGAGCTGGTTGGCGGCAACGATCCGCAGGAGCGCGAGCAGGTTCTGGATACGGTCGAGAACCTCGTCTCGAGGCAGATTCTCGAAGAACGCGGTAACGATTACTACGCTCCGACTGAATTGGGTTCGCGCATCGCGACGCTCAAGGATGAGTGGAGGGTTAGTGAGGAGGATCCGGCGGCTTCGACCGAGCGCGAGTCATCGTTGACGCGGCTCGCGATCTACGCGGCAGTGGCAGCGCTGATCATCTTTCTCTTCATTGCGTGGCGGTATTCCTAGGCGATTCTTTTGATACCGCTGGAATCGTGCCGCAGGCTGTCCTGGGAACGCGCGAGAAGATAGCCACAAAGAAGCACTAAAAGGCACAAAAGTGAGGCCCAAGGAGAATGCCTCCGGTTCCTTTTGTGCCTTTTGTGCTTTTTTGTGGCTATCTTCCTGCGCGTCCCCTGGGATAGCTTGCGGCACGATTCCCGCTCAATTACCGCGGATGACGCTCTCGGCGAAGCGCTCCATCTCTTCCAGCTGAGGACTGCACTGCAACAACAGGAAGTCGACACCACTCGCTTCAAATTCTGCTACCCGATGGGCAACGGCCTCTGAAGTCCCCACAAGGCCCGAGCTCAAGCCCCTATTCGAAACTGAGTAGTCAGCCAGAGAGACCTGCCTCTCCAGCTGCGTTCCCGCCAGCCATTGCTGGTAGTTTGCATAGCCCGCTGCCGACTGCCGGACATCTGTGATTCGTGCCAGCTCACGTTGAGCCTCGGCCTCTGAGTCCCGGACAATCGCATAGCCGGCAACCCCGAATGTCATCGGCGGAAGGCTGAGCGCATCTCGGCGGCGTTTCATGTCGTCGATCTTTGGCCGTATTTTCTCCGGCAAGTCACCATGCATGACGTAAGCATCGCAGGAGCGAGCGATCAGATCCTTCGCCGCCTCCGACTCGCCACCGGCATAGATTCTTGGGCGCGGCTGCGACACGGGCTTGGGCTGAAGAATCGCGTCATCGACTCGATAGTAGCGGCCATCATAGGAGAAATGATCCTTTTTCCACATGCCGTCAACGACATCCAGCCACTCAGCGGTTCGTGCATAGCGATCATCGTGCTGCTCGAAGTGTACGCCATACTTCTTGGCCTCATCTGCCCACCATGAGGAGACGACGTTGAGCGAAAGCCGGCCGCCACTGATGTGATCGATGTTGGCAGCCATCTTGGCAAGCAGCGCAGGCTGATGGAAGGTTGGCCGCACGGCGACCATCAATTCGAGTCGTTTTGTCACTGCGGCGAGGGCGGCGGCGGTCGACCAGGCGTCGAGCGACGGCGCTTCGACACCCTTGATGTCGTTGAGGTTCAGCTCCGCTATCAGGGTCAGATCATAGCCGATCTCCTCGCTCCGCCGGGCAAGCCGGCTGGTGTAATCCCAGGTAGCTTGCATGGCTTCGTCTTCAACGTTTCGTAGCCATCCGCCAAAGACCGGCAACCAGTATCCATAGCGCATCTAGAATGCCCTCCGCTCGAGATAGTCTGCGAGCCTTTCGTGCGGATCGAAGCCGATCACACGAGTCGCGTCAGCGACGAAATTCGAGAGCGCGTTGATGTCGTAATAGAGCAACTGGCCATCGCGGTCGTCGACCAGGTACTCAACGCCGCCGACGTCGATTTCGGATCTCTCGACGATCTGCTCGACGGCCCTGATTATTTCAGCTGGTGGTTCATAGCCCTCGACCTGGAGCCCGGTCTTCGGCGCATCGAGCGCGCAGGCGGCGCGGTTGAGCTCCACGCCGGAGGTCGTCTGGCAGATGTCGGCCGGACAGAGATTGAAACTCTCACCGCTGGTAAAGACCCTGATCGCGTAGAGATATTTGCGGCCGAGAGTCTCAACTCGGGTGATATGGCCTCCACGAGCAGGAATGAACTCCTGGACCAGGGCGGTCTGGTCGATCCCAAGGTCGACATTGCCGTCTGCGATCGCGCGCTCGAGTATTGAAGGAGAGTCGTAGCGGACGACGCCGGCACCGCTTCCGCCAATATTGGCCTTGACCACCACCGGGAAACGCAGGCCCGACGAGGCCTTTAGAGCGTCCGCCGGACAGTTAATCACCCGCGCTCGCGGGTACCCGAATCCGAGAGACTTGAGCAGATTGAGCTGAAGCGCCTTTGACGTCTCTACCAGGAAGGCGGCGCGGCCGTTGACGACAGGAACCCCGCAGCGCTCCAGGTGTGCCAGATAGTTGAGGGTGTAGAAGATGCCCTGACCGTTGCCACGCAAGTATGCCGATGGGCTCATGCGATTGAAGAGCAACGAGTACTCACGCTCTTCAACATCTGGATCGTACGAGTGACATCGCGCATCGACCTTGACGAAGGGAGTCTTCCGGCGCTCAAGCTCGTTGAACAACGGCCTGAACCATTCAGGGTGTTCGTAATAGATTGCGATCGGCAGGCGATTCTCGGCCATCGTTCTCCTCTCTCCACTCACAGATATCCGGCGGGTCATGCGCCTACGCCTGAACTACTCGGCGCAATTCTTCACGGTGATCCTGCATGCGCGCCAGAAACTCTTCGAAGAGATAGGTTGCATCGTGAGGTCCGGGGCCGGCTTCAGGATGGTACTGCACTGAAAAGACAGGCAGGCTGCGATGGCGGAGTCCCTCGAGCGTTCCATCGTTGAGATTGAAGTGAGTCAAATCGATTTCCGACGACGCAAGGCTCTCGGGATCGATCGCAAATCCGTGGTTGTGCGATGTGATCTCAACCCGGCCAGTCCGCATGTTCTTGACCGGCTGGTTACCGCCGCGGTGACCGAACTTGAGCTTGTAACTGCGGCCGCCAAAGGCAAGACCGAGAAGCTGATGGCCGAGGCAAATTCCAAAGATTGGCGCCGCCCCGAGCAGACCTTTGACTTCGCTCACGATTCCGGAGAGAGCGGCCGGGTCACCCGGACCATTCGAAAGGAAAATGCCATCCGGTGCGAGAGCCAGGACGTCGTCGGCGGGCGTCTTCGCCGGAACCACAGTAATCCGACAACCAAGCGAGCTCAGGTAGCGAAGGATGTAGTACTTGATACCAAAGTCATAGGCAACCACGTGAAAAGGTTCCCCATCCGGAGCCTTTAGATGCCTGATGGCGCTCACCGGATCAAGCGGCGAGCTCTCAGCGGATCGCACGAGCCTCAAGTCGCGCGTTGCCTGCTGTTCAATCTCAGAGGACCACTCATAGCGGTCACCACAGGTGACCTCGTCAACCAGATTGCGACCGAGCATCTCGGGAGCGTTGCGTGCTGTTTCAATCAGTCTCTCAGGATCGAGCTCTATCGAGGAGATGCATGCCCGCATCGCGCCTTTTTCCCTGACATGCCTGACAAGAGCTCGCGTATCGATATCGGATATAGCCACGATGCCGTGACGCTTGAGATACTCGTCGAGAGAGAGGCCCGCCCGCCAGTTCGAGACAATCTCGGAGTACTCGCGAACGACCATGCCTTGCGGAAACGGGCGCCGCGACTCGACGTCTTCGGCGTTGACGCCGTAGTTTCCGATCAACGGGTAGGTCATGGTGACGATCTGACCAGCATAAGAGGGATCCGTAAGGATCTCCTGGTAGCCGGTCATGGCCGTGTTGAAGACTATCTCTCCGGTTCGCTGCCCGGTCGCTCCCCACGCACGTCCCTTAAAGACTCTCCCATCTTCCAGCGCGAGGATGGCCTCACTCTTCATATTTCCTTAATTTCCCTTTCTCTTACGCTTGTCGCTCACGCAAAAAACTCTGCGCGAGCCTCAGCCATTGCCTGTCGCTTCGGTATTTATAGGCTGGAGCCGTTCTCACAGATTCGATGCAGAGCTTCATTTCAGCCTCGGCTGCGTCGTCGTTTCCCATCGCCGCCAGCGTCAGGCCGCGCCAGTATCGACCCTCAGCATCCGAGGGGCGAGCATCGAGAAAGCGGTCGAGCATTGCCAACGCGTCGTGGTATTGCCTGGCACTGTAATAGAGGAGCGCGGTCTCCCGCCAGATCTCATGCTGGGAATGCTGCGGCGACGATCGAACAACCGATTCAAAGTGTTCGCGTGCCTCCTCCAGACGTCCCTGCTCCCTCGCAATCCGGCCCAGTTGATAATGCGCGTCCGCGTCCTCGGGGTCAATCTCGACCGCCCTTCGGAACTCCGCTTCCGCCTTCTCCTTCTCTCCCCGCTGCTCGTAGAGGAGTCCGAGGTTGAAGTGGGCTGAAGCATCTGCCGGATTGAGCGTCGCCGCCTCGAGACTATGCTTGAATGATTGTCGCGCGCGCTGACCCGACCTGATCTCGCCAATCTGGTCCCGCAGCAGGAAGAACAGGAGAATCAGCAGCAGCGGCGAAGCACAGACGAAACTCGCGATTTGCACGAGCATTGGAAGCAGAAAAAGTGAGACAAATGAAACCAGCGTCGTGACCACGGATGCCGCCCACCCGATGCGAAAGACGGTTCCAACGGCGATGCTCGTCAATGCTGCGAACATCGGAAGCGGAATGACGAGCAGGAGGACGAGGACCCCGACGGTATTGGTGGACGGGTCTGACAGGGCACTGAGGCCGAGAGCAACCGCGAGCCCGATTATTACCGATACCGCCCAGGACGACAGAATACAGGCGAGAGCCGGAGCAAACTCCTCTCGCAGAACCGTGGAGAAGCTGCCTCGTTTCTCGATCAGATTGGCAATGAGAATCGCCAGCGGCACATAAATGACCGAAATGAAGAGCACGACCATGAGGCTCGAAGTCGCGGCGCTGGACAGGTCCCGCAGCCAGATGACTCCCGGGGCAACCTGCGAGACCAGTGAGAATGCAGAGACGTGACGCGGGAGCCTGAGAACCAGCATCCTGTAGGCAATCGTAGCAATCCAGGCGGCGAGGATCGAGACAACGACCGGAGCCCGATTCCTCAGCCGCTCCATGGCCGGTGATCGGATGCCAGATGAGCTCGATCAAAAGGAGTGCACTTTTGAACATTGACTGCTGCTGCTACCTGCCCTCTACTGAGATACAGCAAAGCGCGGAGAGCCAAAGCCGTCCGCGCTTTGAGGATCCAAAGACCTCGACGTGAAGGTCACTACTGGAGGCCGCCGACGTGTTCGAAGGGCAAAAACGGATAATATCTGAAGACTGCCTTGCCGTAGATATACTTTTCCGGGACGAACCCCCAATACCTGCTGTCACTGCTGTTCCGCCGGTTGTCGCCGAGTACAAAATAGTGATGATCCTTTACGCGAACCGGATGCTCCATCGAATCGTGTGAAAGGTAGTCGGGCGAAAGGTACGGCTCATCCTGCGGAATACCGTTGATATAGAGGCGGCCATCCTCGATGCTCACCTCTTCGCCGGGCAGACCGACAACGCGCTTGATGTACGATTTGGAAGGATCGTCAGGAAACAGCAGAACGACTATGTCACCGCGTTTGATTGGTTCCCTGTCGCCCAGCCACTCGCGCAATGGATAGATAAACTTGTTGACGAAGATGCGATCCTGATCATAGAGCCTTGGCATCATGCTCTGACCCTCGACCCTGACCGGCTGAACTACGAAGACGACTATGAGGATGGCAATGACGCCGGCAAAGATGATGTCGCGCACCAATGATCGCGCCTCGAGCCAGAGTCCGCCGCCCTCAGGGTCGCTGCCGCGAAGCGTCGAAATGTCCTCGATCACGCGAATGTCGGCATCATCGTCGGGTGCAATCCCGAGATACCGGCGCTCGTTCTTTATCTCTGAATTCAGCATTTACAGCTCCTCAAAAAATTTATTACGGAGCGGCTTCTTTGTCAACGCAGCGCTTATTTGGAGAGTGACGCGCCTAGTTCGAAGTGTTACCGGCGCCAGACGGCGCCGGGCGGGCAGGGACAAGCCCTGCCCCTACAATCCTGCTCGACAATGCTGCACTTCGCGACAACATTGTAGGGGCAGGGCTTGTCCCTGCCCGTCCCGTGCCCGAAGGGCGCGGGTAATCCATGCGCAGTACTAGTGCGTGATCTTGCCCTCCATGGAGGTATCGATCTCAGCCTGCTGTCCCACGCCGAAGAGAAACGCCTCCATGTTCTGAATAAGAAATTGCTGATGCTCGGGGTTGATCGTACTCAGGCCATAGTGATTGATAATCTGCTGTTGCGACGCCAGCCATGCTTTCCAGCACGCCTGGCACACCTCCTCGTGCACGCGACGCCCCAGCGGACCGCCGAAGGGCGGCTTCTCGAGTCCCGGAAGCTTTTGCTTGCAATGCACGCATTCAATGACTGCGGACATCATCTCCTCCTTCACCTGTTTGTCTGAGAACATCGAGTCTGCATCAACTGCAGCCGGTTGGCAATCTGGGTCAGTCGGCTAAAGCCCCTCCGACCGATTGACTCGGAATGCGCATCTTCTATATTATGCGGGTGTGGCAAATGCGCTGATACTTTATAGGTGCCTTAATGATTGACCATATAGATTATAGGCTCCTGGAGCTGCTTCAGTCGAACGGCCGAGCTTCGCAGATGGAGCTTGGAAAAAAGGTTGGTCTCTCACAGCCGGCGGTTGCGGAGCGCATCCGCAAGCTCGAGGAGCAGGGCACGATCACCGGGTATACGGCGCTCGTCGACGCGCGCCGTGTCGGCAAGGACATCACCGCCTTCATCGGCGTCTTCACTAACCACCCGCGTCACAACTATAGCTTTGCAAAGCGCGTCGGCGAGCTTCCCGAGGTGCTCGAGTGCTACCGCGTCGCCGGTTCTGACTCCTACCTCCTCAAGGTCAAGACCGAGAATACATCGACCCTCGATGAGCTGATTGCTCACATACGACACTTCCCGGGTGTCGAACGAACGCAGACGACCATCGCGATCGCATCGATCAAGGAGACGCTCCGCGTTATGCCCGCCTCGAACGGTGAAGCGAGCGGACCCGAGATCAGGCTCGCGAACCGCCGGACGCAGAGCCGGCGCGAAGCTTAAGACGAGGAGAGAGCAATGATTGCCATACCCAGAATGCACAGCCGATTTGCCACTCGAATGGATTCCCTCGAGGTGTCGACGATTCGAGAGATTTTGAAGGTGACCGAGATGCCCGATGTGATCTCCTTCGCCGGAGGACTGCCGGCGCCGGAGCTCTTTCCCACTCAGGCGATGGCGCGCGCCTTCTACCAGGTACTCTCCGAGGATGGGCCATCGGCGCTTCAATACTCGACCACCGAGGGTTTTGCTCCGCTGCGCCAGTGGATCGCAGAGCGGATGGCGAGCCGGGGCCTGCGGACTGCGCCGCAGGAGATCATGATCACGAGCGGTTCTCAGCAGGGCCTCGACCTGGTGGCCAAGGTGCTGCTCAATGGCGGCGACAAGGTCCTGGTTGCGAGGCCGACATACCTCGCGGCAATTCAGACCTTCTCGCTCTTCCAGGCTGGCTTCGTGACGGTCAGCAACGATGACCAGGGCATGAATGTCGAGGAGGCAGCCGAGCAGATCGAGCGTCATCCGGAGATCAAGCTCGTCTACCTCGTGCCCAACTTCCAGAACCCTTCGGGAACGACATTGACCCTGGAACGACGGCGCAGGCTGCTCGAAGTCTGCCAGCAGGCCGGCGTTCGAATACTCGAGGACGATCCTTACGGCGAGTTGCGATATCGCGGTGACGCTTTGCCCTCGATCAAGTCGATGGACGATTCGGGTCTGGTCATCTACCTGAGTACTTTCTCGAAGATAATGGCTCCCGGAATGCGGCTCGGTTGGGTCATAGCTGAACCCGAAACGTATCAGCAGCTGGTCATCGCGAAGCAGGCAACGGGATCTGCACACAAATACTGTTGCCCAGAGGGCAGCGCACCGGTATCTTTGCGAAAACTCGGCGGATGATCACATTTCAAGGATCCGGAGCGTCTACGGCGAGCGCTGCACTGCCATGCTCGATTCGCTCTCGAACTCATTTCCGAGCTCCGTGCGCTGGACGCACCCCGAGGGAGGCATGTTCGTCTGGGTTGAGTTGCCGGAGGATGTCAACGCCGAAGAACTGCTCGCAAAAGCGATCAGGGAGAAGATTGCTTTCGTTCCGGGAGCGCCCTTCTTTGCCGACCAGCAGCGGCACAATTTCATGCGCCTGAACTTCTCAAACCAGTCGACACGGAAGATCGAGGAAGGCATTGGCAGGCTCGCGACCGTGCTCAAAGGTTTCTAAAACCGGCTGAATTGCAGACGCGCGTTGTGTAAGGGGCGGCTCGCGAGCCGCCCCTGCAATATTCCTCTGCCGACGCTATAATAGTCACCGCCGCATACAGCTGGACAATCTATGGAAACAACTCTCTCTCTGCGCGAAGAGATCCGCAATATTGCGATCATTGCCCACGTCGACCACGGCAAGACGACCCTGGTCGACGCTATGCTCCGGCAATCCGGCCTCTATCGCGCCAACGAACGCGTCGTCGAACGCGTCATGGACTCCCTTGATCTCGAGCGTGAGCGCGGGATCACGATCATGGCCAAGAACACGGCTGTGAGGTACGGGTCCACGAAAATCAACATTCTCGATACGCCGGGCCACGCCGATTTCGGCGGCGAGGTGGAGCGCGTGCTCAAGATGGTCGACGGCGTTCTTCTTCTGGTAGATGCCTCCGAGGGACCTCTCCCGCAGACACGCTACGTTCTCGGCAAGGCTCTCGAGCAGAAGCTGCCGGTGATCGTCGTGATCAACAAGATCGACAGGCAGGATGCCCGTCCGGCGGAGGTGGTCAACGAAGTCTACGATCTCTTCATCGACCTCGATGCGGATGACGAGCAGATCGACTTTCCAATACTTTATTCGATCTCCCGCGATGGGGTCGCAAAGCCTGAGCTCGACGATTCAAGCACCGATCTGCGACCGCTCTTCGAAGAGATATTAAAGACCATTCCGGCCCCGCGTTTTGAGGACCAGGCGCCGCTACAGCTGCTCGTGGCCAACCTTGATTACAGCGACTATGTAGGGCGTCTGGCTATTGGACGCATATTCAACGGTGAAGTGGCTATTGGCGACACCGTTGTCCTCTGCGGGCCCGATGGCAACCAGCAGAAGACTCGCGTCACGCAGCTATACACCTTCGAAGGGTTGAAGCAGGCTCCAGCCGAGCGCGCAGTCGCTGGTGAAATCGTAGCGCTCGCGGGAATAGAGGGAATTCACATCGGCGACACTGTGACTTCGGCCATCGACCCGAGGCCGCTCCCGCGGATTATCGTTGACGAGCCGACCATCTCAATGGTCTTCGGCGTAAGCACCTCTCCATTTGCCGGCAAAGAGGGCCGGTTCGTGACATCGAGCAAGATCCGCGAGCGTCTCGACAAGGAACTGCTCTCAAATGTTGCCATCCGTGTCGACAACACGGGAACGCCTGAGAGCTTCAAGGTTTCAGGGAGAGGCGAACTGCAGCTGGCCATTCTCATAGAACAGATGAGGCGCGACGGATTTGAGCTCCAGGTCTCGCGGCCGGAGGTGGTCACGCGTCACGTCGACGGATCACGACTCGAGCCGATCGAGCTCGCCGTGATCGATATTCCCGAGCAGTTCATCGGCGTTGTTACTGAAGCGATGGGCAGACGACGCGGAATGATGACCAAGATGGTCAACCACGGACACGGCCGCGTACGGATGGAGTTTGAGGTTCCGAGCCGCGGACTGATTGGTTTCCGTAACGAATTCCTGACCGAGACCAAGGGCACGGGCCTGCTCAATACGCTCTTCCTCAGATGGGGACCGTGGCAGGGGGACCTGCCCGGCCGCGGGACCGGCAGTCTCGTCGCCGACCGTTCCGGCACATCGACGGGATACGCGATATTCAACCTTCAGGAACGTGGGGAGCTTTTCGTCAAGCCGGGCACTCAGGTGTATGAAGGGATGATCGTCGGCGAGAATGCCCGTGACGTCGATCTCGACGTCAACATCATCAAGGAGAAGAAGCTGACCAATATGCGAGCCTCGACTGCAGACGAGGCTCTCCGCCTGGTCCCGGTGCGGGAGCCTACCCTGGAACAGGCGATCGAGTATATTGCCGAGGACGAGCTGGTAGAAGTGACGCCGCAGTCAATAAGAATGCGAAAGGGTGTCCTGCCTGCCAATCAGCGCCCTAAGTCGAAGAGAGAGCGCTAGCTATATCGTGCCGCAGACTGGCTGATCTGCGGCAATGTCGCACCAAAGGTGCGACCTGTAAAGCCCAGGGCGAGCCCTGGGTGGATTATCGCGCGCGACCGTCACGCCCCACAGGGGCAATGTTGGCCCGATGGGCCTCGACCGATTGTTGGCCATCACACGCACCCAGGGCTTCGCCCTGGGCTATTGAGGTCGCGCCGTTGGCGCGACACGTCCTTACTCCATCTGATAGTTTGGGGCCTCCTTGGTGATGATCACGTCGTGCACGTGTGACTCCTTGAGGCTCGCCGCGGTAATCTTCATAAATCGCGCATTCTCCTGCAACTCCTTGATCGTCCGGCACCCGGTGTAGCCCATCCCGGCGCGCAACCCGCCGACGAGCTGCCCGATCAGTCCACTGAGCGATCCCTTGTAGGTCACGCGCCCCTCAATCCCTTCCGGCACGAGCTTGTTCTCGATCTCCACTCGCTCCTGACCATAACGATCCTTGCTCCCCTCCTTCATCGCAGCGAGTGAACCCATACCGCGATATGATTTGAAGTTGCGGCCCTGATAGAGAATGATCTCGCCCGGCGATTCGTCAGTGCCCGCAAGTAACGACCCGATCATCACGGTGTCCGCTCCAGCGGCAATGGCCTTGGTGATGTCACCCGAATACTTGATCCCGCCATCGGCGATGACTGGCACACCCGATCCGCGAGCCGCTCTCGAGCACTCGGCGATCGCCGTAATCTGCGGAACGCCGGCGCCCGTGACGACACGAGTCGTACAAATCGATCCAGGCCCCATACCGGTCTTGACGCCGTCGACTCCGGCCTTAATCAACGCCTTGGTACCCTCGGCGGTGGCGACATTCCCGGCAATCAATTGAAGCTCCGGAAATCGCCGGCGAAGCTCGCGCACGGCATCGACGACTTTGAGCGTATGCCCGTGAGCGGTGTCTATCGCGAGAACGTCAACCCGGGCCTTGACGAGCTCCACGCTGCGTTCGAGAAAGTCTCCGGTCGCGCCCACTGCTGCCGCACAGCGCAACCTTCCCATTTCGTCTTTGGCAGCGTTGGGATATTTGATCGCCTTTTGAATATCCTTAACGGTAATCAGTCCCTTGAGCCTGTAATTGTCGTCGACAACAAGCAGCTTCTCGACCTTGTGTCTCTGGAGAATTCCTTCAGCCTCTCTCAGGGTCGTCCCGACCGGAACCGTGATCAGGTTGTCGCGGGTCATCGCTTCAGAGATGGCCAGATCGAGTCGCGTTTCAAAGCGCAGATCTCGATTGGTCAGGATGCCGACCAGTCTCCCGTCCTCGGCAACGATCGGAACACCCGAAATCTTGTACCGCCGCATGACTTCCATCGCATCTCTGATGCGACGCTCGGGAGTCATGGTTACGGGATCGACTATCATTCCCGACTCAGAGCGTTTGACCTTGTCGACTTCATCGCGTTGCGTTTCGATGCTCATGTTTTTGTGTATGAACCCAATGCCGCCCTGCTGTGCGATGGCAATGGCCATCGGGCTCTCGGTGACCGTGTCCATGGCGGCACTTGTAATCGGGTATGTTCAGGCCGACTCCGCGCGTCAAGCGCGTCTGTGTGTCGGTCTCGGGTGGAAGCACCTCGGAGTATGCGGGGACAAGCAACACATCATCGAAGGTCAACGCCTCGAGCAGCTGATCAGTAATCATTGGTACCTCATTCGATAACGGTGTTATTAGACACAAAGGCCGCGCGAGCAAACACATCGCGCGGCCTACAATCGCTTCTCTCCTTCGGGCGGCGCGCGCCGGCAGCCTCTGCGCTCGCCCTCAGGTCTCGCCTGCTATTGAACAAACTTCTGATAGTTGTCTTTCGTGATGACATCCTCGATGACCGTCTTGGAGCGCGTTGGAGTAAGCTTCATGGGTCGGCCATTGAGCGTTGCGCTGACGGCAGTCGCGTTGCCGAGATGCAGCTCGATCTTGTCTGTCGCGACGAACTCCTGAGTCTCGCCAAGCTGCAGCGTCTTCTTCACCTCTTTCGTGTCGTCTGTCCTGACATTGATCCAGCAGGAATTGTTCGTTGCCGTCACCTGTAAACGAAGCTGAGCCACATCGCCGGATGCTTTGGTTCCGGGCGTGCCCGAGGCGTCGGCAGCAGCCGGTGTGGCTGTTCCGTCCCCAGCCGATGGGGAGGGACTCGCTTCGCCGGCATTGCCTTCCCCGGTCGGAACAGGCGTTGCGGTGCCCCCGGGCATTGGTGATGGCGCGACAGTTGCCTCTGATGACGTCTCAGTCTGACCGGCAGCGTGAGTGTTGATGTACCTGTACGTGAAATAGAGACCTGCGCCGAGCAGCAGGAGCAACGGTATGACTACCTTGAGACTCCCAGCCGAGGTTGAGCGATTCTCAAAGTCCTGATAGCGGAGTTGTGACGGCTTCGGCTGCTCGATAGGTTGCTCGGCAACCTGATGATCATATCGCGCAAGAACCTGCTCCTCGTCGATGCCTATATACCTTGCGTATTTTCGAACGAAGGAGCGATTAAAGATGCCTCCGGGAAGCGCATCGAAGCTGTCGCTTTCGATAGCCTGAAGAAAGCGCATTCCGATGTGCGTCGCATCAGAAATCTGTCGGAGACTAATGCCCTTATCTTCACGTAATTGTTTCAGTTCCTGGCCAAGCGATGGCATCAGCGGCGTTACCCTCTCATCCCGGGAAAGACAGGATTAACAATGTTTGCAGTAGGTTGATTTCAACAGAGTATCTTAGAGAAAGGGTCTCTGACTGTCAATTTTGAAGCGCTTCTTTCAAAATCGAATTGCCGAATTGGCCCAAGCCTGGGAGCGCACGCGTCTCGCGTGCTCTCTTTTCCTTTCGCGATTGAGAAATGAAACTAAGAGCACGCGGGACGCGTGCGCTCCCAGGCTTGGGTCCTTATCCGTTCTCGACGCGCGGCATCGAGCTGTGCCCTCAAGGAGGCCGCATCAGAGACCGGCTTTTCACACTGGTAGTTCCTGCAGACATAGGCCGTTGCCCTGCCCGACAGGACTCCACGGCCCTCGAGCAGCCGGATGCTTGAGATCGCATCCTGATTATCAGGCGCCGCAAAGGCGACTGCCTTATTCGGCTCAAATCGCCTCAAAACGACATCCATAAGCCCGGTGGTCTCAGCCGTCCCCGGCTCGCCGACGATGGCAATCTCAAACGGGGAGGAGAGAAAGAAATCGAGGCCGCAAAGCAGTTCTCCAAAGCCGCTTGGCGCCCTTTGTGCCGCCGGTGCGAGAGCGGCCAGAGTGGCCTCTGCCGGACGGCGATATCTCTCTTCGCCAGTCAGGAGGGCGAGCTTGAAGAGTGCATGGACGGCCACCGAATTTCCGGACGGTATGGCGTTGTCGTAGATATCCTTGGTCCGGGTGATCAGAGGCTCATGATCTCTGGAAGTAAGAAAAAACGCGCCATGTTCCTCATCCCAGAACTGATCGATCATGATCTCTGCCAGATCTCTCGCTTCACGAAACCACAAAACGTCAAAGCTCGCCTCATAAAGAGACAGCAACCCATCGATCACGAATGCGTAGTCTTCCAGATAGGCGTTGAGCTTCGCCTTTCCATCCTTCCAGGTCCTGAGCAGGCGGCCATCACGCTTCATCTCCCTCACCAGAAACTCAGCATTGCGCTGTGCAGTCTGCCGGTACGCTCCGCGACCCAGGGCGCTCGAGGCTTCGGCAAAACTCCGTAGCATGAGCCCGTTCCAGGCGGCCAGCACCTTCTCGTCTCGACCCGGCTTGACGCGCTGCTCGCGCGCCTGGAAAAGCAACGGGCGGGCACGGGCGACAGCCTGCATGATCCTTTCCGGCGCGACCTGAAGAAGACGGCCAATTACCTCCATCGACTCATCGACGTGGAGAATGTTGTGCCCTTCAAAATTGCCCTCAGTCGAAACGTCGTAATAGCGGTTGAAGAGAGCCGCATCCTCCTCGCCGAGGAGCTTCGCAATCTCTTCGGGTGTCCAGACGAAAAACTTGCCCTCTTCGCCTTCGCTGTCGGCATCCTGCGTCGAGTAGAAGCCGCCGCTGGGATCGGTCATTTCGCGCTGGACATAATCGAGGGTTTCAGTCGCGATCCGCTCATAGAAACGGTTCCCGGTGACGAGAAAGGCCTCAACATAGGTGCGACTCAAGAGCGCGTTATCGTAGAGCATCTTCTCGAAGTGCGGGACCAGCCAGCGCTCATCGACCGAGTAGCGGTGGAAACCGCCGCCAAGCTGATCGTAAATGCCTCCGCTGGCCATCTCATCGAGGGTCAGCTTGACCGCTGCCAGAGCAGCCTCCTGCCCCGTGCCCTCCTCCTTTGTCCGATGATACTGCCTCAAAAGAAAAGAGAGATTCATGGCCGGTGGAAACTTTGGCTTGCTTCCGAAACCACCATGGCGATGATCCAGTTGCGCGAGCAGACGCGCCGCTGCGTTGTCAAGAATGGCCTTTGACAACTCGCCTTCCGATTGCGGAGGGTGACTCAGACGAGAGAGCTCAGTGAGAAGCCCCTGGGCCCCACGCTCGATATCCTGGCGCCGGTTGTGATAGGCATCCGCAATAGCCGCGAGAATTCTCGGAAAGCCCGGCATTCCATGGCGATCTTCAGGCGGATAGTAGGTGCCCCCGTAGAAAGGCACGCAGTTCGGTGTCAGGAAGACGGTCATCGGCCAGCCGCCCTGCCCGGTCATCAATTGGACGGCGTTCATGTAGATGGTGTCGAGATCGGGCCGCTCTTCGCGATCAACCTTGATGCAGACGAAATTTGCGTTCATGAGCGCTGCTATCGCTTCGTTCTCGAAAGACTCCCGCTCCATGACGTGACACCAGTGGCAGGCCGAATAGCCGATGCTCAGAAGAATCGGCTTATCCTCGTTTCGAGCCACCGCCAGGGCCTCTTCACCCCACGCGTACCACATCACCGGATTGTGAGCGTGTTGGAGAAGATAGGGACTGCTCTCGTCGATCAGCTTGTTGGTGTGGATGGGCGCTGCGTTGTCTGCACTCGACATCTGACTCCTTATTATAGGTTTCTGCTATAGTATTGCTTTTTCTGAAGATTGGAAACGCACCGATTCTACCCCAACCAGAGAGAAGCACACCTCCAGGCGCGTTGTCACGAACCATGAAATACGGTTGTCTGCTCTTTGATCTCGATGGCACATTGATCGATTCGCTCGCCGACATCACCACCTCTGTCAACCTCATGCCGCGTGAGTTCGACAGGCTGCTGCTGCCCGAGTCGGCCGTCACCGGGCTCATCGGCGAAGGCGTCCGAATGCTCGTCGAAAGGGCTCTGCTCGTCGGCGTTGCCGACCTTCGCAACAGTTTTCCTTCACCGGCAGAAGTTGAAATGGCGATGGCCGCGTTCCGTCGCCACTACCGGGACCATCTCTTTGATACGACGACCACCTACCCTGGCGTGTTCGAAACGCTGCGATACTTCGACCGCATCCCGAAGGCAGTGGTCACGAACAAGCCTGTTGAGTTCGCGCGGGAGGTTCTTCAGCGGCTCGACCTGTCGCCCTTTTTCGTTGCCGTGGTGGGTGGTGACAGCCTGCCGCAGAGGAAGCCGTCACCCGAACCTCTGCTCGAGGCGGCCCGGCTGTGCGGAGTCTCACCGGAAGAGTGCCTGGTGATCGGCGATAGCCCCGTCGATATGATCGCGGCGCGAGCAGCCGGCATGTCGTCATGCGGCTTCACTGGAGGGTTTTGCAGAAGAGACGATATTATCGCTGCGGGAGCGGAGACCCTGATCGATGAAATGCGAGCCCTGCGAGATGTAGTGGGTGCCGGTGACGCTGAAAGTGCTACCGCCGCCGACCCGTGCGACATTGGAGACCGGATCGACGGCGGCTTCCCCGGGAAAATCTCTACACTGCGCGCACTACACCGCGAATCACAATCCAGACCAGATAGATCAGCCCGCCGATGAAAGCCAGCTTGATGAGCAACGCCGCAAGTCCTACGAAGAGCCCCAGCAATGACAGGACCAGGCCGAGCAGGGCCGCCAGAACTACCACTGCCACGACAACAAGAACTATGCCCGTGAGTGCCTCAAACATGAGTCATTCCCTCCTTCATCACTATACGTTAAGAGCTGTTCTGAAGTTGCAGCATCGCCAATTGTGGCTCTTCATGGCCTGGGCCGTTTAAAGTAGAGAATCGGATCCTGCGGCGAACCTGAAACGCTGACCAGTTCCCACCCCTTTTCACCCACCTTATCGAGATTGCGCTCGAATGGATAGGCTTCACGAGTGAAGGAGCCTTCTGGCGCCTTCTTGATACTGCTGAATTCACCACTCGACATCGACGCCAGATTGGTCGATCCGCCGCTGACTACGAGATACTCCCAATGAACATCGTCGCTCGCATGATCGCTTGAAGGCCGCTTCTGCTGGACCGCTGCCGCAGCCGTGATAACGACAAGTATTCCCACGAACAAGATCACTCTTGCTTTCATTGCAGATGGCTCCTTTCGGTGCGTAAGGTAGGCTCGCCGGGTAGGCGGATTATACTCGAAATGTCGTCTTCGGTCTGAAGCCATTTGCCGGAGTCGCTGCAGCACGCCTTATAATGCTCAGTCTCGAGAATTCAGCTTAACTGTGAGGAGCCTTGTGGTTGAACAGGAGAATGATCAGGTACGGCAGAGGAAGCATCACCTATCCGAGATTGTGGAGCTTGGCCATGCGGCCTACCCGCATCGGTTTGATCGAACCCATTCGATCTCGGCGATTGCCGAGCGGTATGGAAGCTATGCGGGCGCCAAGACGGCCGAGGAGAGTGAAAAGGTAAACGCTCTATTGAAGATCCGCTGAAGGCGGGCAGCTGCGCATGGCAGGACGGCTCATGACCAACCGGCTCATGGGTAAGGCAGCGTTCTCTCATATCTCGGATGGCGAGGGGCAGATTCAGCTCTATTTCAGAAAGAACGACCTCGGCGATCAAGGCTGGGCGCTCTACCAGAAGCTCGATCTCGGCGACTGGATTGGAGCCGAAGGATTCCTCTTCATCACCAGAACAGGTGAGCTTTCGCTGCACGTCACGGCTCTCCACTTTCTGGCGAAGGCACTGCTGCCGATGCCGGACAAGTTTCACGGCGTACATGACAAGGAGCTCAGGTACCGCCAGCGCTATGTCGATCTGATTGCCAGCGGTTCGGTGCAGGAGCGCAGTCCGGGCGAGCTCACCTCTCGCGAGGTCTTCGTTCGCCGAGCCCGGATCATCGCACTAATCCGGCGCTTCTTCGATGACCGGGGCTACATCGAGGTCGAGACGCCAATGCTCACTCCGCTGCCCACGGGGGCGACGGCACGCCCCTTCGTCACGCACCATAACGCGCTCGATATAGATCTTTATGCCCGAATAGCGCCCGAACTCTATCTCAAGCGGCTGATTGTCGGTGGCTTCGAACGGGTCTACGAAATCAACCGCAACTTTCGCAATGAGGGCCTGTCGATCAGGCACAATCCTGAGTTCACTATGCTCGAGTGGTACCAGGCCTACTCTGATTATCACGAGCTCATGGATCTGACCCAGGAACTGATCACCATGCTCGTTGATGAGGTGCATGGTACGCGCCAGGTGCAGTATCTGGATCAGCTCCTCGACTTCGACAACTGGCAACGCATGACGATGCGAGAAGCCGTGGTCAGATTCTGGCCTCAGAGTGAAACACGGCCGACCATCGACGGGCTGACCGAATTGGGCGAGCTTCAAAGACTGGCTGAAGCGCTCCAGGCTGCCTATGATCCGCGTCTCAACGAGGGTCAGTTGCTGGGATTGCTCTTCGAAACCGTGGCTGAGCCGCAACTCATCAATCCGACTTTCATCACTGAGTTCCCGACTCAGCTCTCACCCCTTTCGAAGCAGAAGCCCGGCGATCCGAGATTCGTCGAGAGATTCGAGCTCTACATTTCCTGCATGGAGATCGCCAATGCGTTTTCCGAGCTGAATGATCCCGAGGAACAGCGCAACCGTTTTGAAGAGCAGGCACGGCAGCGCGAACGCGGAGATGCCGAAGCGATGGTCACCGACGAAGACTACGTGCGCGCGCTCTCGTATGGCATGCCGCCGACGGCTGGAGAGGGGGTTGGTATCGACCGGCTGGTTATGCTCCTTACCAATCAGCGCTCAATCCGTGATGTCATTCTGTTTCCGCACATGCGACCGGAGAGTTGAAGAAAGGGATTCCGGCACCGAGGTTGTCGCGCCAACGGCGCGACCTCAAATAGCCCAGGGTTCGGTTGCGCCTTCGGTGCAAACCAAGAGCACGCGGGACGCGTGCGCTCCCAGGCCAGGCTCGTCTCGATCAATCGCCCGGTCAGGCAGAATCGATTTCGCAGCTAGCCCAACCGGAACGCTCGGACAGCCTGGGAGCGCACGCGTCCCGCGTGCTCTTCGGTCGCACCGAAGGTGCACATATTGACTTCATGTCATACGAATGGTTCATTGCTCTTCGCTATCTGAGAGCGCGGCGGCGCGAAGCCGCGATGTCGGTCAATACGGCTATCGCTGTTGCCGGAATCGCCCTCGGGGTGGCTGCATTGATCGTTGCACTCGCGCTTATGGTCGGGTTCAGGTCGGAAGTTCAGGATAAGATCCCTTGCAGGTACCGCTCACCTCAATCTCCTCCGATCCGACAACGGCGGTATAGAAGACTACCCGGCTCTCGTCGAAAGACTCAGCCAGGTGCACGGCGTCCGAGCTGCCGCTGCAACCATCTATGCGCCGGTCCTGCTCAGTTCGGGTGACCGGGACGAATCGGCGGTACTGAAGGGGGTCGATCTCAGCACACCGCACGAAGCCAACGAAGTGTTTGCGACGACTATCGAGGGCGATCCCTCTCAGCTCTCGGCAGCCAGCCAGCAGGGGAATGGAGATGAAGCGCTCTCCGGCATCATTCCCGGGAAAGAGCTTGCCCGGACACTGGGCTTGCGCGTCGGAGATATGGCGACAGTTATCTCGGCGGGCAGCCGGTTGACACCGGTCGGTCTTCAGCCCCGCGCGAGGTCAATACGCTTCCGCGTGGTAGGAATCTTCTCCTCCGGACTCTATGAATATGACTCGAAATGGGCGTACGCATCTCTCGAAGCGACTCAGCGTCTCGGCGACCAGGGGGCGACGGCTGGCGTCATTCAGATGAAGGTGGACGATCTGGATCGCGTCGATGAGACGGCTGCCCGCGTGCGCGACGTGGCCGGTCCGGGCTTCATCACAACCACGTGGCGCGAGCTCAACCGCCCTCTCTTTGCGGCTCTCAGCCTGCAGCACCGGGTGGTCATCGTATTCTTCGTCATGCTGATCGCGATTGCCGCGCTCAACATCGGCACTACGCTGACGATGTCGGTGATCGAGAAGCACCGCGACATTGCGATTCTTCGCGCGCAGGGGGCGACAGCGGGCGCGATAACCCGAGTATTCGTCTATCAGGGTCTGATGATCGGACTTGCCGGGTCCGCGATCGGAGTTTTGCTCGGATTGCTGGCAGCCTGGGTGGCAAACCGATACCAGCTGGTGTCGATTCCGGCCGAGATCTACTCGGTTTCGCACGTCACCCTGCGGGTGCAGCTGACAGATTGCGTCGGAATAGCCCTGGCGGCAATTGTAATCAGTCTCCTTGCGACAATTTATCCTGCCTTCTCGGCCGCCCGGCTCCCACCGGTCGAGGCCTTGCGCCACGAGTAGTACCAGCCGCCGGCGAGCCATCTATCAAGATTCGAAGTTGGAGCCCCGCTCATTAATATTGACAAATTCTAACTGACCGCTTAGAGTGCAGGGCGCTGATTAAGATCCGCCAACCTCCGATGGGCGGTAATTACCACGCTAACAAAGGAGACTCTTATGCGAACCTCACGCTTATTGGCTCACGGCCTCGTGACGCTTGGTGCGTTACTGGTCCTCTCTATGGTCGCACTGGCGGCCGATCCCGGCCTGGTTTATCCAGCCGCCTCTGAAGTGAGTGATCAGAAGGCCGGCTCGATTCTGATCTTCAACACCTACACCTCATCCGCGAGTGCTCCGGCGCAGGAGAACACGCGCATCAATATCACTAACACGAGCACGACGAGTGCTGCGTTCGTCCACCTCTTCTTCGTTGAAGGTCAAACCTGCGGTGTCGCCGATACTTTCATCTGCTTCACTGCTAACCAGACGGCCAGTTTTACGACGTCGGATGCTGATCCCGGAACCCGCGGCTACATAGTCGCGATTGCGGTAGACGGAGTCTTCGGGTGCCCATTCAGCAATAACGTCCTGATAGGCGACGAGTACGTCAAGTACGCGTCTGGACACGCTGCCAACCTTGGTGCCGAGGCCATTGCAGCACTCTTTCAAGGACCGTTGCCAGGCTGCGATGCCAACAGCGTTGCGGCGGCGATCAACTTTAATGGTGTCGCAGGCGCGGGATATAACCTCATTCCGCGTGTGCTCGCCGACGACTCGATTCCCTCCCGCCTGGACGGAAATGACACGAAGCTCATTGTCAACCGCATCGGAGGCAACCTCGCAACTGGTGCGGCAACACTCAGCACGCTCTTTGTCGTCATCTACGACGACGCTGAGAACACTTTCAGCACGACGATTACTGGACAATGCCATCTCGAATTGTCGCTTGGAGCTAACAATCTGCCGAGAGTCGTAGGTGGCTGGAATGCGTTGATTCCGGCCGGCCATACGGGCTGGCTGAAATTCTGGTCAACTGCCGATATCGGAATTCTCGGGGCTGCGATCAACTTCAATGCAGGGACGGCCGGATTCAATGGTGGCCACAACCTTCATAAGCTGACACTCTCAGCGACCAATAACTACGTCATGCCAGTCTTCCCACCTGCCTGTTAGAAAGGGGCTGGTTTGCGGCAAAGACGGCGGAGGGCTTCGGCTCTCCGCCGTTTTGCCGTTGCGCTCCATCTCCATCCGCCTCATGGTTAATTCTCTTTAGTAATCATGTTTAATCGTTGACAAACAACCTGGAGTTCATTAGAGTGCGCTGGCCGGAAGCGGCACTTTTTCCAGCCTTTTCCTTATATTTCGATAGGGAAAGGCGACCCTCAATTGCAAAAGGAGACCTCATGCGAACCTCACGACTATTGGTTCGGAGCCTGCTGGCGATCTCGGCTCTTATGCTGGCATCCTCCGCAGCCTTCGCCGCCGACCCTGGCCTGGCCTATCCGCCAGTGTCGGAAGTGAGCGATCAGAAGGCTGGTTCAATTCTGTTCTACAACACCTACACCTCATCCGCGAGCGCACCTGCACAGGAGAACTCGCGTATCAATATCACCAACACGAGCTCCTCGAGTCCTGCCTTCGTGCATCTCTTCTTCGTCGAGGGAGCAAGCTGCGGAGTTGCAGACACCTTCATCTGCTTCACCAACAATCAGACGGCGAGCTTCACCACTTCGGATGCCGATCCCGGCACTCGAGGGTACATCATCGTTATCGCAGTCAACCCGTTTGACGGTTCACCGGCCAACTTCAACTTCCTGATCGGCGATGAGTACGTCAAGTATGCATCGGGCCACGCCGCCAACCTCGGCGCTGAAGCGATTTGCCAAGCTTACCGACACTAACGTGGTCAGCACCGACGGTTCTCTGGCTGCGATCTTCTTCGACGGTCTGCTCCTCGCGGGCAGCTACAATAAGGTGCCGCGCGTGCTTGCGGATGATTCGATACCCTCACGCCTGGATGGCAACGATACCAAGTTGATCGTCAATCGTATCGGTGGGAATCTTGTCACAGGCGCATCAACTCTCGGCACTCTCTTCGCCGTCATTTATGACGACGCGGAGAATACCTTCAGCACGAGCTTTACTGGCCAATGCCATCTTGAGCTCTCGCTCGGCGCCAATAATCTGCCGAGGGTGATCGGTGGCTGGAATGCGCTCATTCCCGCAGGCCATACCGGCTGGATGAAGTTCTGGTCGACTGCAGACATCGGAATCCTCGGTGCGGCCATCAACTTCAATGCCGGGGCGTCAGGATTCAACGGAGGCCACAACCTCCACAAGCTGACGCTGTCCGCAGCCGCCAATTACGTAATTCCTGTCTTCCCGGCGAGCTGTTAAGAGCCGCGGATATACCTCAACAACCAATGCGGGCAGGGCGCGTAAGCGTTCTGCCCGCATTGCATTTACGCTGCTCAGCAGATCCCACCATCCTCGGGTTTTCACTCCTGCAGACGATCTGACAAGTACTGCTGAATCCGCGAACGCCGTTTCCGGCGATCTTTTGAGATGCCGGGACCTTAGGGGTTGACAAGACTTTCCTAATCCACTAAATTTCAATAGATCGAGCGGCTCCTTCGAGCGCTCTCATCTATTTTCTTGCAACACCACGAATATTGACCTCAACCTCAAAAGGAGAATCATTTGCGAACCTCACGAACACTCATTAGGAGCCTGCTGGCGATCTCAGCTCTTCTGCTGGCATCCTCCGCAGCCTTCGCCGCCGACCCTGGCCTGGCCTATCCGGCAGCGTCGGAAGTGAGCGACCAGAAGGCTGGTTCAATTCTGTTCTACAACACCTACACCTCATCCGCGAGCGCACCTGCGCAGGAGAACTCGCGCATCAATATCACCAACACGAGCTCCTCGAGTGCTGCCTTCGTGCATCTCTTCTTCGTCGAGGGAGCAAGCTGCGGAGTCGCCGACACCTTCATCTGCTTCACCAGCAATCAGACGGCGAGCTTCACCACTTCGGATGCCGATCCCGGCACTCGAGGGTACATTATCGTTATCGCAGTCAACCCGTTTGACGGTTCACCGGCCAACTTCAACTTCCTCATCGGCGATGAGTACGTCAGGTATGCCTCGGGCCACGCCGCCAACCTCGGCGCTGAAGCGATTTCCAAGCTTACGGACACTAACGTGCTCAGCACCGACGGTTCTCTGGCTGCGCTCTTCTTCGACGGTCTGCTCCTCGCGGGCAGCTACAATAGGGTGCCACGCGTACTGGCGGATGATTCGATACCCTCACGCCTGGATGGCAACGACACCAAGTTGATCGTCAATCGTGTCGGTGGGAATCTTGTCACAGGCGCATCAACTCTCGGCACTCTCTTCGCCGTCATTTATGACGACGCGGAGAATACCTTCAGCACGAGCTTTACTGGCCAATGCCATCTTGAGCTCTCGCTCGGCGCCAATAATCTGCCGAGGGTGATCGGTGGCTGGAATGCGCTCATTCCCGCAGGCCATACCGGCTGGATGAAGTTCTGGTCGACTGCAGACATCGGAATCCTCGGTGCGGCCATCAACTTCAATGCCGGGGCGTCAGGATTCAACGGAGGCCACAACCTCCACAAGCTGACGCTGGCCATAGGGGCCACTTACACAGTTCCGATCTTCCCGGCTAGCTGTTAAGAGTCGGAATCTACTTCAACAACGATGCGGGCAGGGCGTGTAAGCGTCCTGCCCGCATTTGTTTCCTCACATCAATAGCTTGGCAACCAGCCTCACTAACACCTTTAGCTTGAACAACTCTGTTCTTTGGCTCCCGCATCACTAAATCAAAAGCGGCGACAAGTCGCCGCACTCCATACCTGGCGGTTGAACTCAACTTAAAGTCTTTTAATTTGCCGCCCCGATAACCTAAAGGTACAATATTCGGGCTTCGGGTGGCTGGATCGATACCTGGCAACCTGAAACGTTTGACTTAAATGGGCAATTGAACGACCAAGGGTCAACGGTGACTCGGCGGGTTCATCCCAGTCTTCACCATGCTGAAAGGCATGTCATCTGGGTTGAACCAGGCGATCGGATTGATTGCCTCTAAAGAAACAAAAAGGAGCTTAAATGCGAACCTCACGTAGCCTGATTCATGGCCTGCTGGCAGTGTGTGCCTTGCTGGTCATATCAACAGCCGCTTTTGCGGCCGATCCAGGGCTGGTCTACCCGGCCGCTTCTGAAGTCAGCGACCAGAAGGCTGGCTCAGTTCTGTTTTACAACACGTACACTTCTTCGGCGAGTGCTCCTGCACAGGAAAACACGCCGAATCAACATCACCAACACGAGCACTACAGGTGCTGCATTCGTGCACCTCTACTTCGTTGAGGGCACGAGCTGCGGTATCGCAGATACCTTTATCTGCTTTACTCAGAATCAGACGGCCAGCTTTACAACGGCGGACGCTGATCCCGGCACGCGCGGCTACATCGTCGCGGTTGCAGTCGATGGCTTCACGGGCTGCCCGACAAATTTCAACTTCCTGATCGGCGACGAGTACGTCAGGTACGCCTCCGGTCATACTGCAAACCTCGGAGCGGAAGCAATCGCTGCTCTGTACCCGGGCAGTTTGCCTGGATGCGATGCCAATAGCACGATCGCGACTCTCTCCTTCGACGGCATCGCCGGGTACAACCAGATTCCGCGTGTGCTTGCCGATGACTCGATTCCGTCACGGCTCGATGGCAATGACACCAAGCTCATCGTCAACCGCGTCGGAGGCAACCTCGTGACCGGTGCGGCCACGCTAGGGACACTCTTTGCCGTCATCTATGATGACGCGGAGAACACATTCAGCACGAGCTTTACTGGGCAATGCCACCTCGAAATTTCGCTCGGAGCCAACAATCTGCCAGGGTAGTCGGTGGCTGGAATGCGCTCATTCCCGCAGGCCATACCGGCTGGATGAAGTTCTGGTCCACAGCAGACATCGGAATCCTCGGTGCGGCGATCAATTTCAACGCCGGCGCAAGTGGATTCAATGGTGGCCACAACCTTCACAAGCTGACGTTGTCGGCAACCAACAATTACGTCGTTCCAGTCTTCCCGCCAGCTTGCTAGTAGCTGAGCAGAAAGCACTGCGGTAAAGAGAAAGGCAGGTCAGATGACCTGCCTTTCTCTTTGTGGCGTCAATTCAACAGCGGGCTAACGGTACCGTAGTATCAGCCCGTCTGCGCCAACGGCCCAGACCTCCTTTTTGCGTACAAAGAGGCCATAGACATTGCCTCGAGTCTGACTCTCCTGCTCAATCCATGTCGCCCCACCGTCGCTCGTCCTGAGGATGGTCCCTTTCCAGCCGACGATCCAACCCAGCTTATCGTCCGTAAAACCGATGTTGAGCAGGGTCTGCTTATTGCTGATTGACACCGATTCCCATGTCGCACCACTGTTTATTGTTCGCAAAACGGTGCCTTTATCGCCGACAGCGATCGCTCGCTCTTTGCTCAGCGTCTCAATGTGATATAGATGCTGCTTTGTGCCGCTCTGCTGCCGTTCCCAACTTTTGCCGCCATCGCTGGTAAAGAGAATCGCGCCACCGCCGCCCACCACCCAGCCACGCTGATCACTGACGAACCGAACGTGAACCAGTTCATCCTTTGTGCCGCTCATCTGCTGCACCCAGGCATGTCCGCCATCGTCCGTGTGCAGGATTCGGCCTTCGGTACCAACCACCCAGCCCTTCTTCTTATCCGGAAAGGCTACGCTGTAGAGCTCAGGCGCGTCCTGTGGCCGGCTACCCGGAGGCGCGGGCAGCTGGAACATCGCCTGCCACGTGTCGCCACCGTCACTCGAATGCAGAATGCGGCCGCCGGCAGCCACGATCCATCCTTCTTCGCGGTTGCGAAAGAATATGTCGCTAAGGCTCACGGTGACTCTCGGATTCTGTGAGAACCAGTTCGCTCCGCCGTCATGCGTAGCGAGGATCAAGCCCCGGTCACCGATCACCCAGCCGTTCTTCTGATCCGCAAAGAAAACGGCATTGAGATCGCCTTTCTTGTCATCCCGGAACGAGACCGTCCATTGCGCTCTCGTACTTGCGCTCACCAGTACAACGACGAAGAAGATTGCCGCGATCCGAGCCGCGGCCCACCAAATGAGCATTTTCGATTCCTCCAGTCGTACCGCAAACGGGACAGTCTGCGGCACTATCACCCCTTAAAGTTGTAACGCACGAGAGCGCGCACGCTGATCGGCCGACCATTTCGCTCAGCGGGCTTGAAGCGCAGCCTGGCTGCGGTCTGGCGAGCTGAATCATCAAGACCGAAACCTGCCCACCTGACGACTTCGACGTCTGTTACATGCCCGTTGGCCCTAAAGACGGCCTGGACTTCAACTGTTGCCGTAATACCTGCAAGCTGGGCCTCGCTCGTATACTGCGGCTTCAGTCTTTCGTAGAAGACCGGTTGAGTGACGCCGTTCATTGATGTCGAGGGGTCATCGAGGTCAGTTATTGCTCCATCCTCAGATGACTGGGATGGCGGCCCGGCATCCGCTCTGCGTCCGGCCACGAGGCCGTTCTTCAGCTGACTCCACGCAGCATCAAGAGAAGAGAGAAGCCGCCGGCGGGCTGCCTCTTCGCTTTTGCCCTCTACCTGCTGAAATGCAAACGCGGCCAGGCGTCCGCTGCGTGCCTCGACCAGAAAGAGACCAATGACGCCGGGATAGTATTCAGCGCCACTGCCCGCCTCCGTTCCGATTGGTCCGACTCGCCGGGCGACAACTGCTTTTCCGGCGATGTAATACTCACAACCAATACTCATTCCGAGATCGCGCGCTTCGCGAAGGCTGAGATTCAGACTGCCGCGATAGCCGCTTCCGTGCACAGCCGAAGCAACCTGCTGTTCGTCAACCAGTTCGAGAGGCTCATTCAAGCCCTCCCTGACAGCAATCGCGCGGATGGCGCCGCCGAGCGCGCCCCCCTCGTCTCCGGCTATATCGATGAGAGCAAGGCGGGAAGAACGCCGCACGTCGGCCCGTGATGCCACAGAGAGGACCGTGATCACAAGAACTGCAACAACTCCGAAGGCCCTTCCTCCGTTTATTCGTGCGCTTCGGATCATGCCCGGATCAGGCTCGCAATGATTCAATCGGATCGCTCAATTCCGCCGGAAAACATGCGCGGTGTATTTCGTATCCTCTCATCGCACGGACTACTTCAGACAGATCGGAAATGTCACACAATCCGTCGTCCGAGCCACTCCGCTCAATGAGCAGCCGCGCCTTGCCCTCGGCACGGTAGTAACTGTAGTAGGGGATATCTCTGGCTCTGTCCTCAATGAGGTAGTAGTCGGGATCAAAACCGAGCGACAACGATTTTTCGCGCGCCGATTCGAAGAAGGTGGCTCTCTCCTCGGGCGGCAGGTTGACATCGATGGCCTTGAAGAGGCGCCGCTCAACAAAACGGCGAGCGAGATCGCTAAGTATCGGGTCAGGCTCGCGGACCCACTGCTTGATATAGAACATTATGTCGTGGTCATCAAAGCTCAGGTAGTCAGAGACCTGGACCTCATCCCCGGCAAGAACTCTCGCCATCGCCGAATCCGCCACGAGAAAACTGAGCCGCCCCTCTTTCATAAGCATAACAGCTCGACGAAGAATGCTTCGTAACACGGCCTCTGCCGAACGCAATGTTCGATGAAAGTAGACCTGGCGGAACATGTAGTAGCGAGCCTGGAGGTATTCCTCCACGGCGTAGAGCCCTCTCGCGGCGACATAGATGCGGTCGTTTGCTTCGTCAATCTCGATGGCGTGAATGATCCATTCGAGGTCGTAGAGTCCATACTTGGCGCCAGTCATGAGGCTGTCGCGAAGCAGATAGTCGAAGCGGTCGACATCGAGCTGTGACGAAACCAATTGTCCTACAAACGCCGGCTTGTATTCATGGTCAATCGTTGCATTGACCTTTGCCGGGAGACCCGGATCGAATTGTGCGAGCC
Organism: uncultured Acidobacteriota bacterium; assembly: GCA_963743045.1. Taxonomy (GTDB): domain Bacteria; phylum Acidobacteriota; class Blastocatellia; order RBC074; family RBC074; genus CAVUOF01. The sequence continues at coordinate 96,857 of CAVUOF010000017.1, forward strand.
GCTGATGCACCTCAGTCGACGGTTCAGCAATGATGCTCGTAGTCCACCGCTCGTGGTTCTGCTTGAGTACAGATTCGATGACATGCGAGAAGGGCCCATGACCGAGATCGTGGAGGAGCGCCGAGGTGCGCGCCACAACGCGGGCCTCGGGACTGATCTTGTGACGTTTCGCGAGATGATCAAGTACACGTGTCATGAGGTGCATGACACCGAGCGAATGTGAAAAGCGAGAGTGCTCTGCTCCCTGATAGGTGTAGAACGCCAGGCCGAGTTGCTTGATATGCCTCAGCCGCTGGAACTCGGGTGTGTCGATGAGCCCGATCAGCAGGACGTCTTCCGGAAGAGTTTCCGAGAGCGCAATGACATTGTGGACTGGATCACGATAGATTCGTTCCATAGTGGATGCATCGATCGGCCGTGCTCGGCAGATGCTTATGTCGACTGACGTTCTTTGCGTCCGCTTTGCGTTCTTTGCGTCTTTGCGCGAGGAGTATCCCGGTTCAGGCCTCTTGCGAAATACTCTTCACGCAAAGACGCAAAGACGCAAAGACGGGCCGCAAAGAAGAGCCCACACCGCAGAATCCCGCGTTGGGAATCTAAGCCATCTGAAGCAGTCGCGTCAGCAGCGCGGCACGGCGTGGAAGATCGTCGAGAATGATATGCTCGTGGTCCGCATGGGCGCCCGCGCCGTCGACACCAAGGCCGTCGAGGGTTGGTATACCAAGCGCCGACGTGAAGTTGCCGTCCGATCCTCCGCCCACTGCCCCATCGGCGAGATCAAAGCCGATTTCATTGGCGAGCCCGCGCGCAAGCTCGAAGAGCGCAATATTCCCGGCAGTCCGCGCCATCGGTGGACGATTGAGGCCGCCGGATATTTCAAGTCGTGCGCCCTCGATTACGGGGCGCAGAGCTCTGACGGCCTCCTCGATGGCGGCACCGCTCTCCATATTCCAGAAACGTACATCGACCTGAATCCGGGCCTCGGCCGGGACAACATTGACCGCAGTGCCACCGTCGACTCGACCGATGCTGACTGTTGTGCCGCTCTTCGGATCATTAAGCCCCGCCAGTTTCAGCGTGTGATGCGCCAGTTCCACGATGGCGTTGATTCCCTTTCCAGGGTCGAGCCCGGCGTGGGCTGCGCGGCCGATGGCCCGAATAGTGAATCCCCCCACTCCCTTGCGCGCTGTTTTAACGGTGCCGCCGGGAATCGGCGGCTCGAAGAACGAGCACCGCGGCGGCGTGGCGCGCATTCTCCTCGATCAGCGGGCGCGAGGTGCAGCTACCAATCTCCTCATCGCATGTGAGCAACAGAGTCAAAGGCCGGCGTGTCTCGAGGCCATGGAGCTTCATTGCACGGAGTGCTTCGATGAGGATGGCAATCCCGGACTTCATGTCCAAGATTCCGGGCCCGTGTGCACGCCCCTCATCAGTCACGCGGAAAGGCAATCGCTCGAGAGTTCCTGCCGGCCATACCGTGTCCATATGGCCGATGACAAGGAGTGCAGGGTCACGCTCGTCGTGGTTGAAGGAAAGGCGAGCTCGCAGATGTGATCCGTAGCCCGAATGATGAAAAAGCTCGCAATCAGCACCGAGGGACGACAGGCTTCCGGCGATTGAGGCCGCGAGAGAGGCCAATGCAGGCTCGTCCCGCGAATTGCTCTCATGCGCCACCAGATCGTGAATCAGCGCAAGAATGGCCTCACGGCGCCCACTGAAGTGTTCTAAGAGCATGATTCAAAAGACGCGGCGAAGGGAGAAGGCCACCAGGAAGCACAGAAGGCACAAAGTGGTACGAGGTTGATGCCAGTGTGTGGTTGATGGTTTGGCTCTGATCTTTTGTGCCCTTTGTGCCTTTTTGTGGCTATCCCCGTTTGTTCGAAGAGAGATGGCCACGAGAAAGCACCGAAGGCACAAAGTTGTGCGAGGTTGACGCGCGAAACGGAATGTGTGCGATTCATGGTTCATCTCGGACTTTGAGCTTTGAGCTTTTCGTGGCTAGACTTTCATCCCGGTGGCACCCGGCGGATGATGGCGATTCTTGACGGGAGCATCTGAATCATGCACAATTACGGGACGTCTGACAAGTTCTTGGAAGAGCCGTTAGAGCAGCGACATCATTCAGTTTCGTCAATCACGAGAGCGGGGTCGGAACCGGCCAAAGCCGCATCGCGGGCTAACGAATCATCAGATGAACCAGTCAGTACCCATCCACTTACGTGGCTGAATCTTGAGATACCTTGAGAGATGAGTAGAGGGGAGGATCAGTTGTCATGAAGAGAAACAGCTTGTTGCTCGCGATCTCGCTGCTCGCCAGCATTTGGGTAGGCTTGCCGGCCAGCGCCGCGGCGCGGTTGTCGATTCAACAACCTAGCGATGCCGAGCGCGAGGCGTACGAGAAGTTTTATAACGAGAAGGACGAGGCTAAGAAGTTGGGATCTGGCCAAGGATTTTGTCGGCAAATTCCCACAAAGCCAATATGCCAAGCCTGTAGACAGCTACATTCTGGGTGCTCTGGGACGGCAGTTCCAGGCGGCCTTGCAGTCATACTATCAAGGACCGGACGGACCAAAGCTTGACAAGCTGCTGGGTGTCGGAGACGAGTTCCTCAAGCGGCAGCCCGACCAGGCCTACGTCACCACCTATATGGCGCTGGCCACTGGGGCAGGCGTCCTCGGCGGTTTCTATAAGGACATACCGAAGGCTTCCGCCCTGGCAGACAAGGCAGTGGCTCTGCTTGCGCCGACCACGCCGCCGCAAGGGTTCAAGCCGGATGAATGGAATAATCTTCGCGCCACGGGCATGAGCACGCTGAATCAGTACAAGGGGCTCTACTTCATGAAGTCGGAGCCGATCAAGGCCGATGAAGCGATTGCCTTCTTCGACAAGGCTGCGGAGATGAAGGACGGCCCGGCAGCCAAAGACCCCAACACCTACTATCTTCGTGCTTCCGCGTACAACACGAAGTATGACGAACTGAGCGGCAAGTATCGCGCGTTGCCCGACGATCAGAAGACTGCCGATTCAGGAAAGGCGATCCTTGCCAAGGTCGACCCGATTGTCGACAAAATGATCGAGGACTACGCTCGGGTCTACGCACTCAGTAACAAGCCAGAGCTCAAGCAGTTGCGGGATGCATCGAAGGAGATGGTTGATCAGTTCTGGAAGTACCGCAAGGGCGGCAAACTCGACGGACTTGATCAATACCTCAAGCAGTTTGATACGAACCCCACCGCACCTCACCCGGTGCCTGCAACCGCCGCGACCACCTCGAACGACGGAGCGGCAGCTTCGAGCGAGAAGGCCGGCAACAGCGACGCCCCGCCCGCTACGCGAGCGAGGTCGTCGAAGGCTCACCCCTAAAAAGGGTTGACAACCGTCCCGAGCTCCTGGGTTTCGGGTGATTGAACCAGGGTTGGCCTTTACGCCGGCTCTGGTTCAAGCAACCTGGCCAGCCCTGCCGCGCGGCGCACGGCTGCAAATCGCATGAGTCAAACGAGTGATGAGATCACGGCAGACGCGCCTGTGCCATCACTTTCAGCAGAGGAGAAACTCGCGGAGCTGGAGACCGCCATTGAGTACGCCTTCCGCGACCGGTCGCTTCTGCTGCGAGCATTTACCCATCGCTCCTTTGCCAATGAACAGCCCGAGCCGCGCCCTCCCGACAATGAAGCGTTGGAATTCCTGGGTGATGCGGTACTGGCGTTCCTGATCAGTGCCTGGCTTCTGGAGCTCTTTCCTTCACAGGCTGAGGGCACGCTTTCAAAGCTGCGAGCCAATGCAGTCAGTGCCGTCGCCCTTCATACTCACGCGGCCCGTCTTCGGCTGGGCACCTTTCTCCTGCTCAACCGTGGTGAAGAGAAGACGGGCGGCAGAAATAAGGTCGCACTCCAGGTCGATGCGTTCGAGGCACTCATTGCGGCGATCTATCTCGATGGTGGAATCGATGCGGCGAGGACGTTCGTTCATCGTCAATTCGCCTCGACCTTTACCGGTCTCGATCCAGAGCACCTGGTGACAGCCGACTTCAAGACGGCGCTCCAGGAGCGTCTGCAGTCACGTGGCCTTCCTGCCCCGCAGTATGTGACGGTCGAGACGCTCGGCCCGGATCACCGCCGCACCTTCCAGGTGGAGATGCGCGTTCTTGGCCAGCGGGTCGCTGCTGGAGAAGGGCCGACCATCAAGCGTGCTCAGCAGGAGGCAGCACGCGTCGCTCTGGACGAGTTCGATGCTGCCCTCGCCAAGGCTGGAATGAGCGAGACCGCCGTGCCGGCGCAGCCTGAGGCGAGGCCGTCCTCGATTGGGGAAGACCCCACACCCGAGAGCGAGCCTCTTGATAATGGAAATTGATACTTAAAAAGCCCAATTGATACCCACCAGGGGACAGAAAATGTCCCGTTGTTGTCCTGCCCTCTGATCGCACCGCGCCCCTCCCACCAGGGGCTGGTTCTACGAGTGCCTGCCCTGCGGGCGGCCTCGATCTCATAGATTCGAAGAATTCGATCGCATTCGGTTGAGAATCGGTCGTGGAGGAATAAATGAGCATCCTACTGAGGAGCGGGATCCGACAGTTGTGGCTTTTTGTCGTCTGCGTGGCGGCGATGGCAATCCGAGTGCAGGCTACTACCGTCATCATACCGAGCGATGACGAATTGATCATTGGCTCGCGCGCTATTGTCAAAGGCCAGGTGACTTCCATCGGGTCAAGCTACGATGCAAATCAAAGAGGCTTCTTCACCTATGTCACGCTTCGCGTCACCGAAGTCCTCAAGGGCCAGATCACCACGCGCGAAGTGGTCCTCAAAGAGCCCGGTGGCATTGCCGGCGGCTTCGGCAGCATGTTCTTCGGAGTTCCCCAATTCACCGTCGACGAACAGGTCCTCCTCTACCTCGACACCTGGCAGGATGGGAGCCTTCGTGTCTACCAATGGTTCATGGGCAAGTTCGCCATCTCGAGCGATGCGAGCTCAGGTCAGATGATAACTTCCCGAGCCCCTGCCGAGGGCGGTGTCAGCGTGCTTGGACGATCAGCGGCTGGCCCCTCGACAGATCGCATGGAGATCGGAGCCTATACCACGATGATTCGCGAGCATATTGCCGCCACTCGCGAGCGAGGCGATGAGCACGAAGCGCGCAATTTCCGTGGCATCGGCCTACGCTCAATGCCGACCGAGCTCAGCGTCCCAGGAAAGACGCCGCTCGAAAACTTCGTCCTCTTGAATCCTTCGCAACCGCCACGATGGTTCGAGCCGGACTCGAATCAGCCGGTCACCTTCAACATCAACTTCGCTGGCGCCTTCACGTCCTCAATGTCGAGTGACGTGGCAGCAGCGATGGCTGCGTGGTCGAACGTATCAGGTGCGTCGCTGCGGCTTCAGAGCGGCGGATCGACATCCTCCTGCGGGCTCAAGAGCGACAGCGTCAATGCAATATCCTTCAATAATTGTGATGGATACTTCCCTGCTCCCTCGGGATGTTCGGGACTTCTCGGTGTGGGAGGCATCACGCTCTATACGCTCTCGCCCTCCTTATCAAAAGTGGTCAACGGCACACTCTTCTACCGAGCCCTGGAAGGTGACGTATCTCTCAATCCGGGCGCTGCATGTTACCTGAGCGAGCCCTGTCAGCTGCAGGAAGTGCTCACGCACGAGCTTGGGCACGCGGTTGGTCTCGGCCATTCCGATGACCAGACAGCCACCATGAATGCATTCGCCCACTTTGACGGTCGGTGTGCGAGCCTCGGGGTGGACGATGCAAATGCGATCAGATTCATCTATCCAGGAGGCGCCACTCCCCCGCCCGCTACTGGCACCGGCACGATTACGGCTACGCCAAATCCGATTCAGGTCTGCGACGGCTCGAATCTCGGCGTCGCGACAATCAACTGGTCGGCGACCGGAGCTTCACGGACAGAGGTTCACATTGGATCGCCCTCCGGGCCTTTATTCGCGAGCGGCATGTCGAGCGGGAGCCAGACGACAGGAAAATGGGTGACCAATGGGACTGTCTTCTATCTGCAGAATGTCACGAATGGCCTTCCGCTCACTTCGGGCAATACCATTGCTACGGTGACAGCCACCGTCAATGCCAACGGATGCGGGCTGATCCCGATTTCCGCGACACCCAACCCGATCACGGTCTGCAATGGGAGCAAATTTGGAGCGACCACGATCACCTGGTCGGCTGCCGGCAATCAACTGGTGGAGGTCCTGGCGGGTGGAGCGCTCTTCGCACGAGCGGGTGGCAGTGGCAGTAAGGCCACGGGCGCCTGGGTCAGCAACGGTCTTGTCTTCTCACTAAGAGACATGGCCAGCGGCAGCACGCTTGGGAGTGTCACCGTAAATCTCATAAATGGCGGCTGCCTCTCAATTCCTCCGGCTGCAACGCGCGCCGGCCCTCACACCCGAACCCAAAGGTAGTTTCGGAAACAATGAGAGTCGCTCAGACATTGACACGAGCCGGTCCAAAAGCAGAAATTGCCCTCATGCATGCAGAGAATCCACTCCTTGCCCGCCTTCCGGCACACGAGAGCCGGCTGGACGCTGCTTTCCGGCTCAGCGTATTGGTACCTGTTTATAACGAGCGCCATGTGGTGGAGGCGAGTCTTAGACGCGTTCTCTCTCTGCAGAGCGAACTGATCAGCGAACTCGAGTTGATCGTCGTGGACGATCGCAGTTCTGATGGCTCGTGGGAGATACTCCAGCAGCTTTCTTCACTGGACGATCGCATCAACCTGGTCCGCCATGACAAGAACCGTGGAAAGGGTGCGGCCATCAGAACGGCAGTTGAGCACGCCACCGGCGATATCTGCATTGTTCACGACGCGGACCTGGAGTACTGCCCGGACGACATCCCTTCGCTTCTGGTTCCCTTCGCAAGAGAGGGTGCGGATGCCGTTCTTGGTTCGCGTTACCTCTCCGCTCCATATCGACGGGTCCTCATGCACCGTCACACGACGATCAATCGCATGCTGACTGCGGCGGGCAGTTGGCTCACGGACCTCAGTCTTACGGATCTCGAAACCTGTTACAAAGCGATCAATGCGACGCTTCTGAAGTCTATTCCGCTTCGCAGTGATGACTTCCGATTCGAGGTCGAGATCATCTTCAAGCTCGCCAAGCGGCGGGCGCGAATATTCGAAGTGCCGATCCGCTATCTGCCGCGGACGCAGGAAGAAGGAAAGAAGATCAGGCCGCGGGACGGCATCCTTGCGCTTCTGGCAATGCTTCGTTTCTGGGTGATTGACGACCTGTATCACAAGGATGCTTATGGTTCGCACATTCTTGCGGAGCTCGAGCGAGCGCGTCAATTCAATCTCTGGATGGGCCACACGCTTCGACCGTTCCTCGGTAATCGAGTTCTGGAACTGGGCGCAGGAATTGGAACGCTGACAAGTCAGTTCATCCCGCGCGAGCTCTACGTCGCGTCCGACATCAACCCACACTACCTCCAATACCTGCATTCCTACTCATTTGGAAAACCGTACCTCAGGATCAAGAAGATCGACGCCAGCTGCGCAGAGGACTTTGAAGGGTTGGAGGAGCAGTTTGACACCGGCCTGATGATCAACGTGCTGGAACACGTTCCTGATGAACAACAGGCCCTCCGCCTTCTGAGGTCAACCTTGCAACCAGGCGGCAGGGCCATCATCCTCGTCCCTCAACATCCCGGCATTTACGGAACTCTCGACCGGGCCCTCGATCACCGTGAGCGGTACACCTCGGCACAGCTCGAAGAGTCGTTGAGAAGAGCCGGGTTCCGAGTTGAGAAGGTTCTTGATTTCAATCGTTTTTCAGTGCCTGGCTGGTGGCTGAACGGCAAGGTGCTCAAGCGGAACACATTCTCGCGAGTTCAGATCAAGACTGTCAATACATTGATTCCTCTTCTCAAGAGGATAGATCATATATGGCCGTGGTCCGGTTTGAGCCTGATCGGGGTCGGCGTCAGAGACTGAATGAAGTACCCATCTGGTTGCCGCGCCAAAGGCGCGACCTTGAAGAGCCCGGGCGAAGCCCTGGGTATGCGTCACTAAACCGCACGCAGCCCCATCGGGCGGCGTTTCGCCAATATCCAACTTATCCTGGGAATGCCACCCCGTTGGGGCTGCGCCTGGCGTCGGCGGTCAACCCGGGGCTTCGCCCCGGGCTTCTTCAGGTCGCGCCTTTGGCGCGACAAACCACATTGATTCCTCTTCTCAAATGGAAGTGCCGCCGCGCCAAGGGCGCGACCTTGAATAGCCCAGGGCGAAGCCCTGGGTACCGTCCCCACACCGCAAACAGCCCCATCGGGGCGACCTTTCGCCATTGACGCCTGGCGGCGGTGATCACGGCTTGCCGCGGCCATTGTCGCCAGCCTTCAAGTGGGCTGGGCCATGGCGGGATTCCCTCGCTCAATCATGTGCTCTTCGAGTTCCAGCGGGGCCGAACCATGCGGCACCCACGCCATCTGCCACTTCGCCTCGAACCGGCGTCGGTTCTCGTCAAAGACCGACTTGTAAATCCCCTCCTCAATGAGCTTCGAGAATGATGCCTGCCCGAAATGATGGACGAAGACGTCTGCCGCACAGATTACGCGATAGCCCTTGCCTCGCACCCTGAGCGAATAGTCATCGTCCTCGAACATTCCGACTCCATACTGCTCATCAAGTGGACCAATCTCTTCAAAGAGATCCCTGCGCATGGCGACACAGAACATCGCAAGCATCCTGATGTCTGCAACCTGCCGCTCGTGAGAGAAACACTGCTGCCGGGCAAACGTCTCCATCTCGCGCCAGCTCCGGTAGGTCACGTTGATCATGGCCTCGTTACCAATCTTGTTGGTCACAGGGCCGACGAGGCCCACCTCCGGGTCCTCGAGATGCCTGACCAGCCGGTTCAACCATCCTGGCGGCACGATCGTATCGTTGTTAAGCAGAACAAGGTGCTCACCCGTAGATACGGCGATACCCTGATTGTTGGCCTTTGAGAATCCGCGGTTCTCCTGATTGATTATGATCCTGAGCCGTTCCTGCTGCTGAGCCGCAAGCCTGAGATACTCAGGCGTCCCATCCGTCGAGTTATTGTCGACCACAATCACTTCGTAATTCAGATGCTCAGTATTCCGAAAGACACTCTCCAGACAGAGCCTGGTAAGCGCGAGATTGTTGTAGGTGACCACGATGACACTTGCCCGCGGTGTGACTTCTTTGAGCGACGCCCTGATCGATCGATACCGATCCCCCCAGCTGTTCACCTCGGCAAGCGCTATGCGTTGCTCGACCATGGTGGGATTGTTCTCTTTGACCGCCCGGTCCAACGCTGTGACAAAATCACGGCTGTCGTGCGCGACATAGATCAGGTCGTGGTAAGGCGCCAGCTCGGGCAATCCGACGGCCACTACAGGCTTGCCCGCAGACAGGTATTCATAGAGCTTGACCGGGTCCGTAGACTCGGTCACCGGACTGATCTTGAATGGGATTGTACAGACGTCAAAATGGTAGAGATACTGCGGAATGCTCTCATATGTACGTTCGCCCAGCAGCTGGACGTTTGGAAGAGCTCTCAGCGACGAGACATCGATTTCAAAGACGCCGCCGACCAGGACAAAATTGTATTGAGGCCGTTGACGGGCTGCGCTCGCGACAAGCTCCACGTCGAACCATTCGGCGATCGCTCCGTAATATCCGATCACCGGGTGCTTCATTCCAGCAATTATCCGGTTGGGCACACAGCGCGATTTGAAGAATTCAAAATCGGAGCCATTCCTGGCAAGGACCATGGGTCGCTTGTACGGCTCCCACCGCTGATACAGCCGGTTGGCCGTGGTTACCAGCAGATCGCACTCGCTGACCAGCCGGCGCTCCATATCAAGGATCGGCTTCTTGATGAGTGGCATATCTGCCCAGTCGTCCATCGAGTCGTAAACCAGCTGCCATCCCCAGCGCTCTCGTGCTGCGAGCCCCACCGGCCCCCAGCTGGCAAACATTGTATATATGACCGCATTCTCGATGCCCTGGATATGACGGAGCTCGTCCAATGAATCAATTAGCGTCTCCGCCTCTTCACTCGAAATCACATCCTCGAATATCTGCGGCCGCCGGTGGAGGGCAAGCGAAACGTTGAAGACGTTCTTCTTGATAGTTCTGACCAGAACCTTCTGCGGGCCATCTGGTGACTGAAACTCCGTGCAGCTGATGTAGAAGACGCGATGCCCGGCGAGAGCAAACTGGGACATCATCTGCTGCGGCCGTTGATATCGAAAATGCCAGTCGAAAAGGGAGAAACAGATGATATCCGGCAGGCGGGCGCCGGCCTGAGTGCTCTCGCGCGCGAGAATCGCATCGCTCTCCGCACCGGGCAGGACGGGCCGAATGGTCAAAGACTCGAAGAAGTCGTCCCTATCCGCTTCGGTGACTGGATTGTCATCACAGCACCACCGAGCTTTAAGATTTCTCGGCCCTGCGCCTCGCGCAAGCGGCTTGAACATCTGCCACGCTCGCAACTGCAGACCCTCCGGGAGCACCACACGAAGCGTCTGCTTGATCAGCCGCCGGGTTGTCCAATAGAGGCGTCTTCGCTCGAGCCATCCCGTTGTATCGGATGAAACATTGACGAAGGTCGTCAGGGACCAGCAGAGAAGGCAACGCGCCTGGTATGACACCCATGGTCTCGGACTGGAAAGGCTTGCCATCTTCTGCGACTACTCCTCCCGCAAGACTACTCGAACAGCTTCATGGAATATGACCATATGGCCTTCAAACTCACCGAAACCGTTGATCGGCTAATCCGAAGCCGACTCAAAGAATCCACTCGCCAGATCAGGTCACTCTAGCTACACTGGCTGAGGTTCGCTTACAGGGATTTACATTGGGGCGTGAGGCGGGCCCAGATGCGAACTCCAGAAACACTCCAAAAAGGATCACAAATATTGCTGATTCGGTCAAGCATTTGTTCGAGGATCGACTCAACTTCCTCTACGCGCCGCGACTAATGCCGCCGGACAGCCAGTCAGGCACCGTTGCCTGAGTCCCATAAACATTGAAGCTATTGGTCTTCACACTCGAGCATTACCTCGTCGTCGGGATTATTGGACTCGTTGCCTGGCTGATGGGCCGTAGTCTTACCCAGCGCCTGACCTTTGATTCCTCCCTCGAAGGATTCTCTTTTTCGCTTAGCCTTGGATTCGGGTGCCTGGCATACATTATTCTGCTTCTTGGCCTGCTGAAGATTCTTTACCTGCCAGTCGTAGTTATCAGCATTCTGATCGCCCTGGTCATTCTCTACGTTGCCGGAAGCGGTGGTTTGCGGGCTGCTCGAGCCCAGGCTCTTGTGTTGAAAGCCGGAATTGCCGGACGGATCGGCCCGGCATTGGCGTGGGCGGGTGTGATTGCCGTTCTCTTCCTCTCTCTCCCGATATTTGTCATTCCGCTCTTTTCGCCCAGGCGATGGCTCGCAGGCTTCCAGCGCCGTCTCAAGCTTACCAATCCTGTTGGCAGCCTCGTGACTCTCGTGGCCATTCTCCTTCTGGTAGTGCTTCTTGTTCCGCTGCTCCTCCTGCCTTTGTATCCGCCTTCCTATTGGGACGACATCTGGTACCACTTGCCATATGCCCGGGCTTATATCGAGCATCACGCCCTTGTGCTAACGCCATATCTCAACTTTCCAGTCTCACCGCAGACGAATGAGATGCTCTTTGCTCTGGCTCTTCTCTTTCACGATGATCTGATTGCTCAATTGATTGAGTTGTTGCTGCTGGCCAATCTCTTTCTGTTGACTGTTGCGGCGGGACGAAGATTCGTGTCCGGTCGTGTCGGATGGTGGGCTGGGGCGATCCTCGTCTCGAATCCGTTGATCATCTGGCTCGGCGTCTGTGCATATGTTGAGATCTGCACAGCTCTCTTTGTCTCAGCGACGATCTATGCCGCCGGGATCTGGGCGCTCCGGGAACTGGTTGGAGCAGAAGCAGAACTATAGATGGCTGGTGCTCGCGGGGGGCTTTTGCGGTCTGGCCATTGGAACCAAGCTATCCGCTCTTTTCATTCTGGCCTTCGTCGGCCTTCTATTGTGTGTCGCCGCCTTCAAACATCGCCGTTTTGGCCCTCCGTTGATTTTTGGGATGATCGCTTTGGTTGTGGCTCTTCCCTGGCTTGCGAGGAGCTTTTACTATACAGGCAACCCTGTTTTCCCGCTCGCTCACTCGTGGTTCGGCGGCCCCTGGCTTGCAGGAGTGCTTCACAATCCATTCTGGAAGCCCGACTACGCCCAGGCCCCGTTCGACAACATGCTTGGGAGATCGGACGAGAAGAGCCTTCGATCACTGCTGATCCTGCCGTGGACGCTGACCTTTGACGATCGTTTTCGCAATGCTCCGGCCGCAATCTCTCCGCTCTATCTCCTGGCGCTGCCGCTACTGGTCGTAACGGCCATTAAGGCAACAGCAGCGAACATACAAGTAACCCAGGTAGTCAGGCTGATACTCATCTGCACACTCGCGTTCACTCTCTGCTGGTTCTTCACGATTCAGGACATTCGCTACTATACGGTTGTCATTCCCATGCTCAGCATTGCAACGGCGGCCGCGATTGATCGCCTGTTGACATGGCTTCTACGAGGGCGCTCCTGGGGTGAGCACGCCCTGGTCTGGGCGATGATCTTCGCGATCCTGGCGGCGCCTGCCTGGTTCTATTGTCAGAACCGTTGGGAGATATATGGTCCGATCCCGGTGACGGAAAAGGAGCGCGAGGCATACCTGACTCACCGTTTGCCGCTTTATCCTGTCTACCGCCACCTCAACCAGCTGGCTGGCGACCGTTATACCGTTTACGCCCTCTTTTCGCCTTTTATGGCATACTTTGCGCGGGGGCAGTTCATCGGAAACTTCTATGGCCCTGGAAGATATTCACTCATGGTGTCGGGGAGAGAGCGGAAGGGCAGAATCGTCGACGGGCAGACGCTCTACACGCGTCTTGGACAATTCGGTGCAGGCTACTTTCTGTTCGACTCCGGCTCTCGCGATGTGGAACTACCCGACGATCCGTTCTTTGACAGTCATTTCAAGCTGATCTATGCGCGCGGCAATGGCTTGCTATTCTCGCTTTGCGACCACTCGATGACGACTGCAGTCGGCCCGCAACGCCTCGTCAATCCGCAGTTTGAGGAGCTCGAAAACGGCCTGCCTCTGGCCTGGTCAATGACCGGGGAACCTGCTGTTGATTCGACAGGTGAGCAGAGCCTGAGCGGCAGCGTTGCTATCAGGGCAACGACCAGCGACTGGCTTGAGACCCGCGTTGACTCAATCACCCCAGGCAGCGTCTATCTGCTCTCGGTTCAGGCTCGAGGCGATGGAAAGGCGGAGCCGGGAGCGTTGACTGTCGAGTGGCACACAAACGACGGGGAGTTGCTGGCATCGGATACGCGCGAGTTGCTCATTGGCAATACATGGAAATCCTGTTGGATATACTCCTCCGCACCGCCGGAAGCGGTGTCCGCGATCATCAGATGTTCCGGCCGGCTTAATGGCGCAGTCTGGTTTGATAACGCCTCGTTCGCAGAAGTTGTCTACGAATAATGGACAAGCGGCAGCTCGAACGTGAGAAATGGGATCGCTACTATGCCTCTGCCGATGTCACAGCAAGCGACATCGCCGTCGAACAGTTTAGCGAGGAACTTGCAGCAGTAGTGGCAGAGCTTCTTCCGGCAGGCAGTGCAGTTCTCGAAGCGGGTAGCGGTGGCGGCCACCAAAGCCTCGCCCTCGCCCGCGGCAGGAAGGTTTCGGTTGACACTGATGGATTTTGCTGCGAACGCAGTAGCTGCGGCGGAGCACTTTTTCGACCATCAGGGAGTGTCGGCAACGTTCGTCGAGGGCGATGTCTTCGCGCCGGGTGAAGCTGAATTTGACCTCGTCTTCAATGCCGGAGTCCTCGAGCATTACACACTTGGCGAACAGATCGATTTTCTCAAGGGAATGGCCAGCCGGAGCAAACGGTATGTGCTGGCAATTGTTCCCAATCGATACTGCTATTGGTACTGGATCTGGCGAATGAGGGTTGTGCTACAGGGAGACTGGCCTTTCGGCAAGGAGGTTCCCTTGCTCGATCTCTCAGCGGCCTTCGAGGGCGCCGGGCTTCGGTTTATCGGTCAGACTTTTATGGGAGACGGATGGACTGAGGATTTCATCAACTCCGTCGGGCGGGGCGGAGCGCAGGAGGAACCAGGTGCGATAAACGATGAGCTTCGCAAGCAGATCATCCAGGTTCACCGTTCCCCTCTCATCCCAAAGTCTCAGAAGTCCTATCTGGTGGCCGCTCTCGGAAGTGTCATTCCGAATGACAATGCCCCTCCAGTCTGGACAAAGCCGCTGTTGGAACAGGGACAGGAGCTTGCAGAATTGAGTGCGGCTCTTGCAGAGGCGCTTGCATTGACGATAGGTTCCGAAGAAAGGTTGCTCTCGCTTCAGTCGAGGGTCACCGGGCTCGAATGCGAGGTGGCACGTCTGAAAAGCGAAGCGGAAGCGCAGCGATCTGTGCTCGCCGCACGAGAAGAAGCGCTCAAAACAGCGCTCTATGATCTTCAGGAGATTCACGGCTCCCGCTATTGGTCGCTCCTCACACTCTATTGGCACGCGATCGCGAGTGGACGAAAGGCTCTAAATCGCGTGCGCGGCGACTGAATGGCATGTCCGTTTATATCGTAGTGGCGGTCGGCATCCCGAAGGGATGCAAGAAGGTAGCCAGGGGCAAGCGAAGCGCAGCCCCTGGAACGCTGGTGGGCGAACCCTTGCGTCCTGAAAGGCCGCGTGATTTCTCGCGATTGACCAATCCGGTTGGGGTTGGCGTCCTCAGGACGCGGTCCTTTCCCGTACGATTCCAGGGGCTGCGCTTCGCTTGCCCCTGGCTACCTTCCTGCATCCCTACGGGATGCCCGAAGGGTCGGGGACGATTTCGAGACAGCTCCGTCCTTGCCAGATAAGCGGGCATGTTGCGAGATTGTGATGTACTGCGGCTGATAGTCGCGCAAAAGACCAATATGTTCGGTGTAGTAATTATTACCGGCGAGACCGATTCTTTCGACGAGAGCCTCATTGCCGGGTATCAAAGAAGATTCGACGCCGACGTCTACATAGCCGGCACGGTTGGACGAGTGCCCTTTCCAAGCGAAACGGTAGATGACTCGGAAACAGGCAGAGCCGAACTTGCGGACCATCTGCGCGGTTGTGACCTGGTTCTTTGTCTCCGGGCACCGCTATGGGTGACGAATATCGTCAAAGAGACCGGCAAACCGGCCATCGACATCTCAAGTGAACGCGGCGCACGAACTTCGGCGCTCGTAGACGCAAGGCGCCGAGACGATGACGAGACCTCCCTCTTGACAGCCCGCCTTGAAGACCGAGAGCAGAAGCTCGCGCACGCCAGTGCCCGCATCGACTCCCAGGAAGAGATTGCGAGGTCACTCAGGAATGAGCTGCATCAGCTGGCCGCCCTCAGGCAGCACCTTGCCGAGGCGCAAGCCGAGGCGCGAGTCTACCGCGAGCAGATGGAGTTGATCACGAGCAGCAATGCCTGGCGCATCGTTCGAAAACTCTGGCGTATCAGCGGCCGGATCAGGAATCGGCGGGGGACAGATCGCCTCCCTGCTCAAAGCGCGCCTGAAACCCAGGCAAAAGGCGCGCCTGCCACCGATCTGAAGGTCGAAAATCGACTGCCGGCGCATGACGAAAAGGCCCACTCGCCACTGCCCACTGATGTCAGCGCTCGCGTCGCAGATTCCAGGCGCGTCCCAATCGTCGCACCTGCGTTCTTTGATCTCAATGGCAACAACATGCACTTCGGGGGAGCTGAGAGATACCTGATTGAGCTCAGCCATCTGATTCGTGAGCTCGGTTACGAGCCCGAAGTCTATCAGCCAGCCATTGGCTCGTGGGTTCGTTACTACTCAGGCCTGCGGGTCAGGGGAATCGACAGTGGAGGTGATCTTCAGAAGCTGAACGCAAAGTTCCACAGCCTGGTGCCTGAAGGTGCACTTACTATTTACCTGGCTTTCTTTCTCGCAACACCAAGGTTTCACGCTCGTTCCATAGGTATCAGCCACGGCATCTACTGGGACAACGACCTCTCGCAGAAGTCTGGAGAGCTGAATCGTCAATATCAGAAAGACGTTCTCAGTGCGATGGTCAATGTCGGACGCATGGTTCAGTCGACTCGGCGACGATGAACTGGGTTCGAGGTGTGCGGGTACCGCTGGCGAAAAAGTTTGAGTACATACCCAACTTCGTTGATCTCGAACAGTTTCATCCCGCGCCAGTATCTCGCCGTGAAGGGGATGATTCGATTGTCATACTCTTTCCGCGGCGCTTCAATGAAGCTCGTGGCTTCTGGATGCTGGTCGACCTTGTCCCGGAATTCCTCGAGAGATATCCGAACGTCAAGTTTGATTTTGTAGGAAAGGCAATTGGACGCGAGGCGGAGGCGATGCTCGACCTGATAGACCGCTATAAGGAGCGAGTCTCGTGGCGCTTCCTCCGCCTGAGAGGATGCACGAGGCCTATCAGCAAGCAGACATCGCGCTTATCCCAACAGTAGAAAGCGAGGGCACCTCCCTCTCGTGTCTTGAGGCCATGGCGTGTGGAAATGCAATTGTTGCCACAACTGTTGGAGGCCTCACCGATCTGATTCTGCCTGATTTCAACGGCCTGCTGATCGAGCCACGAATAGCGGATCTGCGTGATGCGATAACGCGCCTGCTGGAGGATGAGGAGTTGCGGCGGCGACTCGGCCGTCGCGGCCGCAAGGTGGCACAGGCCTTCAGTATAACAATCTGGCAGGAACGCTGGAAACGAGTCCTGGCGGAGTTCCTGCCCCAACAGTCTTCCCCGCTCCCGGCTACTCATCGTGGCGTGGCTGTCTTCCCTGCGATATCGTACATTACGTGGGAGGTGGTCAAGCAACGGCCTCATCATCTGGCAGTGCAGCTCGCCGCACACGGGATTGAGACCTATTGGCGCAATCCGACAGGCAAGCAAGTGAGCGGCCGGCCGGGCCTGCATATTGTCTCACCTGAAGATGACCTATATCTCAAGTCGCCCTTTGTTCTAATCTATTGGCCATTTCACTACCTGAATCTTGGTGAGTATGATCGGCCGCGCGTTATCTTTGATGTCCTCGACGACATCAGTATTCATGACGCTTCAGATCGCGCCGCCAACCTGCCGGTTGGCCGCCGCGCGAGAGACTACTACAAGCTCATGCTCAGCGCGCAGATCTGGTCATGACGTCATCCAACGTTCTCTTTGAGAAGGTCCGGCTGGAGCGTCCCGATGTAATGTTTATCCCAAACGGAGTGGATTTGGAGCACTTCAACCCTGAGCGCGTGGCGGTATCAGCTGAGCTCAAGGCGATAGAAGAGCCGGTGGTTGGATTTCACGGAGCCATTGCGGAATGGGTGGACTACAAGCTTCTCGAGGAGGTCCTGGATTTACGGCCTCAATATCAATTCGTCTTCGTCGGACCGGTATCGCAACCGAAGGACTTCGCACGCGTTCTGGCAAGACGAAACGCGAGGCATATTGATACCAAGGTCTATGAACTCGTTCCTGGCTATATAGCGGGGTTCAAGGTCGGCATCGTCCCCTTCCTCATGAATGATGTCACGCGCGGGTGTCCGGCCTCTCAAGGTTCTCGAATACATGGCCATGGGGAAGCCGACAGTGGCCACACCCTTGCCCGACATCACGCACTGGCCGGGCGTTCTTTGCGCTACGACAGCGGAAATGTTTGCGGCGAAGATCGATGAGGCCCTGGAGAACGGCGCAGCACTTATGTCGGGCAGGGATGTCGCCGACTTTCTTTGCGCCTCCTCGTGGAAGGAAGTGACGAGACCGTTAATGGCAGCTCTCGACGAGATGCTCGGAAATTCGGCTAACGAGATCGCGGCAAAGACACTCCAGGTTACCTGAGGTAGCCAAGCGCATTTCAACCCGCTAAAGTAAAGGTTCGAAGGCTGGAATAGATAATGGCAGCCAATTCCACACAGCAAAAACCGGTCTACGATTCGGCAGCACAGAGGCGTCCCTGGATCGTCGAGCTTGTCGAGCTCTACCGGTATCGCGATCTGCTCGTACAGTTGATCGCGCGGAACATCAAGACCCGCTACAAGAGATCCGTGCTCGGGGACTTCTGGACGATGCTCAACCCGCTTTTTACGATGATCGTCCTTTCGCTCGTCTTTTCTCAGGTGTTTCGCTTTCAAACAAAGTACTACGCCACCTACGCACTGGCCGGGCTGATCTTCTGGAATTTCTTTGCCCAGACGACAAGCCATGCGAATCAGTGAGCTGCTCTGGGGCAGCACGCTGCTCAACCGGATATATGTACCGCGGGCAATCTTTGCGGCAACGGCGCTCGGCACAGGGCTCGTCAACTTTCTTATCGCTCTGGTGCCGCTGTTGCTGATCATGCTGGTGACGCGAACTCCGATCAGGCTGTCACTGCTCTTTCTGCCGGTGCCGGTGGTGCTGATCGCCTGTTTCGCGCTGGGAGTCAGCCTGCTGCTTGCGAGGCTCGCCATCTACTTCGCCGACGTGCTCGATATGTATCAGATACTGTTGACGCTCTGGATGTATCTGACTCCCATAATCTATCCGAAGAACATTCTGCCGGCGCGATTTTACTGGGTGCTCAATCTGAATCCGATGTATCACTTGCTGGAGGTCTTCCGAGCGCCGATCTATGCGGGCTGGCTTGCCGGGCCCAAGACTCTTGCGGCAGCAACCCTGATAGCATTCTCGACACTCGTATTCGGCTGGTGGTTCTTCACTAGAAAGGCTGATGAACTCTCTTACCGCGTCTGAGATGCGTCCGACAGGGAGCGCGCGGGAGACGGCTCCCGTGGTAATCAAGGTCGAGCACGTCTCGGTACAATACAAGGTTCAGCGTGACCGCATCCGCTCGTTCAAGGAGTATGCGATCAGGCGGATGCAGCGTCGCGTAAGTCAGGAAGACTTTGCTGCCCTTCGAGACGTAAGTCTCGAAATCCGCGAGAGCGAAGTCTTCGGGATTATTGGCCGCAACGGCGCGGGCAAGAGCACTCTCCTCAAGGTGGTCTCGCGCGTTATGAAACCGACGACAGGCCGTGTCTGGGTATGCGGGAAGGTAGCGCCGTTGCTGGAGATCGGAGCAGGTTTCCACCACGAGCTCACCGGTCGAGAGAATGTTTATCTCAACGGCACGCTTCTCGGCTACAGCCGCGCAGAGATGTCGGCACAGTTTGACGACATAGTTGAATTCGCCGAGCTCTGGGATTTTATCGACGCGCCGCTGCGCACATATTCGAGCGGCATGGTCAGCAGGCTGGGGTTCGCGGTGGCGACTTCTACGCAGCCCGACATACTTATCGTGGATGAAGCTCTTTCGGTTGGTGATGAACAGTTCAGAAAGAAGTGCTCAGAAAGGGTCAGGCTGTTCAGGGAGAGCGGCACCACGACACTGCTTGTAACCCACGATCCGGAGCTGGCTCACAATCTCTGCGATCGGGCCGCGCTGCTTGACCACGGCTCGCTGAGAGCAATTGGTCGGGTCGACGATGTCATCAAAGAATACCATTCAAACGTTTGAGCCCGCCGCCATTCCCGTGAACAAGAATCCGATGAAGGTCCTCTGCGTCTTTGGAACGCGCCCTGAAGCAATCAAGATGGCTCCCGTTGTCAGGGAGCTGTGGCGCCGTTCTGCTCGGTTTTCGACGATCGTTTGCGTCACCGCGCAGCATCGCGAAATGCTCGACCAGGTTCTCTCACTGTTTCAGCTTAAACCGGATTATGACCTCAACCTCATGCGGGATAACCAGTCGCTTGCCGGCATGACTGCCGAAGCTTTGACCGGACTCGACCGGGTACTGGATGAGGTCAAGCCTGACCTGGTACTCGCTCAAGGCGACACGACCACCGCAATGGTTGCGACGCTGGCCGCGTTTTATCGCCGAATCAGGATCGGCCACGTGGAGGCGGGTCTGAGAACCTGGAACAAATTCCATCCTTTCCCGGAGGAGATCAACCGGAAGATCGCAGACGCAGTATGTGACCTGCATTTTGCACCGACTGACGGCGCCCGTGACAACCTCCTGCGTGAAGGCATCAATGGAGCGAGCATTCTCGTCACCGGGAATACGGTGATCGACGCTCTGCTCGAGGTCTCTGCGCTTCCTTACGACTGGAACTCAGGTCCACTAGAGGGCATCCCACGCGATCGGCGCTTGATCCTCGTTACCGCACATCGCCGGGAGAATTTTGGAGGGCCGCTGGCAAACATCTGCGCTGCACTGAGCGAGATTGCCGAGCGGCGCCCCGACACACACATCGTGTTTCCTGTCCATCTCAATCCAAACGTTCAAAGAATGGTTTACGAACGGCTCGAGGGTCTGTCCAACGTGAGCTTGACAGAGCCGCTGGATTATCTGCCAATGGTTCACCTCATGAAGCAATGCTACCTGGTTCTGACAGATTCGGGTGGACTGCAGGAAGAGGCTCCGGGACTCGGGAAGCCGGTCGCTGTCATGCGCGAAGTCACTGAGCGACCGGAGGGAATTGCAGCCGGAACAGTAAAGCTGGTTGGAACCGATGCGCGGCGGATCGTGGATGCCACCCTGGAGCTTCTGGACGATCCGTCAGAGTACGAAAAAATGTCGCAGGCGGTGAATCCCTATGGAGATGGCCAGGCGAGCCGTCGGATCGTTGATTCTCTTGAGGGACACGGGCAAGCCTGAAACAATCAGTGCTGGACCTCGGCTTTCGGCGTCGAATCAGTCCTCGCTGGAACAGTCTGGACTGCCTGTGAACTCTTGTGGCGCGAACTGGCCATGACGTCGCCGTTGGAGAGCAAGCTGGTATAGCCGCGTGAGTTCCAGCAAAACGCCGCGCAAACCAGTCGCTTCGGCATCTCCTTCTTGACAAGATCAGTGGCCTGTTTCTGAACCAGGTCACCCTGCTTAAGGTTTGGATCCAGCTGAACAAGTTCGCCGGCAATTGTAATCTGGGACTTGATGAAGATATTTAAGTCAAACTTGGTTGTATACCCCAGCTGAATCAATCCGGAAAGCAATTCCTGAATGTCATTAAAAGCGCCACGCGGCGGCCTGGGCTTGATTACCTCGGCGATGAGAGCATCGATTTTCTGCAACTTCTCCGGATCATTGGTCAATCCATTTTCGACGAGCCCTCCTATGTTCTTACGCAGGCGCCTGGCATCAGAGAGCTGAACTCCAAGAATCATCTGCATGAGGACCAGGCGATCCTCACGCGGAAACACGCCCATCAACCCCCAATCCAGTAAGGCAATCTTGTATGGGTTCCTGGGGTCATCGGTTACGCGGTAGACGTTGCCAGGATGCGGATCGCCGTGAAAGATAGCGTCCGGCTTGGGCGAGAAAATAACGCCACCTGTCATGACCTCACTCAGGCGGGCTGCCATGATCGATCGCTGCCGGGGGCTGCCGAGGAAAGCGCTGGTAATCTTCTCACCGCTTATGAACTCCATCATGGCGACGTGCCTGGTAGAGATCGGAAATATCTCAGGGACCAGAACCTTCCTGCTGCCTTTGTAGTACCCCCGGGCGCGGATGAAGTTTTGCTGCTCAGCGACAATGTCGATCTCGTTGGTCAAGGCTCTTCGGATCTCCTTAAACATATCAGCAAGCGGCACCGCGCCGAGGTCGTAGAAGTCGTGATTGGTGGTGAAAAACGCCGTTAGTCCATCTATTATGGAAAGGTCCTCAGGCACATAGGCAAGTACGTAGGGCTTGACGACTTTGCAGATCACCTGCCGCCGGACAGTGCTTCCGGGCGGAATTGTTGATGCGCGAATGGTTGCTCCAACGGTGGCCTCCGCCAGAATCTTGTCGGCAAACTGCACCTGATACTTGTCGATCGAAGACTTGCCGATATCCTCGATAATGAACTGCACCAGCTCCTCGCGAGCCATCGTGTGGATGCCGTTCTCCAAATCCTGGAGAGCCGTCTGAAAGTCGGGAGGCAGATCAGGATTGCGGGCCAGAATCTGACCCATCTTCTGCAGGCTTGGGATTCTTGAGACGAACTCTTTAAGATAGTCGCCGCGGGAAGAATTCGGAGGAAGCAAGGCGAGGCTGACAAGCTTGTCCAGAAGACGATCATCCGAAAGATGGTCCAGAAAGAAGAGCAATGCATCGTGGACAATTGGCGCCCACATAGGTCCCCACTTCTCAGGAATCATTTCCAGAACCTGTGACTGGTGCAAAAAGAACTCCAACAAGAGTGGGCGATTGGCTTGCCAGTCTGCCTGCTTGAGTAAGCCCACGATCTCGGCCTTCGGGATCGGGCCTTTGGTCGATATTCCAACGGCCTCGGCCAGACTCTTTAGCTCTTTGAGATGGGACGAATCGAGCTGGGCAGATTCCTTCAATAAATCCATCAACAGGGGCAGCCCCGAAATGCCCCGCTTTAGTGTCTCGTAGTGACTGTGCGGAGTTGGGAGAGCGATCTGCTGATGAGTCTCCTGGCCTGGCCCCGGAATTCCCGCCCTCGCAATGGAACAGGAAACCAGCAACGTGCACATTAGTACACGGCCAGCTTCCGTTACTCTTGCAATGGCGAAGGATGGAAGAAACATTGAATACTCCTTGCCCTCATAAAAGGCTCAAATCACTCGGGGAAAATGGCAGGAAGGCCACCGGATTCCTTTGGAAGGATAGGCGGGACAAGGAGGCTGTTTCACAGCCTAGTATGGAGTGCGGCGACAAGTCGCCGCACTCCATACTCAGCCGGTAGGCACGCTTCGCGGCAGGTACGCAACGTCGCAAGTCTTTCATCCTAAAGCGCGGAAGAAGCAAAATTTCTTGGACGAATTGTCGAATTCCGGTCCGGCCGTTCGACTATACAGTAAAGGGCAGGGCAACCAAGACTGACCATCGGAAGGGAAGAGCAAAATTATGTCATTCGTTAACGATTTGAGAGTTGCATTCCGCTCGCTGGCTCGAACCAAAGGGCTTGCGCTCACGGTGGTGCTGACGCTGGCGCTTGGCATCGGCGCCAACGCCGCCATCTTCACGCTGGTGCGCGGCGTGCTCCTCAAACCTCTCGTTAATCGCGACGAGGACCGGCTGATCTATATCCGTCAGAGCGCCCCTGGGGTCGGCGACGACAACACAACCTTCTCCGTGCCCGAAATCCAGGATTTGCGCGCCAGCGTTAAAACTCTGAGCGCGTTCGGCGATTTCTCGACCGTCGGTTTCACCATGATCGGCCTGGGTCAGCCTCGCGAAGTTCAAGCTGGCGTCGTCGGCGGCACCTACTTCGATGTTATGGGCCTTCACCCTGTCCTCGGTCGTCTCATCGGACCTCAAGACGACGGCCCCAACGCTGCCGGCGTCGTCGTTCTCACGTATCGTTTCTGGACGACCACTTTCAAGAAAGATCCTTCGGTCATCGGCAAAGCCGTTCGCCTTGATAGCGGTGTCCTTGGCAATCGGTCTGCCACCGTCATCGGCGTCCTCGAACCCTGCGTCCCATATCCCCAGGACACCGAAATCATCGCCAACGTCGTCACCAGCCCGCACCACCTCTCCGCCACCATGGTCACCGGCCGTATCCATCGCATGACTGAGCTCTTCGGCCGTCTCGCTCCCGGTGTCACCCTCGATCAAGCTCGCGCCGAGTTGCGCTCCGTCTACGGGGCCATGATCAAGGAACATCCCGAAGCATATTCGCCCAAAGCGGACTTCCAGATCGGGGCGAAGCTGTTTCGCGACCAGATCACCTCGGGCGCCCGGACCGTGTTGCTGGTGCTGCTCGCAGCCTCAGTACTGGTCTTCGTCATCGCGTGTTCCAACGTCGCCAACCTGATTCTCACGCGGACGGTTCGCCGCGAAGGCGAGCTGACCATCCGTGCGGCACTCGGCGCCAGCACGGGCGCGCTGCGCCGCATGCTGCTGGCCGAAAGCCTTCTGCTTTGCAGCGCCGGCGCTGCTCTCGGCGTAATCAGCGCGCAGCCGATGGTGGCTATCCTGGCCCGCTACGCCTCGCGCTTTTCGGTCCGCGCGCTCGATTTGACGGTCGATTCCAGCCTGCTCTGGGTGGGAGCCGCGCTGGCCGTCGTCGCGGCGGTGATTCTGGCGTTCGTCCCGCGCCTGCCGTCGGCCGATACGTCCAGTGGCCTTAGCCTATCGAGCGGCAGCGTACGGATTACCGGGAGCACCAGCCGCCGCCAGCGGATCTTCGCGGTGACACAAATCGCGGCATCCTTCGTGCTGCTGGCCGGTGCCAGCATGTTGATCACTACGCTGATCGCACTGCAAACGGCGCAGACAGGTGTCGACACCCGCCACGTCCTTGCCATCAACGTCCCCGCTATGTCCTACGGAAAAACACCTCAGCAAGTGCTCGATTTCTACAAGGAATCGATTCGCCGCGTGGATGCGCTACCCGGCGTGAAAAAGACCGCTTTCGGCCTGACTCGTTCCCTGGCGCGATGCCGCCGCCGGCGTCGGCCTGCAATTCTCCGCCGACGGTCATGTTCATGCCGGGGGCGAAGAGGATCCTCGCGCGCAGTGGCGTGTCATCTCTCCCGGATTCTTTGCCGCGCTCGGCGTTCCCATCCTCACCGGTCGTGATTTCAACGACCTCGACGGCCAAAGTAAAGATAAAGATCCCGTCGTCATCATCAGTGAGACTCTCGCACAGCGCATGTTCCCTCATCAGGATGCTATTAATCGGCATGTCTATTGGACGGATCCCGTGCTGAAATTCGTCCCGGGGATCAGCGCCGCACCGCACCGCATCATCGGCGTCACCGCCGATATTGACGACCAACACGTCGTTCCCGAGCCCATCCTCACCATCTATAGCTCATTTGAAGAAGGGCCAATGTTTGGCGGCCGCCTTTTCATCCATACCGATGCAGATCCTTATTCGCTGGTCACGCCGGTCACGCGGATCATTCGCGACATGTCCGCCGACCAGCCCATTGAGCGTGCCGCCACTCTCGAAGACGTCCGCGCGGAAGTGCTTACGCCGGACCGTTTGAACTCGCTGGTGTTTGGCGTGTTCGCGGCCGTCGCGTTATCGATTGCCCTGGTTGGCGTCGCAGGCGTGCTGGCGTTTTCGGTCAGCTCGCGGACGCGCGAATTCGGTATCCGGCTGGCGCTCGGATCGCAACCACGGGATCTCCTGCGCGGCGTCATCGCAGAAGGCGCCGTGATGGCTGCGGCCGGCGTCCTCGCAGGCGCGGCATTCGGGTTCGTGATGGCGCGCTTGGCGGGCAGCTATTTCCTCGACGTGAAGATGCCGGGCGCCTTGCCCGTGGTCCTTTCTGCGTTCGTGCTGCTGACGGCCGCGGTCGTCGCATCCTCGGTGCCGGCCGCGCGCGCTGCGCGCATCGACGTCATGAAGGCTCTTCGCGCCGAGTGAAATGGCAGGTGGCCCAGGTACCTGATGCTCCGGTCGGTGCCCCGGTTCGCGCCCCAGTGCTGAGTCTCCAGCCTCAATGTCCTCGCACGAACGAATGGCTCGGCAACGGGAGGGCGTTACCCGTTTATTTGGTCCGAATTACGCCTGATCAATAAAACACAGACGTTTCGTCACTTGGGGCAAAGAGCGGCGGGCAAAGGAAGAATTGCTGGCTGCCAGTGCGCGGCGTTTCAGATTGCGGTACGCTGTCGTACGCTTGGCGATGCTACTGGCCGTGGTCGGCTGGATCGATGGAACAGCAATGCGTGGCAAACTTTCCTGATCAAAAAAGACTTGCACACTGAGGCTCGGAGCGCGACTGCTGACGTCTTCGCATATGATCCGGCCCGCCTCTAATGCCCACGGTATCGCGTTACAGATAAGTATCTCAGGAGGAGTATCCCAATGATGCGAACAACAACAAGAGTTTTGCTTATGAACTTCTGCCTGATCGCGGCCGCGAGCGGGGTTATGGCTCAGGAGCCGCGGCAGGACCAACCGCCTGCCGCAGACGCGCAGCGCCCCGTGTTCACTCCTCCAACGCAGGAACCGCAACCTTACGATAAGGTCATCACCAAGGAAGCCAAGTCGAAGAAAGGCATCTTCACAGTGCATCAGGTGAAGGAGAAGTATTACTACGAGATTCCCAAGAACGAATTCAACAAGGAGTTTCTCTGGGTTACGCAGATCGCCCGGACAACGCTTGGCGTAGGTTACGGCGGGCAGGCGTTGGGAAATCGCGTCGTGCGATGGGAGCGCAATGGCAATAAGATGTTTCTGCGAAACGTTAACTACAGCGTCGTCGCGGATCCCAGGAAGCCGATCTCGCAAGCAGTGCAGGCAGCCAATAACGACTCGATCCTGATGACCTTTCCGGTGGCCGCCTGGGGCCCGGATGAGGCGGCGGTGATCGAGGTCTCACGGCTGTTCACGACCGATGTGTTCGAGTTCAGCGCGCGGCAGCGGTTGAACGCTACAACCCTGGACTCCTCGCGATCCTACATTGAGCGCATCTCGACTTATCAGCAGAATATCGAGGCAGAAGCTTCACAAACTTATACTCGGATGGCAACGCCAGTCGGAATCACTACCACTCCTGCGCCCCTTGCTGGAGGTATGAGTCCGGGCAGCGCGACCGTGGTTCTGCACTTTAGTATGGTGAAGCTCCCCGAGAAACCTATGATGCCGCGCGTCTTTGACGAGCGCGTCGGCTACTTTACGGCGAGCCAGATGGACTACGGTCGAGACAATGAACAAAAAGCGCCCGAGCGGCACTACATTACCCGCTGGCGGCTGGAGAAGAAGGATCCCAGCGCCGAACTCTCTGAGCCTGTCAAACCGATCGTTTATTGGATTGATTCGGCGACGCCCACCAAGTGGATCCCGTACATGAAACGTGGAGTGGAGAAGTGGCAGAAGGCTTTCGAGGCAGCGGGCTTCAAGAACGCGATCATCGCCAAGCTGGCCCCGACGCCGCAAGAAGACCCCGACTTCAGTCCTGAGGATGCGCGTTACTCGGTGATCCGCTGGCTCCCTTCGACCATTGAGAACGCTTCGGGCCCGCACATCCATGATCCGCGCACCGGCGAGATTCTTGATTCGGACATTCAGTTCTATCACAACGTCATGAACCTCCAGCGCGCATGGTACTTCCTGCAGGCCGGACCGCTCGACTTGCGTGCGCAGAGGCTGCCCTTGCCTGACGATCTGATGGGCACCCTCCTGGAGTTTGTAGTTGCGCACGAGGTCGGGCACACGTTGGGCTTCCAGCACAACATGAAGGCAAGCTCGACTTACCCCCAAGAGAAAGTCCGCGACCGCGAGTGGGTACATAAGATGGGCCACACGCCGTCGATCATGGATTATTCGCGCTTCAACTACGTGGCGCAGCCCGAGGACAAAATCGATGCCGGCCGATCTTGTTCCGGGCATCGGACCCTACGACGTATGGGCAACGATGTGGGGCTACAAGCCGATCTCCGGCGCGCACACTCCGGACGATGAGAAATCGACGCTTGACCAGTGGGCGCGCGAACAGGACAAGACGCCGTGGTACCGATTCTCGACCGCGGGCGCCGCGGGCAGCGATCCCGGCGAGCTGACTGAAGCGGTCGGTGACGCGCGATGCGGTGAAATCAACCACGATGGGTATCAAGAATTTGCAACGCGTGGCCAAGATGCTGTTGGCGGCGACCACCTCGAAGGAGGGCGAATCTTATGACGACCTGGACCAGCTGTATGGCAGAATGCTCGGTCAGTGGACGCTGGAGCTGAGCCACGTAGCCGCCATCGTCGGCGGATTCAACAGCCAGCAAAAACGCGTGGGGCAGGATGGGGTGCGGTTCACGCCGGTGGCGAAGGCTCGTCAGATGGAGGCGGTGAAGTTTCTCAACGAGAATGCATTCTCAACACCGACCTGGGCGCTCGACAAAGACATCCTGCGGAGAATCGAGCCGATCGGCGCGCTAAACCGGGTGCGCAACGCGCAGAACAGTGTGTTGAATAATCTTCTCTCAAGCGCACGCTTCGCGCGGCTCGTAGAACAGCAAGCGCTTGACGGCGAAGGCGCTTATCAACCAGCCGAATTCCTCGCCGACGTTCGCAAGGGTATCTGGAGCGAACTCGACCGCGCCGCATGGGAAGACCAACGCTTATCGCCGCAATCTCCAGCGCGCATATCTCGATTTGGCAAACAGCAAACTCAACGGCCCAACACAGGTGCTGCCCGCTGGTCTTCCATCGGCGTTTGCAGCGTTCTCCATCACAAGCGGTGACGAACGAGGGTTCTATCGCGCCGAACTTCGCGCTCTGAATACATCGGTAGCTGGGGCGCTTGCGAGGACAACCGATCGAGCCACCCGCGTGCACCTGGAAGACGTGCGTGATCAGATAGTCAAGATTCTCGATCCCAAGTTCGCCTCGAGTAACGCAGCGGCGGCGGCGGTGCGACTGTTCGGCTTTGAGCAACTGGACTCTTTTTTGAGGGACCCTGATACGTGTTGGACGGATTACATCATTCGGCCATAGAAGGGCGGGCGGTATCCACGAAGTCTATCTAGACGGACAGTCACCTTGAACCGTCCAACGGAGCCACGTTCGGGTTCCTCATCGTCAGAGGCGGTAAATCAAAGAATGCCCGAAGTCGCGGTCAAAAGCATCACGGTCTCTCAGAAGTACGTGCATCCCTCTACGGAAGCGATGGAAGGTGCGTGAGCGATTGGCCGCTCAATGCCTCAGAAGAAGAAACACGACAGTCACCCGCTACAGTATCCGTTGAATTGGCTGAGGTCTTGTCGGTGGTGATGAACTAAACTATTGTAAATACAAGCTGCCGGGGTGGTGGAATCGGTAGACACAGAGGACTTAAAATCCTCTTCCTCAAAAGGGAGTGCGGGTTCGAGTCCCGCCCTCGGCACTATGCGCGCCATCCGTAGTTGATCTCTCCCAACTAGCGGACTGTAACAGTGAGATCACGACCTCAAGTCGGACTTCGCCCACGTAAAACCACCCGATCCGGCCACGCAGGCGCGCCAACGGCGCGACCTAAGACAGCCCAGGGCGAAGCCCTGGGTATTCGCCAGCTATCACGCGCAGCCCCAACGGGGCGGCGTTTCGAGCATTGACTCTAGTCCCAACGGCGCCCCGTTGGGGCTTGGTCGCAGGTTCGGCTACGAACCCGGGGCTACGCCCCGGGCTATTTCAGGTCGCGCCGTTGGCGCGCCAGTGGGTGCCGCTCGCTAGCGATTTCGCCAATACAGTCACTAGAAGCTGCGTTCGTGCTTACTTGCTGCTGAACGCCGTCTCGTGGAAACACTGTTCGATCCACTCGATCCATCGTCGCTGCACGTCGCGCTGCCGCACGGGGTCGGTGGCGTTGTGGCCGGCGATTGGATAGGCGATGAACTTTGTCGGCACACCGTTGTCCCTGAGGGGCATGATACAGCTTGAACGATTGCGTAGGCGTGACGCGGAAATCCCGCGTGTTTGTCATTATTAACGTCGGCGTGCGCATCTTAGAGGCGGACATGATGGGCGACTGCTCCATATAGGCCTGCATTCGCTTTACGTCCGTCCAGGGCGAACCACCGAAAGCAGCGCCCCGCCGCACGTTCGCATCGCCAAGATCGTACTGATCCAACCAGTCCGTTACTGCCGCTCCCGCCACGGCTCCCCGCCAGCCCTGATAGTGTCCGAGCAACCAGGTGGTCATATATCCGCCATAGGACCATCCTGATACCGCGATCTCTGCCGGGTCGACAAAGCCGCGCGCCTTCAGCGCCTCAATGCCCGCCATTACGTCCCGACCGGGGCCGGCCCCCGCGTCGTTTACGATGGCGTGCTGATAGGTATTGCCGATCTGATCGCTGCCCCGGTAGTTTGGCTGGAAGACCACCCAACCCTTCGCCGCCATCAACTGGGCTTGCGGCGCGAACGTTTCCAGCGACGCCGCAGTGGGACCGCCGTGGATGACGAGTACAAGCGGATACTTCCGGTTACTCGAAAAATCAGGCGGATAGGTCACGATGCCGTTGTGGGTGAAGCCGTCCGTCTGCCATGAAATGACCTCCGTCCGTCCCAGTGCCAATGAAGCAACTTCAACGTTGAGGTCAGTCAATCGCTTAGGCGCTGCTGTCGGTGAGGGCATGTAAAACAGTTCAGCGGGCCGTTGCGGATCAGTCGCAATGAATGCGATCGCTCCTTCCTTGCCAACGGCAACATCGACCCAGAAGGCGGACGCAGGGCTAACCTGACCAACATCGAGCTTGCGTGCGGCTCCGTCAAGCGGTTGCAACCAGAGCGAAACGCGGCTGCCGTCGTTTGCGCCGACCAGCAAACTCTTGCCATCTGGCATCCAGATCGATCGCGCCGCGTTGCGGTCCAGAGGGCGAGTGATGCTGCGTCCGGCGCCGCCCGACGCAGACGCTACATGTATCTCGTTGACGCTGCCGGAGTCTCCGTCACGCGGCTGCCAGTACGCGATCTGCGCGCCGTCTGGCGAGAACGTTGGTTGGCCTTCAAGGCGATCGCTGCCGGTCAGGCCCCGCATTCGTCCGGTCGCGACATCCACTATTTGAATCGCCGCATCGCGCGCATCGCCGGAGTGCGGAGTCGACAGTCGGACCAGGGCGATAGATTTGCCATCGGGCGACCACGCCAGCGGAGAGGCCGGCGCTCCGGGAGGATGATTGATTGGAAGGCTCCACGAGCCCGAGGTCAGACGCCGCGCTTCACCGCCCGCCGCGGGAATCAGCCACGCGTGCGTCGGCAGCGCCTGTGACTGGATCAGGAAATCATCGTTGCCGACCTCGAACGAATCATTGAAGCGCTCTGGCCCGGTCTTCTTCTCGGCTTCATCTTCGGTCGCATAAGCGATCGTTCGCCCATCGGGAGACCAGGCGAACTGCTGCACACCTTTTGGCGCGCTGGTGATGCGCCGCGCGTCGCCGCCATTCATCGGCATCACGAACGCCTGTGGATACGGCTGCTGGCCGTTTGAAAGCGCGACGTTGGACAGAAAAGCAAGGCTGTCGCCGCGCGGCGAAAACCTCGGATGGCTGATGCTCCGGCGGTCGTGAGTCAGGGTGCGCAAGCTGCCGCTCGCGATATCGACGAGCACCGGTATCCGCGTCGTAGCGGTTCTCTTCGTAGTTGGCGCGCGCCACGACGATGACGATCGCGCGGCCATCCGGAGAGATCTGCGGATCCGAAATGCGCACGATACGCCCGAGATCATCTAATTGCATATGTCGCGGCTGTTGCGCCATGCCAACACCAACAAGAAGACTGATCGCAACCACGCACGCTGCCAGAATCGTTCGTTTCATGAGTCACCCCTGTGTGCACCTTCTATTTCGAATTCGCCTGCCTCGCGCGCGATGGCGGGGAGCGTAGATGCTGGCGGGAACCCACTGGTCTCACAATCGAGCGCGATTTTAACATACGCTTATTGAACTCCCCACCCTGGTGAGAGGCGCAAGGCCCATACAGTCCGTATTGGATAACGCTGACGAACCAGAGAAGAATGGTTGAAGGTTAGATTGCGATAGAAGCGTGATCGTCAGGGGTCAGCTTAATAGCCAACCGGCCCAACTTGAAACTATCGCAAGGCTGTAGGACTTTTCTGGCTGCAGGAAATGATCGCCGGACACAAACCTGTCTACGACTGTATCAAAGCATTTCCGAGACGCATTTCCGAGACCGATTTTACCCGCACCTCAAAAGGTTTGAGGTGCGGATCCGCATACTGCCTGGAGATGATGCGACCGAGTCAGTCTCAGCTTGCGACCGCATGCGTTTCGCATGCTCCTGTTCATTGAAGCATGCAAGAATTAGGTCGAGTACGCCCCATCAGGATGCTCCACTGCCCGGCGTCAACAGACTCATCTAATCACTCAATTACTCGGGGCGAGACGAACCATTATACGGTGCGTCTCCCCGAGATGAAGTTGATAATAAAGACCACGAGGGCTATAACCAGCAGCAGGTGAATGAAGCCGCCCGCAACGTGGGTTAGTAGACCAACGAGCCAGAGGACCAAAAGGATTGCAACTATCGTCCAGAGCATAATCACCTCCGTGATTTCGTTTGCGGGCCTGACAGGTCCGCGTTAATCATCTTTCTCAACACAATTATCGAGAGCAATTGCCGTGCCTCACGTTCCGCGCCGGGTCTATTCAAGGAAGCAATTTGGAGTGCGGCGACCTGTCGCCGCTTTTAGTCACCTGCTGCTGCATTGGAGCTGAGAGGCCCTCTTCCTCGATAGATTCTGCAATAGATAACTAAAAGCGGCGACAGGTCGCCGCACTCCAAATTGCTCCCCTAGGTGGGCAATAGGATATTTTTCCCACAGGCTCCCTACGGAGGGCTACCTGGGCTTCGCCCCAGGCTGTTTCAGGTCGCGCCTTGGCGCGAGTAGCGAGCCACTGCATTCATGAAAGGCCAACCGCAACATTCACGCCTCGGGAGCCGTAAGCTGCGCAGTAGTGTTGATGCTGGTGGCGATCTCGGGAATGATGCCCTTTCTGACGTAGATCGGTCGAACCTCCTTACGCAAGGCAGGCAAGGACTTCGCAAACCAAAGCGCACCAATGACGCAGCCCAATCCTCCCAATAACAACGTATGCGGAGCACCGATCTTCTCAGCTACGCTGCCCGCAAGCAGGCTTCCAAATGGCGCAGTTCCCATAAAGGCAGCCGTGTAGAAACTCATCACCCTTCCGCGTTTGTCCTCATCCACTATCGTCTGAAGGAGCGTGTTGCTCACAGCCATCTGAACCATGAATCCCAAACCGGTTATCACCATGAGAATCAGGGAAAGCCATACGAAATGCGAGAGGGAGAACGCGATCAGGCCGGTACCGAAGACTCCTGCCATCAGGGGTATCAGTTTGCCCAATCCCACTACGCTCGTTCTTGACGCGAGGTACAAGGCTCCGGTCAATGCACCAATACCTGATGCGGCCATCAGCCATCCGAGAGTATTGGGACCGCCGTGCAGAATCTGGTTGGCAAAGACTGGCATGAGGACCGTATAAGGCATTCCTACAAGGCTGACCAGTGCGAGGAGAATCAGAATGCTTCTCACCGGGGCAAACCGGCTCGCATAGTTCCACCCATCCCGAAGCTGTGCCAATATGCCGGACTCGGTCTTCACCAGCGTTGGACGCCGTGCAATGGTCATCGCCAGCAGCGAGGCTATCACTGCCAGATAGCTTATACCGTCTATGATGAAGCACCAGCCCTCACCTACAGCGGCAATGATTATTCCGCCTATTGAAGGACCAAGCAGACGCGCCGCATTTACCATCGATGAATTGAGCGCGATGGCATTGGCGAGGTCCTCTCGCCTTTCTACCATCTCGATTACGAACGCCTGCCGCGCAGGCATATCGAAGGCATTAATCAGACCCTGAAGCAGGCTCAGCAGAATGACGTCGCGCATATTGATAAGGCCTGTCAGCGCGAGGATGCCAAGCGCAAGTGATTGCAGCATTGCCAGCACCTGCGTGACAACAAGCAGCCTGTGCCTGTTCCAGCGATCAACCAGAACACCTGCGAAAGGCGAAAGAAGAAAAGTCGGAATCTGCCCGGCAAAGCCAACCACACCCAGAAGCAGGGCCGAACCGGTCAGCTTATAGACAAGCCAGCTGGTTGCGATGCGGGTCATCCAGGTACCGATCAGTGAGATGCTCTGACCCCCAAAGAACAGACGGTAGTTGCGATGCTTCAGCGCCCGCCACATCACCGAGATGCCCTGTGAGCTTGTTTTGCTTTTCAGGTTCACCGTCCTGGAATTTGGCCCGGAAGTCTGCATCCTGTCACGGCTCCAAATGAGCTTCATCTACATCGAGCAAACGCCGAGCCATACAGACCTAACCACCTGCTGATGCCCATTATCAGTCTTCCCCGCGAACAGGTTAATGAAGAAATTTCGGGCGATCCGGAAGTACGTTCGCGCCTGAGACACCAGGGCGTCTCGGATTCTTACAAGGTGATCTGAAGAAGGGCTGCACAGGTAGACCGGCAATTCCGAAAGAGAGTGGTTGCCAGGATAGGCAGGAGACCATTATTGTTCACTGATCGCGACTGAAGATCGCGGCGAAAATGGCAAACGAGACTGCTACAGCCAAAGGAGTTCTGGAAAGGTTCAAAGACCAGAGGACAGTCCTTCTGACTACTTACAGGCGTGATGGAAGGCCGGTTGGAACTCCGGTAAACATCGCCGTCGAGGGCGATCACGCGTTCGTGAGAACGTGGGACACTTCCTGGAAGTTCAAGCGCATTCGCAACAATCCCGAAGTCGAGATTGCGCCGTCAACAGTGAGAGGCAAAGTCACAGGTCCGCCGATCAGAGCTCGTGCCCGCGTGCTCGCAGGCAATGAGGCGGCGCATGCCGCCCAGGTGATCGTACATAAGTATCCGATCCTGCACGGAGTCTTTGTACCTCTCAATCACCTGCTATTGAATCGGAAGACCGTATATTTTGAGCTTACGCGCATCCCGTAGGGATGACAGAGGTTAGCCAGGGGCAAGCGAAGCGCAGCCCCTGGAACGCCAGTCAACAAATGGTTGCGTCCTGAAGGGCCGCGCGATCTCTCGCGATTGGCCATCCGATTGGCATCTGGCGTCCCTTCAGGACGCGGTTCTTTCCCGTAGGGTTCCAGGGGCTGCGCTTCGCTTGCCCCTGGCTACCTTCTCGCATCCCTACGGGATGCCCGGAGTGAATCGGCGACGATATTCGAGACATTTGCTTGCCGTCTGACTGAGACGCCGCACTAGGAGCTTGCCTGTTCAGCGGAGGCTGCACTGAGCCGCTCATGAAGCCATGACTGCCAGCGGGCCTCCTCACTCCTGACGACTTCAGTCCCTCGCTCACCGTAACAGTAGAGGCTCAGTTGCACGTAACCCCGGTCGCCGGCATCGACAATGATCAGCGAAATGATTGCCGGGAAAGGTTGATCCACCAGCGCCAGCGCATAAAGATGATCGTTGCTCTCTCCGATTCTGCGAATCTTCCCTGATACCGACGGCGTGCCAGACGGAGTTTTCCACGAATCGCCGTCCTTGCCCGCAGTGAAATCCCAGGCCCTCAATCATCGAGTCCCACGCCTCGGACTTGCTCTGAGATGAGACCTCCACCAGCTGAATGTTGGAGCACGCCTGGCCGCGAAAATGCGCAACGTACAAGCGCAGAGTCTCGAAGAAGACAGGCCAACCCGACTCGATGCTCTCCAACTGGTTATCCCACTCATCGCTATCCGTGAAGAGACTGTGAACTACACGCACCGTGCAGATGCCACCGGACCGCGCCTCAACGTGCCACTCGGTAGCGAGAGCAGGTGCGCCCGGCCCAAGACCGTCGCTTTCGGCAGAGAATCTCCGGGGCGGCTCCCAATCAGTGATTGTCGCTTGCCCTTCCATTCCCGGACCGAAGTTCGACGTCACAACGCCGCCCTGCTGCTCAGTGATTTCCGTAGGCACAAACCACGACGAGACACCACGCCCGGTGGCGATCGCCTGCCAGACCTCTTCGGGAGTCCCGGGCACCTCGACTTCGACTTCGATGGACCTGCGGCCGGATTTGTCGACTTTGACGCTCATGTTTTCTCCTCGGTATGGGATTGGTTCGATTGTGGATGCGCCACGATGACCAGCCGGTGCGCTCGACCTCCAGGTGCTGATGCGTCGTGATAGCGCCCAGCCAGCTGGGTGACTGCTCTGATGAGATCACTGCTGAAGGCCGCCCGGTCGGCAGCGGAACGGAAGCGAATGACAGTGTCCATGGAGAGGGTGGCCAAACGTTTATCCATCTTCTCAGACCGGCCAAGCAGCGCTTTGACCTCGTGTACGACACGAGCTGCAAGCGCGATGAGATAGGCGGCTGAGAGCCGATCAGTATCTCGATCCGGATCGGCGGCGACGGCCCCCATGGCAACCGGTGAGACCAGATATGATGCGGCCGTCGCGACCAGGCGCCGTTCGATGAGACCTCCCCACTGGCGCGTTTCGGCGACATTTACGAGGTTATGGGCCTCGAGGGCTCGAAGGTGGTAATTGATCTTCTGACGGGGTACGCCGAGTCGTGCGGCGAGCTCGGCTGCCGAAGCAGGCGTAGCCAGTTCTGCGAGGAGCCGGCTCCGCACCGGCTCGAGCGCGACCATGGCGGCATTGGGATCGTCGATGACTTCGAGCGCCTGCACGCCAGTGACTCTACGCCTTGACAAGATTATTTGTCAAGGCGGATGAGAAAAAATTAGAAGCGGCGCCGGGGGCGCCGCATTCCAGACGATCTCAGCTTGTCATTGGCTGGGCTTCTTGGCTGGTGGCGCCGCTTTTGGCGCCTCGGATGGCTTCCTGATCACTTCCCCTCCACCTGCCTCCCATGCATCGAGACCACCCTTCAAGGCGCTCGCACCCTTGTAACCGGCCTTCTCCAGCAGCAGTGCCGCACGGGCACTCGTGTGTTCGACCGGTCAGGTGCAGTAAGCGACTATGCGTTTCTCCTTTGGAAGGTCCTTGAAGTCTCCCTTCTCGATGCGATCGAGCGGATAGGATACCGACCCCTTTGCATGGGCCGCATTGAAGGAATCGGGAGAACGCACATCCACAATCAACACTTCGTTTCTGGCCACCAAAGCCTTGAGCTCGGCGACCTCAATTCGCGGCGCGTTGTCACCTTGCGGCGGCGACGTGCCGGGAGCTACGGTGATCACGGGTGTCGCGAGGGCCGTGGCAGCCGGCTGACTACCGCTGGCCTTGCGCTCGGCGCAAGACAGCAGGAGGGCTGAGCATATGGCCATCGCGAGGCTCAGGAAGACTTTTGATTCCTTGTTCATATTCAATAGTCTACACGAATGTCTCCCTTCTAAAAAAGAGACGAAGAGGCCTCGCACCTGGCCTGTAACATTGAGCCGACACCGATAGATATCCCGATCACTAACACCTCAAAGCTGCTATCATTGTACATTCAATCAAAATCTGGCCGCTCGACCGCCGCAAGGGCTGCGGGCTCTCGTGTCGGGGTGACCAGGAGAAACGGATTCTCGATTCCAATTGAAGGAGAAGTGCCTATGAATAGACGGACAATGGCGATTGTGATGATGCTTGCCCTGAGCCTGCTCGTTGTGGCGCAGTCTGCCGCGAAGGCGCAGGATAAAAAGGCGCAGGAGAAAGCGAAGAAGCAGGCCGAGGCGCAAAAGCTGGCCCAGAGACGCGCTAAACGAACTCTACAAGGTTAAGCCCTCCGCAAAGGCCAGCATCAGCGCAGCTGCGGGGTACGCTGCGTTCAGCAATAAAGGAATGAAAATCCTTGTTGCTGGTGGTGGCAAAGGAGAGGGCATTGCTTTCGACAACGCCACGCAGAAGACCACTTACATGAAGATGCTCGAGGTACAGGCAGGCCTGGGGATGGGAGCCAAGAAATTTCTGACGATCTTCGTATTCGAGACCCAGGACGCGCTGAACCAGTTCGTTAACTCCGGTTGGGAATTCGGCGGTCAGGCCACCGCGGCTGCTAAAACCAGCGACAAGGGGGGCGCCTATCAAGGCGCAACGACCGTAGCGCCGGGCGTCTGGATGTATCAAATCACCGAGAAGGGACTCGCACTGGAACTGACGGGAAAGGGCACGAAATACTACAAAGACGATGATCTGAATTGAGGTTGTCACAGCGAAGCAGACTCACCGCCTGGGACGACCAGGGCCGAGGCAGCATCGGATGACTGCCCTCCGCCCCCAGGTTTCAACTACATCTGAGACACTTCGGAAGAGAGCGACCCTTGAAGTTTCGCGCGTCGTTGGAGAGTATGTGCGCACTGTTGCAAAGGCGCAGAGAAAAGGATATCCGCGGTCTTGCAAAGACGGCGCGCGTCAGGTCGATAGCTGCGCCGGCGGCCGTTGCTCTGGCGGCCCTGGTGCTGCAGGCCGGTTGCCCGGTCAGGCGGGGCAGTCAGACAAGTGGCTCACCCAGTCCCACACCGCAGGCGACTTCCCTCATTGCCTATCTACGCGAGGGCGATTTGTGGGTAATCGGCTCGGGCGGTGAATCGCCGAGGAGACTCGCATCGGCTCCTGAAGGTGAAGCGATCAACGAGTTCATCTGGTCTTCGGACGGGCAGCATGTCTTCTATCTTATCGGATTCAAGCTCCTTAACGTGTCGCCGTCCAGCGGAAGGTCGGAGCCGGTTGCCGAAATCTCGTTGCCGCCGGGCACGACGATTGACCGGCTCGAGCTCGCCCGTGACGGGGAGACATTGATCGCCCACTGTCTGGATGCGAACGCGGCTCCGGTACTCTTTTCTCTGACGAAGAGTGGCCGCGAAGTCCGGGAGCTCGCTGTCGATCAATACGAGGCGCTCGCTCCTGCCCGCCCGGTGACTATCAGGCGCTACGGTGAGATGTCGGTCTCGCCGGACGCTCGCCAGGTCCTCTTCAAAGCTCCGGTCGGGCCGAATGAGGAGCTCTTTGTGGCCGACGTCGAAACAGGTGCACGCCGGCAATTGACTGAGCTCGACAAGATGGAAGGCTTCGAACAGTCCGCGCAGGAGGTTGGACGGAGAATTCTCGAGGCCTCATGGTCGCCAGACGGAAGGTACGTAATCTTCAATCCGGCCCAGGCGTGCTCTGACACCGGTCTCTGCTATGGGAAATTGTACGTCGTTGGAGCGTGGGGCGGTGCGATCACCCAGCTATCCCATGAAATGATGGTTACGGTGCCGGTAGGGTGGAAGATGCGAGAAGACTTACTGACATACGACGATGGAAGCCAGATTCTGGTCTCCGACGTGCACGGGGCAACGCGGCGCCTCGCAGAGGGGAGCAGTCCTCGATGGCAGCCTGCCGTTCCCGCAGCCGTGGCAGTGAAATAGGTATTGAGGCTTACCGGCGCCTAAGGTTGCCGCGCCAAGGGCGCGACCTGAAATAGCCCAGGGCGAAGCCCTGGGTCCTTGGCAACGAAACGAAACCCAGCCCTATATAGGGGCGGCATTTTCGCAACGGTTCGATTCTACTTGGTGAATGCCGCCCCTGTGGGACTACCAATTTGCTCCTTCGTGAATCCCGGGGCTACGCCCCGGGCTATTTCAGGTCGCGCCTTTGGCGCGACCCAATCGAGCGTGGTCGTCAAGTGCCGCAAGGTCGATAGAGGTTGTAGGGGCAAGCTGTCCCTCCCAGCCCGGCGGCGTCAGGCGTCGAATAGGCTTCGCCTTGAATTTGACGCAATCGGGTCATGTAGGTTAGATTGTGCGCGGTGATTTGAATGGCCAATTCACTCGGAATAGTCAAAAAGTCCCGCCCGGGCGATGATGTCGACGCCTACTGCGGAAAGTGCAAAGAGGTTCGCACCCATGCGATTGTCGCTCTCAATAGCCAGAGCGGCATCGATCGAGTGCAATGCCGCACCTGTCAGGGCAATCACAAATACAAACCAGCCCCCAGTGATGGTGCGTCGAGCCTTCGGAAATCGGGTACTACGAGAACCAGGGCGGCCGGAACACGTGAAACACGCGGCAGACGCGGAGCCGAGGCTGGCGCCGACCTCGCACCAGCGAAGGATTACTCGATGCGCGAGCGTTTTCGCGTGGGCGATCGCATTACTCATCCAAGGTTTGGCGTGGGACTTGTCATCGATGAGCGCTCAGGCAAGATTGACGTCCGGTTTGGAAAAGAGGTTCGCACGCTGGTCCACAGCATCTGATTCCGCTGCTTTTTCCACTTCCTGAATCTCCACAACCAAGATGATGCGACTATTAGTACGTTGGGCAATTGCTACAATCGCCATCTTCGTTGCCGTCAAATTCCTGCCTGGGATTCACTTTCATGGCTCACTCTGGGCGCTTGCCGGTGTGGCCGCCATCTGGGGACTTGTCAACTCGCTCGTCCGGCCACTGCTGAAGCTACTGACCTGTCCGTTGATCATACTCACACTTGGTCTCTTCACTCTGATCATCAACGCCGCGATGCTTCTGTTGACCTCGTGGCTCGCGGAAGGCTTTGGGATCCGCTTCATCGTTGATGACCTCTGGGCGGCATTCTGGGGAGCACTCGTCATAAGCATCGTCAGCTTCCTTCTCAGCCTGCTGATTGGCGAGGCTGAATCAGCGGCGTAGCCAGCCCTCAAGAAACGTCCGAGCCTTCCTCAGAGCCTTTCCACGATGGCTGCGTCTTGCCTTCTCTTCGCGGCTCAATTCAGCAAATGTAAGATCGAGCTCAGGATCCAAAAAGATCGGATCGTAGCCAAAACCGTTTGCTCCCCGAGGCTCAAGGGCAATCCGTCCTTCGCAGACTCCTTCGAACATCGTTTGAATTCCGTTACCCACCAGCGCCAGACAGCAGACGAAGCGCGCCGTGCGCTGCGATATCGGGACTCCCTTCAACGAGTCGAGAAGCAGCGCAATCTGTTGGGCTGAACTGGCTCCCGGGCCGCCGTAACGGGCGGAATAGACTCCCGGCGCTCCATCGAGGTAGTCGACTTCGAGCCCTGAGTCGTCGGAGAGGACGAGCAGGCTGCTCAAGGCGTGATAGTGCTCGGCCTTGATAAGGGCGTTGGCTGCGAAGGTCTCGCCGTTTTCAACCGCTTCCGGCAGAGCAGCGGAAGATCGGCAAGTCCGATGATCCTGCACGGAAGTCCGCTCAACTCCGCCTCAATCTCGACTATCTTTCCGGGGTTGGTCGTCGAGACCAGCAGGGTTGTCGACTGGGCCTCGGCCATGGATGGTCAGGGGTGGTCGGGCGGTCGGGCCATTGGTATTGAAGCTAGGGCGCGATGAGAATCAACTGGAGCTCGGTGTTGCCGACTCGAAGCCGGTCCTTGCTGGAGATCTTCTGCGTCTCAGTAACGCGGACATCGTTGACGAACGTGCCGTTTGTCGAAAAGTCATCGCGGATCGAGCAGTCACCGTCGCGGCAAACAATGAGTGCGTGAGAGGAGCTGACTGCATCGTCCTCGATGATAATGTCACACTGGCCTCTTGCCCCTATGCGATTGACTCCGGCACGCAGCCGGAAATCCTTCCCTTCCGGATGGCCGGTGAAGGTTACGAGCCATCCTACGAGGCGCCTGTCAGAGGCTTGCTTCACGTCGTCTACCGAAATAACCACCGTTCGCCGGTCGCTGCTATTCCCATCCTCGGAGAGTCGTGGAGCAGGCGGTGTCACGGTTGAGGGTTGTATCGGTGGTGGCGGCGGGGGAGGCGGCATGCGATAGGCCTTTGAATCAACAGTGTTGGCTGATTCGACGACCTCCGGCTTTTCAGCGAGCCTCAGTTGAGGCGGGATATCGACAGGAGTTGCCCCGTCCGATGATGGCCGATTTTCTCTTCTCGTCCTGTTGTCGACCACGGGATCAGGAGCGGAGAGACCACCTGTTACATCGCCTGTTCCTTTGCCCCAACGCCCAAGGTCAGACGTGAGGGTGCTCGCCGCTTGTCGGGAGCGACAGCGGGAGGGTCGAGTGATTCGGCGGCCGGGCAGTAGGGGCAGCGATCATAAACCGCGCTGTAAATATGGCCGTGGCCGCAGTTAACAAGAGATGAGCTGACGAGGTCCTCGCGAGGGAAAGGTGTGCCGCAGTTGCCGCAGAATTTTGCGGTGTCAACGTTCTGACGATGGCATGCAGGACAGTTCATTCGGGAACCCTCCGAAAGGCGCCAATACGGATGCATAGCCGCCTGAGACAGGCATTGACCACTTACCTCTTCCCAACAACGATGGTGGCCTTGACCGAGACGTCCCAGTTAACCCCGTGACGCTCTCGATCAATGATCAGGCTCAGACTTTCAAGGACGCGTTGCCTCGTATCCTCGTCGGGCAGCATCTCGAGCCACTCATCAAGGAAAGCATTCTCAATGAGCGGGTCTGCCAGGAATGCTGCGCCGTTATCGTAGTCGAAGCTCCTCCTTGCGTGTCACGCTGTGTACACGCTTGAGGCCGCTAGCCTCGGCGATTTCTTCTGCGTTGCTCGATCGTCGGGCGTTCAGTGATCAACCGTTCAAGGGCAGGAGTCAGTCCTTCGAGGCCGATATCATGCAAGGCCTCCCAATAGATCGAGAAGAACTCATCGAAGCTTCCTCGTGTTGCTAGCTTGATGGCAACGGTGCCACCACCCCTGGTGACGCGAGCCAACTCCGAGAGCGCCGCTCTCGAGATCGGCAGGCGCCAACATTGACGCATCTCCGATGGTGACGTCGAAGATCGAATCGTCAAATTGGAGATCTAGAAGCGATGACTGCTGGAAGACGATTCTGTCGAGCTTCTGCGTGATCGCCTTGGCGCGTGCAAGCTCCAGTCGTTCAAGGCTGTGATCTGAAGCAAACACCTCGAGCTTTACCGGATTGCCTGCAGCAAGCTCCAGCGCGTAGCCACCGGTGCCACACTCCGCGTCCAGTATCCGCGCGGGTAACGGAATGGTGACTTCAGAATCGACCAGACTGTCAAATCTTTCCCGCCACAACGGGGCGATATAGAGATCGTAGATGAATGCCAGCTCCTTCTCGTCCTTGACTGCCGCCATGAACTGATAGTAGCCATTCCTGTCAAGGCCATCAAGCCACGCTCTTGTTGCCACACTCTGTTGACGCTCCTTGGACTGATCAAGCAGGAGCGTGCTAGATTGCTTGCCAATAGCCGGTGCTGGTCCCCTTGAGGACCCCGACGGTGTCCATCGGTACATGACAGCAATCATTGGCTCTACTGCCAGAGAGGAAGTGGATTCTCATGCCGCGAAGAATATTGATCGCCGACGATGAAAAGGAGGCGCGGCTGCTCTGGTCTGCCGTCGCTGAGTCCGAAGGCTTCAGCGTCGTTGAAGCCACGGATGGGCGTGCCGCCCTCGATGCCCTTCAGGGCGACGACAAATTTGACGTGGTGGTGCTGGATGTCATGATGCCCTTTCTCGACGGTTATGAAGTCCTCCGTCAAATGAAAGAGGACTCTCGCCTCAAGTCGGTTCCCGTAATCATCTCAACTGCCGATCGTACAACCCAGGATCTCGAAGGCATCTTTTCCGGCCCGGGCATCTTCTTCATCAACAAGTCCTCAGGACTCGAGAACATGCGGCGCGGTATGGCCAAGGCGGCCGCAGCGTCGGGTCATGCATC
Organism: uncultured Acidobacteriota bacterium; assembly: GCA_963743045.1. Classification (GTDB taxonomy): domain Bacteria; phylum Acidobacteriota; class Blastocatellia; order RBC074; family RBC074; genus CAVUOF01. The sequence continues at coordinate 139,894 of CAVUOF010000017.1, forward strand.
TGATTGACGGAAACAATGTAATCGGACAGCGAGTCGGATGGCATCGCGACAAGGCCGGGGCTCGGCGTCGCCTGCTGACCGAGCTGGCGCGTGCAGGAAAGGCCCGACCAGGCAGGTTTGCCGTAGTCTTCGATGGCGCACCCGACCCGGGATTTCCTGACGGCTCGCGTTTCCAGGGCATCAAGGTCTACTACGCAAGGTCCGGCTCCGATGCAGATCATCGAATCCTCGAGTTGATCGAAGCCGAGCGAGACCGGCGGGGACTGATTGTAGTCACCTCGGACCGCGGCCTGACTGCCAGGGTCAGGGTCTCAGGCGTCAGGGTGGTGAGGTCAGGAGCTTTCCGAAAGCAGCTCGCCGATTGGCTCCTTGACCATGATGAGGACGGTGAAGACGAGCCGGACGAACGCGGACTCTCGGAATGGATGCGATATTTTGGTGCCTCCGAAGAGGAGGATTGACGGGAGGCAATTACCCGCGCCAGACGGCGCGGGACGGCAGGGACAAGTCCCTGCCCCTACAATGACTGCGTCGAAGGGGCGGCTCCGAGCCGCCTTCCTGCGGCTGACGCCGCGGTCCCAGGTCTCCTCGCTCCAAATGTCTCTAATTGACACACCGTAAATATTGACGATAATTGAATCTACCTGCGATTGCAGAAGGGTTGAGGGATGGCCAACAGGAAAACTCCGGCAAGACCTGCGCCGGCGCACAAGCGCCAGCCTGCAGGATATTCTTCCGGTCCGAATCCTCTTCTCGGGCTCCTCCGCTCTCCCGTCTTTATCGCGCTGGTGGTGATACTGGGTTTGACCGCCGGCGGAGTCCTCTCCTACTACTACTTTCGATACACTCGCCTTATCGACGCAGGGTTGCGCGGTGATATCTTCGTTCGTTCTTCCGGCATTTATGCGGCGCCTACCCGAATCTGGACGGGATCGCCGATAAAAGAGGCCGATCTTATCGCTCAACTGAAGCGCATCGGCTACCAGGACCAGGCCGGGGCTGACAAACGGCGTGGCCTGTTCACACCGCGCGGCGCGGTGCTCGAAATCCATCCGGGATCGGACGCCACGGTAGACGGAACTCGCCCTTTCCGTGATCTGCGCGTCTCTTTCGGGAAGAACGGCGACGGCATCCAGGGGATTACCGACCTCAGTTCCCGTGAAGGGATCAAGGACGCAGTTCTCGAGCCTGAGCTCATCTCATCGGTACTCAATGCCGAGCGTCAGAAGAGAAAGATCATTGACTTTAAGGACCTGCCTGCAAACCTCGTCCAGGCGATCGTAGCCATCGAGGACCGCCAGTTCTTCGAACACTATGGAATCAACTGGCGCGGGATCATCAGGGCTCTCATACGTGACTACCAGACGGGCGAAATGCGTGAGGGCGGCAGCTCTATCACTCAACAACTGGTAAAGAATTTCTTCCTGACTCCGGACAAGACTCCGAAGCGCAAGCTCGCCGAGGCATACATTTCCGTGCTGCTCGAACAGAGACTATCGAAGGAGCAGATCATGGCAATGTACTGCAATCAGATCTATCTCGGGCAGCGTGGCGGCTTTTCGATCAATGGATTTGGGGAGGCGGCGCGCGCCTACTTCGACAAGGACGTGTCGCATCTGACTCTGCCGGAAGCCGCGATGCTTGCGGGCATCATTCGAAGCCCGAATCGATACTCGCCATGGACCCATTCTGACCGAGCCCAGGAACGCCGGAATCTGGTGCTCGATAAGATGGTCGAAGCGGACCAGATCACGCGCGATGCTGCCGATCGCGCCGAGGCTGCTCCTCTCGGCGTCGTCAAGGGCGGCATGGACGTCTCGGACGCGCCCTACTTCATGGACTATCTGACCAGACAGATCGAGCAGCAGTATGACGATCGCGCCGGAGCACTGCGATCCCTCCGTATCTACTCGACTCTCGACATAGGGCTTCAACGTGCCGCCTACCAGGCAGTGTCAAAGCAGATGGCCGCGCTCGACAAGATGTTCGCCAAGCGCAAGGGCGGTGCGGCCGGTCTCCAGGCTGCGCTCGTCGCAATGAATGCCAAAACTGGTGAAGTGATGGCGATGGTTGGAGGGCGCGACTATGCGGCGAGCCAGCTCAATCGCGCAACCGAGGCTCGTCGTCAACCCGGCTCGGTCTTCAAGCCCTTTGTTTACGCTGCCGCCCTCTCGACGGCATACGACGATCCGGCCATGGTCATCACACCGGCGACGCTCTTCATGGACGCGCCGCGGAAATTCGATTACGGGAGCGGCCGGAGCTACGATCCCGGTAACTTTGGTGACAAGTACGATCGCGTCAACGTGACGGTTCGCGATGCCCTCGTCCACTCGAAGAACGTCATCACAGTCGAGATCGCCGAGCGCGTCGGCTTCAACATAGTGGCGAGGCTGGCTGCCAATGCCGGTCTTCCGAAACCACCGATCTATCCATCAATGGCACTGGGTGTGGGCGAAGCGACACCTCTTCAGGTCGCCTCCGCTTATACAATCTTTGCCAATCACGGCATGCACGTCACACCGGTCTCACTCAGTCGAGTGACAGCCGCCACCGGTTCGACCATTCTCACCTCCAAACCCGAGATGAATCGCGTCATCAGTCCTCAGGTGGCATACATCATGACCTCGATGATGCAGGACGTGATCAATCGGGGCACCGGCTCGCGAGTTCGACAGATGGGCTTCAAGGGGACGGCCGCCGGCAAGACCGGCTCCTCGCGCGATGCCTGGTTTGCGGGATACACACCCAACCTGATTTGTGTCGTCTGGGTAGGCTTCGACGATAATCACGATATCGGGCTCACCGGAGGGATTGCCGCGGCCCCGATCTGGGCCGACTTCATGGCCAAGGCGCTGCAGCTGCATCCCGAGCTCGCGGGAGATTTCGACGATCCCGGTGATCTGGCGGCTGTGGACATCGATCCCACCACCGGTCTGGTAGCCCAGATGGGTGGGGGCGACATACGGGCATGAGTTTTTCATCAAGGGCTCCGAGCCAACCACGACGGCCCCGGCACTTCCTGGCTCCGAGCCAGGGCAAGCCCTCCCACTTCCTCCCTCAAAGCCAACTCCGCCGGAGCCTCCGGCAGGGCAGACCGACAGCCCTGGCGTAGCTATGACCCGCAACCCAGCCGATCGTCCTCGAGTCGTGACCACCCCACGCCCCGCGCAGTAGCTCTCGCATCAGCGCCAATCGCGCCAAGGGCGCGACCTGGAATAGCCCAGGGCGCAGCCCTGGGTCAGGATCGAGATTCGTCGAGCCCTATTAGTGGTGTCATATCGCGCCCTGACAGGGCGCTGGATCTTTTCGATTTATACCCGGGGCTTCGCCCCGGGCTATTACAGGTCGCGCCTTTGGCGCGCCAGAATCCAATATCCGGTCGTCCTGTGGCGTTCCCATAAAAAAGGAGCGGCACAGGCCGCTCCTCAATGTTCAGTTCATGCCAGGTCTAGAAGGTGATTCCCAGTCCAAAGAAGATATTCCTTGGCGTTCCATTCCCATTGGTCGATGTAATCCGACCGAAGTTCGTGCTGTCGAAAGTCTGATCGGCGAACGCGAACTGAGGGTGATTGAAAGCATTCAGGAACGTCGCATGGAAATCTACCGTCGCCCGCTCCGTGATCTTGGTTCTCTTGACGATGTTGAAATCGACCTGTGAGAACCCGGGCTGATTGAGAAGGCCTCTCGGGAAGTTGCCAAATGTGCCGGGCGCCGGAGCTGCAAACAACCCCGCACTTGCGGTAGCCGAGTTGACTAATCCTGTCGCCGCAGCCGTGGTGGTCGTCAGCAGCTTCGGATCGATGAAGAATATCCCGGTGGGAGTTTTGAACAAGCCGACACTGTTCTGGAAATCCTTGAAGCTCATTCCGGTCAGGAGGGCTGGATTCAATCCTACGCTCGAGCCTGGACTGCCGCCGGTGAAGGAATTGAAGGTTGATCGATTCGAGAAGACCGAAAAGGGCAAGCCCGATTGAACGGTCACGATACCGGTCACCTCCCATCCTTCGATAGCCTTGCGCACCGGCGCAGGACCGCTGTTCAGCCATCGATGCCCCTGGCCGAACGGGAGCTCATAGATAAAGTTCGAAATGAATCTATGAGTCTGATCGAAGCTTGCCCGGTGAATGTCAAGGCTCGGGTTTCGCAGCGTGAGGTACGAGTTGAGAGAGCTCTGGGAATTAATGCCCGTGTTCGTATTGGCGTCAGTGTCGGTCATCACCTTACTGAATGTGTAATCGGCCTGAAACGAGAATCCGCGTGTCAAACGCTTACGGATCTCCACCTGGAGCGAGTGATACTTCGAGAATGAGGCATTGGTCAGCAGGTCGGCAAATGCTGCGTTCGGGTTGGCGACGAAGAAGTTCGGCGCCAATGCAGTCCGCGTACCAGCGTAGGTTGGACTGAATGCAAGGGTTGCCCCAAGCGTGCCTACGTTATTGTTTTGCAGATTGCTGATGAACGTCGCATTGGTGAAACCTGAGGCTGCCGGCAGCCCATTGAAGAGCGCGGTGAAGATCGGGAGAGGTACCGTTCCCGCCTTGCCGGGAGCAAAGGTAGTACCGCCGTTGACCGCAAGGTTCGTCTGAGCGTTGAGGAACTCCTTCAGGAAGCCATTCTCAAAGATATTGACTTCGTTGAGGTTGATCGCGCGATATACCTTGATGGCGTGATTGCCCACGTAGCGGATCTCGATCGCGGTGTCCCGGGCTATTTCACGCTCGATTCCGAATGACCACTGCTGGACATAAGGTACACGAAGATTCGGATCGAAGGTCCACAGCCCATTGTTCGAGTTTTTCTGAAGGTTTGCCGCATCAGTGATTGGAATCTGAAACGCGGGTGCGGGAAGCGGAAGGCCGCCCGCGGTCAGCACGCCCGTCGGTGTGTTGTTCGCCTGGGCCTGAATCAGCCCAGGATTTGTAGTTCCAGTCCCGAGAGCATTGCTGACAATCGTGAAGCCATCATGGAGGTAGCTCATCGAGTATCCGGCACGGATCGAGCTCTTGCCATCCTTGCCGAAGATCCAGCTCAGAGGACCGCTCTCAAAATTCGGAGAGTAGGCGATGCCGATGAAGGGCGCAAAATTGTTCCAGTCGTTGTTGTAAAGGTTCTTGCCCGTGTCCCCGCTGACGAAGTCGAGCGAAGTCGGTGCAGTGCCCTTCAGTACGCCCGGGTTGAAGAGGTTGCCAACACCGGTAATGCCGTACAGGCCGGCAATACCGTTCGTCGGCTGGATACCCAGACCATCCGGGAGCGTCGGCACTCCTTCCCATTCCCACCTGAGACCGTAGTTGACAGTCAGATTGCGCTTAGCGCGCCACTGATCCTGAGCATAGAGATTTATGTCCCGCTGCTTGAATACTCGGGATCGCGTGGCGCCCGGAACAAATCCGGACGACGGACTTGTAACGTTGAAGGTCTGAGTCGCGTTGTTAAGGAACCCGGTGACGTCGGCAAAGATGTTATGAGCCCGGTTGACAATTGCCGTTCCAGTCGCGCCGGCCGGGAGATTCGGGAATGATGAGGCCGTTATTCCATCGCTGTTTGCCGAGTTTGTGCCCAGCGTGATCACCGGCCAGATGCCCGCGTCGTTGTAGGTGATCGCGCTGATTGACTGCACATCTGTGCCTACGCGCACCGTGTGCGAGCCCTTGACGTAGGAGAAATTGTCGAGGAACTGGTAGACGATCGTATTGCGTCCCTGCGGACATGAATTGGAGCCTGGCATTGGTTACACCATCAACGCCTGCAGTGCCCGGGAAGGTTACGAAGTAGGGATCCGGAGGCGGAGCATCACGCGTGAATCCGACCGGCGCACGCTGATGCCCGAAGCGAGCCTCATTGGTGGCCCGAGCCCCGAACGTCGACTGAATCGCCGCAGCCGCGAGCGTTCGAATTGAGCTCTGACTGGCGCTGATTCCACCCGGAAACGGCGCCTCGTTACTGTTGAACGTGTCCGGGCTGATCAGGAAGCTGCCGCGATGGTAAACGAGCTCGAGCTTGTGAGATCCGAAGCGCTGGCTGTCGATAAGGCTCTGGTCGATGCGGAAGTTGTAGCGGTTGTTCGGATCAGCACCGGGTACGTTGTACTGGAAGCCTTGCGTATTGAGGCCGTCGCCCACGAGTGAATTGTTGGGCAGGGGCATTGCGTTCAAGAACGATGTAGTCACTGGATTGAGCGTCTTCGCATTTCCGATCGTCAGCAGGTTAACCGTCTGTGTCTGCCCGTTCGATCCGACGTAGTTGAAGAGGCCCAGGCGAGCTTGGGGCGTCAGTACCGTACGGTTGCGTGTCGCCGAGAACGGTTCGCGAAAGCCTTCGTACGAGAAGAACCAGAAGCTCTTGTCTCGGCCATCGTAACCGGCCGGACCAAAAACCTTCTTGGGTAGAACGATCGGACCACTGAGCGCGAATCCGAAGTAGTTCTGGCGAATTATGGTTCGTGGCGTATGGTTGACATTGTTGAAGAAACTATTGGCATTCAGGAAGTCATTGTGGTGCTCCCAGAAGACGCTCCCATGGAGAGCGTTGCCACCCGATGGCGTCACCATGCGAACCTGTGCGACTCCCCGGCCCGAATCTGAGCCCACCGTTCCAACGGTGATGCTGAATTCGGCCGTCGAGTTGAGCGTCGGAGCGGTGAGCGCGAAGAACGAGTCCGTCTTGACGAAGTTGTCCATCGCGTTGATGCCGTCCTGGGTGACGTTCGTAGCGCTTCCACGCAGACCACCTACGGACGCCTGCCGCGTATTGTTGCCTGGAACGGCGATACCCGCCTGCATTCTCGCGAGGTCAACCGGATTGCGTCCCGCAATCGGCAGATCCTGAACCTGTCGCGTGTTGATGACATTGGTGAGCGTCGGACTCGACGTATTGACGACCTCCTGAGTCGCGCTCGTTACCACGACCGCCTCGCTGACCGCTCCGACTTCGATCGTCACAGTGACCTTTGCGGGAGTCGAGACATCGACGCTGACGTCTTGTACTTCATAACGTTTGAAGCCTGTGGCCTCGACAGAAAGGCTGTACTTGCCTGGGGGCAATGAGGGAAAGATAAATGCTCCTGCGCTGTCGGTTATACCCTTGAAGTCCTCGCCGGTCGCCAGATTGCGAGCTGTGATGTTGGCTCCGGGAACCGCCGCTCCGTTCGCATCATTTATCAGGCCGCCGAGACTTCCTCGTGTCGCCTGAGCAAGAGCGGGTAACGAGAGCAGGGCGACTGCCAGCAGAAGTGCGAGCAGCCGGGGAATGCGACTCAAACTCTTCATAACTTCCTCCAGATAAACAAAAAGGGGAATGCTCCTCGACTGGATCGGTGAGCACCTGGGTGTCTTTGACTAGTGGTTTGCGGTCTGGCGTGAGGCCTTCAGAAAATCGACATCCTACGCAATCCAGCAGGGAGTCCGGGAACAACCTGCTTGGGTAGCGTTGCGGAGGCTGGCCTCAGCGCACGGTCAAACTGAAACGCCTGAGAGGTTTTGAATCTCTCCGGGTAGCTGGTAACTCGTTCGAGCCCTCGGTCGGGATTCCAATTCGTTGGTTGGTAATATTGTCTTTTCGTTAGACAGCGGCGGGATATTACACGAATCTTGATAACAACTCAATATTTATTAGGCTGGTTTTGTACTGAAATTGGGCATTTGCGCCGTGCGGGGCTTGTTTCTCTCTGACCTCAAAAGGCTTGGGCGAATTAGATTGACACGCTCCCACCGACCCCTGTAGGATGACGATGATTGCAGATACCGGCACTGGAGCCCTGTTTCGGTGCCACCTACTCTCCGAGCATCAACGGTGATGCGTCGTTAGTCAGCTGAGACTTGCGCGGTCGGTAGCTTGAGAGCAGGATGCTAATAACCCCGGGAGAAGCCGCTCTGTTTGCTGAGTGCCGATTGCGTTAGTCGGGAACCGTTCCCGAAATCCGCTCGCCTTGCTTCGAACACTTCCCAGAGGATAGAAATGTCTGTGAGATTGTATGTTGGGAATCTCCCGTTCAGGATTACTGACCAGGAGCTGGAAGGACTGTTTGCTGAATCCGGTCCGGTGGTCTCCACCAATATCGTGACCGATCGCGACACCGGGCGTTCACGTGGGTTCGCCTTTGTCGAGATGGAGTCGCGCGAGGGTGCCGAGGCAGCGATTCAGAAGCTCAACAATTTCGAAATTGGAGGCCGGGCGATCGTCGTCAACGAAGCTCGACCTCGTGAGGATCGCGGCGGGCGTGGCGGCTTTGGTGGCGGCGGTGGCGGCGGCCGGGGCGGTGATCGCGGTGGTCGCGGCGGCGGCGGCGGCTTCGGCGGCGGCGGCGGCGGCGGCCGGGGCGGTGATCGCGGCAATCGTTGGTAGGCGCTGGTAATCGCCAATAACAATAGCTGACAGGCTCGAGCGACTGGTGACCAGGGTGGGCCCTGAGGCTTGCTTTGTCACCGGTCACCGACGTTATGCCATATGCTGAGATCGTCGAGGCCGAGGGACACCTCGTTGACTCGCAGATTCTCTCGCAAATCTTCGATCGTGTAATCGGGTGCGGCGCCAAGTTCGAAGTTATCTCGTTTGCCCTGGGCCGCACTAACGAAGAGTTTTCTCACCTCCGCTTACGCGTTACTGCACCCTCCTCGGAGAGTCTCGAACGGACTCTCAGCGAGCTGGTCGAGCTCGGCTGCTATCAAAGTGAAGCCGAGGGTGAAGAGGGTGAAATTGAGGGTGCCGCCAGGCGCGCCGACGCGATACTCAGACCAGCCCCTTCAGATCGCGTCGTTCCAGAAGACTTCTACTCGACCACCAACCACCGAACTTTCATTCGTCAGGCAAATACCTGGATTGAAGTGTCTCACCAGCGAATGGACGCCGTCATTGTCGTCTCCCAAAGTGATACCCAAAGTGATAATCGATGCCGGCGGCGGCCGTCGCGGCCAGAGCTGAATGCCGGAAGTTGCGCGACGTGCGCGCCGGTGAGATGGTCGTCTGCGGCGTTCAGGGCATCCGCATCCAACCCGAGTTCAAGGAGCGCGACCGGCTCGGGTTTGCTTTCATGGCAAATGAGATATCTTCCGAGCGGCGTGTCGAGACAGCGGCGCGCAAAGTTGCGGAGATCATGCGCGAAATCAAGCTCGAGGGCGGTCGCATCGCCTTCGTGGCTGGGCCCGTGGTCATTCATACCGGCGGTGGCGGCGCATTCTGCGAGGTCATTCGCAAGGGCTATGTCGGCGCCCTGCTCGCCGGGAATGCCCTTGCCGTTCATGACATCGAGAATGCGCTCTTCGGTACATCTCTTGGGCTCGACCTCGAGCGCGGCATACCTCTCGAAGAGGGACACAAGAATCATATGCGGGCCATCAATACGATCAATCGATATGGCTCAATCGCGGGAGCAGTAGCGGCTGGGGTTCTCACTTCAGGAGTTATGTACGAGTGCGTCAGGGCTCAGGTGCCGTTCATTCTCGCGGGCTCTATCAGGGATGATGGCCCTCTGCCGGACACGGAGATGGACCTGATTCGCGCGCAGGATCAGTATGCGACGCTTCTGGCTGGAACCCGTATGGTCATCTGCCTTGCTTCGATGCTCCACTCGATCGGCGCGGGCAATATGCTTCCCTCCTGGGTAAGAGTCGTCTGCGTTGACATCAATCCTGCAGTAGTCACCAAACTATCCGATCGCGGCTCGCAGCAGACAATCGGCGTGGTCACCGATGTCGGATCGTTTCTGAACCTTCTGGCACAACAACTCTGAGCCACAAAGAGGCTGTCGGACGACGACAATCGTGCGGCGATCTAATTCCCAGAGCGAAGCAATTTGGAGTAGCGGCGCAACTCGTCGCCGCTTTGGGTTACCTGCTGCTCGCATTGGAGCCTGAGGGGCCCTCTATGACTATCGTACCCAGGGCTTCGCACTGGGCTGTTTTAAGGTCGCGCCGTTGGCGCGCCAGTGCGCCGCATCCAGATGGTTACCCGTGGGTAAGGCCGACTTTAGATTGATTTCCCCGTTACAGGCCACTCGTTGCTAAAGATCGGGCCGCTGTCCTTCGACCCATTCTTCACCATCCTCAAAGACTTCTTTCTTCCAGATGGGAACAGTCTGTTTGAGTCGATTGATCGCGTACTGGCAGGCTTCAAAGGCTATCTTGCGATGAGGCGAGGTGATCACTATGACGACGCTCGATTCTGAGTATCTCGAGCTCGCCAAACCGATGAACCATGCCGACGTTATCTACCTCGGGCCAGCGTTCCCGCACCTCCCGGACTATGCGCTGCATCTCCTTGACGGCCATTGGCGCGTAGGCTTCATACTGCAGCCTCATAACTGGGCGGCCGCCCGTCTGATTCCGCACCACACCGTCAAATGTCACCATTGCTCCGGCCGTTCCAGTCAGGAGGCGTTGCTCCAGGCCCGGCTTGTCGATCGGCTCGCGAGTGATTTCGCAGATGTCCATGGTTATGAGGGGGCGGTTAAGGAGCAGCTCCTCCGGAGACTGGTGGAAAGATGGCGACGGTGTCGCCTTCATGAAGGGGATGATCTGCTCTGGCGTGTTCCTCGTTGACGGCGAAGAGGGCGGACTTTGTCAGCGGCTCAAGACGTGGGAACGTCTCGATGGCCGCGGCGACAACATTTCTCAACGTAGGCTCCGGCCCGATGTCCGGCAGCTCGCAGCTCCACTCTTCCGTTCCAGCCGCTTCCCGGCAAGCACCAAATAGGAGAACGGTCACTCTCATGCAATCTGAGCCTTGCGAAAGCGCTGCGCCTCATCGAGAAAGTTGGAGAAGATCATTCGTCCGTCGCGGCTCTCGTTGCGGTGCTCCCAGTAGTTGTCCTGCTGCCAGTCCTGAAACGACTTCTCGATGTGAAACTGGACGCCGTAGATGAGCTGTTCGCTCGTCCGCCGGACCATCATCTGAATCTCGGAGAGATATCCGCGGGCGAGTTGCTCGAATCCCTTGGGAAGCCGGTCAAGCTGCAGCCCGTGATTCTGCCAGACACGAAGAAGATGTCGTCGCTGGGTGTACTTCTGCCACCGGTGCGCCGGCCTCTCGTCCACGCCGGAAAAGATGGGATCGTCAATATCGGTGATGTGGACGAAGCGGTATTGATATTCAGTCAGCCGGTTGTTCCGGCGTTCGCGCGGGAGCCTGCCGTCGAGAGTCACAATGGTCGCGCCATATGCCTGGCCGACCAGCTGGTGTCCGCCGCAAATGGCGAGCACAGGGACGGTATTGCTTCGGATGAATCGGTTGAAACCTTCGATCTGGAGCGGATCGTAGTAGTCAAAATCGCGAAGCGTTCCACTGAGCACAAGCGCGTCGGGATTGAAACTGCCAATCAGCCTTTCGTTCAGTTCCGAGAAGTGGACGACGCGGACTTCGGGCTGCCGGACGAGGTTCCGGACATTGCTTTCGATGTTCGCCATGGCGAGGTTTGCGATCATCCGTTCGCGGCGGACCCAGCGGCCGGCGTTAAAGTCGGGATCCACGCGTGCGACCTCTGAGAACCCGTCCTGATCCTTTACGAGGTCGTCCACGAGAAGAACGCGGAGCCTTTCGATGCGAGGCAGAATGGGCTCGAAGAGGCAATAGCGGTGGCTGGATAACTCAGTGATTTCTTCTTGCATACATCATCAATACCTTGGCGATTGCCAGTCTAGCGGAATCCTCAGAAGTTCGCCACGAGAAGCACAAAAACACAAACCGTTCTGATTCCTGCGCCTTTTTGCGGACGTTCGGATGATCGAACAGACCAAACAGTATGATGATCTGAAATCTGAAAGGAGATTAGCCACAAAAAGCACAAAAACCACAAAGGTCAGAGACGCCTCCTTTGTGCCTTTTGAGCCTTTTGGTGGCCACCTTCGCTGGCCTGAGCGAGCCCAGAAGAATCATGGGCTTAAATCGGCAAATCAGGCTGCGTTGCCAAGGTCGGTTCACTGCGTTAGAATTTGGGATTCACGTTCATGGGAAATTCCCGACTGAGGCAACCGATGTCGGTCAACGAATCGATTACAGTTCGCGGCGCTCGCGTCAACAACCTGAAGAACGTCTCGTTCGAGATTCCTTTGAATTCTCTAACCGTCGTCACCGGGGTTAGCGGCTCTGGAAAGAGCTCTCTGGCGTTCGATACCCTTTATGCAGAGGGGCAGCGCCGGTACGTCGAGTCACTCTCCGCCTATGCGCGGCAGTTTCTTGAACGAATGGATAAGCCCGACATAGACGAGGTCCACGGCATCTGCCCGGCAATCGCCATCAACCAGAAGAACTCGACTCGCAACCCTCGCTCAACGGTCGGAACGCAGACGGAGATCTACGACTATCTTCGGCTTCTCTTTTCCAGAGTCGGAGTGACTTTCTGCCGGAATTGCGGTCATCAGGTTCGCCACGACTCGCCCCAGTCGATCGCGGATTCAGTCCTCGAATTGCCCGAGGGAACACGCTTCTACGTGCTCTTCCCAGCGCAACCAGTTGTGCTCACCCCGGGTGAAGATGAGGCGGCGGGAAACGGCGGACGACCGAAGAAGAAGCGGGCCACTCGTTCAAACGCGGCAACCTATGCCAAGGCCCACGTCATTAGCCTTATGCAACGGGGTTTCACGCGGCTCTATGATGGCCGAACGGCTCAGGTCATTGACCTTCAGACACCCGAGGATTACGCACGCACCGAATTTGACGATGTCTACGTGCTGGTCGACCGGCTCACCGCGCGGTCAGAGGATCGGTCTCGGCTTGTCGATTCGCTCGAGATCAGCTACCGCGAAGGCCACGGACGTGCCGTGATCCAGACGGTCCCTCAGGTAGATGGCCCGGATGGCGTGCGAATGGCTTTCTCAGAGCACTTCGAATGTAAGAACTGCGGACTCGCATATCTCCGGCCTGAGCCTCGCCTCTTCAGCTTCAATAACCCCTTCGGAGCCTGTCCCACCTGCCAGGGGTTTGGAAACACGATCGGCATAGACTGGGATCTGGTTATTCCGCACCGGGAACTATCGCTTGCTGATGGGGCGATCGAGCCTTTCGGTAAACCACAGTTTGATGGCTGGAGGACCGAGCTCAAGAAGTTTGCCAGGCGGGCCGGAATCTCGATGACCACGCCATTTTCCGACCTCCCGCAGAATCAGCAGCGTGCGGTGATTGAGGGCAACGACGGGTTCGCCGGAGTGCAGGGCCTCTTCGACTGGCTCGAGTCGAAGAAGTACAAGCTGCATGTTCGCGTCTTTCTTTCGAAGTACCGCGGCTACACACGATGCCCGGACTGCGGCGGCAGCCGGCTTCGTCCGGAGGCTCGCGATGTCAAAGTTGGCGGAAAAACGCTGGGTGAGGTCTGCAGACTGCCGATCAAGCACGCCGCAACCTTCTTCGAGGATCTTCGTTTGACCGAGGAGCAGGCAGCGATCGCCGATCGAGTAATGGCCGAGATCCGCCATCGCTTGAAGTTTCTGATCGACGTCGGACTGGACTACCTGACCCTCGACCGGCTGGCATCGACGCTATCAGGCGGTGAGGCCCAACGCATACAGCTGGCAACGCACCTTGGCTCATCTCTGGTCGGGGCGCTCTATGTGCTGGACGAGCCATCCATCGGTCTGCATCCGCGCGACACCCGCCGGCTGATCACACTCCTGACCGGACTGCGTGACATCGGCAACACTGTGCTCGTAGTCGAGCATGACGAAGAGATCATGCGCGCCGCTGATCACCTGCTCGATATTGGTATCGGTGCCGGCGAGCTCGGTGGCGAGATCGTTCATCAGGGCAAGCTACCCGGCCTTATCGCCAATCCCGCATCCCTGACCGGCAAGTATCTGCGGGGTGAACTCCAGATCAAGCCACCGGCATCGCGACGGGCGCCGGGTAAGAACCAGATCGAGCTTCGCGGGCTGTCGGAGCACAATCTTCGCCGGATTGATGTCAATATTCCGCTCGGGCTTCTGGTTTGTGTGACCGGAGTATCCGGTTCGGGTAAATCGACGCTCGTGCATGATTGCCTGTACGCAGGGCTGAAGCAGCAGCGAGGTGAGTGGCAGGGACAGGTTGGCCACTTCACAAGCATCGAAGGCGGCAAGCTGGTTGATGACATAATTCTTGCGGATCAGTCGCCCATCGGGCGCACGCCACGATCGAATCCGGTTACCTATATTAAAGTTTACGACGCGATTCGCGAGGCTTTTGCAGGGACACGCGAGGCGCAGGCTCGAGGCTTCAATGCGAGCCACTTCTCCTTCAATGTTCCAGGCGGTCGTTGCGAGACATGCCAGGGCGACGGGACGGTTACGGTAGAGATGCAGTTCCTGGCCGATGTCGAACTGGTGTGCGAAGAGTGCAAGGGAACCCGGTTCAAGTCATCGCTGCTTGAGATACGCTATCGCGGCAAGAACATTCACGAAGTACTGCAGCTGACTGTGCGTGAGGCGATCACATTCTTTGCGGCCAGCCCGAGAATCGCCAACAAACTCAAGGTTCTTGATGACGTGGGGCTTGGATACCTGAGGCTCGGCCAGTCGGCGACGACGCTTTCGGGCGGCGAGGCACAGCGCGTCAAGCTGGCATCCTACTTATCGAAGAAGGCCGGAGATCACACGCTCTTCATCTTTGACGAGCCGACCACGGGACTCCACTTCGATGACATCAACAAGCTGCTGACTTCCTTCCGTCGTCTGATTGAGGCCGGAGGATACCGTCGTCGTCATCGAGCACAATCTCGATGTCATCAAGACAGCAGACTGGGTGATCGATCTCGGACCCGAGGGAGGCGAACTGGGCGGCGAAGTCGTCGCCATCGGTACTCCGGAGCAGATCATGCAGGTTAAGGGCTCATACACGGGCAGATTCCTCAAAGAGC
>CAVUOF010000018.1:0-107500 GCA_963743045.1 uncultured Acidobacteriota bacterium
CGCGCCAAAGGCGCGACCGAAGAGCACGCGGGACGCGTGCGCTCCCAGGCTGTCCGAGTGTTCCGATTGGGCTATCGGGACGTTGCTGACCGGGCGATTGATCGAAACTAGCCCGGCCTGGGGGCGCACGCGTCTCGCGTGCTCTCTCGGTCGCACCGAAGGTGCAACCGTTGCCCGCCGTAGTCGGGCTTACCCGGGCTTCGCCCTGGGCTATTTCAGGTCGCGCCTTTGGCGCGTCGATTCCAATGAGACCAGCCTCCATTGATCTGTCCTGCAAGCGCTAAACGCAAAAGTGGCGGGTCGCCACCTCCAGAAGCGTTGACAATTTCCAATGAGTTCATGTAATCCGCCTCGGTCGAATCTCCCTTAATATAACCATTCCGCTCTTATCCATTGAACGCCGCCAAAAGAGCGGCACAGTTCCGCTTTGCTGGATTAACCCTCAGCTTGTCGAACTACGCGCGCCAGCGCCTGGCCACCCAACCCGGAGGTTCGTTATGAGGTTAATCGCTTGCATGCTACTGGCCACTTCAGCTCTGATGGCTCAAACCACCTACTCCGTCCTGCGAGGCACCGCCACCGATTCATCAGGGGCAGTCATGCCTGGAGTCGCTATCACGGCGACGGACATTGCCACCAACCTCTCGGTGAGGACGGTGTCCACGGACAATAACGGGAATTATGAAATCCCTGACCTCAAGCCGGGAACCTACCGAGTGAAGGCGGAAGCGGCTGGCTTTCGCGTCTTCGTGGCTGACAATGTGCTGCTCGATGTCGGGTCGACCCGGCGCCTGGATGTGATACTCCAGGTCGGAGCCACCACCGAGACGGTTACCGTCGAGGCTGGGGCATCGCTGATCACGAATGAGAGCGGAACCATTGGAGGCGAAGTGGACAGGAGAAAGTTCACCGACCAGCCGGCAGTGGACGTCTATCCGTCCCCGCTCTCGATGTTGACCACCGTGCCCGGAATTCAGGGTAACGGCTGGAATCTGGTGATGTCGGGGATCTCCGACCGGAACAAGCAGACGTGGGCAATGGATGGAGTGGCCAACGACACGACCGGCGACCAGAACGACAATCCGGCCTTCTTTGAAACGGTGCAGGTGACTACGGTCATCCCAGGCGCCGACAGTGCCCGCGCGGTCAATTTCAACATGGTCTCAAACGCGGGGCTAACCAGTTTCACGGCACGGCCTTCTATCGCCATTTCAACTCAGCCCTCAACAGCAGGGGTTCTTCGACCCCAAGAAAGCGCCTTACATCCAGCACGAGTGGGATGGCGAGGTGAGCGGGCCCATCTGGAAGAACCACACCTATTTCTACTTCTCGTGGTTCCACCAGTCGATTCCGCTCGGGTCTTCCATCCAGCGGAGTGTGCCGACTCTCAAGATGAGGCAGGGAGATTTCAGCCAGTTCCTGCCGAGCAGGATCATCAAGATCCTGTCACCGGGCTGCCGTTTCAGGGGAACATCATCCCCTCGAACCGAATCAATGGCGTATCCAAGACGGTCCAGGATCTCTACTACCCGACTCCAAATCTTGGCGGTCCGGACACGTTGACCAACAACTTCAACTGGATCTTTCCGTACAACTCGGATCTATATAAGGGTGACTGGCCGTTCGTCCGCGTCGATCACAATCTGACACATAACAACACCATCTATTTCAGATGGTCCAGCGCAAGACTCCTTACATCAGGCCGGGCGGCACACCAGAGCTGACCTGGACGCAGGCTCGTGACCACCGGCAAATGGTGATCTCCGACACACACATCTTCTCGCCGCGGCTGGTCAATACTTTTACTTTTGGCCACCAGACTGACTTCCTGCTGATTGGCGAGGGGGAGAAGAGCTTCACACCGCTCTTCGGAGACGACGTCGTCAAGACAATCGGCCTGCAGGGAGTGAATCCAAAGAACTATCACACGCAGGGATTCCCGCAGATGACCATCAGCGGTGTGCAGACCTTATCGAGCAACAACGGCGGCATCGACAATGTCGACCAGGACAACGGTATCAACACCTACGAAGATTGGCTCACCTGGTCAAAGGGAAGGCATGTCTTGAAGTTTGGTGGGCGATACATGCAGTTCTGGCAGTTCTCGGGCAATCTCTCGACCCAGGTCTACGGCAACTACAGTTTTGACGGCTCAATTACCGGCATTGGTTACGCTGATTTCCTGCTTGGGATTCCGCGGACGAGCACGCGCCTTGATCCGCTCGTCAACCGCCATTCAACGAATAAGCAGGTAGGGCTCTTTGTGACCGACACGTTCAAGCTGACGCAGAACCTGACGCTGGATTTCGGGTTGCGCTGGGACTACTACGCGCTGCCGACGTTTGACGACGGCCTGATGGCCAACTTTGATCCGGCGACCGGTAACGTGATCGTGGCACAAGGCACGCTTTCGAGACTCCATCCGCTCTATCCCACCAACTTGATCAAGGTTGTCGAGGGTAAGGTTGTGCCCAAAGCGGACTCTCACAACTTCCGTCCGCGTATCTCGGCGGCCTACCGCATCGGAGACAAGATGGTGGTCCGCGGTGGGTATGGCGAATACTCAGAATCGTGGGCCTACTTCTCACGGCTCCCGAGCAGCGCACCGTTTCAGTTGGCCGAGAGCTACCAGGGTACGGCTACGCAGTTGCTGCCGGCCTTTCCGAACGCGTTTCCGGCGAGCCTGTCCTCGGCTACGGTTCCGGGCCAGAGCATTACCGGTCTGCCCCTGGACACCAACACCGGTGTTGTCCGGCAATTCAATCTGAGCGTCGAGCGGGAATGGCGCGACATCGGGTTTCGCGCGTCGTACATCGGTTTTCGCGGTTCAGGTCTCAACTACAGTCTGAACGTCAACAAGCCGCAGCCGAGCACGACTGCCTTTACGAACTCGCGCCGGCCTTACCCGCAATTCCTTACTGTCACGGAGACGCGCGACGACGGTGAATCTCGTTACGATTCGCTTCAGCTGAGCGCCCAAAAGAGAATGGGTAGTCAGTTCACCTTCAACGTCTCCTACACGTTCTCGAACAGCCTTTACAACTATGCAAATCTGGAGAATCCATATGATGTGACCGACTTCTGGGCCGGGACGGCGCGAACCGGCGCCATTATCTGAGCTTCTATACTACGTGGGCAATTCCAGTAGGTCGAGGAAGGCGATTCCTCACGGATGCTCCCTCCGTAGTCAATTTCCTGATCGGAGGCTGGAACCTGCAGACCATCAGCTACTTCGCTTCGGGGCAGTATTTTTCGCCGGCCTTCTCGGGGATCGATCCCTCGAACACCAACACCGTTGGTGGACTCCCTGATCGGATTGGTGATGGAAATCTTTCTGGTGACCAGCGAAACTATACGACGTGGTTCAATCCCGCTGCCTTTAAGATACCGGGCTGCCCGGACAGCAAGCCGGTGTGCTCGGCCAGCGAGCGTGTCAATATCGGCCGGTACGGCAATAGCGGGGTGAACATCCTCGAGGGGCAGGGCATCAATGTCCACCACTTGAGCATCGCCAAGATGTTCCCGTTGACGGAGCGATTCAAGATGACGTTTACGGGGGAGATTTCAAACCTCTTCAACCATCCACACTTTAACAACCCGAATAACAACATCTCGAATCCGGACCCCGGCAAGTTCACTACGATCGTGCCAAATTACAATCCGGAGAAACAGTCTTATCGCCAGGTGGCGGTGAAGCTACGCGTCGAGTTTTAGCAGGCTGCTGATAGTTCGACTTGGATAAGAAAGCCATCTTTGCCTCAGTGCTTTCTCTATGGCTACCCCTGCTCGGCGCAAGCCCGCGCCGGATGCTCGAGCGACAGGGTCCGCCGAGCAGTGGGCGCAGTCAATCCTGCAGGAACTTGTCACCAGGCTATCTACGACAGCTATCTTCACACAGCCCACTTCAGAACTTCCGCACTGGCCGGTAGCGAGTCGATCAAGGGGGGCTTTTCCGAAGGGCATAACACGCTGCGCACGAGGTCGGCCAACGTCAATTTCAAGATGGAGGGCCGCGCCGGCGGCTTCTATCAAACCGGTTTCGATTCGGCTCGGAACCTGGCCAGGACTGAGCGCATCGACCTCGTGATCGGGTCGGGAAGAAAAGGACAATCCTATCTCTATTGGAAGAACGGCCTCCTGTTTCAACTTCCGGTTTCTTATCTCACGGGAATAGACGCGTGGATCAATAGCCCCGGTTATCTGGATGGCCAGATCAACTTTGACCGCGTGATCCGCCCGAGATGCCTCGAATGTCATAGCACCTCCTTCAAGCTCGAAACCGGTCCCAGCACGGTCAAGTACTCAAGTGACTTCGAGCTCGGCATTGCCTGCGAAAAGTGTCACGGCGATGGCGTGAAACATCCGGGTGATTCCCCGGCCAGGTCCATTCTCAATCCGAAACGCTTCGCCAGAGAGCGTCAATTGGATAGCTGTGGCTTGTGCCACTCGGGCGCGTGGGAGCCGATAAAGCCGCCATTTTCTTATCGGCCGGGAGAGAGACTCAATGAGTATGCGCCGCCGGAGGCTGAGGGCGGCAACCTGACTCCCGATGTGCATGGCAATCAGATCGGGCTGCTCAAGAGAACGAAGTGTTTTCGACGTAGCGGCGAAATGTCCTGTTCAACCTGCCACGATGTGCATCAACCGGAAAGAGATATTGACGAGGCTTGCGAGAAGTGCTTGCAGTGCCATCGAATTGAAAATCACAAAGAGGCTCGCAAGATGGGAGCCGGGATAATGAATTATTGTATTGAGTGTCACATGCCGGATCAGCCCTCGAACGCGATTCAGATCAATACGCCTGTGAAGCAGTTTTCACCTCAATACCGCAGCCATGCGATCGGAATATATAAAACTATCAGGTAACCTTGTGGGGGCAGGGCTTGTCCCTGCCCACCGGCGCCGTCTGGCGCCGGTAACAATCAAATGGTCCGGGGCCCGATTGAAAATGTTACCCGTGCCAGACGGCGCGGCGTTGCAGGGACAAGCCCTGCCCCTACAAGGTTTCAGGAAAGAATTCCCAAACTTCAATGCGCAAATCAATCCGACAAACTGTGCCGCTTTGATGTTTGTCTGCCACCCGTCTTTCCGGTCCAGTTTGTGGACGTCACACCGCAATCGAAGATCGCCTTCAGACACGAGAACGGGGCTTCACCGGATAAGCTTGTCGTTGAGACATTCGGATCAGGCGTGGCCTGGATCGATTACGACAATGACGGATTGCTCGACCTCTATTTCGCGAATGGCGCCAACCTCGGAGCCGGAAAGCGCTCTCCGGGAAATGTCCTCTTACGAAACACCGGTACGGGAACCTTTGTCGATGTCACAAGCTCGGCTGGTGTCCAGGGGAATGGCGGGTTCGGCACAGGCGTGGCGGTTGGAGACTATGACAATGACGGGTTCCTCGATCTGTATATTACCGGCTATGGCTCCAACATCCTTTACCACAACAATGGCAACGGGACCTTCACCGACGTGACCGCAAAGGCAGGAGTCAAGGGTGGCGGCTGGAGCAGCAGCGCCGTTTTTTCGACTTTGATCGGGATGGAAAGCTGGACCTGTATGTCGTCAGGTATCTGGATTACAACCTGAATGAGAATCCCTATTGCGGCTTTCGGAAAGACGGGTACCGGATGTACTGCGATCCCCGAAACTTTGATGGGATGGCTGACCTTCTCTATCGAAATAACGGCGACGGAACATTCACTGACGTTTCCAAAAAGGCCGGCATCGCCAATCCTGCCGGGAAGGGTTTGGGTGTAGCGTTCGGAGACTTCGACAACGATGGATGGCCTGACATCTATGTAGCCAACGATACCGTGCGAAACTTCCTGTACCGCAATAACCGAGACGGGACATTTACCGATCTCGCCTACAGCGCAGGCGTCGGCTACGACCCGAACGGGAATCCACGGGCAGGAATGGGCACGGAGTTCGCAGACTTTGACGGTGATGGCTGGCTGGATCTCTTTGTCACGAACTTCTCAGAAGAATTGAATGCGCTCTTCCGGAATCGCCGGGATATGAGCTTTTGAAGAGGTCACGGAGCAAGCCGGGCTGGGCTCGGGATTCCTGACACTGGGCTTTGGGACAAAGCTCTTCGACTACGACAACGATGGGTACACCGATATCTATGTCACCAACGGACACGTCATCGACAATGTCCAGCTTTACAATCCACGCCTGGCTTATCAGCAGAGAGACCTGCTCTATCACAATGAGAACGGGGCCTTCCGCGATGTCTCTGCAGAGAGCGGACCTGCTTTCCAGATCAAACACGTTGGGCGAGGCGCGGCAATTGGTGATTTCGATAATGACGGCGACCTCGACATTGTCGTATCGAACTGTGGGCAGGCTCCTAATCTCATCCGGAATGACGGTGGAAACAGGAATCACTGGCTTGCGATCAAGGCGCGAGGGCGTGAGAGCAATTCGTTTGGCATCGGCGCCAGGGTGAAGGTCGAAGCTGGCGGGAGGGCCCAGATCAAGGAGATATACAGTGCGGGCAGCTACCTGAGCAGCAGCGATCTGCGTCTCTACTTCGGTCTTGGCAGGGAAGGTCGGGCCACCAGGATAGAAATCTCATGGCCCAGCGGAAAGAGACAGACTTTGAACAATGTCGCCGCGGACAAGACATTGGTCCTCGATGAAGCTCAGGCAGGGAAATAGCCACAAAAATGCACAAAAACACAAAAGGACGGCATCTTGTGCTTTTTGTGCTTTTTCGTGGCTATTCCCGGCGCTGTAAAGCTTTGACTCTCTCGAGGGCTCGCGTTTGTTTAGGGATCCAACTCCAGCGCTTTCGAATAGGCCTCCATCGCTTGCGAGCGAGCTCCTTTCTCCTCGAGAACCAGGCCGCGTTCGAAGAGTATCTGAGCTCCAAGCTCCTGGTAGTACGGCGTGCTCAGTAGTCGTTTGCCTTCCGGATACGCCAGATCCAGCTCCTTCAATGCCTGCTCCAATTGGTGTTTCTGACGGAGAGCCTGTGCCAGCCTGAGGTGGCCTTCAGGTCGCGATGGAGCTGCCGACACTGCCCGCTGGCAGAGGTCGATAGCCCGCTCCAGATTGCCCCGCTCGAGGTAGACAGCTCCGAGCGCAAGGTATATCTCGGCCGCGGGATAGCCAGGCTTGACGGCCTCTTCCAGCTCACGGATCGCGTCTTCTTCTCTCTTGAGATCCTTATAGGCAAGCCCCAAATAATAGTGAGCAACGAAGAACGAAGGGTCTATGGCGAGCGCCTTTCTATTCAGTTCGATTGAAAGATCGATGTTAGCCAGTTGCCGGTTGGCCTCGCCCAGCAGCGACAGCAGATGAGGAACATCAGGCCGCATCTTCAAGGCGGTTTCGAGCTGTTCTTTCGCCTTCTGCGCTGCACCCTGATCGAGATAGAGCCTCGCCAGATAGAATCGCGCCCAGACAAGGTTCGCATCCAGAGCCAGCGCTTGCACGAATTCCGACTTCGCCTCGCCGATCATCTCGTAGGTGCCCTGCAGCATGTAGGCCTGTCCGAGAAGTTGGTGCGCCGCAGCCGACTGAGGATCAAGAGCGACAGCTCTCTTCATTTCCTTCAGCGCTTCATCCTTGTCGTTTCTCTGGAGGTCTGCTGCCCCTCGATTGAAGCTCTGTTGAAAGAGGATTCTGTGGGCGGCGGCCGGCGCAAGTCTTCGAATAAGAGCGTGGCCGAGCGCCGGATCAAACACCTGGATCACTGCCTCCGGCTCAGTCTTCTCAACACGCTCTCTGACCGCCTGTGGCAATTGATCCAATCGGAGAGGCCCCCAGACTCCTCCATCGCGAGCGGTCGAATGCGTTGAATACTCTCGCGCCAGGTCAGCGAAGTCTCGCCCCTCTTTCAAGAGCGTTGAGACTTGAGTCAGCGTCTCAGGGGTCTTTGCAGCAATGATCTGCAGGTAGACTGTATCGTTTCTTTGGATGGCCCAGGCAAAGGAGAGCAGGAAGGGCAGGACTATCAAAGTCAGAATTGAGCGCCAGCCTAGCATGTCATGTGAGGGCGAGGTACTCCGCCACGAGCCGCACGGCCATCGCTCCCTCGCCAACGGCTGCTGCCACGCGATTCATCGCGCCTGCACGTACATCGCCTGCCGCGAAGATGCCCGGCACCGTAGTCTCCAGTGGCAGCGGCTGCCGAGGCTCTTTCCAGAATCGCGCAAATTGATCGCAAATCGCGCTGTCTCGCCCGGTCAGTACGAAGCCCTTGGCATCGCGCAGAACGGCTGCAGGCAGCCACTCGCTATGAGGCTTGGCGCCTATCAAAACAAACATTGCGCCAATCTCCTCCACCGAGACGACACCCGTATCATTCGAAAGCAGCACCACTCGCTCGAGCCGCTCCTCGCCCTCTACGGCCTCCACGGTGGTTCGCGTGCGTATCTGAATGTTGGGCGTGGCGGCAATCTGGTCGATCAGATAGTGCGACATGGTTGCCCGTAATCCGTCCCGCCTGACGACGAGGTGGACCTCTTTCGCATACCTCGAGAGATGGATCGCACACTGTCCGGCCGAATTGCCGCCGCCGACAACCATCACACGACTGTCGCGGCAGGCTGGGGCCTCTGCTGCTGTCGCTCCGTAGTAGACCCCGGAGCCGGTACGCTCGGCGATCCCGGCCGCCGGATGCTCGCGATAGGTCATTCCGGTTGTGACAATCATTGCGCGAGCGACTACCTCACGATCACCATGGAGGTTCACCCGCTTGTAGCCGCCGTCGAGCGACACCGAGGTCACCTGGACAGGCACAAGAAATTCGGCCCCCAGGCGCTGGGCCTGCAGAATTGCTCGCCGTGTGAGTTCCGTCCCGCTGACGCCGGTCGGAAACCCGAGGTAGTTTTCAATGCGAGCGCTCATGCCTGCCTGGCCTCCGGGACCATGGCTGTCGAGGAGTAGAGTCTTCAACCCTTCCGAAGCGCCATAGACCGCTGCAGCGAGGCCCGCGGGGCCGGCGCCGACGATCACGAGGTCGTACAACTCAAGTTTGGCGTCGACACACAGGCCTAAGCGATTTGCTACATCGAGCAGAGCGGGCCGCCGCAAAGGTGTGCCATCCTCAAACAGAAGTGCGGGCAGATCGCCATCGCTGAGAGAGGCGGATGCGAGCACTTCGGCAGCCTGAGGATCCCGGTCCACATCCAGCCAGCGGTAGGGAATCAGGTTTCCGGCAAGGAAGTTCTTGATCGCATGCGACTGTGGCGACCATTGACGACCCAGCAGGCGCAGACCGACGGCCTCCGTAGGCCGCTCTGCATGCCAGGCCTCAAGCAGGTCATCCAGCACGGGGAAGAGCCGTTCCTCCGGCGGGTGCCAGGGCTTGGAGAGATAGTAGTCGGCGTGCGCGTCATTGATAGCGCGCACCGCAGCGTCGATGTCCGAGTAGGCTGTCAGAAGAACTCGGCGTGAAAGAGGGTATATCTTTCGCGCGTTCGCGAGGAGCTCTACACCGAGCATTCCGGGCATACGCTGATCACTCAGGAGCACGGCGAGCTCAGCTCCTCTGGCTTTGAGCTCACGAGCTGAGTTCAGTCCTTCCTCGCCCGAGCAGGCGGCGATCACCGAGTAATCGGAATCATATCGGCTCCTCAGGTCCCTGCGCACTGCAGCGCGCACCTGAGGGTCGTCGTCCACCACTAGAATCACAGGTTTGTTCATTTGCACTCTAGATAACTACTCGCGACATCGGCACGCGGGACGCGTGCGCTCCCAGGCAGGGCCAGTCTCGGACAATCGCCCCGCCTGGGACCGCACGCGTCCCGCGTGCTCTTCGGAGGTCGCCGCACTCCATACTAAGCCACGGGGAGCGCCACGCGGAACTCCGTGCGGCCAGGCCCTGATTCCACTCCGATGGTCCCGCGGTGCTTCTGCACGATTCTCTTGACGATGTCGAGCCCGAGTCCTGTGCCCTGGCCAATCTTCTTCGTCGTGAAGAACGGATCGAAGATGCGAGCCTTGATATCTGCAGGAATCCCCGGCCCATCGTCGGTTACACGAACGACCACCTGCTGACCTTCAGTTTTTGCCGTGATCGCGACATTCCCCGACTGTCCTACCGCGTCCAGCGCGTTGTCGATTAGGTTCGCCCAGATCTGGTTCATCTCTCCCGCGATCCCCTTCGCCCGCGGCAGGTCAGGCTCGATCTCTACGCGCACGGATACCGCCTTCGCGCGAGCCTTGGCGGTATGAATGGCAAGCGTCTCTGCGAGCCCGTCGCCGACATCCACGGGTGACGGCGTCGCGTTCAGATCCATGTGGGTAAATCCCTTGACGGCCTCTACCAGCGTCGAAATTCGAATAGCCGCCAATTCGATTTCATCGGCTAGTTGGCGAGTCAGGCAGGCGGCTCCGAGCCAACGCATGACCGCGTTCAACTGGGGCACCTGGAGCGAACTGGCCAGCCCCTCCAGCATTTCAAGCGTAATCGCCGTCTCAGCCAGCGACCCGGCAGCCTGCGGCTCTGCCCCATGCTCGAGCAGCCAATCTTCGAATGCGGCTTCACGGTCGGCCTGCTCGATAGGTGATCTGACCACCGGCACGGCCAGCTCTATTGCTTTCGAGACCACGTGGTCAATGGCTGCGAGCTGCTCGCGGGTGAGACCGAGCCCGCCGAGTTCTCGCGACGCGCACTCGCTTTCCGTCATCGCGTCGTGCAGCGATTGGGCGCTCCGGGCGATCGCCGCTGCCGGATTATTCAGTTCATGTGCGAGACCGGCTGACAGCTTTCCCAAAGAGGCCATCTTATCGGCCTGCAGATCGCTCGACGTGAACGCTTTGGCCCGATCCACCATTACGTGGACGAGCGCTGCAGTGAAGCAGGGGCAGTCGTGAATCAGTGACGGCAACTCTTCCCGCGGGACGGCAAATACCTCACAGGGTACTTCAGCAATAGCATCGCCGGGGGGCGCGCCAAGTCGCGAGTACGGCAGCACGCCGGTTACGTCACCGGCTCGCCATTCCATGATCTTCTCGCGGCCATTGGCTCGGTCCACGTGTATGCCGATCTGCCCGGACAGAAGGATATATAGAGCTTTTACCGGCCCGGCGGCTCGTGCGGAGAGGGCGTCACCCGGTTCGAGCTTGCGCAGATGCCCGTGATCGACCAGCCATCGAATCTCGTCCGCCGGAATTGTGCCGGCGATCCGGTGCGCTGCAAGGCGTTCCATCGACATGGAGGTTTCTGTGTTCATTTCAGTAGTCGCTGCTGAGTATACCTAAAGCCGCATTTCGTTCCCAACACGCGGCGAGAGAGATAGCGGGCGCGCTCCATCAAGCGGCTAATCCATCATATTCGTAGGGGCGGCTCGCGAGCCGCCCCCACAAGCCCCGCTCGCTGAATAACCACTGTGGGCAATTACCGGCTCTTAACAGGGTCGATCACTTCAAGAAACGAAAACCTGTAGAAGTCCGCGTCTCGAGTGCAAATCTGCCGAATGCCGTGCTCACGCATTAGAATCGCAGTGTGTGCGTCATGGAAAAGATTGCCAGTGACATATGGCATCTCGGTTATGACCTGCTCAGCTATCGCGGCATGCCTGTCAGTGGGCGTCAGAACATTGAAACCTGGCGATTCGAGCAGCGCCTCAACGAAGCGCC
The DNA here is from genome assembly GCA_963743045.1 of uncultured Acidobacteriota bacterium. Taxonomy (GTDB): domain Bacteria; phylum Acidobacteriota; class Blastocatellia; order RBC074; family RBC074; genus CAVUOF01. The sequence continues at coordinate 11,602 of CAVUOF010000018.1, forward strand.
ACGCCCGGGACGCCTCCCACGGATAACGCATGACTCTCGGATGCGTAGTGACGCGAAGGAATTCGTATACGATGCTCCATGTCGCGTACCAGACATCGACTCCCTTGCGACGTTCTTCGAGCCATTTCCGGCATTCGACGTGGAATTGAGAATCGGCATCGGCGGCATAGATCAGGATGTTAGTGTCGACGACAATCACTAACGCCGCGTTACCCATTGGCAGATGCTCGATATAGAGGCATCTGGCTAGTCAGCGATGTCGACAAGAAGGCCGCCGCTCGATGAATGTGGGCAGGCGCGATCACCTTTCTTCTGTCGTCGCGGGAGTTAAATCTGTCAGTCTTGAAGAGCGTCCGGAGCGCCGTTCCAGACGAGGTCGGACATTGTGCGTCCCTGCCTCGCAGCCTCCTGCTGAGTTGGAGCATTACTCTATCGTCGATGTTGAGCAGTAGTTTTCATATGGAAAACCATATCGTGTGTATGGCTGTAGGTCAAGGCGCCGACGGCCATTTCAAGGATCCGGGCGGCCACGACAGCAATTCCTTTGATTTGCAGCCTGAAACTCAAAAGGCGGCGACAGGTCGCCGCACTCCATATTAGTATCATTTTGAACACGCGCCTTCATTAAGCACTCGAGCGAAAGGATAAAATGACCAATACCACAGAAATCGCCGTGCGCACGGCAACCGTAGACGACCTGAATCTGCAGTACCTCACAGCCGGCAACGGCCCTGCAGTTCTGCTGCTGCATGGCTATGCCGAAACCTCTCGCATGTGGAGACCATTGATTCCCCGGCTCGCCGCAAATTTCACGGTCATCGCACCGGACTTGCCGGGCATCGGCGATTCAGACATTCCCAAAGACGGTCTGGACATGGCAAGCGCAGCGCGGCGCATGCACACACTCGTCAAGGAACTGGGGATCACGAAAACCGCAGTCGTCGGGCACGACATCGGGTTAATGGTCGCCTACGGCTATGCTGCACAGTTCCCGCAGGAGGTCGAGAGACTGGTCCTCATGGATGCGTTTCTACCGGGAGTCGAGGGGTGGGAAGCCATCTACAACAATCCGGGCATTTGGCACTTTCGATTCAATGGTCCAACGCCCGAAGCTCTCGTGGAAGGCCGTGAGCGAACCTACTTCGAGCATTTCTGGAATGACTTCGCAGCGAATAAGGCGCAATCGATCCCCGAGGACGATCGTCAGGCTTACGCCGCCGCATATGCGCGGCCGGGACGGATGCGTTCGGCCTGGCAGTATTTCGTCTCCTTTCAGCAGGCCGCGAAAGACTTTGCGCAGCTATCAAAGACGAAATTGCCGATGCCGGTCCTGTCAATCGGCGGCGGAGCCGCCAATGGAGATGCGCTGGCTAAACAGGTTGAGCTGGTGGCGTTGCATCCTGCGTCGATCGTCCTGCCCGAGACAGGCCATTGGCTGATGGAGGAGAAGCCGCAAGAAACGATGGATGCCCTGACTCGTTTTCTGAACGGGAGCTGACTCCCCGATTGAAAGAAACTGGCTGCTTCAAGGGAGCAATTTGGAGTGCGGCGACTTGTCGCCGCTTTTGATTAAGGTAGTGCAGTCATGAAGAAGAAATGAGCCTCTAAATTATAGCGCTGCACTAAGTAACACAAAAGCGGCGACAACTCGCCGCACTCCAAATTATTCCATGTCGGGCTTGAGCTGTCCGCCCGACGCGCGAGGTTTATCCTGCTCACGCTTTTCTTCCGGCTTGGCAAGCAGGAGATATGCCACTCCTCGACTCCGATAGACTTCCGTCGCACTCGGGTTGAGAGCTTTAACGCCTCATCGAAATCGCCGATCGCCCCCGGAGTCGCCTTTGGCCTTTCTGACCATCCTGCGATTGCCCAGGGCGACGTCATTCTGAGGATTGAGGAGGAGCGCCTGATTGCAGTCGCTTAGCGCAGTCACATAATCGTGCTTCAGGTAATGGAGCCCGCAACGATTGCCCCATGCCCGATCATTGCGTCGATCCAGTCTAATTGCTTCAGTATAATCAACCAGCGCGCCATCCGTATCACCGACCCTTTGCCGAACGGTCCCGCGGTTGCAATATGCCTTGGCCTCGCGCGGGTCGAGTTGAATACCCCGGTCGAAATCGCTGAGCGCTGCCTTGAGGTCTCCCTGTTCGAAGAGCGCGATCCCGCGATTGAGATAGGCGTTAACAAATAGCGGGTTCAGCTCAATTGTTTTGTTGTAGTCGCTCAACGCGGAGGCGATGTCGCCTTTGCGTTCGTGCGCCAGGCCGCGATTGTAGAATGCGGTGTAAAAGACCGGGTCGGAGGCGATGGCAAGTCCATAGTCGGCGATGGCGCGGTCCAACCTGCCTTTCGCCAGCCACGTGTTACCACGAGTAACGTATGATCGCGCGGACGCGGCGCGCGAATTCTGCGCATGAATAGCGACAGCGTTAAAGACGAGTAACAGAAACAGGCAAGTGGAACGTCGCATCATAGTATTCAATTCGTAGCCAGGTCAGGCAACCTATTTGCCGCGCGCGTATGTCGACCCTCGATTAGATAAACCGGAAGCCCTTGCCTTCATCTCCAGCGGCACATGAGTCCCAAGACCATCGCAAGAAGCGTGGTCAGTGAACGAAGCCAGTTGTGTCTGGAATCGCCGGCTGTGAAGGCCGTCACTGACTCAAGGGCTTTGCAAACCTTCTTACTCATTTATTAACGCGAGAATTGCATCCAGAACCCGACACGCCACGAAGATCATTTGCAGAAGAAAGCTGATATAATCCGCGCGACCCGCGTATACACCGTGATCAGCCGGATGGTGGTACATGAATGAACCATCGGCTAATGAAGTCACCCAACTGCTGATTGACTGGGAAGAGGGCGATAAAACGGCTCTCGACAAGCTGCTACCGCTGGTCGACGAGGAACTGCGGCGTCTGGCGAGTCGCTACATGGCGGCGAGAGAATCCCGGCCATACGCTCCAAACCTCGGCCCTGGTCAATGAAGCCTATCTGCGGCTGATCGAACAGAAGAGCGTCCACTGGCAGAACCGGGCCTACTTCTTCGGGATCGCGGCGCAGCTCATGCGGCGCATCCTGGTGGACCACGCCCGCAGCCACCAATACGCCAAGCGCGGCGGCGGAGCACAGAAGGTCTCATTGGACGAGGCGGCGATGCTCACTCAGGAGCGCGCCGCGGAGTTGGTCGCGATGCATGAGGCGCTGACGGAGTTGTCGCGGATGGACGAGCGCAAAGGCAGGATCGTCGAGATGAAGTTCTTTGGCGGATTGACGACGGAAGAGGTGGCTGAGGTTTTACAAGTGACGCCTCGCACCATCGAGCGCGAATGGCGTAAGGCCAAAGCCTGGTTGCACCATGTGATAAGCAAGGAAGGGGTGGATGGAGCCTGAGCGCTGGAAGCAGATAGATCAGTTATTGGAAGCGGCACTTGATCGCCCGACCAGCGAGCGTGGCGCGTTCCTTGATCAGGCCTGCGCCGGTGATGCCGCTCTGCGAAGAGAGCTAGAGGCTCTGCTTAGTTCGGACGGGCAGGCAGGCAGCTTCATCGAATCGCCTGCCTTCGAGGTTGTGGCAGAGTCGCTGGCTGCGGATCGGTCGCCGTCTTTGGTGGGACAGCACATCGGCCGCTACCGTCTTCTCTCACTCCTCGGTACTGGCGGAATGGGAGAGGTATACCTCGCGCAGGACAGCAGGCTCGACCGTCAGATGGCACTGAAGCTGCTGCCGGAATCATTCACGAGGGATCAAGGCCGAGTTCGCAGATTCGAGCAGGAGGCCCGAGCTGCATCGAGACTCAGTCATCCAAACATCTGTGTCATCCACGAAGTAAGTGAGACCGATGACGGCCATCACTTCATCACCATGGAATACATAGATGGTGTGACGCTGCGGCAACGCATAGCCGGCTGACAGATAAGCCTGGGCGAGATGCTGGATGTAGCAATTCAGGTGGCAAGCGGTCTTTCAGCAGCGCATCAGGTCGGCATTATCCATCGGGATATCAAGCCGGAGAACATAATGCTGCGGACGGATGGCTACGTCAAACTGTTGGATTTCGGGCTTGCCAAGCTGACCGAGGGACAACATGTCAACGAGGGTACGGCATCAGCCTCCATCCGAGCAGTGAAGACAGATGCAGAGGTGGTAATGGGCACTGCTCGCTACATGTCACCCGAGCAGGCAAGGCGACTCGATGTAGATGGACGCACAGATATCTGGAGCCTCGGCGTCGTGCTTTACGAGATCGTGGGGGGACACGCGCCCTTTGAAGGTGACACAAACAGCGACGTCATTGTCTCGATACTGGAGCGCGAGCCTCCGCCTATCACCCAAGACGCATCGGAAGTGGCCGCCGGGTTGCAACGGATCATTACCAAAGCGCTGCATAAAAATCGTGAAGAGCGGTACCCGGCTGTTAAGGCAATGCTCGCCGATCTGAAGAGTCTCAAACAGGATCCTGGATTCAGGAGGTCTTTCAAGCGATTCTCGGCAATCGCGTTCGAGGGAGCTTCGCGCAGCGAGCAGGTGGCGTTGGTCGCGGGCAAACACTTTGATGGCGTGGGTGGTTGGGGTGGCATTGGTGATTGGCGGGTCAGCCTGGCTCTATGCCTCCCGCCATACTTCTGGCCCACCGTTACCGCCGAACAGGGTCGTTCCTTTCACCACCTTTCCAGGAATGGAGCACCTGGGTACTTTTTCGCCGGATGGCAATCAGATTGCTTTTGGTTGGAATGGCGACAAGGGCGGCGATGATCAGGGTTCATCCATCTATGTGAAGCAGATAGGCGTTGAAAAGCCTTTGCGGGTCACCTTCGATCCTCGCAACGATTTCGGTCCGGTCTGGTCACCTGACGGTCAGAGGATCGCCTTCAACCGCTCTGCTCAAACCGAGACTGCGATTTACATCGTTCCAACTCTGGGTGGTGCGGAGCGCAGAGCTTCTTGATTTGGGCCCACCGCAGATAGGTGGACCTGCGATTCCCACCTTAGCCGATGGTCTCCCGATGGTAGGTACATCGCGTTTACTTCAAAGAATCCAAAGGAGAACCATACAAACTCTGCGTAGTCTTCACTCGACATTCTAGCAGGGCATACCTTGACCTCACCATCAGCAGAAAATTCGGCGAAATCAACCTGCTTTCTCGCCCGATAGTCGCAGTGTCGCCTTTGCCAGGCTTAGAACGCGCCAGTCATCAGATATCTACATTGTGCCCACCGCCGGCGGTGAACCCAGGCGCCTTACCTTCGACAACATAACCCTTGATGGCCTTGCCTGGACCGCAGACGGCCGGGAAATCATCTTTTCGTCACGCCGCTCAGGCGGCAACGCGAGCCTGTGGAGGATTCCAGCCTCCGGAGGCGCAACGGAAAGGGTTGCGCTAAAACGAGCGCAATTTTTTCTTTCCGAATACTTGCTAGACGCGGGAGCTGGCTGAGATACAGTTCAGGCGGTTGAAGATTCGAGCATATATCGAATCGAATTGTCCGACTCCAAAGCCCCAGGCACGCCGATCAAGCTCATTTCCTCGACGTGGGGCGATTTCCTTCCTCAATTCTCTCCGGACGGAAAGAGAATCGCGTTCCAATCAGAGCGTTCGGGGCGATTGGAGATCTGGATCAGCGACAGCGACGGCAGGAACCAAACTCAGGTGACAACCCTTAACAGAATCACAGGCAGCCCCCGCTGGTCTCCCGACGGTCGAGAAATCGCGTTCTGTTCGATCGAGGATGGTAAGGGCGACATCTACGCCATCAGTGCAGAAGGTGGGCTTGCCTCGCCCGGTTGTGACAAGCAATTCCGATGATGTTTTACCAAGTTGGTCAAGTGATGGAAAGTGGATCCTTCTTTTCTCCAACAGTACCGGAGAATATCAGGTGTGGAAAACGCCCGCACAGGGTGGCGAGGCTGTACAGGTGACCAGGCAGGGGGGCGGCTCAGCCTTCGCATCGCCGGACGGTCAACATGTCTACTACGTCAAGGAAGCGCCGGTTCGCGGCATTTGGAGTGTACCCGTCAATGGTGGCGAAGAGGTCCGGGTTGAGAATTCATTCAAATGCGAAAACTTTGCTGGCTGGGCGGTTGTGAATGATGGCATCTACTTTATGAATTCGGATGGGCGGGATTCGGAAACACGGAGTCGCCATTCAGTTCCTCAACCTGGCTACAGGGCAGCAAAAACGGATAACCAGCCTGGGCAAAGCAAACATCTCCTCCAATTGCCTCGCAGTGTCGCCCGATAGACGTCAGATTCTCTACACTCAGATAGACGCTGGCGGCGCCGATATATGCTTGTCGAGAACTTCCGCTGACTCTCTGGAAATCCTCGGCTTGCGGGATTCACCCGATCCTGGTTTTTCCGAAGCAATCACGCACAAACAGGCATATGAATAGATTTGTGGTCGGAGAAAGGATGCTCACAATGAGCGAGTCATTCTTCTGACGGTGAATATCGATGGGCGGACGTTGGAGAATTGAGGAAAGCTAAATGGAGAAGACTATAGCGAGGATCGAAGCCGGTAGAATCATTGCGATCCTCCGTGGTGATTTCAGCGGGCGCGAAGAAGAGATCGTCTCGGCGATGCGTGAGGGAGGCCTGACCGCGGTAGAGGTTACGCTCAATTCGCCCGATGCGCTGTCAGGCATCCGTCGTCTCTCAGAGCGATTCGGCTTCGACATGGCTGTGGGCGCGGGCACCGTCATGACGGTGGATGAGGTCAAGCGGGCGGCTGACGCCGGCGCCAGTTTCATCGTCTCTCCGAATCGGGATGTCAGCGTCATCGAAGCCACGAAGAGGCTCAACCTTGTCTCACTGCCCGGCTGCTTCACGACTTCTGAGGTCGTCGAGGCACTCAACGCCGGGGCCGACGCCGTCAAACTCTTCCCGGCAACTTCGCTTGGGCCAGGCTTCGTCAAGGCGCTCGCCGGGCCGTTGCCCCGAGTGCGCACCGTTCCCACTGGAGGGGTAACCGCGGAACTTGCGCGCGAGTATTTTGCCGCCGGCGCCTGGGCTATCGGCACGGGGTCAGACTTGTTGGGCAAGAGCCAGGATGACATGGAGGAACTGCGCTCCCGGACAGCTGCTTACATTTCGGCCTGGAAGGACAATGCCTGAACACGAAGACAGTCTCCCGGCAATCTACATCGACGCGGGAACGACCAACACGCGCGTCTGGTTGATGCGCGGCAATGAGGTCCTGAGCAAGGCACATGCGCAGGTTGGCGTTCGTGATTCTGCGAGAGACGGCTCCACTAAGCGCCTCACAGAATCACTCCGCGATTTGATCGAGAAGGCGCGAGCGACTGCCCGGGTGGCTCGAACTGCGCCGGCGTGCGTCGTAGCCTCCGGAATGATTACCTCCTCACTCGGCCTTGCAGAAGTGCCGCACGTTCCCGCGCCGATAGGAATTGATGACCTGGCACTCGCGACCAGGATTCATCGGTTTCCGGACGTGACTGACCTGCCCGTGCTGCTGGTCCCGGGGGTTCGCTCCGGGCCCATGCCTTGTGATCTGGCCACCGCCGCGGAGGCGGACGTGATGCGCGGGGAAGAGACGCTGTGTGCCGGCCTGTTGATGTTGGGGATCATTTCACCGGGAGTCACGGTGCTCAACCTTGGGTCGCATTGGAAAGCCATTCAGCTCGATGCCGCTGGCCACATTGCCTCGAGCTCAACGACGCTGTCCGGAGAGATGATCCACTTCACGCAGACACAGACAATACTGGCGAGTGCAGTCCCACAGGAGCGTCCGGCGCGGATTGACGAGAGATGGCTCGAGGCAGGGATGAGCCAGCAGCGAAAATGCGGCCTCGCACGCGCTCTGTTCGGCGTGCGCTTGCTGGAGCAATCGAAGCAGGGCAGCCCCGAAGAGAGACTATCGTTTCTCGTTGGAGTCTTTATCGCTTCGGATGTTGACGCCTGGCAGAGGGCCGGACTGCTCTCGAGCTCGGTAGCTATTGTCGGCAGCGGCGGACTTGTCGAAGCCTGGCGGCGATCACTGGATGCACTGCGGATTCAGCCCCAGGTCATCACGGACATTGAGAGCGAGCAGGCGATACTGGCGGGACTGCGCTTCGTCGCTTCAAGTGTCATGAGGCGCGAAGGAGCCGCTCCCAGATAGCAGGATAACGTCGCATCGCAGATCCCAGGAGAACATGACGATGAACATGCTGCTCAGCCTGTTATTCTTCGCCGCGCTTGTTGCTGGGGGCACGCCTGCCGGGCTCCCGAACAGAGAACAGTCGCCCGGCGCGTCCGCTCGCCAGCCGCGAGCGCGCGATCTTGGTGTCCCCTTCGAAGGCACACCGGGACCGCTGAACGCCATCACTGACGTCAAAGGAGTTGAGGTCGGGCATTCCACAATCATCTCAGGCGAGGGAAAGCTCGAAGTCGGCGTTGGTCCTGTGCGCACGGGAGTGACGGCGATCCTGCCGCGGGGGAGAAGTTCAAACGACCCGGTTTTCGCCGGTTGGTTCACGCTCAATGGCAATGGCGAGATGACAGGTACTACCTGGCTGGAGGAGTCCGGATTCCTTGAGGGCCCGGTAATGATCACCAACACGCATAGCGTTGGCGTCGTGCGTGATGCGGTCATCGCGTGGCAGACGAGACACTACGGGCGTACAGCCCAGTTGTGGGGGCTACCGGTCGTGGCCGAGACATGGGACGGCTACCTGAACGATATCAACGGCTTTCATGTCAAGCCCGAGCATGCCTTCGCCGCGCTCGATGGCGCGAGGTCGGGCCCGGTCGCCGAAGGAAGTGTTGGCGGCGGGACCGGTATGATCTGCCACGAATTCAAAGGAGGCATAGGGACATCTTCGCGGCGTTTGTCAGATCGCGCCGGCGGATATACGGTCGGCGTCCTGGTTCAGGCCAACTACGGCTTGCGGCATCAGCTTCGCATTGCGGGAGTACCGGTGGGCCAGGAGATTCCCGAAGGCACAATCCGGCCGCGCGAGAGTGGTTCGATCATCATTGTCGTCGCCACCGACGCTCCGCTTATAGCGCACCAGCTGAAGAGACTGGCTCGGCGCGCAGCGCTTGGACTCGCGAGAAACGGGAGCGTAGCCGGCAATGGCTCCGGCGATATCTTCGTGGCGTTCTCGACCGCGAACCCGGGGGTCGCAAACGCGAGCGGAGTCGCCAACCTGACTATGCTGCCCAATGAGGGCATGAACGGTCTCTTCGAAGCGACGGTCGAGGCCACTGAAGAGGCGATCATCAATGCCCTCGTAGCCGCCCGGACGATGACGGGTATTGACGACCATCGGGTCCTGGCCTTGCCACACGACCGCCTGCAGGAAGTGCTCCGGCGGTACAATCGGTTGATAAAGACAAACTAGTGGACTGTAAGAGTGAAATCACAACCTCGTCGACTTCGCCCACGCGTAACCACCCCATGCGGCCACACGGGCGCGCCAAAGGCGCGACCTAAGACAGCCCAGGGCGAAGCCCTGGGTATTCGCCAGCTATCACGCGCAGCCCCAACGGGGCGGCGTTTCGAGCATTTGACTCCGATTCCAAACGGCGCCCCGTTGGGGCTTGGTCACAGGTTCGGCTGCGAACCCGGGGCTACGCCCCGGGCTATTTCAGGTCGCGCCGTTGGCGCGGCAGGCGGTGCCGCTCGCTGGTGATTTCACGATACCAGTCCACTAGAAATGAGCCACCAATTCAACAGTCCGTTGCCCGATTTGGCGGAAAGTCTCGATCGCTTTGTAATGGCCAGGCCGCCGCCTCAATCTCTCTTCCTTACTGCACTTACTAAATCAAAAGCGGCGACAAGTCGCCGCACTCCATACTGAATAAGTCGGCGCTTTGTCCCAACTTGACAACCGAACGTACGCGGCATAATAGTACGCATAGTACTATGATCGCCTTCAACACTCGGTTACGCACTTCTCGGCCTTTTGCGTGAGCAGCCTTCATCCGGCTACGACCTGCGGAAGACCTTCTCACTCACACCCCTGGTCACATTCAGTGACAGCCCGGGAGCGATTTACCCCGCGTTACGGCGGTTGGAAGAGGCTGGCCTGATTCGCGGGACGATCGAAGACGGCTCCGGTCTCCGACGGCGAAAGATCTTCAGTGTGACCGCGGCAGGAATTGCCGAGCTCAGGAAGTGGCTCAATCAGCCGGTGGTCCGAGACGATGTCGCCTGCGGCGGCGAAGAATTGATGCTCCGATTTGCCTTTATGGATGGGGCAGTGGGAAACGTGGGCGCCGCCCGGTTCCTGAAGAGTCTCGAACGCGAGTTGAGCTCCTACGTTTCTACTCTCCGGGAATACCTGGTGGCGCACCGGAAGGAGATGCCGCTCTCTGGCAGACTTGCCCTGGAGAGCGGAATTCGCGGCTACGAAACGCGCGTGGCCTGGGCCAGAGACGCGCTTGCGACCTACAAAAGAGCTCAAAGGAAGAGACCATGAACAAATCGACGATTGCGCTGAGGGTTCTACTCGTATGGATTGCCCTCGTCCTGGTTCAGATCGGCTCCGGGATGATCGTTCAGGAGAGGTCGAGCGCCGGCAACAATGCGCTCCCCTGGTTTTTGCTGAGCAATCTTATCGTGGCGGTAGTTCTTTGCTTTCTTGCTTTCCGGTCGGGTTGGCGTGGAGTGCGATTGGCACTGGCCCTCTCCGCAATTCCACTCCTTATCAATCTGGCGAACGATATTGATGGCATAGTCTTTCTCACCTCGTCAGGAATTGAGTGGAAGAAGGAGATACTTCGTCTCTTCCTTGCGAGTGCCCTCTCCGTGCCATTCTGGATGCTGATATTTGCCGGACGCGCCGAGCGGCCGAAGTTCAACTACTGCCCATTCAAGTCGAAACCGCCGATGGAAAGGCTCTGGAGGTTTGTAGTCTCTGATATTGCATACTACGTTTTCTACCTGGCTGCAGGTACGACGGTCTGGTTCACCTCTTCCCAACTTCGTGATTTCTATGCCACTCAGACCATTCCACCGGCGGGGAAGCTTCTTGCTCTCCAACTCTTCGTGCGTGGACCGCTCTACGTTGGCGTCTGCCTTCTCATGGCTCGAATGACGGGATTACCAGGGAAGCTGAGTGCTGCTGCGCTGGGCATGGCCTTTGCCGCGCTGAATGGAGTCGCGCTGCTTGTGCCTAATCAGGTATTTCCGGACGCTGTCCGCTGGGCGCATTTCTACGAAGTGGTCAGCTCGAGCTTTCTGTTCGGATTGTTTGTCGCCTGGATGTGGAGAGAGAAAAGGACTGGGGCGAGCAGAATCATGAAGCAGGCGGCATAGTCCCGTTACCGTCTTATTGGGTTCCGCTCCCACTCTCCGCATTCGGCTGGACCGGCATCGCCGCATCTTCGCCGACTACAGTAGTCCATTCCCGAACATACCATCGCTTCACCGCGCCGCTGGTTACATAGGGATCGGCCTGGGCAAACCTCTCGGCCACCTCAGGAGAGTCGCCCTTGAAGAGCAAGACTGCGCCATCCACCGGATTTGCAAGCGCCCCTCCAAGCACCAGCTCGCCCCGCTCACTCGCCTCCAAGGCTTTTTGAAGGTGAATGTTTCTGAACTCGGCGCGCCTCGAGACGAAGTCCTCACCAACCTCATAGAACAGCAGGTAATGCATTGAGTCCCTCCTTATCAGGTGATTATGATTGCGGCCATCGTTTAAACAACAAGCCACGGCGGTCGTAAGGGTGGTCACAGGGACGATCTAGGGTCGGTCGTAGGGGCGGCTCGCGAGCCGCCCCACGCCGCCCCTATGATTGCCCACGACCGCGCCGCGACAGTGCCGACGACCGCCCCTACGGCCGCCCCTATGATTGCCCGCGGCCGCGCCGACGACAGTGCCGACGACGGCTCCTATGACCCTACGATTCCTTCGTCCAGTCTTCTTCGAAGGCGCGGAGCGGTCTCGTCTCGAGCCGGTAATGGACTGAAATCGCGCGAATTACGAAGACTACCGCAATCGTAATCCAGGCTGCCAGAGTCTGCTCGATTCGCCCAAGACGTGTCAGCGCAAGAAAGAGGACGCAGCCGATGAGCGAGGCTGCTGCCTGCAACGTTCCGGGCTTAAAGATCTCCGGTTCGCGTCCAGTGATCATGGCGCGAAGCACTCCGCCGCCAACAGCATTGACCATGCCCACGAGAATGATTCCTACGGTGCTCAACCCGAGCAACGCTGCTCGATCCATTCCAATCACCGCGTATGCGCCCAGTCCTAGCCCATCCAGCAGGCCGACGAGTCTGTCAAACGACTTGAGCTTGCGCACGCCTCTGCCAAACACCACAACAATGAGGGTCCCGACAACTACGAGGCCAAGGTAGACCGGAGAACGGAGCATGACTGGAGTTCCGTCCTGAAGAAAGACGCCATCGCGAAGAAGCCCGCCGCCGGTCGCAGAGACGAGGGCCAGCATGAGGATGCCGATTACGTCGTAGCGCAGCCGCGCTCCGACCATGGCACCGCTCACTGCCCAGAGAAGCGTTGCCCCGTAGTCGAACAGCGGAGGAAGGGTGAAGACGTCGCCTGCCATCAATCCAGGATGAGTCTGGGCCCTACTTCTTCTTCATGCCCGGCGGATAGTCTTTGAACATCTTATCGAGGGCTTTGTCGATGACCTGAGCAACCTTTTCGGGTTTGCTGCTGAGCGTGTCGCTCGCCGTGCCGCGCCAGACGAACTTTTTCGCCTTCGGATACCGCGAGGTCAACGATCAGTTGACCAACAGGAATCTTCTGGACCGTGGTCGTCTGGGTGCCCATCCCGCCGCCCCAGCGGTATCCTCCCCAACCGCCTGTGCTATAGGTATTGAGCTGAGTCTGAGTGTCCGTCGCCACGTGATAGATGACCAGGATGTCCGCAGTCTCGGGATTATCGACTTTCTGGAGGCCTTTGGCACTGAGGTGACTATCAATTCCGGCAACTATACGCTGATCCATCAGCCCATTCTTGGCTGGCGTCCCCTTGGCCCAGGCGTAGGTTTTGAAGCCGGAAAAGTTGGCTGCGTGGTCGTAGTCGGTTGCCACCTTCTGCGCGAGCACGCCCATCGGAATCAGCAGCGCCACCGCCGCAAGTAACAGGAATCTCCTCATACTTGATCTCCTTTGCGGTTAAGAGCAGTCATCAGATGCTCGGATCGGGATAATGCTGCGCCTGCTCGACGGAGTTGTCCACTGTTCAGACAGCCCGCGTCGAGGCCTCGCTGTATTCAGCCTCGTCCTGGCCTGACCAGAGGCGCGTCACAATACGCAGGAGCACAAGCCCGCTGACTACGAAGACGCTGAGCATGAGGAAGCCATAACCCAGACGCCCATAAAGGAAATTGCCTACTGTAAAGAGCGCCGCCCATATCATTGAGCAGCCCGCCACCCAGCCGACCATGGCCATTGGAATGCTCTCTCCGCTTTCAGCCTCCTTCTTCGAGATGCCTGCCTCCAGCCGGATCGGCTCCCACCCCGGACCGGATGGATGAACCTTGCGGTAGAAATCGACCAGCGTCTGCCGGTCGGTCTGAGGTCCAAAGTAGGCCGCGAGAACCCAGCAGATGGTCGTGATGATGATTGTCAGAATGAGCTTGGGAGCTGAATCGAGTGTCAGGATGTGCTGTTTCTCGAGGACGATGAATCCGACCGATACGAGAAACGAGCTCATCATGGCAACGACCTCGCACCATGCATTTATCCGCCACCAGAACCAGCGCAGAAGATAGAGGAGGCCGGTTCCGGCTCCGACCTGAAGGATGATGTCGAAGGCGCTCTTCGCCGAGTCGAGGACGAAGACCAGTCCGGATGAGAGAATGAAGAGTCCAACCGTTGCCAGGCGGCCCATGAGCACGTAGTGCTTCTCGGTGGCATCACCACGGATGAACCTCCGATAGAAATCATGGACAAGATAGGAGGCACCCCAGTTGAGATGGGTCAGAATCGTCGATGAATTTGCGGCAATCAATCCGCCAAGCATGAGGCCGGCGAAACCCACCGGCAGGAACTTGAGCATCGCCGGATAGGCTACGTCGTGGCCCAGTAATCGCGGATCGAGGTTGGGAAATCCTTTCTGAATGTCGCTCAGTTGTGGGTAGACGATAATTGAGCAGAGCGCCACCAGGATCCAGGGCCACGGGCGCAGGACATAGTGGGCCACGTTGAAGAAGAGCACAGCGCCGAGCGCGTCCTTCTCCGATTTCGAAGCCAGCATTCGTTGCGCGATGTAGCTCCCGCCGCCGGGCTCGGCTCCGGGATACCAGACCGCCCACCATTGAACGGTCAGCGGTATAATGAAGACCGCCAGTGCGATGTCCCAGTGATTGGTGAAGTCGGGAAGAACGTTGAGATAGTTGATGCCGCCGGGTCCCTTGATAACCGAGAGCTTGTCGATCAAGCCGGTAAGGCCTCCGACCTGTGGAAGTCGAAGCGCAAAGTATGCCGCCGCAATGACGGCGGTCATCTTGATGAAGAACTGGATCATATCGATGACCAGCACTCCCCAGAGCCCCGAATGTGCGGCAAAGGCGACGTTCAACAAGCCTACGAAGAGGAGCGTTTGCCAGCGTTCAAGGCCGAAGAGAATGCCGGCGATCTTGCAGGCCGCGAGATTGACAGTCGCCATGATCAGGCAGTTGAAGAGCAGTCCGAGATAGATCGAGCGGAAGCCTCGCACCGCGCCGGCTGCCTTACCTGAGTACCGGATTTCATAGAATTCAAGATCGGTCAGCACACCCGACCTTCGCCACAGACGCGCATAGAAGAAGACAGTGGCCACGCCGGTAAGAACGAATGCCCACCAGACCCAGTTGCCGGCGACTCCGTTCCGGCGAACGATGTCGGTCACGAGGTTGGGTGTGTCGCTGCTGAATGTCGTCGCAACCATGGAGAGCCCGGCGAGCCACCACGGAACCGAGCGGCCGGACGCGAAGAACTCCGAGGTGTTTTTGGATGACCGTTTGCCAAAGAAGAGCGCCGGGGCAAAGCAGATCACGACTGCGAGGATTGCAATAATCCAGTCAATTGCACTCAGGTGCATTGTGTTTCACCCATTTGTTATGGAGCGCGGCGACCTGTCGCCGCCTTTTGGTTGCGTTTGCAGTCTTTATTGAGAATGGTGCCTCAGACCTCGTCAGTGCTGAGTAGGTAACTCTACAGCGGCGACAAGTCGCCGCACTCCATACTAAATCATCCAGGCAGTAATCGTACAAGATTGCTTTGTCCAGAATAACGTTGCCCGCTCAATGAAGTTTGGATAAAGTATCCCTGCCCCGTCCGGCTATATGGAATATCAATCACCAGCGGGCCCCTCACGGCCCCCCGACTCATGCTTCTAAGATGGCTTCGTAAGACTGGATGCGCATTATGAACAAGACTCCTATGAGGACGATTTCGCGTGGCCGCGCCCTTGCCTTTATTGGGCTCGCCTGCTTTTGCAGCGCGTTTGTCTCGACTCTGCCGCGAATCTCTACAGCCATTGCACAGCAGACGAGGACCGTGCGCGCCAACGACGCGACGTTCAATCGGAATCAAAACAACGACCTGACGGTCGATCTCGTTGCCCTCGGCAATGAGAACAGTGTCGCATTCAGCGTGTCGTTCGACACGACTCAGTTCAACTACCTGTCCACTGTGTTGGGAACGGGTGCTGCCGGCGCCTCGCTGAATATCGATATTAGCCAGGTCCCATCCGGGCGTGTCGGTGTCAGGGTTCTGCTCCCTGCGGGTCAGACTTTCGCGGCAGGTACCCAGCAGATCGCCAGGATCAGCTTTTTTGTCACATCTGCCACGCAGAACGCCGCAACCATCGGTTTTGCGAATCAGCCGGTGGCCGGAGTAGTCTCCGATGTTAGCGGGGCGTCATTGACGCCGGTCACTTTCACGGCGGCCATAATCACGTTCAATCCTCAGATCAATCCCGTTCCGGTGGTCACCAGCATCACTCCAAACTCAGCCCTTGTCGGCAGTCCGGACTTCACCCTGACAGTCACTGGTTCCGGATTTGTTCCAGGCTCAATAGTCACATGGAACGGCGAGAACCGAGCGACAATCTTTGTCAGCCCGACTTCGCTGACAGCGCTGATACCGGCTACGGACCTGACCGCGGCCGTTTCGGCCAGCGTCGCCGTCGCCAATCCGACGCCCGGAGGCGGTAACTCGAACGCGGTAAGTTTCACGATTACCAATCCGGTGCCGACGATTACGAGTATTGTTCCCACGAGCGCGGTAGCAGGATCGGGGGCCTTCTCGCTCACGGTCAATGGCACCAACTTCGTAGGCGGCGCGAAGGTCCGGTGGAATGGCAGCGAGCGCACGACAACGGTCGTCAACAACACGCAGTTGATAGCCCAAATACCAGCGACGGATGTCGCACAGGTAAGCAATGCAAGCGTCACGGTGTTCAATCCGGCGCCGGGCGGCGGCGGCTCCAATCCGGTAAGCTTCGCCGTTCAATCGACCAGTCCGCTTCCGCGACTAACGAGCCTGATTCCCAATTTCATTCCCCAGGGCAGCCCTCAGTTCACGTTGACGGTCAACGGATCGCGCTTCGGCAGCAACTCAATTGTCCACTGGAACGGCCAGGATCGGCCTACTACATTCGTGTCCGACACGCAGCTGCAGGCGACGATCCCGGCGAGCGACCTGGTCAGTCCGATCGCTGCCTTGATCAACGTCTTCAATCCGCCCCCGGGCGGCGGAACCTCGAATGCGCTGGTCTTCACGGTGATAGCGCCGCAAAATCCAGTTCCCATAGCGAATTCAATCACCCGGATAGTGTCTTCGTCGGTACCGGCCCGGTAACATTAACAGTCAACGGGACCGACTTCTCTCCGACCTCTGTGGTTCGCATTGATGGCTCAGACAGGCCCACGCAATTCCTGTCCTCGACTCAACTGGCGGCGACAATTGCAGCCTCCGACCTGACACTAGCGCGGCAAGTGGGCGTCGTTGTCTTCACGCCTTCGCCGGGAGGAGGTTCGTCGGGTTCGCTGACCCTCTCCATTGTCAATCCGGTTGCAGTTGTCACGAGCATCAATCCGACAAGCATCTCGCCCGGCGGCGGGAACTTCTCGCTCTTCGTCACGGGCACCGGATTTGTAAGCGGCTCTCAGGTGCTTTTCAATGGTCAGCCAAAGCCGACCACCCTGATCAGCAGCACGCAGCTCCAGGCGGCAATTTTCGCGGCCGATGTGGTGAACCCGGGTACGGCTACTGTCTCGGTGCTGAACGGCGCTCCGGGCGGCGGAATCTCGAATGAGCTGACTCTGACGATTGGACAGCCCGGCTTCGAGGGCGACGTCACTCCGCGGGGCACGGGGGACAACAAGATTGATACGACGGACCAGGTTCAGGTTGGCCGATTCGTCGCCGCTCTCGATACCGCCAACACCGGGCAGGAATTCCAGAGAGCCGACTGCGCGCCACGCGAGACGCGGGGCGACGGCCGGCTGACGGTCTCAGACTGGGTACAGGCCGGTCGCTATGCTTCGGGTCTTGATCCGCTCACCGCCGCGAGCGGTCCGACGTCACCCGTACAGGTAGCTACTGGTCCGGCGGTTCTGGCAGAAAGTAATTCATCATCGCCCGTCGAGATTCAACAGGCACGGGAAGTACACGCTGCGCTGGCCGGGTCGGGCTCAGGCATTGTCGTCGTCTCGCTCAACGCCCTGGGCGATGAGAATGCCATTGGCTTCAGTCTCAATTTTGACCCGGCCAAAGTGAGATTCGTTTCGGCGACGGCCGGGAGCGGAGCTACTGGCGCCATCCTTCAAACGAATCCTCTCCAGGCGGATCAGGGCCGAGTTGGAATGATCCTCATTCTGCCGGCCGGCCAGTCGATCGCGGCAGGGCTGCAGTCGGTAGTAGTGGCTACGTTTGCTCCTGTTGAGACAGGCGGGATCGACAGCTCGGTGATTACCTTCGGCGACAGCCCGGTTTCGAAAGAGCTCGTCAGCGTCGATGCGACAAACCTGCCTGCTGTCTGGACACTTGGCGCGGCTCACGAGCTGGCGGTTGTCTCGGCAGCCAGCTTCGACTCCCTTGCGGTCTCTCCCGATTCGATAGCCGCGGCGTTCGGTACGGACCTCGCCGTTGAATCACTGCCAACGAACCTGACCGTCATCGACAGCACCGGAACTTCGCGTCTCGCGAAACTGCTGTTTGTCTCTGCCGGCCAGATCAACTACATCATCCCGGAAGGGACGGCGAACGGTCCGGCGACGGTCATGGTGGCAAATGGCGACGGGGTGATCTCGATCGGGAGCACGCGTGTGGCACCGACAGCGCCAGGAATATTCGCTGCCAATGGGAATGGAAAGGGTGTCGCAGCCGGTGTTGCAGTGAGGTTGTTTCCCAACGGCCCGCAGCTGGACCAGGAGCTGGCAGTCTTTGACCCGGACAGACGCGAGTACGTGCCTGCACCAGTCGATCTCTCAAACGGTGAGGTCTTCCTGGTGTTCTTTGGTACGGGGCTGCGAGGTGCGACCGCGGACTCGGTCAGTTTGAAGGTTGGCGGCCAGGATGTGCCGGTGACCTTCGCGGGTGGGCAGGGGACATTCGCCGGCCTCGATCAGATCAATGCGCGGCTGCCCCTGGACTTCGCCCCGAGGGGTGAGCTGGAGGTTGTCCTGACTGTTGCGGGTAATACGGCCAACAGGGTAAAGGTGGCCGTGAAATAAGGGATCTCTTTGCGTTCTTTGCGTCTTTGCGCGAGGAGTTTCTCGCGGAGGGCCAGTTGCGAGGAACTCCTCGCGCAAAGACGCTAAGACGCAAAGAGAGAGCGCAAAGAAGAGCTACCCTAGTCTGCTATGGGCCCTGCGGCCCTGACCTTCTCGGACACACCATCAGCAAACTGTTTGAAGTTCGCGTTGAAGAGGCGCGCCAGGTGGCGTGCCTTTTCGTCATATGCCTTCGGGTTCGCCCAGGTATTCCGAGGCCTCAATACCTCACTCGAGACATCGGGGCAGGATTGAGGAACGTGGACGCCGAAGATCGGATCGGCCGCAGTCGGAATCTCCGCCAGCGTCCCATTCAGAGCCGCTCGAACCATCGCTCGAGTGTCTGCTATTCGCATCCGCTTGCCCTCGCCGAAAGGTCCTCCTGACCAGCCTGTATTGACCAGCCAGCAGTCAACCTGGTGACGGCTCATGCGCTCGCGCAGAAGTTCGGCGTAGACCCCGGGATGGTGCACCATGAACGGAGCGCCAAAGCACGCAGAGAATGTTGCCTGAGGCTCCTTACTGAGGCCTTTTTCGGTTCCCGCCACCTTTGCGGTGTAGCCTGAAATGAAGTGGTACATCGCCTGCTCGGGCGTCAGCCTGGCAATCGGAGGCATCACTCCGAAGGCATCCGCCGTGAGCATGATAATGTTCCTCGGATGGCCGCCGAGCCCCGATGGCACGTAGTTCGAGATGTACGAGATCGGATAACCGGCGCGAGTGTTTTCAGTCAGCGCGCTGGCGGTCAGATCGAGCCTCCGGGTGATCGGATCGATGACTACGTTCTCGAGCACTGTGCCGAAACGTCGCGTGCACGCGTAAATCTCGGGCTCTGCCTCGGGTGAAAGGTTGATCACCTTCGCGTAGCATCCACCCTCGAAATTGAAGACACCTCGGTCGGCCCACCCGTGCTCATCGTCACCGATCAGCCGCCGATCAGGATCGGCAGAGAGAGTCGTCTTACCCGTACCTGAGAGCCCAAAGAAGATCGCCACATCCCCGCTGACGCCGATGTTGGCCGAGCAGTGCATTGAGAGCACGCCTCGCAGCGGCAGGAGATAGTTGAGCAGTGTGAAGACCGACTTCTTCGTCTCTCCGGCATAGCTTGTCCCGCCAATCAGAATCAGTCGCTGGCCGAAGTCCATGAGAATGAATGTCGGCGAGTTGGTGCCGTCAACCTCAGGGTTGGCCTGCATGTTGGCGACGTTGATCACCGTGAATTCCGGCTTGTGGTCGGTGGCTCGACTCCAATCAGGCCGGACAAACATGTTGCGCGCAAAGAGACTGTGCCAGGCCAGCTCGGTTACGACGCGTATCGGTACGCAGAAGTCCGGATCGGCTCCGGCAAAACAGTCCTGAACGTAGATGTCACGGTCCTCGAGGTACTCGAACACGCGATCGCGGAGGCGATTGAACTGCTCCTGCTCGAAGGCACGATTGACTTTACCCCACCAGACACGCCCCTCCGACGAGGGCTCGCGGACGATGAATTTGTCGTTGGGAGCGCGGCCCGTGTGCTGTCCGGTGTTTACAACAAGGGGTCCGAGGTGCGCGATGATTCCTTCGCTGCGGCGGATCGCGTGCTCATAGAGCTCACCCGTGGTCAGGTTCCAGTAGGCTCGATTGAACTTCGTGA
Organism: uncultured Acidobacteriota bacterium; assembly: GCA_963743045.1. GTDB lineage: Bacteria > Acidobacteriota > Blastocatellia > RBC074 > RBC074 > CAVUOF01. The sequence continues at coordinate 31,920 of CAVUOF010000018.1, forward strand.
TTCCATAATCGGCAAGCCCATGTTTGCTGGGGTTCCAACCCGATTGCTGAAGTGTTATTGGCATAGATAGAAGCTATTAAGTCTATTTATTGCGTCATTAACAATAGCGGAAAGGCGGGCGGGTGTCGAGCGAAGGCCCTGTCTACTGCTGACGCAGGAGATAGAACACATCGGTGCGCACTTCTGCGGGATTATCGCTCCAGTCGCCGTAGACTTCCCAGAAGGGTCCGGCGAGCTGGTGGTTGTTCTCTTTGCACCATTTCAAAACCGCGTCGTGAGCTGCACCGAGCTTGCTGTAGTCCCCGAAGTGGGCTGTTGTCGCGGCTCGGCCGGCAGGAATAAACGAGCAGACTACCGACTCAGTCTCTTCGAAAGGCTTGATGATCTGGATGCCGACTTCAATCGAGCCAGCGCCCGTTTTGTCCCAGTAGATGGCGACGTTGTGGCCGCCTGCGCGAAGGCCGGGGTTCTTGCGAATGAAAGACCATGGAGCGTCGAGAAGCTGACGGATCTCATGCGACACCATCTTGAAGGTGGTGCGCTGTCGAGCGGCCGCGATGAGCTGTTGAGTCACCTCGGTTATTTCAACTTGATAATCCATTTGAAGTTCCGCGGAAGCAATTTGGAGTGCGGCGACGAAGAGAAGATAGCCACAAAAAAGCACAAAAGGCACAAAAGTAAAGATAAGAAGGGAGAATGCCGCCGGTATCTTTCTTTTGTGTCTTTTGTGCTTTTTTGTGGCTACCTTCTCTGAGTCGCCGCACTCCAAAATCGCTTCCGACGTCCCAGAAGTATGATTGTAACCGCCAGAACGATTGTAGATGCCATTCCACCTTCGCAGCCATAAGCACCGCCGGTGAGCCACGCAGGTGAGCCGCTGGTCGAATGCAGCAGCGGCTCCTTTATTACCGTCAAGCCACTCACCGGCAGCCCAAAGAACGCTCCCATCATCCAGTTCCACCCGAAGTGGAGCGCCGTGGGAAACCACAGTCCCCGGGTACGCAGGTATGCGGCGGCAAGCCATATGCCCGCGAGAACAGTGTTGGCGGTTGAAACGAGCGTGCGGTCCGGATTGCTCCAATGCGCCGCTCCAAAGATGACCGAGAGTATGAGGATCGGCACCCATGCCGGCACTGCGCGGAGCAAGGTCTGAAATGCGTATCCTCGGAAGAGCAGCTCCTCGAAAGTTCCTGCCAGTATGAGCACGGCGAGAGCCATGGCCAGGCCTGTGGCAATAGTCCTGAGGCTCGCATGGTTGAGGCTGATATGTGTCCCTCCGCCGGCAAACTGGATCCCCACGACTACCGCCACCATCAGTGCGCTGATGGCGAATCCGGCGAGAATCTCGCGCCACCAGCCCTCGCGAAAATCGTAGCCCAGCGAGCTGAGTGGAAGACGCTCGAGCCAGCGAAGGCACGCAAATGAGACCAGCAATAGCCAGCCTGCCAGCAGGACATAGACAAAGAGCGTCGCTGGACTTGCATCGACCTGGGACTGCGAGTCTCCGGACGAAGGCCTCGCCGGCAGCAAAAGCAAGGCAAAGCGAGGCAGCGCAACGACTACACCGAAGACGAGCGCCCTCCAGCCGGCGCGCAGGTGCTTCGTCTCGGGATCTACGAAGATATTCATAAGTGGTCAGCTGACAGAAGTTGAGCCATCATAGGCAAGAAGTTGTGTGGCTGCAACGGGCTGTTTGTCGTCGTTCCTGCCAAATACAATCTGATACAATCTGCGTGGTACCGCACTATGTCCATCGATCCGATGAGAGAGCCTGGCCAACACCGCAAACTGCTTCGGGGGCGGAGACTGCGCATCCTGCTACTGGCGGTTGCTACCGCATTGCTCTTCGGCTTGCTCTTCGTACAGGTCAGCCAGAACACGCTCAAGTGGTTCGTACCCAGCTCAGCAAGCGAAACGCTGATTCTATACGCGCTCTCGACGATCAACTTCACCGCCTTTGTCGTCCTGCTCATGGTGCTCGTTAACAAGCTCATCAAGCTGCGACGCGAGCGGCGGGAAATGAAGCTCGGTGCCCGTTTCAAGACGAGGCTGGTTATCTTCTTCGTCGCGTTGTCTCTCCTGCCGGTGCTGTTCCTCTTCTTCGCGACCACGGTCATGATCAACCGCAGCATGGACAAGTGGTTCAGCTATCCGGCAAACGAGATGGTCAGGAACGCACGCGACATCGGAAGCAAATACGTCGCCGGGGAACAGGATGATCTGCAAAAGAATGCAGTCACCTTTGCCAAACTGGTTGGTGGCAGCACGCGAGAGAATCTCGTCCAGACACTTGCAAATGAGCTTAAACAACAGGACCTGCTGGCTCTCGCGGTCTATGACGCGAACGGAAACCTGATTGCTCAATCGACTACTGAAGACATCAACTCGTTCCCGCCGGGTTTTCAGAAAGCGTGGCAAGAGGCACGCGCTAACGCTCAGAAAAACCCATCGGAGAGCGTCGAGGCCGATCGAAGAATCTACCTGGTTGCTTCCGCTCCAATCGCCGGCGGAGGTGCACTGGTTGCCGGTCAGCTGGTTCCACCAGAGATCGCCGAGCGTGCATTGATGATCGAAAGGCAGGATACCGAGTACGATCAATTGAAGCGCAAACAGGTCCTGCTGAAAAATAACTTCTTCATGCTGCTCGCCCTTCTGACACTGCTCATTATCTTCATTGCGACATGGCTGGCGCTCTACGTTGCCCAGGGCTTCGCCGGACCCGTGCAGGAGCTGGCTCAGGCGACTCAGCGCATCAAGAGCGGCGATCTCAGCTATCGCGCCGAAGTGATCGGCGACGACGAACTTGCCTCACTGGCCGTCTCATTCAACGAAATGACCGCCGAGATGGCTGAAACCCGTTCGGACCTCGAGCGCTCGGCGTCAGCTCTTCGTGAGACAAACTCGGCACTCGAAGAGCGGCGCCGATATATCGAGGTCGTCCTGCAGAGCCTCTCAGCCGGCGTGATTTCGCTCGATGAACAGAACCGGGTGACGACCATTAATCCTGCTGCACAGAGAATGCTGCGGCTGACCGGACCGCGGACTACCGGCGGAGCTCTCGAAAGCCTGCTCCCCGAAGATCAGCGGGACGAGTTGAGACGGCTGGTGCGCCGTGCTGCGCGGCTGCGTTCCGTGAGCCGGGAGGTGCACTTCACTCTTGCCAACAATGCGAGACTCGACGCAGGAGTTACCGTGACAGCCCTTCACGATCCTCAGGGAGAATGGCGAGGAACTGTGATTGTCATTGAGGACCTCACGGACCTCATTCTTGCTCAGCGACGCGCGGCGTGGAGCGAGGTAGCCCGCCGCATGGCTCACGAGATCAAGAACCCGCTGACGCCCATCAGGCTCTCGGCTGAGAGACTCGCCAAGAAGCTGCTCGGCGACGGAAACGGACGAAAGGCGCTTGATGCCGGACAATCCGAGCTCGTCCGCGAGTGCACGGCGATGATCGGAACTGAGGTCGCAACGCTCCAGCGAATGGTCGACGAGTTCTCGAGCTTTGCGCGATTGCCGAGCGCGAAGCTGGCCAGCTCACAGATCAATGAGATTGTTGCGAGCGCACTCAAGCTCTACGATGAGAGGCTGGATGGCATTCGTCTGTACCAGAAGCTCGGAACTTCTCTGCCCGCGGTACTCGTGGATGCAGAGCAGATCAAGAGAGTCATCGTCAATCTCATCGACAACTCAGCCGAGGCTCTTGCCGAGGTTCGCGGCGAGCGCCTCATCACCGTCGAGACTGTGGCAGACCAGGAGCGTGAGACGGTGGAGCTGATCGTCTCGGATAATGGGCCCGGGATCAGAGCCTCAGATCGCGAGCGCGTCTTTGATCCGTATTTCTCGACGAGGAAGAGGGGTACGGGGCTCGGACTGGCTATTGTCAGCCATATTGTGGCTGAGCATCAGGCGCGGATAAGGGTCGAGGAGAATCTGCCGCAGGGGGCAAGGTTCACGGTTGAATTGCCGATAGCGGCATAGCCCTCTTCTTTGCGGTCCTTCTTTGCGTCTTTGCGTCTTTGCGCGAGGAGTTTCGGCGGTAGGCTGATTGCGGGGTACTCCTCGCGCAAAGACGCAAAGACGCAAAGAAGGACCGCAAAAAAGAAAGAATCCAATGGCGACATCTGTTCTCATAGTCGATGACGAGCCCGGCATCCGCCAGGCCCTGAGCGGCGTCCTCGAGGACGAAGGCTTCAGCGTCGCTGCCGTCGCCAGCGGTGAACAGTGCCTGCGTGCGTTTGATCAGCGTCTCTACGCGTGCGTGCTGCTCGATGTCTGGCTGCCGGGCATCGACGGACTGGAGACCCTCGCCCGGCTCAAGAGCGTCTATCCCGATACTACCGTAGTCATGATCTCCGGCCACGGGAACATCGAGACGGCCGTCCGAGCCACCAAGCTCGGCGCCTTCGATTTCATTGAAAAGCCGCTTTCGCTCGAGAAGACCGTCCTCGCCGTCAAGAACGCTCTCCGCCAGCGCGAGCTCGAGACAGCGAACTCCGAGATGCGCGCGCAGCTCGAGCGCAACTACACCATGGTCGGCAACTCGATTCCGATGAGGGCGCTCCGGCAGCAGATCGCCTACGCGGCACCGACCACGGGCCGCGTCCTCATCTACGGCGAATCGGGAACGGGGAAGGAGCTCGTCGCACAGGCGCTTCATGCCGCTTCAGCGCGCGCCTCGCGCCCCTTTGTCGAAGTCAACTGCGCGGCGATTCCTGATGACCTCATCGAGTCGGAGCTCTTCGGCCACGTCAAAGGCGCCTTTACGGGAGCGACGCAGGCCAAGCGCGGCAAGTTCGAGCGGGCGGACGGCGCCACACTCTTTCTCGACGAAGTCGGCGATATGAGCCTCAAGACTCAGTCGAAAGTACTCCGCGCGCTCGAAGAGCAGAGATTCGAAGCGGTGGGTTCAGAGAACCCGGTCACGGTTGATGTGAGAGTCATCGCGGCGACAAACAAGCGCCTCGAGGCCGAGGTGGAGCGCGGTACCTTCCGTGCCGACCTGTTCTATCGACTCAACGTCATTCCCTTTGAGATTCCGCCGCTGCGCGAGCGGTTGGAAGATGTGCCACTGCTGGTCGATCACTTCAATCATGAGTTCTCACTGGCAAACACGCGGTTTCCGAAGGAGTTCAAACCCTCGGCCATCGAGCGGATGCAGAACTACAGCTGGCCCGGCAACGTCCGCGAGCTGCGGAATACCATCGAACGAGTGATCATCATGCAGGCCGGGAATGTAGTCGATGCTCAAGATCTGCCGATCCTCAGCGGCGAAGCCCCGCCCGCATCGAGCTACAACTTCGACTCATATCGCGAGGCCTCGGAGACCTACGAACGGGAGTATATTCAGCGCAAACTCGCCGAGACTGATGGCAACGTCACCCGTGCAGCTGAGCTCATGGGCATCGACCGCAGCCACCTCTACCGCCGCATGAAGGCCCTCGACCTGAGATAGCCGATCCAGCTCTCAGGAAGTTGCATTTCCTCACTTATCGGGTTGCTCCCTCGGTGGGATCGAATACGTCACTCTGGCATGAGCCAACACTAGCTTCGAAACGAAGGTCTGCTATAGTCGCCAATACCAACTCGAGCACGAACCGCGGCGACCAACCAGAAGACGACAAGACCACAGATAAATGCCTCTCCCCAGTGCAACCGCCACGGGATCCGATCGATCCGGTAGCTCAGGTGTCCGCTGCCCATTCGGAGATTCTCAATCAACACAGACCAGAGGTCACCAAGCATTACTCCTACGATGCTTGCTAATACCGACATAGCGACCGTCGCTATCAGGAAGGCCGCCCATTCATCTGATGGAAATCGTCGACGTATCACGCCGGCGAGGCCGTAGCTCGCAAGGGCGTAGAGGAAAGCGAAGCCAAGGATCACCGCTGAATCCGACACGATGTCGCGGCTCAGGCGATACTGACGGACAAGCGCGACATCTACACCGTGATGGCTCGCTACGCCTTGGAAAAGCGCTTCCATGCATTCATCCGTTCGACGTTTGTACTCCGGGAACCCTTTGAACTGTACGGATTTGGGACCCGAGTGTTTATCGGCCCAGCGTATGGCTATGTCTTCGGCAGTAAGAGCGTCGTCGCGTAAGTGACGGCGGTCTGCGGCTTTCTCCAGGTTCACTGAACCGCTGCCCACTTCAATCCATTCGCAATTCGAACTAACGGGGTGGTCGCCTGGTCGAACACCGCATCCTCCGACCGTGAGGGCGACCGTGACGGTCAGAAGAAGCAGTGCACCAACTTGGCGGTAACGCAATCTATTCACTGGCGAAACAACATAAGAATAATCAGCTAGACGCAGCAAACGACGAGGACATATAAAGGATTAGACCGAAGAGTCTAAAGGAATGTTACCGCCGTTCGCATTTTGGTAATCGTATAGTGTTAGACTCCTGAGAAACCGTCGTGTTCCAAAAGATCAAAATAGTCTGAAGATCTATCGCCCGGGAATCGGAAGCGCGGCGATCTCGGAACCGTCATCGTCCGGTAGACATCGACCGCATTGCGAAAGCCGCGAGTTTGCGCAAGGCAACGTCGGAGAAGCTGAGGCTCTGCCGATCCTCAGCGGCGAAGCGCCGCCGGCATCGAGCTACAACTTCGACTCATATCGCGAGGCCTCCGAGACCTACGAACGGGAGTATGTTCAGTGCAGACTTGCTGAGACTGATGGCAACGTCACCCGTGCAGCCGAGTCATGGGCATTCGACCGCAGCCACCTCTACCGCCGCATGAAGGCCCTCGACCTGAGATAGCCGATCCAACTCTCACGTCAGTTGCATTTTTTCTCACTTCTCGGGTTGCTCCCTCGGCGGAATCGAATACGTCAGTGTGGCATGAGCCACCGGATCCTTCATGGCCTCGCTCCAGATAGTGAAGTCGCCGACCGCAAGAGTCTTTCCCAGTTTCAGCAGTCGGCCTTCGCCGATGAGGTCGGTGGGCTCGGGCTTGCGCATGAAATTGATATTGAGATTCGTGGTGACGGCCAGGGCGACAGGCCCGATCCGGCCGAGTAGCAGCAGATAGAAGCCGCAATCCACGAGGGCCATCAGCGTCGGCCCCGAAATGGTCCCGCCTGGCCGCAGATGTCGTTGATGAGTCGCCAGGCGCAGGTGATTGCAGCTTTTCTGTCGGTCGCCAACGTGAAGGGACTTTTCACGGAATACCAAACCCGCAAAGTACCCTTCGTTCGACCGACTCCAGAGGGAGCCGTGGGTTCAATCCTCGTTCATCTTGCCGGACGCGGACTGAAACGCTCTTTGCATTCGCACGGATGAACTCATCGCAGGGTTTCTGCGACTGGTCCCGCCGCTTCGCGACGGGGAGGCTCCGCTGAGTGGCCACCTGACCTCCGCGGTTTGAGTGCGGCGACTTGTCGCCGCTTTTAGTTACCTGCTGCTGTATCGGAGCTGAGCGGCCTCTCTTCGACAGTCCTGCAATAGGTTACTAAAAGCGGCGACAAGTCGCCGCACTCCAAATTGCTCGCCTGAGTGGGCTCTATGATATTTTCTCGACAGGCTCCCAGCAGGGCTAACCCCGGGCTTCTTCAGGTCGCGCCGTTGGCGCGGCACGCCCAAGGCGCGACAGAAAGCAGCACCAGGTATAACTCAGATGTGCAGCAATTGGTTCAATCCACCTTGATCGGCTGAGCATTGATCTGCATCTGTCGCCCAGCCTGTAGCTTTGTAATCGCGGCGGCAGCTCGCTCAACATTGCCCTTTCCCGTGTGAATCGCGATATCGAGGATGATGCTGCGCGATTCGCCTGGTCCGAGTTTCGGAACGCGCCCGGCTTTTCGTTCGATGCTCCGGGTGGCAGGAAAGCCGGTGCCGGGTTCGAGTCCCGTCACGTAGCCTTCTTCGAGCGCACCCGTATTCTTCCAGAGCGTGAAGTAAGGCAATTGTCCCACTTCCCAGCTCACCGTGACTGCTTTGTCTGCCGCCGCATTGTGCAGCATGACCGTCGTGCGCCGCTGCTCGTCCGCAAACAGAATGAGGCCGTAAACCTGTTCGATGAACCCTTTCGTTGGGACGGCGTATTCGCTGAACGCGCCCAGGCCCCCGGCCGCGTGCGCATTGAAGGGACGGATTTCCTTAACAGGGGCCACCAGGCGTGAACCTTGCTCGAGTAGCGGCGGGCCGTAGTTGGTATGATAGATGAGCTGAAATTCCTGTTCGTACGCCCCGTGGTTCGTCAGCTTGTCTTCGATGCGAAACGAGTTCGAGCCAGGTTCGGTCGAAACGTCTGTCCAGAGTTCCAGCTTCGGGCCGTAAAACATCCGCTCATCAACGCGCCCCCGAATGTGGATGCGATGCGGTGGCCGACGGTCAATGACGACTTCGACTTCAGAAGCGGGCGTGTTGCCGATACGGCCATGCAGCGTCAGATCCATTTCAGCCCGGTCGCCGGTGTTGTTGATGAATTCGTCCCGGCCGGGATGGCCGGCCCATTCCAGACCGCAGCGCACCATCCATTCGTTGAATCCCTCGAGCCAGCCGAGACCGCCGCGCGATTGCAAATTGATGAACTGTGGGTGCACGACCTCCTTCACCGGCGAATTCCAGCCGAGTGTGAGATCGCCTGATGTGACCTTCAGCAGGCTCATCCCGCGGGTTGGGATCGCAGTCAGACTCAGCTTGCCGTTGTTCACGACGATCGCGTCAACGCCCTCCTGCTTGCCGCCGTGCAGCGTGTATTTGCGAATTGACCAGTGGGCGTCGGTACCTATGCTCAAATCATTTTGCGTGATTTGCCAGCTGTCCAAATGAACGTTGCGTTCGACGCTGGTGAGCGTCTGGCGATAGGGCTCCATTGTTTGCATCGATGTTGAGGGTGTCAGCCAAAGCAGTGCGAGCAATGTCAGGTAAAAAGTATTCGGCATGCCGATAACTCCCAGGGGTTCGGGCGATTGAGGCCCTAACTATTGCAGCATGGACCAGCATTCTATGCCTTATCAAAATTGTCGAACAGCCGGCAGATCGTAAGTGATAGATCCAAAGGGTGCGATCGACGCTCATTGACAGGGTTAGTGTATGTTGTACAAGACCAATCTGGGCTGGCGTGTGGCCGTATCTCGCGCAGATCGGGGCATTACCGCTGCTTTTACTGTCTGGGCGCGGGCTGGATGTTCGTGCTCAAAGAGAGACAGTGAGTTTCTTCCGCTATTTTTTCCAGGGAACACGTGATGACGGCGGACCTAAATCTGTAATCCTCAAATTCAAACGGCCACGTGAGCGATAGATGACCCTGTACTGGCTCTCTGAAGCATCGGGTTCGGCGACGCGGATCGGGGAAGTGTGCATAATGTAGCGCACACCCAAGCGATTCCACATCTCCCAATTTCCTTCGGGATTATCGAGAGAGATTGTCTTACGGCCGGTGTAAAGGTGCGTCAGAGCCGGATTCTGAGCGGCGATAGCTCCGTCCGCTGGCAGATTCTGGCTGGCCCATTGCAGCAGGACTTCGTTCTCCTCGAATATTTGAATCCACAGCGGGCGTTCCTGCGCCGTGTCGGCGTATTTCCTGCCGATGTAGTCAAAGTTGCTATACAAATTGAGCGCTACAACTCCCAACGCCACGATTCCAATCATCGCCCATTGGACTCGCAAGTCCGAAGTCGGCAGGGTGGTGAAGCCCTTCCGGCGCAGGCGATAGACGGCGTAAAGTCCCATCCCCACGTAAGAGATTACGAAAGGCAGGAATGGCGCGAAATAACGAAATGTAGGGAAGGGCCACGCCACTATGATCGCCAGAGAGAGCGGCAGGGCAATCTCCGCCAAGGTGATCTTTTCTCGGACCGTCAGAATGTAGCCGCCGAGCGCAAGCGCGCTGAGCAGGATTGAGAGCAATAAGCGGCCTGTATTTTGCCGCTCTGCCAATCCTTGATTTAAACCGCGAAACATAGGAGACACGATCATCGCGCCGATGTCCTGCGTGGTGATTGTCGCCATGTTCTCTCCGAACCGGGCGGGCAGATCGCCGGGCGCCACGCTGCCTGCAGTTTTGTGACCCGCGAGCTTGTCCCAGAACTGTTCGGCGTAACTGCGAATGATGTAACTGTCGGACATCTCAGCCTTCTGCTCAGCGGTCGGCGCGTGCAGACGCGAATAGAGCGCCCAGGGGCCAGCAAACAACGCTACTCCGGCAACGAAGATCAGAGTCGCCCGCAGCAGGCGTTCTTTCAGCATGTAGATTACTGTGGCGATGATCAGGCCCAGAGCGATTGAGCGAGTCAGGAAGGCGAATGACGCGAGCGCCGCCCCCAGCAACGCGAATCTCCAATCGCCTTTCTTCTCCGCCTGAATGCAGCGTTCAATGGTGAAAATAGCCAGCATCTGAACCAGCGTGAATACGCATTCCGACATAAGCGTCGAGGTTGCCAGGAAGACCAGCACGGGGCACAAGGTCGTTGCTGTGGCAATGCCCAGGGCTGCCGCATGCGACAGCGCGCGTATCCGCGTGAAGTAGTAATAGACCACAACCCCGGCTCCCAGCATTGATGCGATGGAGACCGATTTGAGCAGCCACAGGTTCTGTGGGAACTGCGGCGAGAGCCAGTAGGCCAGCGAGAGGAGCAGAGGGAATCCCGGCGGATAGAGCGGCATAATGCCTGGCGTCGGCGAGTTCATCAGCGTATATCCGTTTCCGGTCGCCAGCGCTTTGGCCAGCAGCGCATACCAGGCGTCGTCCAGAATTTGGCCTACGACTCCATCGAGACGCAGCAGGTAAATGAATAGCGCTAAGATGAGCGCAATTGATGCGCTCAAGATCATGGACTTGCGTTTTGATGCGCCGCCTTTCTCCGGTTCGGTATGCTTGATCTTCCGTTCCTCTTCACGTCTCGCTTTCCTTTTATCTCTTCTCGTCTTCGGAACAGTTCCAGTTTGGCCCGAGCGGGCGGGCGTGTATTTGGACTCAGTCATTACTGTGTTCTCTCCAGAGGTAATGTTGGGAATGGCACCAGGCGGCAATGCCGTGATGCGCCTTACGCTCGCGCTCGTCGGTAGGTTCGGCCATCTCGAGGCAGGTGAAAACAGCGGACCGGCTCAAGCCGTCTGCTCATAAATGTTCCGCTTAGAGTTCCGCAATGGGCACCATACTGTTGCACGTTGTACCATCGATTTTCGCCGAAGTACAACGTGTGCCCTTGATTGTCTTTGATGACGAACTCGCGTGTTCCCAGGCCGTCTCGTGCACGTCCTTCACGAGGGGGGACTCCATTTCTCTTCAAGGCTGGCAATGCGGACCTGGGCGGCCTGGTTCACTTCAGTCGATGAGTCATAAGCTGAAAACCTCAATTCAATCAATCTCACTCAGCCAGTTCGTCTCATTCAATCGCACCCGTTGACAGGGGTTAGTGTATGTTGTACACTCTAGATAGTGTAGAAGTGACACTAAGTCACCGCTAAGTAAGGAGAAGTGAAGTGACAGGCACACGGACGGTACCAAAAGAAGCGCGAAGCATCGAGGAATACACCAGTCTCGGCGAAGCCGAGCTCTTCGAGAGAATCGAGCGTGCGCGGGCTACGCTGGGAGAACGACTGGTCATACTTGGCCATCACTATCAGCGCGACGATGTCATCGCTCACGCAGATCTGACGGGCGACTCATTCAAGCTCGCCCAGATGGCGGGACAGCGGCGCAAAGCCGAGTTCATCGTCTTCTGCGGCGTCCACTTTATGGCCGAATCGGCCGATATTCTGAGCGGACCGGAGCAGATCGTCATCCTGCCTGACCTCGCGGCCGGCTGCTCAATGGCCGACATGGCACAACTCGAGCAGGTCGAGACCGCATGGGACGAGATTCACGGGATCGAAGGAATGGGCTCCGTCATGCCGATCACCTACATGAACTCGGCGGCCAATATCAAGGCATTCTGCGGGCGGCACGGAGGCGCGGTCTGCACTTCGTCGAATGCCGTTCCGCTTCTGAAGTGGGCTTTCAGTGAGCGGGAGAAGGTGCTCTTCTTTCCTGACGAGCACCTCGGACGCAATACCGGAGTCAAGCTCGGAATACCACTGGAGGACATGGTGGTCTGGGATCCGCGCCTGGACCTGGGCGGCAATTCCGAAGAAGAGATCGCTCGAGCAAAGATCATCCTCTGGAAGGGATTCTGTTCAGTGCATGGCCGGTTTCTGCCGCGCCACGTCGATGATCGCCGGGCGGAGTATCCTGGCATCAAGGTCCTGGTGCATCCGGAATGCCGGTATGAGGTCGTCGAGAAGGCGGATCTCAACGGCTCGACGGAGTACATCATCAGGACGATTGCGCGAGGCTCCGGCTGGAACGAAGTGGGCGGTTGGGACTGAGCTGAATCTTGTCAACCGGCTCGCGAAGAGGCATGCAGGATCAGTTTGTCACACTTCTTGCGCCGGATATTTGCATGTGCGCGACCATGTTTCGGATTGCGCCGGAGAATCTGCTGTGGTCGCTCGAGAATCTGGTTGCGGGCAACGTGGTTAATCAGATTACAGTGGACAGCGAGACGGCCGAATACGCGAAAAAGGCGCTGGACCAGATGGCCATCAGATAGTTCAAGTTGCCGAGGCTAAATGTGCCGCAGACTGTCCAGTCTGCGGCGAAACCTGCAAAGGGTCGGATCACGATCAACGGACCTTCAGCCAATTCTGCCGCAGGCTGGACAGCCTGCGGCACGATTTCCGGCGATTTTTCGCGGGAAATGAGGACGGCATGACCCCACCGGATGTCAAATGCGTCGAGCACTATCCGACGCTGGCCGTTGGCGATGTGATCGCCGCCGCTGAATTCTACACTCAGAAGCTCGGTTTCAAACTCGATTTCACCTGGGGAGATCCTCCGGTGCGAGCCGGAGTCAATCTGGGAGACGTCTCAATACACCTCGACGATGGAGCGCCTAGTCCTGACGGCTGTACCATCTATTTCATTGTTGGCAACGCCGACGAACTGTTCGAGTTTCATCGGGCCAACGGCGTCCAAGTCGACGCGCCTCCAACAAACCAGCCCTGGGGCATCAGAGACTTCAGGGTTCGAGACCTCTGCGGTTACCAGCTCATCTTCGGACACTGCCTTACCTAATCAAATTAGTGGAGCCTCCGCTTCCGCCGGCTGCTTTCGGGTCTGCCAGAGATACGTCACAAAGAGCACAGCCAGCCCGAGCTCAATCAAGGCCGGAAAGGCGGCGAAGAGCGGCAGATGGCCCCTGAAGAGAGCGCCGACATAGACAGCCGCGAAAAGCGCTTTGGAGAGCGCGCCGAGCCAGCCGAGAATCCTGAAGCGGCGGCCGCCAAGTGCGACCAGCGCGTAGGCAATACCCCAGGTCAAGGCGCTCGAGCCGAGTGACCTTGCGAGTGTCTGCGCTTCAGGCTGGGTGACTCCAATCGCCGCAAGAAGCAGATCGGGTCGCGTGAACAGCAAGCCGGCGCTGAAGATATTCCAGAGAGCAGCAACCGCGAAAAGGATCCTTCCGTACCATTTCCCCGCCATTCTGCCTCCTCTTTTGACTGAGTCTCACAATTCTCTTGGCAATGAGTTTATTTGTTGATATAAGGGGCATCCACCTCGGCGCCATCTCTTGCCATCTCTTGGCCACCTCCCACCTCCACGGCGAAACGTCGCCGCGATTCCCAGACAAAAAAACAAGTCACTATGGAGGCAACATGGTCACGAGGAAGATCAAGTTACTGGTCTCGGTTCTCGCATTGTTCATCGCGGCAACGCCGGCGATCAACGCGCAGGAGTCGATGTCTTCGAAGTCATCAAAGTCAAAATCGAGTTCGGCTGCAGTTCCGACCAGCGATGCGGAGATTCAGAAGTGCATCGCTGACCGGCTTGCGCGCGCGAGCAGTCTCGAAGGACAGACCATCAATGTCGCCGTCAGCGGAGGTGACGCGACGCTCACTGGTTCGGTAAAGAAAGGCCTGCAAAAGGGAACTGCATCACGAGTCGCCAAGGTCAAAGCCTGCGGCGCGAAGCAGGTTACCAACAATCTGACGGTCGAAACGCTGGCCTCGACCAAGAAGAACACAGCTCAGAAACACTGAGCTCTGATCAGCCGGCCGGCTCAGTATGGAGTGCGGCGACTTGTCGCCGCTTTTGATTTAAGCATTGCGATATTGATAGTAAAGATGGCTTACTTCTATTCCATCACTGCAACAGCTAAATCAAAAGCGGCGACAAGTCGCCGCACTCCATACTGAGCCGGCCGGCATTTCAATTGGAGATTGTCACGCTGGTCATCTTGTCGCCGACGCGGATCTGGCGAACGACGTCCATTCCCTCGACGACCCGGCCGAAGACTGCATATTGCATATCGAGGAACGGCGTCGGTCCGAGTGTAATATAGAATTGGCAACTCGCGCTGTCCGGATTCTGCGACCGCGCCATGGCTACGGCGCCCTCCTCTCCGTGCTTGAGGTTCGGACTGACCTCAAGCTTGATTCGCTTTCCGGAGTCGCCCGTGCCGTCTCCTCTTGGATCACCGCCCTGAACGACAAAGCCTGTTTCCACACGGTGAAATGTCAGGCCGTTGTAGAACCCGCTCTGCGCTAGCTCGACGAAGTTGGCCGCCGTGTTTGGCGCAAGCTCGTCTTCGAGCTCGAACTTTATGGTTCCCTTTGCAGTCTCGATTGTCGCAGTCCGGCGTTTGGTATCATTCATGAGATTGATTCCATCCTTTTTTGATTGATTACGTACTTCTCGATCGCCTGGGCAACGCCGTCCTCGTCGTTGCTGCCGGTGACCTCGAAGCCCATCTCTTTGAGTTCGTCCTCGGCGTTTGCCATAATCACGGCCTTCCCGGCGAACTTCAACATAGTCAGATCATTGTGATTGTCACCCACGGCGAGAATCTCTTCCGGTTCGATCCCGTGAAGGCCGGCGATTCTCTTCAACCCTGAACCCTTGGAGGCCTGAATGCTGATGGCATCGAGAATCGTCAGATCGACGGACCTGTAACGGGTCTTGAAGAGTTGCATGCGCGCGTTCATTGCCTGACTCAGGCGGGTTCCGAGCTCCTCCATATGGTCGCACGACCCGGAGAACATAATCTGTATTGGAGCGTGATCGAGGTATTCAATCAGATCACTGACCTCGACGACAGAATCCCAATACTTTGCCAGGTACCGGTGGAGCGCGCGGTTCTCGTCTGAGATTCCCTCGGTCACCATAACTCCGAGCCCCTCGGGGTCGTCGCAGCAGATCATATCGGCTCCCGCCTCGCGCCCTATACGGACGACATCGCGGGCTGTCTCGAGATCGAGTGGATGAAATCCAATGGTCTCGAGAGTGGCGGCGTGCTTGGTCAGCGCCCCGTTGTGGGAGACAAGCGGCACGGAGAGACCAAGCTCCTCGACGAGCGGCCTTGCAGAGCGGAACCGGCGACCGGTGACGAGAGCGATCCTTACACCCTCGCGCCGAACGGCGGTGAGCGCCGCGAGATTTCGCTCAGATATCTCGCCCTTGGAATTGAGGAGCGTACCGTCGATATCCAGCGCTACCAGTTTGAATGCCATAGAGCCTGGCAACTCTAGCATTCGGTTGAATGGCTGCCAACCCTTAGCTCAGGCTACACCTCGGGCGGGGAATACATTAAGATGCTGACAACTTATGGCTAAACGAGCATTGATTACAGGTATCACCGGTCAGGACGGAAGCTATCTCGCCGAGCTCCTGCTCGCGAAAGGCTATGAAGTCTTCGGGATAATTCGCAGGTCCAGTTCTTTCAATACCGCGCGCATCGATCACATATATCGAGGATCCGCACGAGTCAGGGAGGCACCTCAAGCTGGTCTACGGCGACCTGAACGATGCCAGCTCGCTCAACAAGATCCTTCGCGATTGCGAGCCCCACGAAATCTACAATCTTGGGGCGCAGTCGCATGTGCGGGTAAGCTTTGATGTGCCCGAATATACGGCCGAGGTCGGCGCTCTTGGGGCGGTTCGGCTGCTCGAGGCGATTCGCGAAACCGGAATCAAGCCACGCTTTTACCAGGCATCCTCGTCTGAGCTCTACGGCAAGGTTCGTGAGATTCCCCAAAGTGAGACGACGCCCTTCTATCCCCGCAGTCCCTACGCTGCCGCGAAACTGTATGCGTACTGGATAACGGTCAATTATCGCGAGAGCTACGGGCTCTATGCTTGCAACGGGATTCTCTTCAACCACGAAAGCCCGAGACGCGGCGAGACTTTCGTCACGCGAAAGATCACGCGGGCCGCGGCTGCTATCAAGCTCGGGCTGCAGGAGAAGCTTTTTCTGGGGAATCTGGATGCGAAGAGGGACTGGGGATATGCGCCGGATTTTGTTGAGGCGATGTGGCTCATGCTGCAGCAGGAATCGCCCGATGACTACGTGATTGCGACTGGCGAGACTCATTCGGTGAAAGAGTTGCTGGATGAAGCGTTCAAACGGGTGGGGCTTGATTGGCAGAAGTATGTGGAAGTGGACCCGCGATACTTTCGTCCGGCTGAGGTTGATCTCTTGATTGGGGATGCGACGAAGGCGAGGGAGAAGCTCGGCTGGTCGCCAAAGGTGAGCTTCCGGGAGCTGGTCCAGATTATGGTGGACGCGGACCTTGCGGATATGAAAGGGAATCGCGCCACGTCTGAAATCGTTTCACGAATGGAATGCGTCAGCGGGCGGCTCGTGAGCACGCCCCCACCGGCCTCTCGAGCTATGCGCCACGTGGCAATCCCGATTTTGGCGCTGCCAGATTTTGGCGGGCGGCTCGCGAGCCGAGGCTACACGATTCCCGCGTAGAGTTCGACTGAGATTCTTGTGGTATGGCAGAAAGGGGATTGAATCGATTCAAGAGGCGCCGGCCGACCCGTCTGAGGCACAATGTGACCAGATACTCTACGACGGTACCTGCGCTTTCTGTCAGCGGAGTGTTGAGTTTGTCAACAGGCAGGACAATAACCAGTCGTTCAAATTTGAGCCGCTCGAGGGCGGCGCAGCTGCAGACACCGTAATCTTCCGGACTGCCGATGGTGTCGTCTACACAAAGTCAGCCGCGGCGATCCAAATACTCAAGCGCCTTGGCCCCGGCTGGCGCATCCTTGCCGGACTCCTCGAAGTCTTGCCGTTATCAATCCGAGACTCAGTCTACGACTGGGTTGCTCGCCACCGTCATCTTTAATGGCCAATACATTCCCTTTTGAAAGAGTGGTGGTCACCGGAGGCGCAGGCTTCCTCGGCTCGCGTGTAGTCGACAAGCTGAAGCTTCGCGGATGTCCCAACATCTTCGTCCCGAGGCGGAGCGAGTATGACCTCGTAGAAGTCGAGAACGTCCGCCGCCTCTATCGTGACACCAATCCCGACGCGGTCATACACCTCGCTGCGGTGGTTGGCGGGATAGGAGCCAATCGCCTCAATCCCGGCCGCTTTCTCTATGAGAACCTCTCGATGGGGCTGCATATGATTGAGGAGGGGCGGCAACATGGCCTCAGCAAGTTCGTGGCGGTGGGTACGATCTGCGCCTATCCCAAATTCGCCCCAGTACCCTTTCGCGAGGAGGATTTGTGGAATGGATATCCTGAAGAGACCAATGCGCCATACGGCCTTGCCAAGAAGATGATGCTCGTCCAGTCGGCGGGATATCGCGAGCAGTACGGCTTCAATTCGATCTTCCTGCTTCCGGTCAATCTCTACGGGCCTGGCGATAACTTTGATCCTGAGAGCTCGCACGTCATCCCCGCGCTGATTCGCAAGTTTATAGAGGCAGAAGATGCGGGCTCTGATCACATCATTTGCTGGGGAACAGGCAGGGCCACGCGCGAGTTCCTTCACGTCGATGACTGTGCAGAGGGAATTCTGCTGGCCACTGAGAAGCACAACACATCGGATGCGGTCAATCTCGGCGCTGGCTTCGAGATTTCGATCAAGGATCTGGCTGAGAAGATTCGATCGTTGACCGGCTTTGGTGGAGGCATCGTCTGGGACGAATCGAAGCCTGACGGTCAGCCGCGGCGGAGCCTCGACACCTCGCGAGCCGAGCGCGAGTTCGGCTTTCGATCGCGGATTCCGTTTGATGAAGGGTTGCGCGAGACGATTGAGTGGTATCGGAAGAACCGCAAAACCGCTAAAACCCCTTCGCAAGTGGGACACGAACAGGAATTGCCAGATCCAGCCGGTTCGGCGCTTCGTTCCTGACCTCAAGCGTAGCCTGAATCCTCAGCGCGTCCACCATACAGAGCTTCACTGCATCGTCGCGACAGAAGTAGACGACCGCGTCGATTGTCAGCCCATTCTCGCCAGCCTTTGTGTCGACCGGGACCTCCAGTGGAAACGTTGGATTTGTCACGTTCCTGGCATCTGACCCGTAAGCAATGTAAAGCGGCGCGTTCGGATTGAGCTTGAAACCTGCAGGAAGGGTGAACGAGAGCGCGATCTTGCCCGGTCCCGGGCCTATGGCAAGCTTACCCGCGGGAACGATACGGCCCCGAAATTTGCGGGCAGCCTGAACAGGCATCTTCTCGAGACCGCTCAACTCGAGAGTGGAAACAGCACCCGACGCGAGGTCGATCTTGCGAATCAGGTGATTATTGGTATCCGCAACCCAGAGCGCTGTGCTCGTCGCGCTGATCCCGCCGGGCTCGTTGAAGCGAGCTGACTTGCGATCGCCGTCATGCGAGCCTCGCTCGCGCCCTCCGGCATAAGTATGAGATTCACTCTTCACCGGATCGATCTCTTTGATCTTGCTGTTGTAGGTGTCTGCGACATATAGCTTGCCGTCCGCAAAGACTATTCCCAGTGGATGCTGAAGCCTGACCGAGCCACCCCTGCCGTCTACGTCACCGAAGTCGAAGAGTCCCTTGCCGACAATCGTCGATACCGCGTTACCCGGCGGAAGAGCGGCGGCGCGAATCGAGCTGACTTCGCTGTCGGCAAAGAAGAGATGAGTTCCATTGGTGGTGATCCCGCTGGGCTGAGCCAGCGCCGCCTTTTCGAGAGAACCATCGAGATGATCCTCACGCCCGCTGCCGGCATATGGACGCGCCTCTCGCGTCCGCGGGTCAAGGACCCAGATCTGATGCGGCCCTGCCATGGCGACGTAGAGCTTACCATCGTGGAGAACTGCATCCCACGGTGAGTTGAGCGCCACATTCCGGCCAACACCTCCGGCGGTTCTTCCCGGGCGCCTGAACGCCGGTTCCGACAATAGTCTCGAGCTTTCGTTGCTTGAGGTCGGCACGGCGAATCGCATGATTTTCGGTGTCACAGATGTAGAGCGAGTCGCCATCGAGCGCCATTCCCTGGGGCCGATTGAGCTGAGCCTCGGCGAATGACCCATCGACCAGTCCCTCATCACCCTCTCCGATAACATCGCGAACCTCGCCTTTGAGCGACGTAATGACTATGCGATTGTGATTGGAGTCACTGATGAAGAGCCGGTCGCCAGGCTCGTCGGCGAGAACCTTTCCGGGATAGCTGAGCAGAGTCTGCGGCGCCGAGGCCTTTTCGAGACGGAAGCTGATCGGACTCTCGTTGAGCAATCCGCGAGAGCGGAAGTATGGCACCATCTCTCCGAGAAACTGATCAAACGCATCATAGATGCCTTCGCCCGATACCTGGCCGACCACTTTGCCTTTGGGATTGATGAGCACGAGAGTCGGCCAGCTGCGCGCAGTATATGCGCGCCAGATCTCGAAGTCTCGATCATTGACTACCGGATGGCTTATGCCATATCGGAGAATGGCCTGCCGGATGTTCGCAGTGTCTTTCTCGTTGGCGAACTTGGCCGAATGGACGCCGATCACAACCAGCTGGTTTGCGTATTTCGTTTCGAGGCGCTTGAGCTCGGGGATGACGTGCATGCAGTTGATACAGCAATAGGTCCAGAAATCGAGCAGAACAATCTTCCCCCGCAAGTCGCGGATTGACACGGGCCGGGCGGTATTGAGCCAGTCGAGCCCAAGCGGGAAATCGGGTGCATTGACCTGACCTTCATACCGGTCAGTCTGAGCCATAATTGTCCCTTCCGTTCCTGCCAGCAGCAGGCTCACCGCCATGACAACTTTCGCGAGTGTTTGCATAATGTCAGATCGCGAGATGTAAGATGGTTGTTTTCCGCATCCGACGGGAATCTAAAAGGGTTGCCAGAGGCAAGCGAAGGATGCTTTTGCGAAATTTCCGTAGCCTGCTCCGGGCATCCCGAAGGGATGCAAGAAGGTAGCCAGGGGCAAGCGAAGCGCAGCCCCTGGAATGCCCAGCGAAGAAGGCCCGCGCCCTGAAGGGGCGCGAGACCGCTCTGCGATTAACCAATGTGTCGGTCCGGCGTCCCTTCAGGACGCGGTTCTCTTTTGCGCGCATTCCCAGGGGCTGCGCTTCGCTTGCCCCTGGCTACCCTCTTGCATCCCTAACGGGATGCCCAGAATGGGATTGCACCTCTATCCAGGAACTGCACGACATGGCCAATCTTCTTAGCGTGTCCATCATTCTGGAGATGCTCGCGATCACCGTCTGGATTGGCGGCATGATCGTTCTCAGCTTCATCGTTGCTCCCGCAATCTTCCAGACGGCACCCTCACGCGATAGTGCGGGCCGCAGCTTTGGACTGATGCTGCGCAGGTTCCACTGGGTCGCCTACGTCTGCGGCCTCGTCATACTTGCGACTCTTGTCTTCAGGTTGAGCGTCGCCTTTGTCTCATCTCGCCCATATCTGCTGCCTTTCGTAGTCGAGGGGAGGGCCGCATTGCTGGTGAGGCTTGTGATCGTCATCGTCATGCTCGGCTTTACCCTATACTCGGGCCTCCTTGTGAGTCGCCGCATCGAAAGCCTTCGAAGCGGGACGCCGGAGGGCATCGATCATCTCGCGAAGACAGATCCGCGCCGCGAACAGTTCAACAACCTGCATCGCCTCTCGACAACCATCATGGCATTCAACCTGCTACTGGGAATTGCCCTCGCCGTTCTCTTCGTCGTCGGTTGATCTCGCGGCGCGAGCCATGACAGCCACCGGCGCCTCCTCACCTGTAAATAGCCTGAACTGCTCAGCGGCTTGCGCGACGAGCATCGCCAGACCGCCAAGTGTGCGGCATCCGGCTTCGCGCGCCTGCTTGAGCAGGGTAGTCTCCTCAGGATTGTAGATCAGGTCGTATACCAGCCCGACATTCCCCAGCACATCCGCGGCGATCGGACTCGAGCCTTCTGAATGGCCGCGCATGCCAATCGGAGTGCAGTTGATCAGGATGTCCGCCGGACCACGAAATCGGGACAACTCCCCGGACTCTATTCCAAACTGGCTGGCAAGCATCTCCGACTTTCGCGGATCACGTCCATAGACGGTGACGACTGCGCCTGCCTCAGTCAGGCCGGCGCATACAGCTCGGGCCGAGCCTCCATTACCGATGACTGCCACTCGTGCATCCCTCAACTCGACCAGCTCCTGGAGCGGCTTCATAGCTCCCGCCACATCCGTGTTGTAGCCGTGAAGATCTGCCATCCTCGACTACAACTGTGTTGACTGCGCCCACTCGTGTGGCGAGCGGATCGATCACGTCCAGCTGATCGATGATCGCGACCTTCAGAGGAATTGTCACGCTGAACCCGCGCATTTGCCAGCCGATCT
This sequence comes from uncultured Acidobacteriota bacterium, assembly GCA_963743045.1. Taxonomy (GTDB): domain Bacteria; phylum Acidobacteriota; class Blastocatellia; order RBC074; family RBC074; genus CAVUOF01. The sequence goes on from CAVUOF010000018.1 coordinate 53,479, forward strand.
GGTTCGTGGCGGGTCGAACGAAGTCACGAACAAAGCTGCTGCGATTGCTCACCTCGAGAGGGAGAAAGACGGCGTCTCGCCCTGTGGCGGCGAGGGCAGCGTTGTGAATCGCCGGTGATCGAGAATGGCCGATAGGGTTGCCGATGACCGCCAGGACTTCCGTCTGCCGGGAAATGCTTTTGACGCGGTAGGACTCCAGGAGTTCTCTTACGGTCGGCTGACCGCTTGCGCTCCCGGCTCCTGGACGGAGAGAGCCAAAGGTCAGAAGAGCGCCGCGTGAAAGTGCAAGAACGCGCGTCATGATGCCCGGAATGCCCATACCCAGCGCGATGATCGGTTTGCCTCCGGGCTTCCGATCGAGCAGCTCCATCAGCCTCAATGAGTCATCGATGGTTCTCGCCATGGTCGCGACCTTGACGACCGCGGCCGGTGTGAGTGCGATGCGATCGGCAATATCCGTAAGGTCGGCAGGCGTGGTTTCGAAGTTGTGATACGAGCAGATGACCTTCTTCCATGGAATGGGTGAGTGGCTGGGATCGAGTGCTTCAACGAGGTCCAATTCGAGATCAACAAAAGTGGCCAGGTCGAGAAGGCCCGGCGAGAGATTTCGCCAGAATTCCAGGCGATCGCAGATATCGAGGTCCCGGCGGCCACCCTCCTCGCGAGGGCGAAAGGTAAGAATGGCCGGCTTGCCGACTGTGCTCAGATGCTCGGGGAGCCTGTTGAGGACGCCATCCAGTTCGTTCTCGGCAAGGTAGTCGAGGCGCAGCTCGATGGCATCGGCCATTTTCGAGGCCTGGTGAATGGCTGCCAGGAAAGGCTCGGCACGCCCCTCGGTTATCGGCACGCATATGGCATTACTAGGGACCATTGAAGAACTGGAGATCTGCTCCATGCGAAAGGTTACCCGCGCCCCTTCGGCGCACGGAACGGGCACGCGGATAAGCCGGCCCTAAAACCTGCGTCGTAGGGGCGTCTGACCGGCTCGCGGCCCGCCCCCGGTCGCACCAAAGGTGCGACCTAAAGGAGCCCAGGGCGAAGCCCTGGGTGGATAATCGCGCGGACTGCCACGCCCTACAGGGGCAACGTTGGCCCGGCGGGCCTCGACCGATTGTTGGCTATCATACCCAGGGCTTCGCCCTGGGCTGTTTTCGGTCGCGCCGTTGGCGCGACAACCCCTGGCGTCCGTAACTCTTCCAGGACAAAATGTCCAAACTCCAGGGGCGGCTCGCGAGCCGCCCCTACAAAGGCCTTCAGAACATCGCGACAATAGTGTAAACTAAGCGCTATGGGGGTGTACTGGTTTCGATGGGAGACCAGAATCGAAGGATGCATACCGAGAAGCTTGTAACTCGTTCCTGCAAGCAACGTGTACATGCGAACACTGAACTCGCTATGGCTGCCTAGTTAACTCTAGCTCCAGTCACGTTCGCTCATATATCTCCCGTGTGTATGAGGCCGAGCGTCACCTTAACGGGATAGTCTCCTGGTGCAGGTCAGAGCTCGGAGGCGAAACTCTTCTGGCATAGTTTGCGCGTAGTTCTTCGCCGCTTCTGCTACTACGCGCGAGCGAAACCCAAGCGAAGCGGCTAAGTATGTAGATTCCTTCGGAGACGGCTGCCAGACGAGAGTTCGATTCTCTCCACCTCCATTTTTCCTCTATTCTTCATGAATCCTTTGCCGATCGGAGTCTTTGATTCAGGGGTCGGCGGATTGACTGTCCTCCGGGCGCTGCGAAGGCGTCTCCCGCACGAAGACCTGATTTACCTCGGTGACACGGCTCGTGTGCCGTACGGCACGAAGTCGCCGGCGACAATTGCCCGCTACGCGATCGAGGATGCGGGCTTCCTGGTCAGCCAGGGAGTCAAAATGCTGGTCGTCGCCTGCAATACGGCCTCGGCTCTGGCTCGCGATCGTCTTCGCGAAGAGTTCGACGTGCCGTTGCTGAGTGTCATCGGGCCTGGTGTTCGAGCAGCAACTCGCGCTACACGAGGAGGACCTGTTGGCGTCATCGCTACAGAAGCGACAGTCGATAGTGGCGTTTACGAAAAGGGGATTCGCGAGCTCGCCGGTCCCGACATCAAGATCTTCTCACGGCCATGCCCGTTGTTTGTCGCGCTCGCTGAAGAGGGTGAGACCGATTCGGAGGTTGCGCGGCTGGTTACCCGAAGATACCTCGAGCCGCTCCGATCATATGAGATAGACACGCTGGTGCTTGGCTGCACTCACTACCCATTGCTCTCCGGCGTCATCGTCGAGACAATGGGTCCGGATGTCACGCTGGTAGACTCCGCCGAGGCGACTGCGGTTGAAGTTGAAGCTCTGCTCGCAGAGCGTGATTTGCTGAACCGCGACGGCGAACACGTTGAAGGATCTACACGGATCTTCGTGACGGATGCCGCAAAGCGATTTCATCGCATCGCGGAGAGAATATTGGGTGCGCCGCCAAAGCACCTCGAGGCGGTGGAGGTATGGGGTCATGACCGACTTAGCGCGCGCTGACGGCCGTTCACCGGGCTCGCTTAGGCCCGTGCAGATCACGACGGCATTCAACAAATATGCCGAGGGATCGGTCCTCATCGAGGTTGGTGGAACCCGCGTCATTTGCACAGCTTCAGTGGAGGAGAAGGTCCCGCCGTTCCTCAAAGGCCGAGGGACGGGCTGGGTAACGGCCGAGTACGCCATGCTGCCTCGAGCAACCGATACGCGAATGGCTCGCGAAGTTGGTCGCGGCGGTCCTTCGGGACGCACCCATGAGATTCAGCGCCTCATTGGCCGCAGCCTGCGCTCAGTGATGGACCTCGCGGCTCTCGGCGAAACAAGCATCGTCGTCGATTGTGATGTCATTCAGGCTGACGGTGGAACACGCACGGCCTCGATCACGGGCGGATTCGTCGCGCTGGCGCTCGCGCTTGATTGCCTCATGGCGCGCGGTTCTCTCACCCGTCCGGCTCTTCGCGATCACGTGGCGGCTGTCAGCGTCGGCATTTGCAAAGGAAGGGTCCTGCTCGACCTGGACTACAGTGAGGACTCAAAGGCCGAAGTCGATATGAACGTTGTGCGCACCGGTGATGGCCGCTTTGTTGAGATTCAGGGGACTGCAGAGAGGGAGCCTTTCAGCGAGGCGCACATGAATGAGATGATTGGTGCCGCGGCACGGGGAATCGAGGAACTGGTCACAATCCAGCGCGCCGCAATCGAGCAGGCGCTTGGCCGATCTCTTCGCGCGCTGAAGATTTGAGAAGGAGCTGTTTAGATGAAGTTGGTTCTGCTGGGTATGTTGCTGATTATGGGATTCTCGACTGCGACGAATTCGCAGTCAGCGGCGCTCGAGTTTGACGATCCTGATGGCTTCTTTCATATTTCGCTGCCCTCGGGCTGGGTGCCGATCACCAATACCGATCCGTCCGGAAAGCAGCAACTGGAACTGATTGTTTTTCGCGTGCGCGAGAATGGAGCGCTCAAGATTCGGCGCGTCACGGTTGATAAATCGATCGACACGACCGAATTCGCGAAGAAGGATGAGAATGAGCGGCTGCGGTTCCTGCTGGCCTATGATCCCGTGTCGGTTGAGAAGTTCTCGGCGAACGGGCCCGCGACGCTGGTTTCTTACAACTTCAATAATGCTGCCGGGCAGAAGATGACGGGACGCAATTACTATGTGCGGGCAAATGAGACTACGGTGTTCATTCTGAATTTCACCGGCGGCAAGAATACACTGGGGGTGATTCGCAATCAGACCGACTTCATCGCCCGCTCGCTCAAGGGAAAGTAAGCGATTAATGCTGCTCCGCGCTGGACGAGCAGGAGCGCGAAACGTACCTTGGCAGTGGAAAACTGTAGGGGCAGCGCTATGTACCTGCCCGCCCGGTGCCGTCCGCGCCGGGAATTCCCTAGTGAGGTTGTTGAGGTCCGGATACCCTTGATTGTGCTATGGCGAAGTTTGCCGCAGACTGGACAGTCTGCGGCACGATATTTGCGTGTGGCTAGTCGCTTGTCGCGGGGCTTCGGAGAGGAGGACCTCCAGCTTCAACCGGCGTCCGCTCCGCACGACTTCCACGGGCACTTTGTCACCAATCGCCTTACCGCCCAAAATCCTGTCGAGATCATCCTTAGATTTCACAGGCTGCCCATCGACGCTGACGATCACGTCCCCGCCAATCTGAATCCTCGTCCGCTGCAGCAAAGCAGGCTGATTCCCACCCTTGATGCCGGCACGAGCCGCGGAACTCCCGGGCACGACCTTCGACACAAGCAACCCCTCATCCACAGACAGATCCAGCGCCTGCGCGAGCCTCGCATCCAGCGGAACTGGCTGTATCCCGAGCACTGGCCTGCGGACACGGCCGTAAGCAAGCAGGTCCGGGATGATCTTCTTCGCATTATCGACCGGCACGGCAAAGCCGATCCCGATCGATCCTCCACCCGGACCTTGTGGCGTGTAGATCATCGTGTTGATCCCGATAATCCGTCCGTGTGAGTCAAGCAGCGGCCCTCCGGAATTGCCCGGGTTGATTGCAGCATCCGTCTGAATCACTCCCTCGATAAGGCGGTCGGTCAACTCAGACCGGAGAGGCCGCGCCAAACCGGAGACGATACCCGTCGTAAGCGTCCGATCCAGTCCAAAGGGGTTTCCAATCGCGAGGACCTTCTGGCCGACGATCAACTCCTTCGAGCTGCCGAGTGGGATCGGTGTCAGATTGTCACGCGAGGTCTTGATTCTGATGATCGCGAGGTCGTTGTCTTCGTCGGCCCCGACAATCTCCCCGGGATAGTCCTCCTTACTATTGGCGAGCGTAACGGTCAGCTTCTGAGGCCCCGCGGACGACATGGAAGTTGGTCAGAATGTGGCCTTCTTTGTCGAGCACTGAGCCCGAGCCGGATCCTTCCTGCTGGTAAGCGTAGAAAAGGTCTCTCACCTCCATGGTCGTGGTTATGTTGACGACGCCGGGGCTCATGGCCCGATAGACCTCTTCGTTGTTCTGCTCGTCGGTTGCCACAGAAGGATCGGTGATCCGGCTGACCGGCGGCTCGGCGACCTTAGCTTTTCGCGCCGGCAAGGCGACCCAGAAGATCGGGTCCGAACCGATCATAAAAAACGACCACGCTCCCGGCGAAGACCGCCGTCAGCATCGCCAATAGAACCAATTGTTTGCCAGTCACCTGATAAGCTTTCATAGCGAACCTCTAATAAGACCTCAAGATAAGACAATGATCAGAGTGTATAGGATACCATTCTATACGGCCAAAAGTTCCGAAAAAGCTACCCCAGGTGGTAAGATCAGGTGGAGCTTTCCGCCCAATCTCTATGCAATTCCGAAGGGTTTCAATAAGAAGAGCGATCATCAATCCTGCTGTAATACTGGTTTTTGGCGGAATCCTCGCCTACACGGCTGTCTGGGCGCAGGACGACTCGAAGAAGGCGCCCACGTCTTCCTCTCAATCTCAGACAACGGGTCAGAAGGATCAGAAGACTGAACCGGTCATCCGGCTCGAGACCGAGCTCGTTCAGATTGATCTCGTTGTAGCCGACAAGGCCGGCAAACTCGTCTCCGATTTGAAGCGCGAGGACTTCCAGGTCATTGAAGATGGAAAGCCTCAGACCGTGACCCACTTTGCCATGGGCAGCTCGACTCAACCGGCCTCCTGGATAGTGAGCGAGCCCCGGAAAACTCCCGATGGCAAAACGGCGCCGCCGCTCGAAGAGGTCCGCGGCCGCTACGTCGTCCTTGCCGTCGACGACTTCCATCTCACACCCAGCGACCTGCTCATCGTCAAGCAGACACTCAACAAATTCATCGACAAACAGCTGGTCAGCGGAGACCAGGTGGCACTCGCGACCACCAGCGGTAATCTCGGGTTCTACCAGCAATTCACGAATGAGCCGGACATCCTCAAGAGGGCCATCAAGCGCCTGTCGGTTCAGGAGCGCAAGGTAACCAGCTCCTTCGATGTGCCGCGCATCACGGACTACCAGGCCGAGCTCATCGATATGGGTGACTCGGACGCACTCGAGCTTGCGGTCCAGGAGATCCTTCGCAACATGGGACTCCCTCCGAGCCCGCCTGGCCGGTCAAACAGCTCATCCGCAGCGAGCAGTCGTCAAATCGCGGTGTCGCAGGCGCAGTCGAAGGCGCGAATGATCGTCACTCAGAACGCTCATTACTCGGGCTCGACACTCGAAACGCTTGAGGGCGTAATTCGCAGCCTGCGAGATCTGCCTGGCCGGAAGATGCTCGTTCTGCTCTCCGATGGCTTCTATCTCGGAGGCAACATCTCGAACAAGATCTACGATTTGCGACGCATCACCGACGCCGCAACGCGCGCCGGCGTGGTCATCTATTCGGTCGACGCGCGCGGATTGATCGCCACGCCGCCGGGTGGAGATGCGTCGGAGCAGCCGCCTCCCGACGTCGGCATGCCTGGTGCTCGCGCGCGCATAGAGAACACCTCCACCGAGGCGAAGCGAGACGCGCTCAATGCGCTAGCCCGCGACACCGGCGGGTTTCCGCTCTTCAACACCAACGACCTCAATCTGGGGCTGCAGCGCGTGCTCGACGACAACGAGACCTACTACGTGCTCGCCTACGAGCCACAGATTTCGCATCGCGATGGCCGGTTTCACAAGATTGAGGTTCGCATTCCCGGCCGCCCCGAGCTCAGGATTCGTACGCGGAAGGGCTACTTTGCGCCTACTGAAACGGTTGCCGCAAAGCAGGAGAAGCCAAAGAGCCCGGAGCAGGCTGAGAAGATCGCCAGCGCTGCTCGTGAGACGCAGCTTCGGGCGGGCCTGACTTCGCTCTTTCCGCTTCACGGGATCGACGTCGGAATGTCGGCCGATTTTGTCGACACGCCGGAGTCCGGACCCGTCGCTGTCCTCAATGCTGAGCTGGACCCCGCTGGGCTGACATTCAATAACGTCGGCGGGAACCTGCAATCACTGCTCGATGTGGTTGCCGCCGTCTTCGATGAGCGAGGCAAGGTTGTCGCGAGTTACAACGAACGGGTGAACATCAATCTCACGCCGGCGCGCTACGAGGAGGCTCTCAAGCAGGGCTTCAATTATCGGAAGGTTGTAAAACTCGCGCCCGGTTTCTACCAGGCACGGATCGCCATTCGCGAGGATGGGACTGCCCGCGTAGGCAGCGCCTCGCAATGGGTTGAGGTGGGCGATCTGGCTAAGAAGCAGCTCGCGTTGAGCAGTGTCTTTCTGACGCCCTCACTTGAGGCCGATCCTGTTGGGGCCGAGGCCAAAGCGGCCAGGGAGAATAATCACGCGTCGACCAGCCATCGCAAATTTGCACGCGGCGGCTCGGTTGACTTCTTTGTTGTTGCTTACAACGCAAAGACAGACAAAGGGAACATTCCGGACCTCGTAGTGCAGTCGCAGGTCTTCTCCGGGAGCAAGCTCGTCTATGCGACACCGCTCGGTCCCGTCTCGATTGCACCGGGAAGCGATCAGCAGCGCGTTCCATACGCCGCTCGACTCTCGCTCGCAAACTTCTCACCGGGCGAGTACGAACTCCGCCTTGTGGTCATCGACCGCCTGGCAAAGGCCACTGCCAATAAGAAAGTCAATTTCTCGGTCGAGTAAGATAGCGGCTTTCTTTGCGTCTTCTGCGTCTTTGCGTCTTTGCGCGAGAAGTATCTCGCAGCAGGCTTGTCCCGAATACTCCTCGCGCAAAGACGCAAAAGACGCAAAGACGTGCGCGGCTAAGGTTCCGGCGAGACTATCGCTGCGATGGCTGTCACCTGGGCAACCATATCCTGGAACATGTTGAAGAGCAGTGCCTGCGGTCCATCGCAGAGCGCCCTCTCCGGATTCGGATGGACATCAACGAGGAGGCCGTCAGCTCCGACGGCCACACCAGCTCTCGCGAGTGGTATCACCTTTTCACGTTTACCGGTGCTATGGCTCGGATCGACGATTACGGGAAGGTGTGAAATACGCTGAACCGCGGGGACTATCGAGAGATCCAGAGTGAATCTCGTATGAGCCGCAAACGTGCGAACGCCTCGCTCGCAGAGAATCACCTCGTAGTTTCCCTCTGACATCACATACTCGGCCGCAAGCAGGAACTCCTCTATAGTCGAGGCCATGCCCCTCTTCAGGAGCACCGGCTTGCGGGCCTGCCCGGCGCGCTTGAGCAGGCTGAAGTTCTGCATGTTCCTGGCGCCGATCTGGATCACGTCACCGTAGCGCTCGACCAGCTCAAGTGAGGCTTCGTCGATTGCCTCGGTGACGATGACCAGATCGTACCGGTCGCGCACCTCTGAGAGAATCTGGAGGCCTTCCTCGCCGAGGCCCTGAAAGGCATAGGGCGAAGTGCGAGGCTTGAACGCTCCGCCGCGGAAGAAGTGGCAGCCCGAGGCCGCAACAAGCTCGGCTGTGGCCATTGTCTGTTCGCGAGACTCAACCGCGCAGACACCGCCGATAATCGCAAGCTTGCCTCCGCCGATCTCGGCGTTGCGAATTCTGACAACGGTCTTTTCCGGGCGCAGCTCCCGGCTGACGAGCTTGTAGGGCTTGGTAACCCGGACGCACTCGGCGACACCGGGAAGATCGGCGAAAGGGGCAGTCTCGACAGCGCCGGTGTTGCCGGTGATTCCGATAGCGGTGCGCAGCGCGCCCGGCATCGGATGTGCCCTGAGGCCCAGTGCCTCGACCGCATCGATTACGCGACGGATCTCGGCGTCGGTGGCTCCCGATGTCATGACGACGAGCATTGAGTCACATCCTCTCAGGCACTTCGATGCCGAGGAGCGAGAGCGCCTTCTCAAGACGGCCCCTCACCATGTCGACGACCATCAGCAATATGGTCTGGCGGCCGGTGTCCGGCTCACTCAGTATGTGATGGCTGTGATAGAAGAGGTTGAACTGTTTCGCCAGCTGAAATGCGTACTTGGCTACGTGAGTCGGCTCGAAATTCGCAGCCGCCACTCCAACCATCTCTTCGAGCCTTGCGGCAAAGCTCACCAGCGACCAGATGTCCTGGCCACTCTGGCCGTCAAACAATTCGGCAACCTGTTCGGCCGTGCAGGATGCGTAGTCTGATCGCACCTGCTCCGGGGCTCTGCCGATCTTCCTGAAGATATTGTTGGCTCTGACTGCCGAATACTGAATATATGGTCCGGTCTCGCCGTCGAAACTGAGCGCCTCCTTGAAGTCGAAGGCGATGATCGATGTCCGCGTGTACTTGAGCAGAAAGTAGCGCAGCGCAGCAACTGCAATCTGGTGAGCTATCCGCGCGCTGCCCGCAGAATCCAGATCTCCGTGACGTGATTGCACCTCCGAGAGAGCATTGGCTTCGAGTCTATCGATCAGATCGTCGGCCTTGACTCCGAGTCCCTTGCGACCTGACATCCCGATCTGCTGCCGCTGTGCGTCGGCGTCAGAGATGGCCATTCCCAGCTCGTTCGCTGCCGCTGGAGTGAGCGTCACCTTCTCATAGGCGAGGTGGGCGCTGCGCGCGACGCCCTCATCGTGGTCGATTGCCATGACTCCGCGCTTGACTGTCTCCTGCGGATACGACTGGCCAACATCTATTACGTTCAGAAAAGCTGTGCCGTTGCCGAATGGCGGATGCTCACTTATCGCGAGAGCTTCGTTGCTGGTCGTCGACCAGACCTGGTGCCCGTTGTCTTCACGCAATAGACGATAGTAGAAGTCGAGACCCAGCTTGCCGAGCTTCCAAAGATGATAGGCAATGTCCTTGCCAGTGTAGGTCACCGTGCCATTCGAACGGACTATGATCTTGTCGATATCGTGTTCAGTCTCGTCTTCGCTTTCGTCCTGAGCGCCTTCAGTCTCCTGAGCTCGCATTACCCAGCAGCCGCGGTTACGTCCTTCGGTCTCGAAGACTATCGCCCCGCCTTCTTTGAGCTTCTCGAAGTGCATGCGTCCAGAAGTGGAGATGAAGAATCTCGCTCTCGCGCGCCATGAGATCGTAGGTGATCTCGAGACGTGCCATGGTATTGAGATGGCAGTCGACTATCCGCGAGGAGACAAGCTCAGCGACACTGGCCGCGATGCCTTCACCGGCTTCGATTTCATGCAGAGTGCGCGCTCGCAGGTCGAGCCGCGATTTGTCCTCCTCATACCAGGCACCCACACGCGCGTACAAATCCCAGCAGTAGTAGTCGAAGCGGCTTTCACCTGTCAGCTTCTGGATTTCGGCGGGCAGCTTCCGCTCGAGATAGAGAAACCCGATGACTACATCGGCCACCTGAACGCCGGTGTTGTCGATGTAGTTGTGAACTTCGATGTTTTCACCAGTCGACCGCAAGATCCTGCTGATGCTGTCGCCAAGCACCGAATTGCGGACGTGACCGATGTGGGCGGCCTTGTTGGGGTTGATGGAAGTGTGCTCGACGATCAGCTTGTTACCGGCTCGCGCTGCCGGCTCAATCGTTCCGGCGACGAGCTGATTGAAGACCTCGGCGCGGTCGAGAAAGGCGTTGAGATAGCCGGGGCCGGCAATCTCGACTCGCGATATGCCCGGCTCGGATTTGAGGATTTCAGCCAGCTGAGTGGCGATCTCGCGTGGATTGACCTTCTGTCCTGTCGCTGCCTTGACGAGTTTCGCCAGCTCAAAGGCGACCGGAAAGGCAAGATCACCGAGTTCGATGCGCGGAGGGACCTCCGACGCGATGTTGTCCAACGCAACGTTGAACTTTGAGAGAGCGAATTGAGTGATGCGCCCTTTGATGCGGTCCAGCAGGGACGAGCCCATGAAATATCGTATCCCTTCAACAATAAGATAAACACCTTTTATAACACATCGTTTGGGGCTCGGCGACTTCGTGGTCGCCGCGTCAGGCGGTATCCATTTCGCACGTAGCCCAATCGGAACGCCCGGACGGCCTGGGAGCGCACGCGTCTCGCGTGCTTGGTGGCGAGAGCCGCCCTGGCGAATTCAAGTGGGAACGGTTCGTGATTCGCCCCCAGTGAGTTTGTACTTTTGATCTCTGGCTAAGTGCTCGCGCCAAGAGCACGCGGGACGGCGTGCGCTCCCAGGCCGGGCTAGTTTCGATCAATTTTGTGTATTTCGTGGGGTTTATGTTCTTTGCGGCTACTCCGGAAAAGCAAAAGGCGAAGAGCAGGTCAAACGGCCTGTCTTCGCCTTTATGCCTTCCTGCCTGGTGTTAGCAGGTCAGTTAACCGCGATTTGAATATCTTCACAAGAAGCTGGGAAGATCGGAATGACGAGCGTCGCTGCATCTGTAAGCGTCAACTTGTGGAGGTTGTGACCGCCGTTGAATCCGCTGAACCGGCGTCGCTGGTTGAAATTGATCGCTGACCCGAGGATTGCAATGTTGCTGGTCGACCAGAACTTCATCCACCCGGTGTGTCCGGCTGGAATGAGAGCGTTCCAGCCGCCAATGACACGCGGGAGGTTGTTGGCTCCGAGCGAAAGCTCGAGATGGCAGTTTCCACTGAAGCTGGTGCTGAAGGTGTTCTCTGCATCGTCATAGACGACCGCGAACAGGGTTCCCAGAGTAGCGGCGCCAGTCACCAGGTTGCCTCCACCCACGCGGTTTACGATAAGTTTCGTATCATTCCCATCCAGTCGCGAAGGTATCGAATCATCCGCGAGCACGCGAGGGAGCCGGTTGTAATGACCAGGCGTCCCATCGAAGGCGACCGAAAGCACAGGCTCGTCCTGGGCTACGCCGCCGGGTTGGATGAGGGATGCTGGCGTTTCGCCGTCTTCCGGGACTTCTCCCGCGACTGCTGCGACGGCTTCTGCGCCGAGGTTGGCGGCGTGGCCCGATGAATACTTGACGTACTCGTCACCAATCAGGAAGTTGAAGATTATGGGCCGGCCCTGGAAGTTGACCGCCACAGCCACGATGTAGCCCCGGGTGCCGGGATCCGCATCAGAGGTTGTGAAACTCGCGGTCTGGTTGCGAGTGAGGCAGATGAAGGTATCAGCAACCCCGCAACTTGTCCCCTCAACGAAGAAGACATGCACGGCGACGGCGAAATTTGAGCTGGTGTTGGTAATGTTGATCCGCGTATTCTCCTGTGCCGGGGCGATCGCGGAGGAGGTGTAGGTGTTGTAGAAGAGGACTGAACCGGCTTTCTGATCGCTGACTTCTGAATTTGCCGGATAGGGTAGTCCTGGATCGGCCGCGAAGGCGGCAGACGACACGACGAGCAGGGCGCAGAAGGCCAGCAGGCCATGGATGAGGTTACGTGAGGTTCGCATTTAGAGGCTCCTTTGTTGGTTGCTCTTGACAGCCGACTTGGTGGCAGAATCCCATCCTGTGGGTGGTTCTCGTCACGGTCAAGAGTGGCATCAAAACTGAGACACTTAGGCGTTGATAGCTGAGTACTCAATTGCCTATCAAACAAGCACTAACGTTCCGCGGTTTTCGAAAACCGCGGTGGCTCACACTACTCCGCCTTCAGAGCCTGTGCAATCATATTTCCCTTATGTTTTTTTATTAACTCATACTAAGAGGGTTGATTAGTCTCCTGAAACGCTGTATCTGCACAGCGAAAATATCCCCTTCCAACTGCACAGCGATAATGTCCCCTCGTGAGGGGATACCTATTCGTTGAGCGAGAAGCATTGCCAGAGATGGAGAATCATTGAGCTGGTTGAGCTTGGCCGACTGATACTCAAGGAGGCAGCCACAAAAATGGGGGTCTCCTATCGCCAGGCGAAGCGGATCAGGCAAGTCACTAGATCTGAAAGACCGGTAGCCTTGGCACCTGGCAATCGAGGTCGAAGTCCTCACAATAAGACTTCTCCCGAGCTTGCTAAACAGATTCTGGCCTTGTCTCAAAAGCCTTACTGCCTGTTCCATGATCACACTTCACACAAAAGCTGGCCGAGCGCGAAGGAATCAAGCTCAGCCGTGAAACTGTCCGTCGACTTCGCCGTGGAGCCGGCAATCCGGCCAAGTGCAAACGGAGGCCACCGCGTCATCACAAGCGCCGGGAGCGAAAGCCGCAGGAAGGCCTCATGATGCTATGGGACGGCAGTCCTCATCGCTGATTTGGCCCTCAAGGCCCAGAGCTTTCTTTGATGGCAGCGATTGATGATGCGACTGGAAGACTGCTCGCAGCACGCTTGTTTCCTTTTGAAGCAGCCGCCGGCTATCTCTGGCTGTTATATCCAGTAGGCACATCCTAATTTCGTGCTTTTTTGTGTTTCTTGTGTTCTTGCGGCTACTCCGGAAAAGCAAAAGGCGAAGAGCAGGTCAAACGGCCTGTCTTCGCCTTTGTGGCTCTTGCCTTCCTGCCTGGATGTTAGCAGGTCAGTTAACCGTGAGTTGAACGTCTTCGCAAGAAGCAGGGAAGATCGGAATGACGAGCGTCCCCGTAGCCGTAAGCGTCAACTTGTGGAGGTTGTGACCGCCGTTGAATCCCGCGGCATCGTGGTTGAAGTTGATCGCTGACCCGAGGATTGCAATGTCGCTGGTCGACCAGAACTTCATCCACCCGGTGTGTCCCGCCGGAATGAGAGCATTCCAGCCGCCAATGACACGCGGGAGGTTGTTGGCTCCGAGCGAAAGCTCGAGGTGGCATTGGCCGGTGAAGCTGGTGCTGAAGGTGTTCTCTGCATCGTCATATATGACCGCGAACAGGGTTCCCAGAGTAGCGGCGCCAGTCACCAGGTTGCCTCCACCCACGCGGTTTACGATAAGCTTCGTGTCATTCCCATCCAGTCGCGAAGGTATCGAATCATCCGCGAGCACGCGAGGGAGCCGGTTGTAATGACCAGGCGTCCCATCGAAGGCGACCGATATCGCAGGCTCGTCCTGGGCTACCGCCGCTAATGGGGGATCCTGCTGATTGTGCTTCCCTCGTCCTCTCCCGCGACTGCTGCCACGGCTTCTGCGCCGAGGTTGGCGGCGTGGCCCGATGCATACTTGACGTACTCGTCCCCAATCAGGAAGTTGAAGTTTATGGGCTGGCCACGGAAGTTGACCGCCACGGCCACGATGTAGCCCCGGGTGCCGGGGTCCGCATCAGAGGTCGTGAAACTCGCGGTCTGGTTGCGAGTCAAGCAGATGAAGGTATCAGCAACCCCGCAACTGGTCCCCTCAACGAAGAAGACATGCAAGGCGACGGCGAAATTGCGAGCTGGTGTTGGTAATGTTGACCCGCGTATTCTCCTGTGCCGGGGCGCTCGCGGAGGAGGTGTAGGTGTTGTAGAAGAGGACTGAACCGGCTTTCTGATCGCTGACTTCTGAAGTTGCCGGATATTCCAGTCCTGGATCGGCCGCGAAGGCAGCAGACGACACGACGAGCAGGGCGCAGAAGGCCAGCAGGCCATGGATGAGGTTACGTGAGGTTCGCATTTAGAGCTCCTTTGTTGTTTGCTCTTGACAGCCGAATAGGACGGCAAAATCCTGTGGGTGCTTCTCGTCACGGTCAAGAGTGGCATCAAAACTGAGACACTGAGGCGTTGACTGTTAACTGAATTGCCTGTCAACAAACTGCTAAGGTTCCGCGGTTTTCGAAACCGCGGCGTGGCTCACAGTACTCCGACTTCAAAACCTGTGCAACGACATTTTCCGGAGTTTTCATTAACTTTTACTAAGAGCGGCGCCCGCGGCTTCTTGAAAACTGCCCATTTGGCGTGGTATAAACGCTCGAACTCAGCAGACCTTTGTGGCGCGTTGGTGTAACTGGTTAACACGCCGCCCTCTCAAGGCGGAGAGCACGGGTTCGAGTCCCGTACGCGCTACTCACTCTTTTCAATCACTTACAGAGACGGGAGTTGGCAGGCTTTTGAGGCTGGTGAGTCCACACACGTCCTTGACAACCTCATCCCAACACGATATATCCTCAACTGCCGTTAGGTGTTTCGTGCGAACACTCGCGAATCACGCCGTCATGCTCTTCCGAAGTTAACATTTCGATTGTTCAGACAGGAGGGTCATATGCAGCGACTCTGCTTAGCATTCATGCTGGTGCTGTTGTCCGTCCCGACGACCAATGCGCAGACCATACTTACCGAGGAACAACGGATCGCCGATCTGAATCAGCTGGCCAGCTTCTACGCAAAGAACTATGCGCCTTATGAGTGGAAACGCGACGTCATTGGATTCGATCTCTTGAGCCTCAACCTATGGCTGGAGGGAATCCACAACGCAAACGACCTCAATTATCAGGAAGTGCTCATCGACTATGTCGCATCGCTGAACGATGCGCACGATTACATCGCCTTCCCGACCACATTCACCGTCTCCCTTCCGCTCAGCGTCGATATCTATGACGGCAAGGTTTTGATTGACGGAATCAACCGTACCCTATTGCCCGTTGCGCAGTTCCCGTTTGTGATAGGCGACGAGCTACTTGGGATCGATGGCAACCGTGTTCAAGACGTGATCACTTCGCTCCGCAAGTACTCGATTGCGGCAAACCAGCGCAGCACGGATCGAATCGCGGCCTCACAAATCACGAGCCGCAGCCAACAAGACATTCCACACATTGCTGACCTCGGAGATACAGCGACGCTGGTGATCCGTCTGGCCAGCACGGGTGCGCAGAACACATACACAATCCCCTGGATCAAACGTGGCATCCCGATCAGGTCGCAGGGGCCTGTGCCGAGTCCGGGGGGACCGCGCCGGTTGTTTCGAGGAATCGAGCCAGGGCAGGGAACCGGTTCAGGGCCAGCGCAGAGCACGCTTCCATTGCTGTTCCGCGTCGCCGATATCACACCGATCGATGACACGCTCCCATCTTACATGACGTCGATCGCGCCGTTGCTGAACGCGTCCGTGCCACAGGACCGCTATGCGGTGCTGAATTTCGGCAGCAAGTTCCCCATCTACAGTCCGCCTCCAGGCTTCGTCCTGCGCCTCGGCGCCTCGCCTACGGATTTCTTTTTAACCGGAACCTTTGTGTCGAACGGTGTGCGGATCGGACTCATTCGCATCCCGACGATGTCGCCGCCGAGTGTGGCGCTGGCGCTGCAACAACTCGATCAGGAAATGGCGTACTTCAACGCAAACACGGATGCGCTGATAATCGATGTGATGCGCAATCCCGGAGGGCTTATTTCCTTCGTCGAATCACTGGCACAGCGCTTCATCCCGACGCCGTTCCGAACCATGGGTTTTGAAATCCGCTCGACGGGAGCGTGGTTGTTTTCGTTCGCTTCTTTATTGAATTCCGCGCAGCTGTCGAATGCGCCTCCGCAAATCATTCAGAATCTGCAGAACAACTACGATGAGGTTCTACGAGCCTACAACGAAGAGCGCGGAAGAAGCGCTCCCGTCTCGCTCAATTCCACCGGCAGTTTGACACTGAATCCGTCGCCTGTGGCGTACACGAAGCCGCTTTTGGTGCTGGTGGATGAATTCTCCGCATCTGGAGCGGACATGTTCCCGGCCCTTCTTCAAGACAACAATCGCGCGACACTCTTTGGCATGAGAACGATGGGTGCCGGCGGAAGCGTGGTCGGTTACAATGCTACAGCATATACGGAGAGCTTCTTTCGTATCACGGTGTCCTTGATGAACAGGGGACACCTCATTCAGACGCCTGACTTCCCGCCCGCCCCGTACATCGAGAACATCGGCGTGCGGCCGGACATTGTTCAGGACTATATGACGCGAACGAATCTGCTGACCGGAGGTTCGTCCTTCGTTCAGGCCTTTACCGCGGCGATCGTGCGCCTCGTTCAAGGCAACTCAGCGAAGTCCTAGCGGATTGAGGAGAGGGACCAAAGGAGTTTTTTGGGTTGTATATTCGCGGTCGGCACAAGCATATGTAGCCTGGTTGAGTGACGAGATATCGTGACTACTAAGCTTGTGGTGCTCTCTGTCGAGTCTCTCTAACCCATGACGAGACTTCTGAGCCGGACGATCCGCGACCTCGTACCTGGTCGTACACTCCGGCAGGAAGCGCGTCGCCTGTTTGTCGAAGAGATGGCCAGGCTTGACGAGTACAGGCGCTGAACTCCCCGCCGGGAGCAAGATCGCTGGCGGATATCCCATTTCATACGGACCAAGTTTCGTGTTGGGCGAAATGGTCATCGCTTCAAGTCCGCGGTCCAATTCATCACGACGTTCACCGGCGAGCCCAAGCTTTGTTCGACGAGGGTGTTCACCAGAAAACGCTGGCCGTCGCGCGTGACCTCGTAGTCTGAGAAGCGATCGGTAGAGTTGATGCCAAGCTCGAAGAGGGCCTTCGGGATGCCGGCCTCAAACGTACCGGAACTTCCGTTGACTTCGACCGCCATTAACTCTTTGTCCGGGGACACGTAAAACAGTTCTTTTCCATCGCGCCGCCAATGGGGCTGCTCTCCACCGCCGTTGGAGATCTGCCATTGGCCGCCCGACGCCGGAAAGCCACGCACATAGACCTCCCTTTTTCCCGACTCGTTCGAGACATAAGTGATCCAACGTCCATCGGGCGAGAATCGGCCGTATGATTCCGCAAAATCTGTTTGCAGGAAAATCACGGGCTTTCGCTCTTCAAAAAGCGGTAGCACCCACAAGTCCCAGCTTGGGGACCGTTCTTGATAAAGAATGTAACGCCCGTCCGGCGACCAATCGTTGGGGAGTTTCGCGTCGCCCGACTTGAAAAGAAGTTCGTCGTTGCCGGCGCCGCTCGAAAGCTTTTGATAAAGGTTTGGCGTGCCTTCTCTGTTTGAGGCGAAGGCGATGCGTGTGCCATCGGGGGACCAGATCGGAGAAAGGTCGTTTGCCGGATCGAACGTCAAGTGCGTAGGAGTCCCGCGAGTGAGTTCGATCAACCAGATGTCGAAGGTACCCTTCTCGTCATCAAGGCGTTGCAAGGCAATACGTTTCTCGTCAGGCGAGAGCCGAATAACCGAATAAGCCGCAGGCGGCCCGATTGTCCCGAGTTGTCTGCCAGTGCGATCAAACCAGGTAAGCTGTGAAACTCCAGTCGACAGGCTGCGATAAACGAGCACACCGGTCTCTGAGACAGAAAAGAGCCCACGCGCGGTGACGGCAACGCGCCCGACCCGTTCGACGATGGGAACCGCTTCACCTGTGAGTTGAAGCTTATCGACGTTAAAGGGCTGCGCCACCAATGTCTGCTCGCGCACGAAGAGCAGATATCCCGGCGGCGCGTAGGCCATACTCGAATCAGCATTCAGCAGAAACTTCGTCTCCCTGGAGTCGAGGGAGCCGACGAAAATCGCGTTCTTCTCCCGTTGTGAGCCGCGCGCCAAATATAAGAAGTGGCGGCCATCGGGTAAGAAATAAGGGCACGAATGAAAATTTTCGTTGCGCGATTTATCGAGAGTCGTCACTGGAGTGGGTGTGCCGCCGGTGGCAGGAATGCGATACAGACCCTCTCCAACTCTGCGTAAAAAGATGATGACTCCGTCGCGGTTCCACGTGCCGGCATTGGCCGCATCACACAGCGTTTGCACAGGACCGCCTGAGACATCGATCTTCTTGAGGTTGCCCCCAGAGAAAAAACCTATCGAGCGACTGTCGGGCGACCAGAACGCACTTCCCGCGAGTTCTGTTCCGGCGAGCGGGTGCGCGTCCAACGAATTGAGCGGTCGAATCCAGAGACTCTGGTTCCGTGAGGCGTCCTTGCCCCCGAAGACCACCAGACGACCGTCGGGCGAAATAACCGAATCGCCAGAGTAGCCTGTCTTTTCCGGCGGTGGGATGAGAAAGCGTACCGCGGGAGGCGCTTCAGCAGGCGGACGACGGAAATCGAGCAAGGCAAACGGTAGGGCGACGAGAAACGCCAAGGCACAAACTCCCGCGACGAGCCACGGCGCCTGTTTTCCGATTCGGGCTCGCAAAGGCAGCGGGGTTATGGCTGCGATCGTCTGGTTGGAAAACCCCGAAGAGCCGGCGATCGCTTCGAGGGCGAACGCCAGATCACTCGCGGAATGAAAACGCGCTTCCGGATTCTTCTCGAGACAGTGATTTACTAACCGTTCGAGCACGGGTGAGACGTTCTGGTTTGTATTCGAAAGATCGGGTGGGTCTTCTTTGAGGATCGCGCTCAGCGTGTCGGCAGCCGACTCACCATGAAACGCACGCCGGCCTGAGAGCATTTCATAGAGAATCGCACCGAAGGAGAAAATGTCGGAACGATGGTCTACGGTTTGCCCTCGCACCTGCTCAGGTGACATATAGCCCACGGTTCCCATGACAACTCCCGGATCCGTGTTGACACGCCGGGTGGGAATATCAGTCTGTAATCCAGTTCCGTCGGCCTGAATCAGCTTGGCAATTCCAAAATCCAGGATCTTCGCACGCCCATCCTTAGTGATGAAGATGTTGTCGGGTTTTAGATCTCGGTGGACGATTCCTTTCTTATGCGCTGCCGCCAGCCCGCTGGCAATCTGCAGGGCGAACCCAACGGCTCGACGTTGGGCCAATGGTGCGCCGCTGATTCGCTCGCGCAGGGTTTCACCTTTTAATAGTTCCGAAACTACATATGGCGAGCCGTCGTGCGAGCCAACGTCATGCACTATAAGAATATTGGGATGGTTAAGGGCACTTGCGGCACGCGCTTCCTGCTCGAACCGCCTCAAGCGCTCTTCATCGAAGGAGTAGTTTGAGGGAAGAACCTTTACCGCAACATCCCTGCCCAGTTGCAGGTCGCGCGCGCGATAAACCTCGCCCATTCCACCCTCGCCAATCTTCGAGCGGATTTCGTAGCGGCCGAATTTTGTGCCGGAAGGAATGGTCATTTCGATGGCCTGGCGAAGGATTCCGAAACGCTAGAAGCCTATGCGTAAATCGGCGTTATTCTAGCCCTACTAGCCTGGCCACGCTAGAAAACCAGGTGCATCCGTCCGTTACGATTGCAGGCTCTGCTCTTGGTACCGGCAAGATCGAGATATAGCGTCTTCGTTTCGGCAGCCCGATCGGAGTCGTGCGCACAACTCCGCTTATAAAGCGGTTGCGCGCACGATTCTGGAACAGATTACGAGGCATAACTCAACTCAGTGCGAGAGCAGTTTGTCGTTTCAGCGATGCGCTGGGCGAACCTGCGCGCGCCGGCAAACGATGCCCAGGCCAGAATCCGGATGAAACGTTCTTCGGACCGATCTTCACTGAGCACATCCTCAACTAGTGTCTCATCCACCTGATAGGGTGCCTTAGCGAGTACGAGCGCCAACCGCGCAATCGCCCGCGCCTGTCCGGTTAGTGCTGCCACTTCTGACTCCACCCAACTGCGGCTAAGGGGCATCAGCTCACCGTTCCAGTGCTGCAGATTGCGGACTACAAGTTCCCGAACCTCCGCGTGAGACGATGCCCGAAGCCTCACGTTCGACGACCGCCGCCCACCGTGCGAGGGCATCAGCGATACGAGCATTTGAAGTGGCCCACTGCATATCTGGTGGCAGCGAGGCGGGTGGCAGCAGTGGCAGCGCGCGTCCCGGCGTGAGCGGTTTGACATGGGTCGCTCTCAGTTGGCCACCAAAGAGTCGGAGCGCCACGGCCTTGATACTCCGAAGCCCCAGGGGTGCGCTCACCGGCGAACCATCCATCACCACGTGGCTGAAGCGATTGATATCGCTCATGGCCATCAAGGCAGCAATGGCTTCCGGCAGTTCCTCAGTCGTGAACGGGAACGGCATGTCCATTTTTGTCCCGGGGGTCGCGATTGACTTCACCCAGGCAAGCTGCTTGCGTAGGGTGGTATTGGTGATCTGTGCCTCGTTTTCGGCGAAGATGCACGAGGCCGCGTCGTGCTTGCCGCCGGCGTGGACGAGGCTGATCAACATGTCGCCACAGTAGGGGCAATCGTTGACCTGTGATAGCACGGCATTCATCGCTTCCTTGGTGGTGCGGTCCAGGTGGTCGTCCACCAGCATACTTTCACGGCCTGCCGTCCATATGCCGGCCATGAGCGCTGGTACCTTCGAACGACTGCTGAGCGAACCATTAATGAAGAAGTCCTCCTCGATCATGTCGTAAATCTGGGCCGCGAGGCCGGTGGCCTTGCGTCGCGGAACCGCATGCACGTAACGCATGGTCTCTAAGGGACAGAGCTTCAAACAACCAGAAGCGAAATGTTTTCGGTAACGTTTTCGGTAACATGGATTCCTCCTTCACCGCATAGATGAGACTGTCAGACGCCTCTGGTGCTTGCCGGGGGAGTCTGACCTGATGAAGCGCTTTCCGGTGAACGCTTCGACGAGGCTTACTATGCGACACTATCGCGGCCCATACTTGTCTGCACGTCCGCCTTTCTTGCTCACGGCACAGTTGCCGTATGATGATTTGCTCAGAACCGAGAAGGTTTGCCAGGGGCGTTATGGATGTGCTTTCCGAAGTATTGAAAGTAGTGAAGCTTCAGGGGGCGATGTTCTACAACGGCGAATTCTCCTCCCCGTGGGGCCTCTGGTCACCGGCCTCCCGCACGGTTGCGCCCTATCTGGCACCAGGCGCGGGACACGTAATCATTTACCACTTGCTTACGGAAGGGCATGCCTCTGCCCGGCTGATAGATGGGAAGCGCCTGGCTCTCGACGCCGGCGACCTTGTGATCTTTCCCCATGGCGATCCTCACATCATTGAGAACGGAATGCCGACCAGGACTGTGGACATGGCGAAGGAGTTGGCTCGAATCGTCGCTCATGGGTTGAACGTGTCGCGCCTCGGTGGTGGTGGAGAAGTCACGAGATTTATTTGCGGCTTCATGGCATGTGAGCCACGGCTGAGCCAGGTTTTTCTTAGCGGCCTGCCACCGCTGTTCAAGGTCAGTATTCGTAACGACGCCTCTGGTAGATGGTTGGAAAACTCGATCCGCTTTTCGGTGAATGAGGCTGACACTTCCCGCGCTGGCGGGGAAGCAGTCCTGGCCAAACTGTCAGAGGTTCTCTTTGTTGAAGCGTTGCGGGCCTACATTGCGCACCTTCCAGTTGAGCAAACCGGTTGGCTGGCTGGCGCCCGTGATTCGGAGGTTGGCAAGGCGCTGGCAATAATGCACCGAAATCCTGCGCATGCGTGGACCATCGCATCCCTCGCAAAAGAAGCGGGAGTATCACGCTCGGTGTTGGCTGAACGTTTCCGCCATTACCTCGACGAGCCTCCGATGGCCTACCTCACGCGCTGGCGACTTCAGTTGGGAGCACAAATGCTGGCTTCGACCAGTTATTCGGTGGCACAGATCGCCGCCGAAGTGGGGTACGAATCGGAAGCTGCTTTCAACCGAGCTTTCAAACGCGAGTTCACGGTTCCACCTGCACGTTACCGAAGGTCTGGCTCAAGCAATGTGGTCGCGACAAGCAAATCCAGCGCAGCACAGAAACACCATCCTCGCTAGGTAGTCGTACCAGTATGACAGACAGCAATAAGGCAGCCTGAGTCCCTGCAATCGAAGAAAGAGGTGAATGTGACTAACAAGAAGAAAATGACAATCCTGATTCTGATTGTTGTCGCGGCGCCTGCGGGTTACCAGGTTTCACAAAGCTCTGGTTCTACAAATAGACACACGCCTGAACGCGCCGCCACCGGTACGCGGGGAGTGGTCAGCTCCGCGCATCCGATTGCCACCCAGGCCGGATTGGATGTTCTTGACGCGGGCGGAAATGCCTTTGATGCCGCGGTGGCGATTGCCGCTACGCTGAATGTCGTCGAGCCGATGATGTCTGGGATGGGTGGTTACGGCGGAATTATCATTTACGACGCCAACAAGCGTGAGTCGCGATGTCTCGATTCCAGCGGCAGAATTCCGGCGACGCTCAATTCTGATGTCTTCCGCGCACCGACG
This sequence comes from uncultured Acidobacteriota bacterium, assembly GCA_963743045.1. GTDB lineage: Bacteria > Acidobacteriota > Blastocatellia > RBC074 > RBC074 > CAVUOF01. Next base: position 76,172 of record CAVUOF010000018.1, read on the forward strand.
CCAAACTACCTTGCAAACCGGCGCAGCGCCAAGGCCGTCTCCACTCCGGGCAACGCCAACGCGTGGGAAGCTCTATCAAAGGATTACGGCAAGATGGAATGGAGGAGGTTATTTGCCGCGGCTATCAAGGCCGCCGACGACGGGTTCGTCATCAGCGAAAGAACCGCGCAGCACATCAAATCGGAGTTCGCAGCATTCCCCGAACACGCTAAGGCCGTCTACGGGCAGAACGGAAAGCCGCTCAAGCCAGGAGATCGTCTGGTGCAGAAAGATCTGGCACGCTCGCTCCGGATGGTGGCCGAGGACGGTGCGAAGGCGATTCACGGCGGGCGACCTGGGCGAAGCAATTGACGCTGCGATGCGCGAAACGGGCGGCTTTGTCACGATTGACGACCTGAGAAACAATCGCGCGGAATGGTTGCCGCCCATCGACATCGATTATCGAGGGTACAAGGTCGTCACCGCGCCCGCCCCGACCAACGCCTGGAACGGGCTCTTGCGGCTCGGCATCATGAGCCGGTTTGACGTTGCCGCGATGGGTCACGACAGCGCGACTCTCCTTCACACCTACGCCGAAGCGACCAAACTTGCGTACGGCGCGCGACTGAAATACGCTGCTGATCCCGACCTCGGCGGGCCGCCGCTCGATAAGCTTCTTTCGGAGAAGCACTGGATTGATGAGGCGGCGAAGATCAATCCTCAGCGCGCCACACCGTTCGAAGCGGCTTCGCCAGCCGCTGGGGCAGCCAGCCAACATACCACCCACTTCGTGGTCGCGGACGCTCAGGGCAATGTCGTCTGTGCCACGCAGACTCTGGGAAAGTTCTTCGGCAGCAAGGTGATGGTCAAAGGCACGGGAATCTGGCTCAATGATTCGATTTAGTATTCGACCTTTGAGCCGAAGGGGAATCCAATGGACGCATTCCCGGTCGCCGCAAACTCGCGGGCTTCTGCCCCATGATAGTGATGCGCGAGGGAAGACCCTGGGTCGCCATCGGCTCGCCCGGCGGCCACACCATCGTACAGACGGTGCCGCAGATGGTGATGAACCTGATCGATTTTCGGATGGACGTTCAGCGGGCGATCGCCGCCCCACGATTGAGCTTCGTCGAACCTGACATCATCGCGGTTGACGAAGGCGTGCCTGAATCCGTTCGAAATGAACTGAGAGCGAAGGGGCATAAAATTAGTGTGCGCGTGCTCGGCAACGCCCACGGTCTGACCATCGAATATGACGCCAAAGGTAAGCCGATCCGATTCATGGGAGGCTCAGACCCGCGGGGAGAGGGCACCGCGATTGGTTATTGAACGAGACTCGTGCGGAATCGTATTTAGGAAATGAACACGTCGCGAGTTTCTACCTCCGTGACCAACCAGCTTCTGATTTCCAGCAGCCCAGGGAAAGAAGATCGCCGAAAGCGGCATCAATACGGCGCACTGCGTCAGCAAGGGAATGCCGACACGGGCGCTCGTCTCAACGTATCCTCCGACTCTTGTGGCTGATGTACCGCGGCCACTGTGTAGTCTGCACGATCAACCTCTCTGTATTCGAGGCCACTCTCACTGTAAGATCGCATCTTTCGCCCCCACCAAGACAGGAAGGAGCTATCAATGAACGCGGGATATGGCCGCTTGAAGTCATTACTCCTGACCGCACTGCTAATTGTACTATTCACGAATATCACGCTCGCTGTGCCTGATCCTCCGAGGAAATCCAAAGCCAAAGAGACAGGCAAGGCAAACTACGATGCCAGCACCTTGCTTGACCAGGTAGCGGCTCTTGAAAAGCGCGTCGAAGAGCTTGCTCGCCGGGTAAGCGATACTGCCGACCTCAAGGCCGAGCTCAATGATCTCAAAGCACGCCTTGAGGTCGCCGAGGCAAGAGTCAGCGCTGCCGAAGCGGGACGCAGTAATCTGCCAGGCGAGTTGCCAGGCCTTTCGGCTTCACCTTCCAGTACGGCGGCTGGCAGCAACGACCTTCCGGTACCGTACACCCAGGCGGCCGCGCAGACGCAGGACACACTGCCATCGCTCTCAAAACGTACTGCGGCGCTGGAGACAGCCGTAAAGCGCATTGGACCGATTCGCTTCAGCGGCGATTTCAGGCTGCGAGCCGACATGATCTTCCGTCCCCCGTATGACCATCCCAAACCAGGCGAGACTGCATTGACTCACGTTCAAAATGTGAGAGGGCGATATCGCCTCAGGCTTAACCTGGACGCTGATGTCAACAAATGGCTCTCGTTTCACGGACAGTTGACAACGGGAGCAGTAGCAGCTCCCAACACAACCGACCAGGACTTCACGTCGACGGTTGTCCGGCACCCATTCATGATCGGCGAGGCATTGGGCCGACTTTCATCCTGCCCGCTGGTTCAGCGCTCAGGGCGGACGATTGCAGGAAGTCTTCGCAGACAATTCGCGTTTCATCTTCGATGATGACATACGCTTCAACGGATTCAATGAGACCTTCATCAAGAACTTTGCCGACCCGGTCTTGGGATTCAAGAGCATCGAATTCCGGGCTGGTCAATACATCCTCAGCAATCCGAATGTGGCGATCGTGAATAGCACCAATCTTGCCCCAGCCGGAGACACGGTTGGCTCGACTGGTCGTGACTCAAATCTGTTTGATCAAGGCATCCAGGCCACGCAGCGGCTTACAGAGCGGACGACACATCAATTCACGGCCAACTTCCAGGTTTATCGACAACCGAATCACATTCAGTTTGCTTCAACGCCCGCCGGTGTTGCGGTGATCGTCCAGGGCGGGATCGGCTTGACGCTCTCAGGTCCGCTGCCGCAGACGGGCAATGCGACGCTCCAGCCCGGGGGCGCTATTTACACAGCGCCCAGGTTTCAAATCGGGCGCCTTGCTTACGAGCTCAACTACGCCGGCTTCAGGCTCGGGAAGCGAGAATATCCCGTTGTTTTCAACCTTCAGGTGGCCCGAAACGTAGGCACCGGCCTCCCGCAGCGTGATGGATTGCTGACTTACCTGAAGGTTGGGCGCGTGAATGGGTTTGGTGACCACTCTTTGCTCTATCTCTTCTCCATCAAAGGGGCAAACGCGATCATTTCGCAATTGACCGATGACAATCTCGGCACGCTCACCGGAGTCAACACGCGAGTGCATCATATCCGGTGGGATATCGGGCTGGGTAAGGGAGTGCAATTCCAGAGCCTCCTCTACATTCAGAATGAGCTGGCAAATTCCGGGCAATATCGAAACTTCTTTGTACCGATCAATGCCTACACCCCCCGCCAATACCGGTTGCAGGAGCAGATTGTCTTTACGTTCTGACGTGTCTGATGCGGATCCGCCGCATTCATTCGTGCTGCTTCCAATGTGGCGAATGTTCTGCTCAGAGTGAATCAGGCGTTGTGTCGGTCGATGACGGTGATCATGAAGGTGGACCTGGTTGGTCCCAAGCGGCGAGGGTTTGCACTGGGATGCGTGAGACCCATGCGAGCATTCGGAGCAACAGAGCTGAAGTGGAGTCCGGGTAATTCCCCTGAAGCTCAAGCCCCTGGCTTTTCGCCTTGTTGTTTAGAAATCAGGATCGTACGAGGTGTTATCGCCTTTCGCTGTGATGTACGCCAACAATGAAGTGGGGACGTTGCAGCCAATCTCCGATATCAGCCGCATTGCGCGCGAACATGGTGCTCTGCTCCATACGGACGCAGCACAATCGGTTGGCAAAATTCCCACCCGGGTGGACGAACTCGGAGTCGATTTGGTGTCAGTGGCGGGACACAAGTTCTATGGACCAAAAGGTGTGGGAGCACTCTACGTGCGCAAGGGCCTTCGTCTGGAACCACTGACGCACGGAGCTGGCCACGAGTCTGGGCGTCGCGCAGGTACCGAGAATATTCTGCTTGACGTTGGACTCGGCGCAGCTTGTGCGCTGGCTGGAAGTTGGATAGGAAATGAATCAATCCACCAACTGCGCGATCTGTTCTGGAACCTGCTTCAAGAACGGTTTGGTAGTGGTGTGGTTCTCAATGGACATCCTGAGGAGCGCCTGCCCAATACGCTCAATGTCAGCTTCGTAGGCAAGGTCGGCTCGGACATCCTGGCCCGGATACCGAACCTTGCGGCTTCGACCGGCTCTGCTTGTCACGCCGGTTCTGTGGAAATCTCGTCAGTGTTGAAAGCGATGGGAGTTCCACCAGAGGTCGGCATGGGGGCGCTGCGTTTCAGCCTTGGCCGAACTACCACCAGTCAGGAGATCGTGCGAACCGTCGATTGGCTCTCCGATGCATTGGGCTGACGCACGGGACAGACTCTGAGTTTCCGGAGCTATCACTGGATAATCTAATGACGATAGGAGACGAAAATGTTTCGAGGCGTGCTGGTTTCCATCCACATTGCTCCCGCTAAGACGCAACCGATGCAAGACCTCCAGGAGGCGGCGGCCATCGCCGGAAGCGGCCTTGAGGGTGACCGATACTCGACCGGGGCCGGCACATTCTCTAAATCTGAGCCTGGTCACGAAATTACCTTAATCGAAGCTGAGGCCATTGAGGCTCTGCGGGAAAGGAGCATTATGCTCGCTGCGGGTGATGCTCGACGCAATCTGGTAACGCGAGGTGTGCCCCTAAATGACTTGGTGGGATGCACGTTCCAGGTTGGAGAAGTGCGTCTGCGTGGTGTCAGGCTCTGTGAGCCGTGCTCGCATCTGGAAAGGCTCACCAGTGAGGGCATATTGAGGGCGTTAGCTCATCGCGGCGGACTGCGTGCTGACATTTTGAGCGGTGGAATCATTCGTGTAGGTGACGCCATCGAATATCCCGCGACTGCTTTTGACCAGCCATAGCTGTCGCGGATCCACAGGAGGACGTCTTTGGTTTGGCGCCGCCTTCTTGAGGACTAGTCGGTTACGGCTTCTGGGCAGGTCAGGTCGCGGCTGCTGCTGCGGTCGGTGATGCTGGTGCCGCGAAAGCAGGCGACCTCTGAATTGGGAGGAGACGGACGCATGAACCAGGGATATAGCATGATCGGATTCGTCGTAATCGTGATCCTCTATGCGGTGATTGGGCTCCTCGCGTCAAGGGGCACCATCCTCACCGCCCAAAAGGTCCTCGCACCCAGGGCAGAGCAGATCTTCTATGCGGTGTTCCTTATCATGATCGCTTCGTTCTACCTTGCTTTCGCAGCTTACTTCGGAGCGACGACGCCGTGGCGGCTGGAAACGGCTGTCGTCGTGGCTTTGGTCCCGGTAGGCTTGCTGGGCGCTCGTCTGCCCGTCGTCCTGATCGTTGGATATTCCCTGCACGGCCTGTGGGACCTGCTGCACGAGCTCCAAGCGCATGGATTCTACTCCGCGTTCGGGCCAGATCAATTGACCGTGATCCCGCTCGCCTACGGAGTTTTTTGTGCGACCTTCGACATCTGCGTGGCAGCATATTGCTATACACGACGCGACGAGTGGATTTCCGCGTGGAAGGCGGGTCGTCACACATCCAGGATGGCAACAATAGTTTAGGATGTCAGCGGCACGTGTCTTCCGAGTGGTTGATTTGACTCGCACGTTGAGCGTCACGGATTTGTGAGACCTATCGCCCGTCGTTCTTGGCTCGGAGCCTGCTGCTATCAGCGAACCTGGCAAGTCAACTCCAAACTCTCGCCGGAGCGCTTGCTCAAAGCGATGAGACAGTGACTTCCACTTAGGTCAGCCGGAGCATTCCCTTTCAACTTCTGACTCAAGCCGTCTCACCTGTTTGTCATCCCAGCTTCCAACGTGGTGATCTCGCGTGGGTTGATGTTGTATCCTTGAGGCACCAGCCACTGAAGCACAGAAAATGGGGAGGCAGAGCTATGAGGAACAACCGTCGTGACTTCATCCGGATGGCAACGATTGGCACTGTCGGCCTGACCGCACTCCCGCGCGTTTCAACATCCAAAGAGTCATCGCAACCGCCACGCCGCTTCATCATCGACTCGCATCAGCATTACGATCCAGCGTCCGATTACGTTGACAAGCTGGTGAGAATCTATCAGCCGCGCAATGCCATGGCCTGCGTGCTGACGCCGATGACCGGTTTCGACGTCATCCGCAGGGCCGCATCCGCGCATCCCGACGTGATCATCCCTTATGGCGATGTCAGCGTGGACAATCCCCAGGTCCTGACTGAGATTCAGAAGTTCTTCGATGCCGGATTCAAGGGCATCAAGATGCACCGGCCAAAAAACAACTGGGATGACGTCGGCTACTTTCCGATCTACGAAAAGCTGCAATCGCTGAGACTGGTAGCTCTTTTCCACACAGGTATCGTAAACGGCTCGAACGATCAGCCCGAAGTCTCTTCGATGGCTCGGATGCGTCCATCTTTCCTACATACGATTTCGCGATCGTTTCCGCAGCTCGTCATCCAGGGCGCCCATCTCGGTAATCCCTGGTACGACGAAGCCGCCGAAGTCGCGCGCTGGCGTAAGAACGTCTACTTCGATCTGACCGGTTCATCGCTCATCAAGAAGGCGAAGAATCTGTGCTGTCTTCAAGGAGTACCTCTGGTGGGAAGGGCCGACGGCTCACAGCTCGCCGGACGCAGTCTATGCCTTCGAGAAGCTGGTCTTCGGTACCGACGAGGTGCCGGAGAATCTCGAAGGCTGCCTCGGGCGCTACGAGGCCATGCTCAATGCCTGTGGAGTGCCCGAGCCAAGCCGGAAGAAGATCTTTGGCGAGACTCTCGCAGGAATCCTTGGGGTCAAAGTCCGGGCGTGAAATGGCCATCCACTGTCGGGCAATGACCGCCGATGACATCGCCGGCGCTCTTCAATTATGCCGCGCGGCGGGGTGGAACCAGACCGAGCGCGACTGGCGGATGTTTATCAGGCTCAGCCCCGACGGCTGCCGCGCCGCGACAATTAACGAGCGCCTCGTTGGTACAGTAGCGACGGTGAGCTACGAGGACCGCTTCAGTTGGATTGGCATGATGCTCGTTGATCCGGCAGAGCGCGGCAAGGGTATTGGTACTCGGCTGATGACGGAGGCCCTCGAGTTTCTAAAAGACATGCCTTCGATCCGGCTGGATGCCACGCCCGCCGGGCACGGAGTCTATCGAAAACTCGGTTTCGTCGAGGAATACCGGCTCAGCCGGATGGAGACGACTGTCAGAAGCGACGGCTTGTTGTCCGAGCTCAATCCTTCGCGGCGAATGACCATTGACGATCTGCCCGACTTAGCGGCACTTGATCGTCAGGTCTTCGGCGCAGACCGGCGCGTCATGCTGGACTGGATGATTGAAGGCGCACCTGAATATGGCTGGGTGGTAGAGCGCGGCGAGCGAATCACCGGCTACACATTCGGGCGGCACGGGTTCAATTTCGAGCATATCGGGCCGGTCGTCGCCGAGGATCAGACGACCGCACGCCAACTGCTTTCCGCGTGCTTGAAGCAGCAGACAGGCAAGCGGTTCGTTCTGGACGCGCCGCATCACGACCGGGATTGGTGTTCATGGCTCGAATCAATCGGGTTTAGTGAACAGCGCCCCCTGATTCGCATGTTTATCGCGGCAATCCATATCCAGGTTTGCCGGAGAAACAGTTTGCTATCCTCGGTCCGGAGTTCGGCTGAATATATGGAGTGCGGCAGACTTGCATCAGAATGCTGCAGTAACTAACGCAAAAGCGGCGACAAGTCGCCGCACTCCATACTAAGCCAGTCGGCACTTTCCAAATGGTATTGTCGATTGAAACTGAAGAGCAGTTGGAGGAAGCGCTCTCGGCACCGGATGCGAAGGATGTCGAGCTGATGCGCGGGCTCTCCGGCGATGTCATCATTCTCGGCGCCGGCGGCAAGATGGGGCCATCGCTGGCGCGGCGCATCAAACGGGCCACTGAGCTCGCAGCCGTCAGGCGTCGGGTGATCGCAGTCTCACGTTTCTCGTCGCCTCGATCGCGTGAGTACCTGGCGAGTGCGGGGATCGAGACGATCGAGTGCGATCTTCTCGATCACCGTCAACTCGGCGGTCTACCGGATTGCGAGAATGTATTCTTTCTCGCAGGCAGAAAATTTGGCTCGACCGACCGAAACGATCTGACTTGGGCAATCAACAGCTATTTGCCGGGTCTTGTGGCCGAGCGTTACCGCTCGTCGCGAATCGTCGCGTTTTCCACGGGCAACGTCTACCCGTTCGTCAAATTGGACTCACAGGGCTCGGTCGAAAGCGACGCGACGGATCCTCGTGGTGAATACGCCAACTCCTGCCTCGGGCGCGAGCGCGTCTTTGAATACTTCTCGCGCGAAAACGGTGTCAACTGTTTGATCTTCCGGCTGAATTACGCGGTCGACCTGCGTTATGGGGTCCTGGTCGACATTGCGCGCAACGTCTACGCAGGCAACCCAGTCAACCTCTCTGTGGGCGCTTTCAACGTCATCTGGCAGGGCGATGCAAACTCCTATGCGCTGCGGAGCCTCGGCCTCTGCGAATCGCCGGCGCGCATTCTCAATGTCACCGGTCCGGAGATCGTTTCAACCAGGCGCACAGCGGAATTCTACGCGCGACGTTTTGGCCGCGAAGCCATGTTGGAGGGGACTGAGTCAGAGGTCGCGCTTCTCAGCGACGCCTCTATTTGTCACCAATTGCTGGGCTATCCATCTGTCTCGATGGACGAGCTCATGGAGGCCGTGGCGCACTGGATTGAAATCGGCGGTGCGAGCCTTGGCAAGCCGACGAAGTTTGAAGTCACCGATGGGATATTCTAGTGACTAATCAACGCGTCAGAACTGAACTGCTGGCTGGTATGGTGATTCCGGCCCATCCGCTGGCGCTTACCGTCGAACGGCGACTGGACGAGCGCAGGCAGAGAGCTCTCACGCGATACTACTGTTCCGCTGGCGCAAGAGGCATTGCGGTCGGCGTGCACACGACTCAATTCGCCATCCGTGACCCGCGAGTCGGATTGTTCGCGCCGGTGATGCAACTGGCCATGGAGACGGTCAAGAGCTTTGAGCTTGAGAAGAGCTGCCGCCTGGTCAACATTGCCGGAATCTGCGGTTCCACGACGCAGGCGCTCAAAGAGGCGGCTCTCGCGCGTGATCTCGGCTATGACGTCGGATTGCTGAGTCTCGCGGCTCTTGGTGAAGCCACGAACCCCCAGCTGATTGATCATTGCCGCCGGATCGCCGAGGTCATTCCACTGTTTGGCTTCTATCTGCAACCGGCCGTCGGCGGACGAGTACTTGATTACGGCTTCTGGAGGGAGTTTTTCGAGATTGAAGATGTCGTGGCGGTGAAGGTCGCTCCGTTCAATCGTTACCAGACACTTGATGTAGTGCGTGCGCTGGCCATGAGTGGACGCCATCAGTGAGATCGCGCTCTATACCGGCAATGATGACAACTTCGTGGCTGACCTGCTGACTGAGTTTCGAATTAATAACCGGGTCAGCGTTCAATTTGCCGGAGGTCTGTTAGGCCAGTGGGCCGTATGGACCAGGTGTGCCGTGGAATTGCTCGCGGCCGTGCGCGAGTGCAGGCAGAGTAGAGGATCAGGCGCGTACGATCTCCTCGCGCGATCGGCTGAAATGATCGATGCGAATGGTGCGATTTTTGACGTGCAGCATAACTTCGCCGGCTGCATTGCAGGGTTGAATGAGATTCTGCGGCGACAGGGTCTGATGGCAGGGCGGTGGTGTATCGATCCGAACGAAGATCTCTCACCGGGTCAGATGGAAGAGATTGATCGCATTTACAAGGGCTATCCGCAATTGAACGATGACGAGTTCGTGTCGCAAAACCTCGATCGTTGGTTGAGCTAGACTGATTTAGTATGGAGTGCGGCGACTTGTCGCCGCTTTTGTGTTAGCTAATGCAGTACTTAAATCAAAAGCGGCGACAAGTCGCCGCACTCCATACTAAATCAGTCAACACCTCTTGAGTTGGATCGAGGTCGCATTTTAACATGTCAACTACCTGTCAGTGCCAAACCCCGACATTGACCAGCAGCTGTATACCCGTCCCCAGAAGGGGAGATCTATGTCATACGTGATGGGCAGGACGAGTGAAGAGTATCAACGTCTTCGCAAACAGGCGCTGCTGCTCGAAGCGAATACACGCTCAGTTCTCGAGAAGGTAGGCGTCTCCGAGGGCATGAGCTGTCTCGATGTCGGATGTGGTCCTTGTGAAGTGATGCGACTCATGGCCGAGATGGTCGGGCCGAGCGGGAAGGTTACCGGCCTCGACGTCGACGGCAAATTGGGCCGTGAGTCTATTGCAATTCTGACGGGCAAGGGACACGAGCAGTGCTCGTTTGTCGAAGGCGATCTTTACAGCGAGCCTCTCGGCAAAGACAGCAGCTTCGACATCGTCTTCTCACGGCTGCTGCTCATGCACCTCGATGATCAGCTGAGGGGACTCCAGCAGATGTTCGGCTGGGTGAAACCAGGCGGCTGCCTGATCGTGCAGGACTATCACTTCAACTCGATCGATGCGTATCCGCCCTACCGGCCGGTGGCTGAATTCAAGCGAGTATTCCTGGCTGTCTGTTTGAAGGCAGGCCGGGAGACTCAAATGGGATTGAAACTCCCGGCAGCCTTCATTGAGGCCGGCTTCGGAGCGCCGGACGGCACCGACGTCGCTGGATTCCTTCTGCCTATGCCGGCGTATGCTCAGATGTGCGGGGCCGTCTACCGGAGCATCCTTCCGAAGGCTCTCGAGTTCGGCATCACGACCAAAGAGGAGAGCGATTCCTTCTTTGCCGAAATCGAGAGAGCACCGGCAGACTCCTACGCTATGTGGCCCCTGCTGGTCACGTCGTGGCGGCGGAAGCCCGTTTGACCATGGCGGCCTTGACGCCCTTCTGGTCCTTTTTGATTTCAGGAAGTGAGGTTCGGAGGAGTTTGCCGAACTGGCGCGTCTCGGTGCGGTGGCCTCGTCGATCCTCTTTCGCGAACGCCTTCTTTTTGGTTTCGCTGGCGAATACCTGACTCCACTTGTTGTTCTTGAAGATTATCTGGTAGCCGCCGGAGAGAATCTCGAACGGCTTGGTCACCTTCTTGAGGTGATCAAATGGGACCGAGTTGGCCTTGCGAAAGACTTCGAAGTACGCCGGGTAGACGAAATCGCTCATGGCAATGCCATTGACATCGAAGCTCAGCGCTTCAACGGGGTCGGCGCTCTCGTAGGCATAGACGGTCTTCGGATCGGGCCCGGTCGTCATAATGTTTATGGCCGGATCGACCAGCATCTCGACCAGTTCGTGAGATGCGGAAACGCTGACCTTCTCGCCCGCCTGCACCGTGGTGCGTACGAAAACCTTTGATAGCGGCAGGCCATCCGGAGTCAGATCGTGATAGGCAAGGGCGCCTGGCTGATCAGCGTCATCAAGAAATACTATTGCCCAGTTATCTTTCAGAAAGCCGGTCGATTTCACGAGTTTTGCAGGGGTGCCCCAGACGGGCGCTACATGCTGGTCTACGTAGACCTGCATGGCGGTCACCAACTGGTCAAAATCTACGCCAAGGGGAGTCGTCGAGGTTTTGTCTACGAAGCAAGCGATGGTCGGAATAATCCCCTGGTTGAATGCACCGAGCGTCGGTCGACGTGTGTTCATTTGTCCTCCATGACTGTGGCATGACTGTTTGGGTAAGTGTCAAGTGGAGCAGATTGGTCACACTGGCATCAGTGTATGATACGGCCGAGGTGGGTGAGTATACGCGCGTGGCCCGTGGCCTTCAATCCTTTCCGGATACTTAAGAGCTACTTAATGGAATCACGAGCTTACTGGCTTAGTATGGAGTGCGGCGACTTGTCGCCGCTTTTGATTTAGATTCTGCAGTAACTGTACAGATCGCCCCATTCCATACCTCGTCGTGAAAGGACTCTCTATGCGCAATCCGATCGCAAAATCACTGCTTATGTTCCTTTTCCTGACGACGACCTGCGCCGCTCAGGCTCTTCCGGCGAAATGGGAAGAGCTGACGGCGCCGGATTTCGTCAAAGCGCTCGAGCAGGCTAAGGGAACCTGCATTCTTCCGTTCGGAATCCTCGAGAAGCACGGCCCGGCGGGACCGCTCGGGACGGACCTGATCAATGTCCGTCACGGCACTCTCATGGCGGTCAAGGAGGAGTATGCGATTGTCTTTCCCGAGTATTACTTTGGTCAGATCTTCGAGGCTCGCCACCAGCCCGGCACAATAGCCTACAGTTCCCACATGCAGCTCGAGCTGCTCACCGAGACGACCTCCGAAATGGCTCGCAACGGGTGCCGGAAGATACTGATCATCAATGGCCACGGCGGGAACACAAACTTGTTGCAGTACTTCGCGCAATCTCAGCTCGAGTCGCCGAAGGACTACGTGATCTACGTCTGGCTCGGGTCGAATCAGCCGACGGGGCCGGCGGCGGCGCAGGCAGCGGCGCCCTCGCGGCCGGGAGCCGATGGTCACGCAGGGGAGAATGAGATTTCGAATGTTCTGGCATCGAGGCCTGATCTCGCCCACCCCGACCGTTCATCGAGTCAATCGGGCGCGGACGCTCATAAGCTGAATCTGCCGAACGGGCTCTACACGGGTATCTGGTGGTATTCACGGTTTCCGAATCACTACCAGGGAGACTCGTCAGGAGCTACTGCGGCACGCGGAGAGGCGCTCACGAAGATTCGAGTTGAAGGTATCGTCAGCGCGATTCGGGCGGTGAAGTCTGATGAGTCCGGCCCACAGTTGCAGAAGGAGTTCTTCGACAAGGCGAGACACCCGCTCGAAACAAAGCAGTAGTCACATTGATTTGGAAAAGGGTCAACCGGCTTAGTATGGAGTGTGGCGACCTGTCGCCGCTTTGATTTAGATGCTGCAGAGAAAGAAGACTTGCGGCGCGTAATTCTGGTGCTCCAGTAGTTGACACAAAAGCGGCGACAGGTCGCCGCACTCCAAATTGCTTATCGGTTATTAGAGCGGTCAGAGCGCGCGGCGCAATGCGTGATAGACCACCAGGAAGACCACCGCGCCGACTACGGCCACGAACAGACTCCAGATATTGAAGCCAGTGACACCCGACATCCCGAAAGCACTGAAGAGCCATCCCCCGACGAGACCTCCCACGAGTCCTAGTAAGAGGTCAATGACAAGCCCTTCGCCAGTCTTATTGACAATTTTGCTGGCAATGAATCCAGCGATCAATCCAATGAGAAGCCAATAGAGAAAGGGCGACATTACTAACCTCCTTTTTTTGGTGGTAAATGGTAGGCCGCCGTCGCAGCTCTGAGAACTTCAAGCGAGCATCGCGCGAGGACAATAACACCAGTCGGTAGTCAGGGGAAGTCTACGGCGACATCCTCCGATCTGACAATACCTTGCCGGTGGTTGGAGCCCATGCTAATGTCGGCGCGAAGAAGCGTACCGACCGACCTCAGTCTGGCTGCAGCCGTATCAGGCCGGAGGCCCTTTATGAAGCGATCCTGCATTCTCGTCAGAGTCTTGTCCGTTCTCTTTGTACTTGCAGTTTGCGCTGGAGCCCAGACTCAAACCGAGCCTCGCGCTTTGATGCGAGAGCTGGCCGACAAGTATAAGGCATCGACCTACTATCTTGATTACACAGTTGTCAGCCACACGAAGACCGAATCATTCAGATCAACCACCGAATTGAATGTGGAACAGTCCTTCCTGCTAGCAGGTAATAAAGCCGTGCTTCCAGGCAACAGTGCCGGGCGAACCCTGGCGGAAATCGGATCGCCCCTTGGTCCGTTGACGATCGTCTGCGATGGAAAAACAAATTGGACCCTGGCGCCGCAGCTGAAGCAGTTTACGAAGAGAGTCCTCGGAGCATCCAGAGAGAAGAAGGGCGCGACTGACTCAGATGGCTCGAAGTCGACGGAGCTCGCCGGCATGGCGGGCCTCGATATGGCAAGTATTCTGGCCATGCAGGCCAACTCCTTTCTCACTCAAATGAGTGCCATCGCCGACCGGATCAAAGATGCGAAGTACCTGCCCGAAGAGAGGATGCTGTTTGACGGAAAGAACGTTGACGTGCTGGTGATCGACATCGAATACCTGAGCACAAAGGCGGGCCATAACTCTCACGCAACATTCTGGGTTGACAAGGGACGGCGGGTAATTCTTCGAGAGGTCTCACAACAGATCGGTCAATCCCTCTTTGGCGAATCGTCAAGAGCCACAGTCACGACAACCTTCAAGCGAGTGCAGCTGAACGAACCGGTCTCCGATGATCTGTTTGCTTTCCGGCCCCCAACGGACGCGAAGGAGGTGGACCAGTTGGACTTCCTGGCGGCATCAAATGCCAAGGGAGTGGCGGAGCTAACCGGTAAGGAGGCGATCGACTTCACGCTCAAGGATCTGGCGGGAAATGAGGTCAATCTTCAGAAGCTGAAAGGCAATGTTGTAGTACTCGACTTCTGGGCGACCTGGTGCGGACCGTGTCTTATCGAACTGCCGCATATCGAGAAGCTTCACAGGAATTTGAAGGATCGCGGAGTCGTCTTTCTGGGTATCAATGATGAAGCAGCCGATACGGTTCGAGACTTCATGAAAAGCAAAGACTACACCTTTGCATCCCTCGTAGACGACGAGAAGGTTGTCAGCGAGAAATACGAGATCGCAGTCATTCCGCAGACGATCGTCATCGATAAGTCGGGCATGGTCGTAGCGCACTATTTCGGCGACAAGAGCGAGGAGGAATTATGGAACGGCCTGGCCAAGGCCGGCGTTGCGCGCCCGCCGAAACCATTGGTGCAAGCCGCAGTATCGCCGGCAGTTCGAGCTGAGGACGGAGAAAAGGCCTTGTCGGCGATAAGCCTCTCTGAGGCGCAGACAGTCAACCGAGTCGATGCGGTCTACCCGGACGGCCCTGGAGGCGATTCCGGAACGGCCCAGGTTTTGGTGACAATCTCTTCCGCGGGAATAGTCATGGACGCCCAGGCCATCAGCGGCAACGATAAGTTTCGAGAGAGTGCCGTCAAAGCAGCCCGTCAGTGGACTTTCAAGCCAGTCGAGCGCAACGGCAAACCGGTCGCTGCAGCCATCGTGCTGACATTCAACTTCACGCCCCCGGGCTCCCAGGGTTCTGTGCCTCGAGCCGGTGAAGAGCAAACTCAGGGAAATGGGATTCCATATGATGCGGGCCTCGAGGAATTCAGGAAGGGCCAATACAAGCAGGCTATCGAATTGTTAAATCAGGTCGGCCATGCTGACCGAAACTACAAGAGCGCCAGATACTACATTGGCCTGTCATATTCGAGGCTCGAACGCTATCGCGATGCTGCCGCCGCCTATCGCGAGCTAATCGGCCTGGAGCCTGCGAATCTCTTCGCTCATTATGAGCTGGCAAAAGCATCGTTCAAATTTGGAGATCGCAAGACGACTGAAGAGGAGCAGAAAACTCTAAGCGAGAAGAGTCCTGAGCTGTCTCATTACCTGGCCGACTACCTGAGTGGTAGCGTGACCTTTCCAGCAGGCGGGGCGCTTGCCGGCAATCACGCCGGGGCTGTTGAGGCCGGGCAGAACGGGACAACAAGACCAGCGATTCTCTATAAGGAAAAGGCAAAGTACACTGACATCGCACGCCAGAACCTCGTCCAGGGAACGGTCGTACTCAGGGCGGTCTTCACCAGGGAGGGTGAGATCGCGGAAATCAAAGTCGTACGGTCATTACCTGACGGGCTTACAAACCGGGCAATCGAGTCAGCTCAGAAGATCAAGTTCCAGCCTGCAACCAAAGACGGCCAGCCTGTCGACGTGAGAGCATTTCTCGAATATACCTTCAATCTTTTTTAGTTGCGATCGAGCACCGGAGTTTGGACACTTTTCCGTCAGCCGAGAATTGGCCACGGCCTCCGTAGGAGGCCAATGTTTATAGAAGACCGTCGTGAAAATATCATATAGCCCACTCAGGGGAGCAATTTGGAGTGCGGCGACTTGTCGCCGCTTTTAGTTACCTATTGCAGAATCTATCGAAGAAGAGGGCCTCTCAGCTCCAATACAGCAGCAGGTAACTAAAAGCGGCGACAAGTCGCCGCACTCCAAATTGCTTCCTTGAATAGGCCCAACGATGTTTCCGAGCTCTACGGAGGGCTGCGTGCCGCAGACTGAACACTCTGCGGCACAATGATTGCTCTATATCAGACTGTCCTCTCTCTCAGACTGGAAAATCTGTGGTTTGTGAAATACCATAGAACTATAGCTCCGCGCCTACCCCTCGCGAGCCCCGATCAGGAAATCACGAATGATTGGTCAGACAATATCTCACTATCGGATCATCGAAAGAGTCGGCAGCGGCGGAATGGGTGAGGTCTTCAGGGCCGAAGACACACGACTTAATCGAGTTGTCGCCCTCAAGGTTCTGCACGACCGCGCGCAGGGTAATGAGCAGGCACGCCTCAGGTTTCTGCGAGAGGCACGCGCAGCCTCAGCCCTGAGCCATCCTAACATCACGACCATCTATGAGATCGACGAAGTCGAGCATGAGGGCACCCACTACAGCTTCATCGTCATGGAGTATGTTCGCGGCCGCACTCTTGCTGATGCAGCGTCCGGTCTCTCTGCGGATCAGATCATCGACGCCATCAAGCAGGCCTCCGAGGCTCTGGCTGCGGCCCATGAACGAGGAATTGTTCATCGCGACATTAAGCCGGCCAACCTTGTCATTGGGGACGATGGCCGCCTGAAGGTGCTCGACTTCGGCATCGCCAAGTTCAGACCAGGGGATGTCGATGACGAGACCGAGCCGCTCGCGGAATCGGACGCATTGCGGACAGTCGCCGGAACTGTCATGGGAACGTTCGCATACATGTCCCCGGAACAGGCACTCGGACATGAAGTCGACCGCCGGAGTGACATCTTCTCACTTGGCATAGTCTTCTACGAGCTACTAGTCGGGAATCAGCCTTTCCGAGGCGATTCGGCATTCGCAGTTGTCGACGCCATACTCCACGCCGAGCCACCTCCGCCGACGGCCTCAGGTCGCCTTTTGCCGCCGGGCCTCGATCCAATAATCGGCCACATGCTGGAAAAGGACCCTGATCGGCGGTACCAGAGCATGCGTGATGTCGCCAACGATCTGGATCAGCTGCTGCGATCCGTAGCCGAGGGTCGAGTCGGGCGCAGTGGCGGTTTTTCGGGGACGTCCGTGCTGGCATCTTCGGATCCGCTCGAAACCAATGTCTTTATGCCGGGGCCAGCTACTGAATTCCGGGTCCGGTTCGCCTGTCATGATGCCCGAGAAGATTACACATGGCCTTGCGGTGCTGACCTTCGCGAATGTCACGCGGAACTCCGAGGATGACTGGATAGGTGCCGGAATCGCGGAAACGGTGACCTCAGACCTCAAGCTTCAACAGTCCGTAGTGGTCATAGGCCGCGAAAAGATCTTCGACGTTCTGCGGCAGCTCAAGGCCGACGTCCAGACTGAGCTCGATGAGAAAGTAGCCACACAGCTCGGGCGCCTCGTGGGTGCTGAGTGGATCATCTCAGGAGGCTATCAGCGGATGGGCGAGATGCTCCGCATCACTGCCCGGCTCGTGGATGTCGAGACGGGTGAGGTTCTCAAGACGGTCAAGATCGACGGCCAGATCGCAGAGATATTTGAGCTGCAGGACAAGATCGTCGGCGAATTCCTGGCCGACCTCGATCTCGAAACTGCGCGCAGCAGCACAAAGGAAGACCATCAGGCGACGAAGGTCATCGAAGCCTACGAAGCATTCACAAAGGGCGCGATGACGGTCTTCGGCGGTACGGTTGCGGCAGTCGAGGCCGCCGTCGAACTGTTTGCCACGGCAATCAGGCTGGACCCCGATTATGCGAGAGCCTATGTCGGGCTCGGGTACGCGCTCGCGCTGCAGGCTGAATACCTGACCAGGCCTGAACTCTACGATATTGCGCTCGCCAATCTCAAGAAGGCGATTGAGCTCGAGCCACGCGTGGCCGATGGATACAATGGTTTCGGACTGACGCTTGTGGCGATGGGTCAGGGCGAGGAAGCGATTCGGGTGCTCGCCGGAGCGGCGTCACAGATGACCAATGATGCCAACTACAGCGTCGCGGTTGGCCGCGCCTACTTCATAGCACGTGGCGCGTTTCAGCAAGCTGCGCAGGAATTCGACCGAGCACTCGAGCTGAATCCTCACTCGGGTTGGGCGGCACTACAACTGGCTCACTGCTGCGCCTATCTCGGTGAGTTTGATCGTGGAGAAGTTGCCGCACGAAAGGCGATCGCCTCTCAGGACTCGAATACCGCCGGCCAGCGTGGCCTCCGAATCGTTGGCGGCTACGTGCGGCTGGGTCAGATTTACTATCTCCAGGAGAGATATGACGACGCCATTGCCGAGTTCTACCGGGAGATTGTGGCGCTTCGCGGAAGCAGTCATGCTTTAAGGACCGAATGGAGATTGAGGCTCACCAGCGCCTGTTGAGCGCGTATATCCGACAGGGCAACGTCGACGATGCGAAGCTCGAATATGAGGAGGTGCTCAAGGGCTTCGAATCACGCACCAGGGCTGGCGCGGACGACCCCTTTACACGATACTACGTGGCTTGTGCGCACGCGGTCATGGGTGATCGGGACCGGGCCCTGGAATCTCTCGAGTTTGCTGCCCGCTTGCGGCCGCTCTTTACCAGCGAGCGCGCGAAGATCGAAGTAGACCTGAAGTCGTTATCTTCGGAGTCCCGGTTCGCAGATCTCATTAAATGATGGGGAGATAGGGCGGCTCGTAGGGGCGGCTCGCGAGCCGCCCTATCTTCCGAATCTCACGATATGACAGACAATCAACTATATGTAGTCACCGGAGGCGCGGGCTTCATCGGGTCGCACATCTGTGAGGCCCTGGTGAAGCGTG
Source organism: uncultured Acidobacteriota bacterium (assembly GCA_963743045.1). Taxonomy (GTDB): domain Bacteria; phylum Acidobacteriota; class Blastocatellia; order RBC074; family RBC074; genus CAVUOF01. The sequence goes on from CAVUOF010000018.1 coordinate 94,959, forward strand.
GGAACCATGTTCGCGTGATCGACAATTTCTCGACCGGCAACCGCGCGAATCTTGCGCATCTCGGAAGTGACGTCGAAATCATCGAAGCAGATCTCGCGGACCGGGAGCCGGTAACCAGGGCTCTAACGGGCGCCGCAGTCGTATTTCATGACGCGGCCATTCCCTCGGTTCCACGATCGATCCTCGAACCTCGTCTGTCGCATCGGGCCAACGTCGAGGGGACCTTCAATCTTCTCATGGCGGCTCACGAGAATGGTGTCCGGCGAGTTGTCTACGCCGCTTCAAGCTCGGCCTACGGTGAGACAGAGACTCTTCCAAAGGTCGAGAACATGCTGCCTCAGCCGCTTTCACCGTACGCTGCGGGAAAGCTCTTCGGCGAATACTACTGCCAGGTATTCACGAGAGTTTACGGTCTCGAGACGGTCGCCTTGCGATACTTCAACGTTTTCGGTCCGCGTCAGGATCCAACCTCGCCTTATTCCGGGGTCATCTCCAGGTTCGTCACGGCTCTTCTCAATGGCGAGTCGCCGGTGATCTATGGGGACGGAGAGCAGTCGAGAGATTTTACCTTCGTTGCGAATGTCGTCGCTGCAAACCTCAAGGCCGCCGACTCCTCTGAAGCAAACGGGCAGGTGATAAACATCGGCAATGGACAAAGGATCACGCTCAATCGCCTTCTCGCAGAACTCCAGCAGGTTCTTGGTACGAAGATCGAGCCCCGATACGAGTCCCAGCGAGCGGGCGATGTTCGCCATTCGCTCGCCGACATTTCCCGCGCCAGAACTCTTCTCGACTACCAGCCTCTGTTCGGCCTCGAAGAGGGACTCAAGCTCACCGTCGACTGGTACAAAAAAGGCGGGCGCGTGTAGGCGGCTCCCGAACCCTCGGTATGCATATGGACTTCTTCGCATCCCTTCGGGATGCTCGAAGCAGGATCGCGTTGATTCCTGCGCTGGACCGCGAAAAAGCCGATTCTTGACCGGTTTGCGGGAGATACGCGATAATTTCGGCGTTCAGTTGATACATTTCATGCTCAAGCGCTCCCGATTGCTGATTCTTCTCTCTGCACTCGCACTGGTGCCTTTCACCTCGTTCGCACAGCGTCAAAACGCGGCTCGAGGCCCGGTCGTTGCCGCTTACCTGCTTAGCCTTAGCGAAGAATTGAACGAGCTGAACTTCCAGCTTCGTCATCGTGAGATCAGCAAAAGTGAGTATGACCGCGCACTTCAACGTCTCAGCATCCTGCGGCGATATGTCGAGAAGGAGACGGCAACACAGCGTGAAGACCGTGTTCCCGAACTGCAGGTTCTGGCCGAGGATGAGCTCGGCAAACTGGGCGTCACGCCCACGCCAGGACCTGATTCAATGCAGGTGGGAGGACCGGTTGGAGACAGATGGACGCTTCGGGGCGTCGAGCGAGGCAATCCTCGCTTCTTCGTCTTTGAGATGTCTGAAATCGAGGAACCGCCAGCGCGACCAGGGAGCTACAAAGGCGAGGTTATCGAAACGGTGGTTGTGCCGGAACAAGCGTTGTCACAGCCGTCAAAGAATGATTCGGGTCCGTCCCACGAATCGGTTCAGCAGGCCAGATAGTCAGCCAGATAGCCAGTCAGACAGTAGGCCGCGCTTCAGTCAACCGCCTCCCGCACCTCCGGCGGTGGCTACTCCGCGAATCACGAGCTTCTACATGCCGAGCTATACGAAACAGGCCCGAGAGAAGGGTATCGAGGGCGACCTGATCGTCACGGCAATCTTTCAACGCAACGGAAAGATCAAAGACGTCAAGGTCGAACAAGGTCTCGGGTCGGGACTCGATGAACGTGCCAAAGAGGCGGTCAAAAAGACGAAATTCGAGCCGGCGCTTCTGGGCGCTGAGCCGGTAGATGTTCAGCTTGAGATTGCCTTCAACTTCAAGCTTGCCAAGGTCACCGTCCACGTCCTCAATACTGAGAAGAGATAGCCGCCAGGAAGCCGCTCAAGGGAGAATCTTCTGCTTACTCAAAGTGAAGTCTACGATCAGATAGTGGAGTCGCAGAAAGTCGGCCGCAGGGTTGCCGTTGCGACTATTATTACAACGTCCGGATCGACCCCACAGAGGACCGGCGCCAAGCTGCTCGTCTTCGATGATGGCCGAATGCTCGGAACGGTTGGCGGCGGCTGCGTCGAGGCGGATGTCTGGGCTGAAGCCCGAGCGGCTCTCGAGGAGGATCGTTCGAGGCTCTGCAGTTTTTCACTTCGCGATGCTCCGGATGTCTTGCCGGACGAAGAGGGAATGATCTGTGGCGGTGATATGGAGGTTCTGATCGAAGTCTGGTGAGACGCCCGCCAATAAAGTTTGTCGATGCTGACTGCTCAGGAAATCTCGCGCGCGGTGTCGCACGCAGTTGAAAGCGGCAATGCCATTGCAATCATCTCGCTGTTTGAGGAAGCAGGCGAGGCTTCCCGCGAGATGCCCCGCCTTTTGGTCCGCGACGATGGTGAGACCGCCGGCACTTTGGGCTCAGTCTCACTCGACCAGGCTGCCATTCGCCACGCCACCAGGGTCCTCTCCGATGACCGACAGGAGATACATCACTGTCAAAGCCACTGAGCTTGAGGAACTTGCCGGCAATGAAGAGATTACGGCGAGCCATCCGCGACTGCTCTTTGAGATTTCGCGGCCTCCTCTCGAGCTGATTGTCTGTGGCGCGGGCCATGTGGGAAAAGCCGTGGCCCTGGCGGCGCGCCTCTTCGATCTGCGGATAACGGTTATTGATGACCGCCGTGAGTTCGCTTCGAGGGAGCGTTTTCCAGACCCGGCAAATCCGGCTAATGACCGGCGACTTTGTTAATGCGCTGCAATCCCTTCGGATTACGGGCGCATCCCACGTGGTCATAGTCACTCGCGGCCATCGTCACGACGAAATCTGCCTTCGCGAGGTCATTGATGGCCCGGCGCGCTATATCGGCATGATCGGCAGCCGCCGGCGCACGACAACCATTCGCGAGCATCTACGCCGCTCCGGAGTACCCGCCGAGCGTCTGAGACGCATTCACGCCCCAATAGGTCTCGATATCGGAGCCCAAACACCTGAGGAGATTGCCGTAGCCATCCTGGCCGAGATCGTTCTGGTCCGTCGAGGGGGAACCGGCCAGCCGAAAAGCGCTGAAGGTCCGATGTCGCGAGCTCGCTGAGCTGCCTGTTTTCGTGGCCATCTGGCAACCACGCCACATTTCAGGTACTATTCAAAGGGAAAATCCACCCGTCGAAAAGATTTTAAAAACAACTAACTCTACAATAAAGAGAGAGGCGATTGAGGATGGACAACACAACACAAACTCTACAAAATGTGCAGGATGCTTTTTTAAACAACATCCGCCGCGATCGCATCAATGTCACGATTTACCTTATTGGAGGCGTCAAGCTCACAGGCAGGATTCGGAGCTTCGACAAGTTCTCTGTCGTTCTCGAGTCAGGTAATCTTGAACAGCTGATTTTCAAGCACGCCATCTCGACCGTCTCAGTCCCTCGCGGCAGTCTGCAACATGCCCGCCAGGAGACTCAGACTCAACAGGCTGTGGCCGGGACCCCGCCCAGTCCGCCTGCCCCACCTTCGGCACCCCCTGCGCCTACTGGTGGCGGAACAGCTCCGGCTGCATCTGGTAGCTGATATTCGGCGCCTGCAGCAAGCAATTCGCAAGCAATGAACCGTGGCCGCCCCCAATGATCCAGGTGATCTGAGGGTGAGTAACCCCGGCCCTCGGCGAGGTGTGACTCATGCGCGGCAAGTTCATCAGTCTTGAAGGCATTGATGGCAGCGGCAAGACGACCCAGCTGCGCCTGCTCGAAAGTGCTCTGACGGCGCGAGGAATTGCCTGCCTCTCTACCTTCGAGCCCGGCGGTACGACGCTCGGCCGTCAAATTCGGCAGGCACTTCTCAGGGTCTCCGACCAGAAGGTTGAACCTCTGGCTGAGCTGCTGCTCTTCGCAGCGGCTCGGGCTCAGCACGTGAGCGAGCTCATCTCGCCTGCGCTAGACGGTGGGCGCGTGGTGCTCTGTGACCGGTTCATCGATGCCACGGTTGCCTATCAGGGCTATGGGCGCGGCATCGACCTCGAGCTCATAAGCAGGCTGAACGAGCTGGCTACCCGGGGCCTCAAACCTGACCTCACGATAGTTCTGGAGATTCCGGTGACGACTGGACTTGGGAGAGCGGCCGATCGCGGGAGCAATGGTACGCAGGGTGAGTGGAACCGGCTCGACCGCGAACCGCTGGAGTTTCACGAACGCGTGCGAAGGGGTTACCAGGCGATCGCCCAGGGAGATCCGACGCGTGTGCGTGTAGTTGACGCCTCCGGTGATGAAGAGGAGACGTCAAAGCTTGTGATTGCGGAAGTCCAGAGTCTGTGAGCTAATAGGTGTGAGACTAAGACTTGGGCTAGGGCCGGACGCGGGCGTGCCGCCCATGCTCCGCAGCTAGCCGTCTTGAAGTCATGTGGGTGGGACGCCGCGGTCCCAGGTCCGCCTCACCGAATGTCATTTGCTCAACTCGTTGGTCATGAACACAACCGGCAGATTCTTCAGCGGCTATTGCGCCAGGGCCGCGTGGGAGCATCACTCATCTTTGCCGGTCCCGAGGGCGTGGGGAAGAGACAGTTCGCTCTCACCTTCGCCAAAGCGGCCAATTGCCGGAGCTCCTCACGGGATGAGCGCGCTTTCCACGAAGAGAGTTGCGATACCTGCCCCTCATGTTCCCGCATTGAGGCACGAGTCTCATCAGACGTCGCTGTTGTAGTTCCCGACGGTGCCTACATCAAAATCGCCCAGACGCGAGCCCTCTCCAATGAGGTTCAGTACCGTCCTCGGGAAGGTCGCCAGCGTTTTTTCCTGATCGACGATGCCGATCGCTTGAGGGAGGAGGCCGCGAACTCACTCCTCAAGACTCTGGAGGAACCCCCTCCGACCTCGACGATCATCCTGCTCACCGCGCGGCCCGACGCACTCTTACCTACAATTCTCTCCCCGCACGCAGCGCCTCAATTTCGCGCCTCTTTCAATCCCTCAGATGGAGACGTACCTGGCTCGCCAGCAGCGGCCGGCAACCGATCAGAAACTCCTGGCGCGACTCAGTGAAGGCCGTATCGGCCAGGCACTCAAGATAGACCTTTCAGCCTTTCGCCAGGAACGGCGCGAGATCATTGAGCTCGTTGCCCTCGTTGCGGCCGGCCAGGATGGAGCTCGGATTCTCAAAGCGGCAGAATACTTTGGCCGACGAGAGCGAGACTCATACGAAGAGAAGCTGGAACTCCTGATGCTCGTCCTCCGGGATATTTTCCTTCTCGCCAACGGCCGTCCGAAGGAGGAGACCACCAATATCGACGAAGCCGAGCGTCTGTCACTACTTGCCTCATCGATCGGAGTCAGGAGACTGAGCAAATGGGTGACCATTTTCACGGAGCTTAGACGCAATCTCGACGTCAACATCAACCGCCAGGTGGCCACCGAGGCGGCCCTCATGGATTTGGTGTGATGAGCCGCCCCACGAATAGGCGTGACGGGCCTCCGCAGGAGGCCAATGTTTCAGATGCAGCACAAGAGAAGCCGCCCCTCCGTAGGAGGGCCATGGCATCAGCCAAGTGCCTATCCTACAGGCACATGGCCCTCCTACGGAGGGCGAACCTTTCTGTCGCGGGTTCTATAAACATTGGCCTCCTGACGGAGGCCGCGCTCCTTCAATTGCGGAGCACCATTTTACTAGCTGCATTGAGGGAATACTGCAACAGTCTCTCTGTCTCGAACCGCAATCCCGCCCCAAGCTTGACAACCCCCGTAGGGCCTCCTTATCCTTGGGGTTTTGCGCCGTCGTGGCGAGAAGTGTCTATTGGGCGGGCTGTGCCCTGTTAAGCTGTGCCCTGTTAAGAAGATGTTCGAGTCTCTCTCCGACAAACTCAAGAGGTCCTCAAGGATCTGCGCGGCGAAGGTCGCCTGACCGAAGCACATCTCGATCTGGCCATGCGCGAGATTCGTATAGCCCTGCTCGAAGCCGACGTTAACTTCAAAGTAGTCAAGGATTTCATCGAGCGTGTCAGGGCGAGGGCCATCGGCCAGGAGGTCGTAAGCACTCTCTCGCCCGGACAACAGGTCGTCAAGATCGTCCATGATGAGATGGTCTCGATGCTCGGCGGCACCTCGAGCCGCCTGCTCTTCACGTCGCGCCGGCCCAATTCGGTAATGATCGTCGGCCTGCAGGGCTCAGGCAAGACGACTTCGACCGGCAAAATTGCCCGCTGGCTGCAGAATCAGCATCGGAAACCGCTGCTGCTCTCGGTTGACGTTTACCGGCCGGCGGCGCGGGATCAACTTGCCGTCATCGGCGGCGCGATCAATCTGCCTGTCTTCGATGGCGTCGGGAATCAACGATCCTCTCGAACTTTGCCGGGCGGCGCGACGCCATTGCGAGCAGGTAGGCTTCGACACGCTGATGATCGACACGGCGGGTCGCCTGCACATCGACGATGAGTTGATGACCGAGCTCGAGCAGATCAAGGCGAGATGCAGCCCGTCGAGATGCTTTTCGTCGCCGATGCCATGACCGGCCAGGATGCGGTCCGCAGCGCGAAGGAGTTCAGCGACGCGTTGGCATCACCGGCGTCATCCTCACCAAGATGGATGGCGACGCTCGCGGCGGCGCGGCGCTTTCGATCAAGGAGGTCACCGGCCAGCCGATCAAGTTCGTCGGCGTCGGCGAGAAGTACGACGCGCTCGAGCCGTTCTATCCGGAACGGATCGCTCAGCGCATCCTCGGCATGGGCGACGTGCTCTCGCTGATCGAGAAGGTTCAGGCCGAGGTCGATGAGAAGAAGGCCCTCGAACTTCAGGAGAAGCTCGAGCGCAACTCTTTCACGCTCGAGGATTTTCGCGACCAGCTCAAGCAGGTCAAGAAGCTTGGATCGCTGGAGAGCGTCCTGAGCATGCTCCCCGGCGATATGTTCAAGGGCATGCCCAAGATGACGCCCGAAATGACTTCAAAGATGGAGCAGGAGTTCAACCGGACCGAGGCGATCATCAATTCGATGACGCCTCGCGAGCGTGAAGATCACCACATCATTAACGGCTCTCGCCGGAAGCGCATCGCGACCGGGAGTGGAACCGCGGTCAGCGACGTCAACAATCTGCTCAAGCAGTACGCCGAGATGCGGAAGATGATGAAACAGATGGCCGATGGCGGAATGTTCGGCGGCGTCGGCGGGCGAGTTGCGCGCCGGCTCACCGGAATCGGACCGAAGAGAAAGAAAAAGAAGAAGAAGCGTAAGTAGCCCGCAAGACGTCGCAAGGTGTCTTTTTGCGGCTATTTGTGGTACAGAGACAACGGAGGTGATGATTTGCTAGCAATCAGATTGACCAGGAAAGGGGCGAAGAAGCAGCCCATTTATCGCGTCATCGTGACCGAGAAGGAAACCAAGCGCGATGGCCGCTTCGTCGAAATCGTGGGTCACTACAACCCATGCCGCCAGCCGGTCGAGATCGTTCTCAATCGCGAGCGCATCGACTACTGGATCGCCCGGCGGAGCCAAGCCGTCCGAGACCGTTCGCAGCCTGCTGCGACGGCATCAGGAAGGTGCGACCGGTCGGCAGCTCCTGCAGATATACAAGCCGCTTAAGGCATTACTGTTCCGCTCTTCCGGAAGATGAAAGAGCTTATTGAGTTCATCGCCCGCTCGCTGGTAGACCAGCCTGACGAGGTTCGGGTGCGCGAAATAGAGGGCCAGCAGGCGATAGTTGTGGAGTTGCGCGTCGCCGATGGCGATCTGGGCAAGGTTATCGGAAAGCAGGGCAGGACCGCCCGCGCCATGCGCGCGCTCTTGACCGCCTCCGGCAACAAGCTCAAGAGGCGCGTCGTCCTCGAGATCGTGGAATGACGGTTCCAGTGGCCCCATGCTGAAGCCAGCTGAAGCCAGTGCTGAAGAATGCCGAAGACTGGATCAGCGTTGCGCGTGTTGCGCGCCCGCACGGAATTCGCGGTCAGGTGATCGCTGATCTGCTGACCGATTTTCCGGAACGCTTTGACGAGCTCGATCGGGTGCGAGTAGAGAGTGCGGACGGCCAGGCTAAGGAGCTGGTCCTCGAGTCGTGGCGACTGCACCATCACCGGGTCATACTCAAGTTTGAAGGGTATGACACGATGAACGAGGCCGAAGAGTTGAGAGGTGCGCGAGTGGTGGTCGATAAGGCTCAACTCGTCACTCTGCCCGAGGATACGTATTACGATTTTGATCTCATCGGCTGCGAGGTGGCAACCAGCAGCGGCGATCGGTTGGGACGCGTGGCCAGGGTCGAACGTTATGGCGCCTCACCGTTATTGACAATAGAGGACGGCGAGCGCGAGTACATGATTCCTCTGGTGCTCGATATCTGCGTCGAGATCGACGTCGCGCACCAGCGAATCGTGGTTGATCCGCCTCCGGGACTTCTTGAGCTCTGAATTCCGGCCGAGGCCATCAATGCGTTTCGACCTGTTGACCATTTTCCCGGAGTTCTTTGCCGGGCCTTTTGACTTCGGGATCGTCCAACGGGCTCGAGAGCAGAATCTGGTCGAGATAACAATTCACGACCTGCGCTCTTTTACAACGGGAAGACACCAGGTAGTGGACGACCGGCCCTTCGGCGGCGGGGACGGCATGGTTCTCAAGCCGGAGCCAATTTTTGGCGCCGTCGAGTCGATGCTCGCTGACAACGAGGCTCACGCTGGTAAGACGGCAGTGATTTTCTTGTCACCCCAAGGTAGGCTCCTTCGCCAGCCGGGGGTTGAGCGGCTCGCACGCGACTACACGCGCTTGATTCTGATCTGCGGGCGGTACGAGGGTGTCGACGAGCGCGTAGTCGACCATCTCGTCACGGAAGAGCTCTCGATTGGAGATTATGTGCTGACCGGGGGTGAGATTCCGGCAATGGTGGTCGTCGACGCAGTCACGAGACTGATTCCCGGAACACTCGGAAGCGAGACGTCGGCGGTGCATGAATCATTTTCGACCGGCCTCCTCGATTTTCCGCATTACACGCGGCCCGCAGAGTTTCGCGGGTTGAGCGTGCCGGATGTCCTCTTGAGCGGACATCATGGTGAGGTTGACAAGTGGCGACGGCGCGCGGCGCTGATCAAGACACGACGAGTGCGGCCGGACCTGCTGGAGCGGGCGGCATTAACAGAAGAGGACAGACTTTGGCTCAGTGAGTCTGAGCATGATTGAGGTATCTGAGATGAATCAACTAGATAGAATTGATCAAGCGCAGCTGCGCAGCAACATCCCCGATTTTATTCCCGGTGACACCGTCCGCGTTCACGTCCGAATCAAGGAGGGTGAGAACAAGGAGCGTCTGCAGGCATTCGAGGGTGTCGTTATCGCTCGCAAGGGTGATGGAATCCGCGAGACGATTACCGTCCGAAAGACATCATTCGGCGTGGGTGTGGAGCGTATCTTTCCGTTGGCATGCGACGATCGTCGACCACATCGATGTCATCAAACGCGGCCGCGTTCGCCGGGCCAAGCTTTACTACCTGCGTGAGCTGCGAGGTAAGGCTGCGAGAATTCGTGAGCGCGATACGCGCGTTCGGGTAGAACCCAAATAGTAGACTCTTCTCGCTCGAACTGGGGAGCCGCCCTGGGACCGGGGGCGTCCCGCCCGCATGACTTCGCAGAGTTCTTATGTGAAGTCATGCGGGCGGGACGCCCGCGGTCCCAGGGCTTCTCAGGCGCGAGGAGAGGACCCAGAGAGAAAACCTCGAGGTAGGGCCTCACCGGTGGCGAGTGCAGTCACACGAGGCGGTTCGCGCTCGCGGTGCGGATCCGCATTCGAGCGCCAGGCGCGCAAGACCGGCGCTCGATTTATTGCCGGCGTCGATGAGGTCGGCCGCGGTGCGCTTGCCGGTCCTGTAGTTGCCGGGGCCGTGATTCTCGATTTCACCCGCCTGCCAAAGGGCATCAACGACTCAAAGCGCCTTCCCAGACCAGAACGCGAAAGACTCGACGCCGAGATACGAGCCTCGGCTCTCGCTTTTGCGGTCGCCCGCGTCGAGGCCGACGAGATAGATCGCATCAATATCCTCGAAGCTACCCGTTCCGCCATGATGATGGCGATTGGCGCGCTTGCTCCACAGCCCGATTTCGTACTCATCGATGCTGTCGCTTTGGCCAATCTGGGAATGCCGCACCGGCCTATCATTCATGGGGACAGCCGCTCGCTTTCGATAGCGGCAGCCTCGATCATCGCCAAAGTCGCCCGTGATGCCTGGATGCGCGATTGCGAGCGGTCGTTTCCGGGCTACGGCTTTGAGACCCACGTCGGCTATGCAACCCAGGAGCACTTGAGAAGCCTGCGTTTTCTGGGACCATCACAGATTCATCGTCTCTCCTTCCACGGAGTCGACCCGGAACCAACTCTCTTCGATCTCTATTCCGATCAGGAATTCGTCGAGTGAAGCCTCGCTCCTCGCGCATCGCGGAGTGCCTGACGGTTGCCGGCCTTACACTTCTTCCGGCCCTCTTCTTCTGGCGTGAGACACTCGGCCGCCTGACTCTCGGGGACCAGGATGCAATCTTCTGGTTCTTTCCGCTCTACCGTCTTGTTGCCGAGCAACTCCGCGCCGGAGTCCTTCCGCTCTGGAACCCGCAGATGTACAGCGGGACGCCGCTCTTCGCGCAGTGGCAGCCGGGTGTCCTCGATCCGCTAAACTGGCTCTATCTGGCTGGCGCAACGGCGCGCACCCTGACGCTCGTCCAGGAGCTGAGCTTTTCACTTGCTCTGGTGTCTGCCTTCGCTTATGCGCGAACCCTACGGCTGTCTAAAAGCGCGGCCGTCGTCACCGCGATCATCTATTCGCTGAGTGGATTCCTGGTCGCGCGTACGCTCTATCCCGGGCTGCTTCATACCGCTGCCCTGACGCCGCTTGTGCTCTGCATGGTTGAGCGGCTCTTTCAGAGGCAGAGCTGGCGAGATGCGGCATTTGGCGGCCTCGTTGTTGCTTGGCAGATATTTGCAGCCCACCCACAGCCGTTCGTCTATTCAACTCTGCTCGCCATCTGTTACGCCGGCTTCTGTGTCGCGTTGCGCCCTCCGAGATTACGATTCCTGACGCAAGTTGTGGCGATGTTTGTTGCCGGTACGGCCATCGCCGGCGTGCAACTCCTGCCGGCCTTTGAATTTGCTCGCGAATCGGTTCGCGGCGACTGGTCGTACGAGATGTTTGGACTCAACTCGCTCCATCCGCTGAGTCTCCTGGGAGCGATCGTGCCGTTTCTTCACGGTGGCGGCAGGGGAATCTTTCAGATGCCTTATTGGGGCCCTTACTGGCACCACAACGAGGCATCAATTTTCCTGGGAGTCGCCGCGCTCGCTCTGTCTGCAGCGGGTGCCTGGGTTGCGTGGCGCAAAGGACTCAGCATCGGCAAGTTCTGGAGCGTCGTAGCGCTGGTTGCAGCGTTGCTCGCATTCGGCAGATACGTAGGACCAGTGGGCTGGCTGATCTTCAAGCTGCCGCTCATCGGCCATTTTCGCAGCACCAACCGGCACTGGATGGAGGTGACGCTCGCCGTCGCAGTCCTCGCAGGACTTGCCGTGGAGAGGCTGGCTGCAGGTGATGCCGAGGCGAGATGGGTGGCTCGGATAACGGCATTGGCCCTCACTTTGGCTTGTGGCTTCATCGCAGCCTTCATTTATGTCAGTCAATCACTGGCGGGTTGGGTGATGCGCACGCTGCCCCCCTTGTTTCGGGTGGAGAACGGCTTTCTTAGCGCATCAGGGGCAGAGTTCTACCTGCCTCTCGTATCGGCATTGGTCGCTTGCATCGCATTCTGGGTCATCAGGCAACCCCGGCGGCTGATCATTGTTCTGATTGCATTTCTGCTTCTCGACTACGAGCTGTACGCTGCCTTCGCTCCGATAAACAGCGAGGCTCGCCTGGAGAGGCTGTTGGGAAAGGGATTTCCGCCGCTTCCAACGAATGGCCGCGATTCTCAGCCAATCAGGTATCACGAGCTGTTGACCCGCCGAACGGGAATTCAGTCCGCTTGCTTATGCCGGGCGCGAGATGGCCACCGGGTACGATCCGCTCGTCAACCAGAGATATAAGAAATTCAGCGGAATAGATGAAGCCGGGCGCAGCAATCTTCTGACCATGCTGAGTGACCGGGATCGCACGCTCGACCTTTTGAACGTCGGATTCGTTCTCACGCACCGACCACCTCCAATATGGATTTTCGGAGACAGCCAGGACCGCCAATTGGCGTTTTCCGATCGCTGGCTCGAACTTAAAGCGACTGATGCCGGGGGCGCGCGTGTCTTTGAGAACCGCAACAGCCTGCCGCGGGCCTGGCTCTGCTCACGCGTCCTGATTGCGACTGAAGACGATCAGCTGCGACTGATTCGTGGCGAGGGCCCCGATAACTTCGATCCCCGCGTTACCGCGCTGGTCGCGCCACGGAGCCTGGAGAAGGGGATCAATCCGAGCCTGCTTTCACCGGAGCAGTCTGAAGCGATCAGCGGCGATCATGTGAGGATCACCAGGCGC
>CAVUOF010000018.1:117500-343551 GCA_963743045.1 uncultured Acidobacteriota bacterium
TCGCAGCGCTCGCTGAATTCGATGCGCGCAAGAGCCAGGTAGTGGAGATGCGATTCTTCGGTGGGATGAGCGTGGAAGAGACGGCGGAAGCCCTCAACGTTTCAGTTGACACGGTTCACCGGGATTGGAGATTGGCCAAATCCTGGTTGCTGCGCAGGCTATGCGGGGCGAAGGCTGATGAGTCCTGAGCGGTGGAAACAGATTGAACTCCTCTACCACGCGGCCCTGGAGCGCGAACCTGGCACGCAGCAGGCTTTCCTCGACGAGGCCTGCGCTGGAGATGATGAGTTACTCGGCGAAGTATTATCGCTGCTCGATCATGATGCGAGGTCAGCCCGCTTCATCGAAGAACCCGTTCTGCGAGTCGCAGCACGTGAATTAGCCGGGCAGTCATCCTCTGCCGTGCAAACTCTGCCATCGGCCAGCCTCCCGCAAATCGCTGGGTATCAACTGCTCGAAACACTTGGCGTCGGAGGGATGGGTGAGGTTCACCTGGCACTCGACATTCGGCTCGGCCGCAAAGTCGCCATCAAGCTGCTGCCTGTGGAATTCACAAGCGATTCAGGGCGCCTGCGGCGCTTTACCCAGGAGGCACACGCTGCCTCGGCGCTCAACCATCCAAACATCATCACAATTCACGAGATCGGCGAAGCTCACTCCACGCATTACATCGTCACGGAGTACATTGATGGGGAGACGTTGCGCCAGCGAATCAAGGCGGCCCCGCAACAACGGATGGGCCTTTCCGAGGCTGTTGATGTTGCGGCACAGATTGCAGCCGCGCTGACAGCGGCGCACGAAGCTGGAATCACACATCGAGACATCAAGCCCGAGAACGTGATGGTACGTCGCGATGGTATCGTCAAGGTCCTTGACTTCGGTCTGGCCAAACTGACTGAGGCATCGCCAGCCTGTGCAACGGCATAGTCAAGCTCCGACGTCTGGTGTAAGTACTGAGGCCGGATTGGTGATGGGTACGCCGCGCTATATGTCGCCGGAGCAGGCACGCGGCGAAAGAGTGGACGCTAGTACGGACATCTTCAGCCTGGGAGTGATGCTTTACGAAATGGTCACGGGCCACGCTCCGTTTGAGGGAGCGACGACAAGTGAAGTGATCGCCGCAATCCTGCGCGACTCACCTCCGGCGATTGCTGAATCCTCGCCAGAGACTCCGCGTGAGTTGCAACGCATAGTCAGCAAAGCGCTATGCAAAGACCGCACCCAGCGTTATTCAAATTCAACCACGGGGAGCCGCCGGGGCCGCGAGAGAATTGCTTGCCGACCTTAACCATCTCAAGCGGGAAATGTTCATTGCGGAGGTGGATGGCCATGATCAGCGAACCGGTCGCTTGAAGACCGAAGCAAAGTACCAGTGGGTAACGGCAGGGGCAGTTGCGGCGCTGTGCGTCGTGGTAGCCGTAAGCTTTGGTGTATACCGGTTGATCGGTCACTCACGGTCTGGCGCGGGAGTGCCGAGGCCGACCCGAAGATCATTCCTATGACCAGTCTTCCCGGCCAGGAGAGTGAACCGGCGTTCTCTCCGGATGGCACCCGCGCTGCTTTTGTGTGGCGTGGGCCGAAAAATGACAATGCCGATATCTACATAAAACAGCCTGGGGCCGAAGGGCTGCTACGGTTGACGACCAACCAGGCTGACGATACCGGGCCGGCCTGGGCCCCTGATGGCCGCCATCTCGCCTTTCTACGGCGCTCCTCCGCGAGCGGCGCGATCTATATCGTGCCCGCCGTCGGAGGAAGCGAGCGCAAGGTGGCTGAGATCCTTACAGATCCGGGTTGGCTTGGGGACACGTCCTGGCCGCTCAATCAAAACCCCACCTGGTCGCATGACGGGAAATCCCTGGTAATCGTGGATAAACGTTCCCGTGAAGAGCCGTTCAGCATCTTTTTGCTGAATCTGCAAACAGGTGAGAAGCGCGCGCTAAGCGCGCCGCCCGCAGGATTCTACGGAGATACCAGTCCAGCAATCTCTCCCGACGGTAAGCTGCTTGCATTTGTACGATTGCCCAACCCCTTCTCAGGAGATGTCTATTTGATGCCTGAAACAGGCGGCGCACCCCGACGTCTGACTTCCAAAGACCAACTCATTGGGCGCGTGGCCTGGACTGCCGACAGCAGGGACGTTGTTTTCGAGATGGGTACAACACTCTTTCTGGCCAGCCTGTGGAGAGTCTCGAGTCTCGGAGGTGAACCACAACCCATAGGCACGGCCGGACAGGCCGCTAGTGACCCGGCCATCTCGACCGAAGGCACGCATCTGGCCTGGACACAATCAACTACCGACAGCAATATCTGGCGATTGCGGCTCTCAAAACCAAACAGCGAAAACCCGGCGTTGCGAGAGTTCATCGCTTCGACGCAGTTGGAAGCCTGGCCTGAATACTCTCCTGATGGGAAACGGATTCTCTTCCTGTCAACCCGATCCGGCAGTTACGAAGTGTGGGTATGCGGCAGTGAGGGTGAATCCCCACTTCAGTTGACCTACCTGAACGCCCACACAGGCACGCCCCATTGGTCGCCGGATGGCAGGCAGATTGTTTTCGACTCACTGCAGGCTGGAAACCATGACATCTATGCGATCAGCGCCGACGGCGGTCAGCCGCGTCGGCTGACGAATGACCCGGCAGAGGACGTCGCAGCGAGCTGGTCACGCGACGGGCGCTGGATCTGGTTCAGTTCAGTTCGCAGTGGAAGTTCGCAGGTCTGGAAGATGCCAGCCGAGGGCGGGCCGGCTGTGCAGTTCACAAAGCATGGCGGCTTTGAGGGTTTCGAGTCGCCCGATGGGCAGTTTTACTATTATGCAAAAGGCCGTGGCATCCCGGGAATCTGGCGAATTCCAACGACTGGGGGTGAGGAGACACCAGTGCTTGAGAAGTATCAGGCGGGCCTGGAGCGCGCCTGGAAGGTGGTGAATGAAGGTATCTATTTTGCCACCGCCGAAACGCCCTCTCATCCGAAGATCGCTTTCTTTAACTTCGCTACCGGAAGGATTACACAGATCGCCTCGGTCGCCAGAGCATTCCAAAAAGGTCTCAGTATTTCTCCCGATGGACGATGGCTGATTTTCTCGCAGATTGATCGGACGGACCGGGACATTATGCTAATGGAGAACTTCCATTGAAGCAGGAGAGTCTGCTGCCAGTCGAGCTCTCGGGGCGTCTAACGAGTCGCGCTATTACTTAGGCGGAGGCAGAGTCCTTCGTTTGTGCAGCCAATTGCCAGGGATGAGCCGGGGCACTTCACGCTGGTACGCACGATACTCGTTGCCAAAGCGCTCAATCAGCTCGCGCTCTTCCAGGCCAAGGAGCAAGTACCCGAGCGGAATCAGCAAGAGGCCGAGCATGTAGAGTCCGGTGTAGTTGACCAGAAGGATATTGCCAAGTACGCCAAGCCCTGCGCTCGCGTAGCGTGGGTGACGGATCACTCCGTAGATTCCCTCGCGAATCAGATTGCCTGGCTGCCCGTGTCTTCCCCGCTCGGGATACCTCCGGAACTCCTGCCAGCGTGGAGATGCTGATCTGTTTCCAGTACTGACGCTCAAGCGGCAGCGTGGCAAGATAAAATAGAAGCCCCGCCACGATCAGAATCCAGTGCGTTCCAAGGTCACTACCGACCAGAGGCTTGCGGAACCGGTATAGGAGCGTCGCCACTCCAACCATAGCCAGAAGCACGATGAGATAGGTCTTGAAGGCGCCGAGCCTTCTCCAATGCGATGCCCATGGGTGGATCAAAAGCCAGAATAGTATCCCTGACCCAAGGACAATCAGATTCAACACAGCGAAGAAATATCGAAAACGATCCACAGGGATGCCAATCACACTGGAAACATAACGCTCAGATACTCGATAGCTGACTGCCTGGTCGGAAAAATCGAACGTACCGCTATTCTTCATCTCCTCAGCCGCGCGAAGAAAGGCTCCGTAGGCAGCCCGCGCGAGAGCGCTTCCAACACTGATCCGCCTCACTCCCAGCTCCGAAAGCTCTGAGAGACTTATCGGAAAACCCTGAAGCGCCGCGATAACATTCACCGGACGATCCAGCGACTTGACCAGAGTTGCGATCTCGTCCTTCCTGACAACACCTGGTGCGTAGAGGACGTCGGCGCCCGCATCCTGGTATGCCTGCAGGCGCTTGATCGTCTCTCCCATATCGGAGCGTCCTACGAGGTAGTTTTCACATCGCGCAGTCAAGGTGAACGGAAATGAAAAGGAGCGCGCCACCTCAACCGCCGCCCGGATTCGTTCGACCGCCAACCCGAGGTCATAAATCGGCGCCTCTGGACGGTAGGTTGCATCCTCGATCGAGGCGCCTACGGCTCCGCTCGCACCTGCCTGGCGGATTGTCTCGGCGGCATCGGCGGGATTGTCGCCAAACCCGTTCTCGAGGTCTCCGCTCACCGGCAGATCGGTAGCCGATGCGATGGTTGTTAGGTGTTTGATGGCCTCGTCGCGGCCAATGGCGTTGTCTCTCCTGCCGAGCGAGAACGCGCATCCAGCGCTCGTTGTCGCGAGGGCCTCGAACCCCAGCCCGGCCAGAAGAACAGCACTGCCGGCGTCCCATGGATTCGGGATAATGAATGCCGCCGGGCGCTCGTGAAGCTCGCGAAACGCCTTCCCCTTCTCTTCCTGAGTGCGCATATCACGAATCTTTGTTGAGAAGCTCAATCGGTTTTGCCAGCCTGATGAAGAGCAGACATCCGCTGCGGCTCGAGACTGCATGTTTGCCGTCAGGCGGCGTGTAGAGATAGTCTCCGACACCCAGCTCATCCCGGCCAACGCGCAGATCGCCCTCGAGGATGAATATCTCTTCGCTGCCCGGATGGTTGTGTGCCGGGTAGGTCGAATTTGGTTCGAATTTCAAAAGCAGCGCCATCTCGCCCGACGGTTCGTCGTATCGAAGAATCTTCTTCGATACTCCCGGGGCCGAGAATTTCCACTCGGAGTCCTGACTATGGACAAGTGTGGTCGACAGTTCAGTCTTTGTAGAGCTCATTCTCCGATCCTCCCGCACATACTATGCAGAAATATTGGCATGCAGGCAAGAGCCACTTCAAGGTCAGGAGGGCAGTCCACTTTGAGCGGCCGAAAGGCTATTCGAAGCGAAACTCGTCGAATTTCTCGGGAACGTGAAAGCTGGGCTCGGGCGTGAGCGTGGCTGCGAAGCTCAGGAATTTCCGTTCACCGCCGGCTTTGCTGATGCGAAAGAGATTGCCGTGCCAGGTGTCGCCGCGTTTAGGCGCTCCGTCGAAGCACTGAAAAGGAATTGCCATGACTGCCCGCCAGGTGTGCCTGCTGACATCAACGACCGCAGCGGTCTTCATTCCGCTATTCCATTTCCAGTCGTGATTCATGGTCCGCCGATCGATGTGCAGATCGCACCACTGCCCAGTCGGGGCAACCTCAAATTCTTTGTAGACGAGCGGGTCGGGTTCGCGAGGTGAGCGAATGAAGGCCTCACAAACATCGCGGTCCCAAAGGTGGTTTTTTTCTACTGTCGCGTCAAACGTCGCGTCGGCATCGAGCTCAGCGTAAAAGCATTCGTAGCCTATGATCAATGTCTCATGGGTCCAGAGCAGGCGTGCAGTGGTTCGAAGCTCCGGCGGAGCGGGCTGTCCATTCCAGAGATGCTCCATTGATAGTCGCGGCGCCGCTGCCCAGTGGCTGAGCGAGAAGTCGGGAGTGAGAGGCACTGCCTTTGTCGAGAATCGCGCCGTGATCATAATTTTCGGGGATAAATGGGCACTACAGGATTCGAACCTGTGACTTCTGCCGTGTGAAGACAGCACTCTACCGCTGAGTTAAGTGCCCGCAAAGAACGGGAACTGTAGCAAACCGTTCAAATAGCGTCAAACGCGGGAATTACCCGCGCCCTTCGGGCACGGGACGGGCAGGGACAAGCCCTGCCCCTACAACGTGCGAAGTGGCTGGCGCAACAATGTAGGCAGTGTCGCCGCGCCGCCGTCCGGCGGCGGTAACACTCAATAACCCGAGGGGGCGCCGGCGTTGATAGGCTTCACGCCCTTCGCCTCCTGCACAATCTTGACTCCGGCACTCGCCCCGATTCGCGTCGCGCCCGCCGCAATCATCTCCCGAGCTGCCGCCAGGTCCTTCACCCCTCCAGCAGCCTTAACGCCCAGCTCAGACCCAACCGCGCGACGCATGAGCGCAATATCTGCCACAGTAGCCCCACCCTTGCTGAAGCCCGTGGATGTCTTGACGAAGTCAGCTCCAGCCTCCTTGGCGAGCAAACACGCGCGAACCTTCTCTTCATCCGTAAGCAATGCCGTCTCGAGAATCGTTTTGACGATCGCGCATGCGTCGTGTGCCGCTTCGACCACCATCCTGATGTCACGCCCTACCGTTGCATCGTCGCCCGACTTGAGCGCCCCGATATTGATGACCATGTCTATCTCGGTCGCTCCATCGTAGATAGCCCGGCGAGTCTCGTAAGCTTTTACATCACCAAGCGTCGCTCCGAGCGGAAAGCCGACCACGGTGCAGACCTTCACCGGCGAACCATAAAGGACGTACGCGCACTCCTTCACCCACGTGGGGTTGACGCATACCGAGGCAAAGCTGTTGGCACGCGCCTCTCTGCAGAGCTGGTTGATCTCATCCCTCGTAGCTTCCGGCTTGAGGAGCGTGTGGTCGATGTAGCGCGCGATCTCGCCGCCTCCATTGGACGCCTGCCCGAGCGGAACGCCCAGCCTGCTGGCCCCAGCCTGGAGCGCGCATGCAAGGTGATGCGGGCTGCAGCCTCCCCAATCGACATCGACTTCATTGTTCAGCCGCGCAACGATCAGATCCGTGATCTGCTCGACGAGTTGTTCAAGCTCCTGGTTTCCCATCAACAGCAACCGCCGCGCGGACGGCCAGCCGGCCCCGCGCCGTTAAAGTAGCCGCGAAAGACTTCGCGCAGTATTTGAAGAACTCTCCTGATCATTTGCCGGCAATCAGACCTTGGGCAGCAAGTCAGCCAGATAGGCCGCGATCTCCTTGACCTCGTCGTCGCTGAGGGCGGCGTACGAGACCATCTTCGAGTGCGAGGTCATGCCGCGCCCGTCCCGCAGGAATTGGAACCATTCGGGCGACGTACGGCGTGATCCTCGTCGAATGTCCGGGCTGACGCCCGTAATGCCTCTTCCGTCGGGTCCATGGCAGCGAGCGCAGGTGCGGTGAAAGATCGCCTGAGCAGCTTCCGTCATCACCGGCTCCTGTGATGGCGGCAGTGGTTGCTTCGCAGCCTGCGACTCAGCGTGTCCGGGGCCAGACAAATATGCGCAGGCGCTCGAGCCGAGGCAGAGAAGAACAACGAGCAGGTGTGATCGCGGAAGCATTGTCCCGTTGGGCCAAGTTGCCAGTTGCCCTCAGCTCGCGACCGCCTTTCGCTTGACCTGACACTTGTGACAAATGCCAAAAATCCGAAGGCTGTGATGAGTGGGCTGAAACTTGAACCTGTGAGCGATCTCGTCCTGCTTGTTCTCGATAACCTCGCTGTAGAACTCGATCAGGTCGCCGCACTCAGTGCAGATCAGGTGGTCGTGATGCTGGTGGTTATATTTGTGCTCGTAACGCGTTCGTCCGTCGCTGAAGCGTTCTTCGCGAGCGAGACCGCACTCTGAGAGCAGTTTGAGCGTGCGGTAGACGGTGGTGAAACCGACGTTCGGGTCTTCTGCTTTGATGAGGCGATATAGTTCTTCGGCGCTCGAATGTCCCTCGGTCTTCAGAAAGACGTCAAGGATCAGCTCGCGCTGAGCGGTCCGCTTATAGCCCGCGCGTTTCAGATGGTCGAAGAATATCTCCTTTTCCTTCCGCATCGCAGTGCCCATCCGCGTTTATTCTACTATTTGAGGTTGCCAATTGGAATGCAACAGAGTCGAGGCCTCAGCCGCCGAGCCGCTTTTGCAAGGCCTGGATTTCTACGCGCAGGTCACTCATCTGGTCGAGCAGCTCCTTGTGAAATCGTTCGTCCTGGCTGGGCTTCTTGCCCTCAATCGAGACAACTCCGCCCGGTTCCAGCACGCACTTCTCAATCTTCATGGAGCTTGAAACCCTGGCGATGGGCCACTGTGCGTAGCTCTGACTCGGAAAGAAGCTCCTTTGCGAGAGCCACGCGCTGAACCTTGCCCTCTTTTACCAGGGTGGTGGGAGTTCCTTCGAGAATCTGGTCGAGGCGCCGGTGTCGGAAGAGAAACCGGACCACGAGGTAGTTGATGCTAAGAAGGCTTAAGGCGCCGATTAGTCCACCCAGGACTGAGTTGTCATCGCCAATGATGGCGTTTTGAACCGTGTTTGAAAGCGACAGCAGTACTACGAGATCGAAGGGGTTGAGCTGAGCCAGCTCCCGTTTGCCAAAGATGCGGAGAGCTATCACCAGGAAGAGATAGACAATAACAGGCCGAAGGATTTTCTCGAGAACTGGTACCCCGAGCTTGAACATGTCCTGAAGCATACTGGTAGTTGCCAGGAGCAACATCGTTATCCTCCTTCGTGGTCATGGAATATGGCTGTAAACCGTGCCGCAGGCTGTCCAGCCTGCGGCAGAATTCTCTGCTGCGACATCAGAGAACAATGGAAATCGGCCCATCGTTCCGCAGGCTGTCCAGCCTGCGGCAAAGATTCTCCTGCGAGACATCAGGTACCAATTTTGAAGTTCGCCGCAGACTGGACAGTCTGCGGCATGGGAATCTGGGCACATGGGGTGACGTGGTATACTTACAAATTCATTATGGCCCAAGCCGCGGGTATCTACATCCACATTCCATTCTGTGAGACTCGCTGCCACTACTGCAATTTCGTCACCGGCGGTTTTGAAACCCACATTGCGTCCCGATATGTAGAAGCCCTATGCATGGAGATTATCGAGAGCTCCGGACACGGCGCGGTCGATACTATCTATTTCGGCGGAGGTACGCCTACAACCCTGGAACCGGCGCAGCTGGGCAGACTGATCGAGCTCTGTTCGAATAAGTTTAATCTCTCGGACGACTCCGAGATTACCGCAGAAGCCAATCCTGGCTCGGTAACTCCTGAGACACTCTCCAACCTGCGAGCGATCGGAATCAACCGGCTCAGCTTCGGGGTTCAATCATTCGATGATTCCGAGCTGCAGATGATCGGCCGCACTCATTCCGCCGAGGAGGCGCGCGAGGCAATTGCGGCGGCCTATGGCGCGGGATTCTCCAACGTCAGTCTCGACCTGATCGCCGGCTTGCCCGAGCAAATCCCACAGACGTGGAGCCGTAACGTGACTGAAGCCCTCGCGCTTCAGCCGGAGCACATCTCTGTCTATCTGCTCGAGCTCTACAAGGACGCGCCGCTGCAGCATCGGATCGAGCATGGCGAGCTCAAAGCTATCGATGACGAACTGACAGTGAGCATGTATTTCGAGCTACTTGAGCGAGCCGCATCCAGTGGCTATGAGCAGTACGAGATTTCCAACTGGGCTCGCCCAGGCTACGAATCGCGACACAATCTGAAGTACTGGCAGGGGGCGCCCTACTGGGCATTTGGCGTCTCGGCGGCCGGCTACGACGGCAAAATCCGCTGGTCCAACACTCGCAATCTTCACGACTATCTCGAGCGCGTGGAGCATGGCGAGTCGCCGGTAGCCGACCGGGTCCCCCTTTCGGAAGATGACTTGCAGAGCGAGTCCCTCTTCCTGAAACTCCGTTTAAAGGATGGAGTCGACCTCGACTCCCATAAAAGAGAGTTCGGCATTGACGTTCTTTCGCGATACGGGGAAGAGCTCACCAGACTGGAAGAGGCCGGCCTCATCGAGTTTGATGATCAGACGATGAGAATCACTCGCGCCGGCAAGGTCCTCGCCAACGAGGTCTTTGCGGCGTTCGTTTAAGCCATGGAATTGATCGATCTCAGAAGCGATACAGTGACTCGTCCGACACCGGCGATGCGCCGGGCCATGGCCGATGCTGAAGTCGGCGACGACGTCTACGGTGAAGACCCCACCCTCAACCGGCTGGAGGAGCGAGTCGCCGAAGTCTTCGCCCGGGAGGCAGCGCTCTTTGTCCCCTCGGGGACGATGGGGAACCAGATCTGTGTCAAAGTGCACACGCGCCCGGGGACCGAGGTCATTGTCGAAGAGCGCAGTCATATATTGAACTACGAGCTCGGTACTTCCTCGGTTGTCTCCGGCGTTGTACTGCGACCAGTTCGCGGGCAAGAGGGGCTGCTCAACTGGGATCTGATCAGCGCAGCAATTCACCATCACGCGCCATATTACGTCTCTGCAACTTCGCTGATTGCTCTCGAGAATACCCACAACATGGCCGGTGGCTCGGTGCTTTCGCCGGCTGTATCCAGGGAGGTCTGCGAGAAGGCTCACGAAATTGGCCTCCCGGTTCATCTCGATGGCGCGCGGATATTCAATGCCGCCGTATTCCTCAAGACTGAAGTAGCCGAGATTGCACGCCCGTTCGATTCCGTCATGTTTTGCCTCTCCAAGGGTCTCGGCGCGCCGGTCGGCTCGATGATCGTTGGCTCACGCGATTTCATTGACGAGGCTCGGGTCTGGCGCAAGAGGCTGGGTGGCGGTATGCGCCAGGCGGGAATACTGGCTGCCGCAGGGCTTGTGGCTCTCGAAGAGACACCCAAGGTGCTGCCGGAAGACCATGCGAACGCGAGGCGCCTGGCCGAGGAGCTCGCCGAACTTCCAGGGGTGATGGTCGATCCCGAGAGTGTCCAGACAAATATCGTGATCTTCGATATCGCCGGATCGCGTAAGTCGACGGCAGAGTTCTCTTCGGCGCTCAAGTTGCGTGGCGTGCTCGCCAATGGAATCAATGCGCGGGTAATGCGCATGGTGACTCACTACGATGTGTCGCGCTCAGGTATTGAGCGGGCGCTTACGGCAGCACGGGAGGCATTGAAAGAGTGACGGGATCGGCGAGGAGATTGATCATTGCAATCGATGGACCCGCCGGCGCCGGGAAGAGTACAACAGCGAGGGCGCTCGCACGCCGACTCGGCTACCTCTACATTGACTCAGGTGCAATGTACCGTGCGATTGCCTGGAAGGCGATCGCGCAGGGTATCAGTCTTGACAACCCGGAAGAGATCGGCCGGCTCGCCAGCGTCTCGCGCATCGATCTTATGGATGAGGCAGGGCAGCTGAAGACGGTGATTGATGGAGAGGACGTTTCCAGAGAGATTCGCGATCCGCAGGTTACCCAGGCTGCGTCGGTGGTCGCGGCCATCCCGGCAGTCCGCCGCGCGCTCGTCGCTCGGCAGCGCGAAATGGGCCTGGGCGGAGGAGTCGTCATGGAGGGTCGCGACATCGGCACGCAGGTTTTTCCGAATGCAGAGGTAAAATTCTTTCTCGATGCTTCGGTGGAGACACGCAGCCGGCGCCGCTTTCGCCAGTACGATTCGACGGCACCCTCGCTCAATGAGACTCGGGCTGAGATTGAAGAGCGCGATTCTCGAGATCGAGTGAGATCAGACTCTCCGCTCGAGCGATCCGACGATGCCGTCTACATCGACTCATCCGGGCTCAACCGTAGACGAGGTCATCGACAATATGCTCCAGACAATCAACGCGAGGTGCTGACAATTCATGTTCACCGGAATCATTGAAGAACTGGGGACGATTCGACGCATTGAGGCCGACGAGCTGGGTGCCCGCCTCGAGGTGACTTCTGAGCAGGCGGCTGCAACCTGCAGAATCGGTGAGAGCCTGGCTGTCAACGGCGTCTGCCTGACTATAGTGGAGAAGGGGAGCGATTGGGTTGCTGCCGATGTCTCGGACGAGACATTGCGGCGAACGAGTCTTGGCAACCTGAGGCCGGGAAGCACTGTCAATCTGGAGCGGCCCCTCACTCCATCGAGCCTTCTGGGCGGCCACGTCGTTCAGGGTCATGTCGATGCCACCGGGCAGCTTCATTGAGGCCCGCAGAGTCGGTGACGGATACGTGGTTAGAATCGGTCATCCGACCGATCTTGGCCGCTATATCGTCGAGAAGGGATCGATTTCGGTCGATGGCATCAGCCTGACGGTTGCCTCGACAGGCGAGGACTGGTTCGAGATTGCGGTTATTCCGCACACCTGGCGGATGACCAATCTGAGCAGGCTGGATGCCGGGCAGAGCGTCAATCTCGAGGTTGATATCCTGGCCAAGTATGTTGAGAAGATGATGGCGTACAGGATTATCGGCGATGCGTAGATTGCCTCTGGAGACTAGTAGGACGTCTCAACGATATTGCAAGCGGCGTTCGGGCCCATCGCGCCAACGGCGCGACCTGAAGTAGCCCGGGGCGAGCCCCGGGTTACACCGGCGAGCGATAGCAGAGCCCTGAAGGGGCCGGTATCAGACCATTGGTGAATCTGAAGGTGAGAAACGCCACCCCTTTGGGGCTAAACATCGGCGCCTTGACCTGATCCCAGGACTTTGCCCTGGGCTTTTTCAGGCCGCGCCGTTGGCGCGAACATGGCGCCAGCCTTTGAGGCAGTTTGCTGAAAAAGGTTCATGTCGACTACTCTACTTGTCAACGCATTGAAGAAGCACTGGACGAGCTGCGAGCGGGTCGCCTGATCATCATTGTCGATGACAAGGACCGCGAGAACGAAGGCGACCTCGCGTGTGCCGCCGAGAAGGTCACACCACAGATCATCAACTTCATGGCCCGCGAGGGAAGGGGATTGATCTGCCTGCCGATGACCGAGGAGCGTTGTACCGAGCTAAGCCTGCCGCTACAGGTCTCCGAGAGAGAGAACAGCTCAGGCTTCGGAACGGCATTCACAATCTCGATCGAAGCACGCTCGGGCGTAACGACCGGCATTTCGGCCGCGGACCGGGCGACCACGATTCTTACAGCCGTCAATCCTGCAACGCGCGCCTCGGACCTCGTCCGGCCAGGCCATGTTTTTCCCCTCAGAGCGAGGCGAGGCGGTGTTCTCATGCGCCCGGGCCAGACCGAGGCAAGCGTCGACCTTGCGCGAATCGCCGGCCTTACTCCTGCTGCGGTCATTTGCGAAATCATGAATTCCGACGGGACAATGGCGCGTCTGCCGGAGCTTGCGGAATTTGCCCGTTCTCACGATCTGAAGATGGTTTCGGTGGCCGACCTCATCCGGTACCGAATGCGAACCGAGGTACTCGTCAAGCCAATTGCCTCAGCCACTGTGCCGACAACTCATGGGGAGTTCCGGGCGATCGCCTTCGAGAACCTGCTGAACGGCGAAGTGCATCTGGCAATGGTAATGGGAGAGATCGATCCGAACGACGCGATCCTGGTGCGTGTTCATCAGCAGGCTGTCCTGACCGATGTCTTCGGCAGCCTGCATGATGATCATGGCGTGCAGCTTAGGATCGCACTGGAGCGAATCCAGTCGGAAGGCAAGGGCATAGTTCTTTATCTGAAGCAGGAGAAGAAGGGCGTCGGCCTCGCCGACCAGCTGCGCTCAGCCGGCGACGCAGGCGAATCATTGCACGAGGTGCGGGACTATGGAACGGGAGCTCAGATTCTGCACGAGCTTGGCGTCCGGAAGTTGCGCCTTCTATCCAACCATCCTCCAAGACTCCACTCTATAGGCGGTTTCGGCCTCGAGATCGTCGGGCATGTGCCGCTGAACCCTATCCCGTGAAACGGACAGTCTCATCTTCGGTAACGCTGCTCTGAGGCGCATTCTCCAATTCGTTCGTCGTGGGCGTCGTGGCTGATGACGATGGCGTGGCTACATACCGGCCCGGATCAGATACCATGGAGGGCGCGATGGCGGGCTCAACCACCGGAGGTGCGCTTACAAACTGCGGTGGCGGAACGGCGACCTCCTTTGGCGGTCCAAAGAAGATCGCATTGAGCAGGTGGCCGGCACCCTTTGCGATGCCGATCAAACCGAAGACCCACAGCAGGCGAACGACCTGCTCGGCGCCTCCCAGCGCGATCTTCGGGTTGAGTGCTGTGATCGAGTTGATAACGCTGGTCACAAATCCTGAGTCTACTGCGTGATTCAGAAAATAGTAGAGCACGCCGCAGCTCGCGGCGCCTCCAAGAATTGAGAGCGTAGCCTGTTGCAGGCTGTACTTGCGGGTGCTCGCCTCCCGGCGCTGCCTGACTATTGTTGCCAGGCCTAGCGGCATTGGTGCGACGGTTCCTGCCTGTTTACGAATACTGGCTGCGGAAGGGAGCTTCGAGGTCCAGGGCTGCTTGATGTTGGATCGGGCTCCCTCAAAGCCGGCCCGCAGGCTCACTCCCAGATCACGCAGGTCGGACTTCAAAGATTCAAAATCGAGGGCCGCCCGTCGATCCTCCATAACGTCCACAATGGCGCCAAGATTGGCGCCGCAACTCCGGCAAAAGCGTTGACCGTCGATCGCCACGCTGGCACACCTTGGACAATACACAGTCACCTCCAGTCATATTACGAGGAAGATGTTTCACTGGTTCCGCGCGTGTTGTTGGGGCGCCGGCCTCTGATAGCTTGCGGTGATTACTGTCTTGATGTTCCCGCGAACGTTGAAGTCGCCTTCAATGTAGAGCTCGAGTGGATCGCACGCTGCCACCAGGTCCTCGAGTATTCGGTTGACGACGTGTTCGTGAAAAATCTTTATTTCTCGAAATGAGTTGATATAGAGCTTGAGCGATTTTAGCTCGATACATCGCCGGTACGGGTACGTAGCGGATATTGAGCGTGGCGAAATCCGGGAAATCGGAGAACGGGCAGATTGCGGTGAACTCCGCGGAGGTGAAGTTGATCTCTATGCGCCTGCCCGGATACTCGTACTCGAACGTATCCAGCGCGTGCAGATGCATCTCCGCGAGCGGCGTTGGTCGGATCTCCAGCGCCGATGACGGCGTGATCTCGCGAACAGCCGGAAGACGCGCAGCGGTCTTTCCTCGTCTTGAGGCCATTGCCGGTTCCTTCCTCAGCTTTGCAATTCTTCAACGATCTCAGCGGCAATCCGCCGTGCTTCGTCGAGCGCTTCCGGCGCGAGTGATATGGCGGCAACCACGGCGTGCCCGCCGCCGCCATACCTTTCGCAGATCTTTGCAAGGTCATGCTTTCGCGGATGTGCCGCCCAGGGGTTTGAGCCGACCGACACCTTTGAACGGAAGGAGGAGTGGCTGACACTTACGCTGTACCCAGTCTCAGGGTACAGGTAGTAGGGTATGAACTTGCTGTAACCCTCCATGTCCTCGGCACTGACATCGAAGAAGACCACCGGTCCTCGAACCTGCGCCGCGCTGCGTATCGTCTCTATTGCGCTCAGGTGCTGCTCGAAGAGCGGACCGATGCGCGATTCGATTGCGGGCTGGCGCACAACCTCCGAGATAGGCTTAGACTTCAGCTCGCCAATGATGTATTCGATGAGCTTCTGATCGCGATCGGACTCGATGACCAGGGCCAGCTTCAAAGCCGGGGTCTTCATCTCGACGGGCTCGGCTGCAGATGAATAGAGAGCCCCATCGATGATATTGGCCCAATGAATAAGCTCGCTCAAAGGTGCAGAGTCGAAGCCAAACTCTCTCCTCAGCCTTTTCTGCAATGAACCTGGTGCACGACTTGTAGCTGGCATCGAGAAACTTCCTGCCGCTTGTATCGGCGAGGAAGTGAGCCTCGTCGGCGGCCGTCAGAAACGCGCTCTGATGGTGGTCAAACCACCAGGTCAGTCGCGGGGACGGGCTGTACTTGAAGTCGACGACTGCATTCTCGTCGCCGTCGAAGAGGTTTTGGTCGAAGAGAGAGCCGGCACGATGCATCAAAGGCTGGTAGACGGCCTCCCAGCCGGGGTGTACGCGCTCGTCGTAGAAGCGAGAGAATACGGCGGCGGAGGAGACGCCATCGAAACAGTTTCCGTGATAGCAGACTTTGATCTTCATAGTTAAGCCGTTCAGCTTAAGCGTTCAGGCAATGGCATGCAAGTGAGCCATCCTCCCTCCTACCCGCGCCAGACGGCGCGGGACGGGCAGGGACAAGCCCTGCCCCTACAACCTCGCCGCGCAATGCCTTATCGGCGAGAAAGATTGTAGGGGCAGGGCTTGTCCCTGCCCGCCCGGCTGCCGTCTGGCGCCGGTATTTTCATGTGGTATCCTTGGGACTCCGGGCCAGCATGAACGACGAAGCTGTAATCACTGAGAGCAAGCAGGACGTCAAGAAGCCTCCGCTTTATAAGGTCGTCCTGCACAACGATGACTATACGACTATGGAGTTCGTTGTCTCGGTATTGCGCGAGGTCTTCAATCGCTCAGAAATTGATGCGATCCGAATCATGTTGCACGTCCATGTCCGTGGTGCAGGAATTGCCGGGTGTCTATACGTACGAGGTCGCCGAGACCAAGGCCGCCAAGGCTACCGAGCTTGCGCGTGCCCAGGAGTTCCCGCTCTTGTGCACTGTAGAAGAGGAATAGAGACCTAGTGTCGATGATCACCAAAGAGCTGCAGGCAACCATCAACCTGGCCGCAGGCGAGGCAGTCAAACGACGGCACGAGTTCCTCACGCTGGAACATCTCCTGTTCGCCATGCTTCACGACCAGGCGGCGAGCAATGTCCTGCGTCACTGTGGAGGAAACCTCGACGAGCTCAGGGGCGAGCTCGAAACCTTCTTCGTCCAATCCCTCGAATCCCTGCCGAAGGGCAAGGAGCGGTTTCCTGAGCAGAGCGCGGCCTTCGAGCGCGTCCTTGATCGAGCTGTCACCCAGGCGCGTGGCTCCGGGCAGCGACAGATCGACGGGCGGAACATCCTCGTGGCGATTTACGAGGAGCCCCACTCTCACGCTGTCTACCTTCTGCAAAAGCAGGGCATCACCAAGCTGGATATCCTCAACTACATTTCACACGGCATCTCCAAGCTGGACGAGGACGGTAGTGAAGGACTGGAGCATGCCGGCGGCGACGAGCCGGGCGGCGGTTCGAATCGCGACCCCCTTGCAGCCTTCACCTCAAATCTCATCGCGCGCGCTCGTGAAGGTGGGATCGATCCCCTGATCGGGCGAGGGTCCGAGGTGGATCGCACGATCCAGGTTCTCTGTCGCAGGCGCAAGAACAATCCGATCTACGTCGGCGACCCTGGAGTCGGCAAGACGGCTATTGCTGAAGGTCTGGCTCTCAAGATTGCTCGTGGCGAGGTGCCGGCAGTCCTCCGCTCAGCTGAGGTCTACGCGCTCGATCTCAGCGCCGTCCTTGCCGGTACCAAGTATCGCGGTGAGTTTGAAGCGCGGCTCAAGGCTGTCATTACGGCCCTCAAGAAAAAGCCGGGCTCGATCCTTTTCATTGATGAGATTCACACGATCGTCGGGGCGGGAGCGGTTAGTGGAGGATCGATGGATGCCTCCAATATCCTCAAGCCCGCGCTCGCGGCAGGGCAGATGCGCTGCATCGGGTCGACTACGTATCCGGAATACAAGGCGTCTTTTGAGCGCGATCGCGCGCTGGCTCGCCGTTTTCAGAAGATCGAGATCAGTGAGCCGACCATTGCCGATACAATCCAGATACTCAAGGGCCTGAAGACGTACTACGAAGAGCACCACGGCGTGGTCTACACCGACGAGGCCTTGCAGGCTGCGGCGGAGCTCGGGGCGAAGCACATCAACGATCGCTTCTTACCTGATAAGGCTATTGATGTCATTGATGAAGCCGGAGCTGCAGTCAAGCTCCGGGAGCCCGTGGAGGGTGATGAGCCCGCAACCATCACCGCGCACGATATTGAGATTGTCGTTGCGCGAATGGCGAAGATTCCGCCGAAGACAGTATCCGCCTCCGACAAAACTCGACTGCAGAGTCTCGATGGTGAGCTCAAGGATGTCATCTTCGGACAGGACCATGCCATCGATCAGCTCGTGAGGGCGATCAAACTCTCTCGCTCTGGGCTCGGACAGCCGGAGAAGCCGATAGGATCGTTTCTCTTCTCCGGGCCGACTGGAGTCGGAAAGACCGAGCTTGCCAAACAGCTCGCGCGCGTCCTCGGGGTCGAGTTCCTCCGCTTCGATATGAGCGAGTACATGGAGAAGCACACAGTCTCCGCGACTGATTGGTGCTCCCCCAGGCTACGTCGGCTTTGATCAGGGCGGGCTTTTGACCGACGCAATCAACAAGACTCCGTATGCGGTGCTGGTCCTCGACGAGATTGAGAAGGCACACCAGGATATCTTCAGTATTCTGCTGCAGGTTATGGATCATGCGACGCTGACCGACAACAACGGTAAGAAAGCCGACTTCAGGAATGTGATTCTGATCCTCACCACAAATGCCGGAGCGCGCGAGCTGAGCGCTGACAAGGTTGGATTCATACATAGCCAGGCGGGTCTGGCCGGAGTATCGGGAAGCAAGGCCAAGGGCGCCATTGAACGAACCTTCAGCCCGGAGTTCCGTAACCGTCTTGACGCGTGGATCGCTTTTGAGGCCCTCAGCTTCAGCACTATAGAAAAGGTTGTCGACAAGTTCATCGACGAGCTGAGAGCCCAACTCGTCGAAAAGAACGTCGCCATCGAACTGCGGGAGAGCGCTCGGGCGTGGCTTGCGCGCAATGGCTTCGATAACCTTTTTGGCGCGAGGCCAATGGCCCGCCTGATCCAGAGCAAGGTCAAAGAGCCGCTTGCGGAAGAGATTCTCTTCGGCAGGCTCCAGGCCGGCGGCAAAGTAGTGATCGACGAGGAGAATGAAGGGCTTCTCCTTCGCTACGAACAAGAGCAGTCCTGATTCACTGATCCTCTTCTTTGCGGCATTTTTTGCGTCTTTGCGTCTTTGCGTGGGGTGTATCTTCGCTGCCAGCCTGGTAGCGAAGATACTCCCCACGCAAAGACGCAAAGACGCAAAAAATGCCGCAAAGAAGAAGAGTCTTTTTGAATGACCAGAATCATCTCGCCTATCCTGCTTCTGGCAATCACTCTTTTCAGCGCACCTTCAGCTGACAACTGGCCGCAGTTTCGAGGCCCACACGGCGACGGCCACGCCGATGCTCAGGGCCTGCCCCTGACCTGGGCCGAGAACCGGAATGTTGTCTGGAAGACTCCAATCCACGATCGGGGCTGGTCATCCCCTGTGATCTTTGGAGATCAGATCTGGCTGACCACGGCCTCACCAGACGGGAAGAGGCTCTCTGCAATCTGCATCGATCGAAAAAATGGCAAGGTGGTCCGCGACATCAAGCTCTTCGACGTCGAGCATCCTCAATATGCTCATCCGTTCAACTCCTATGCTTCGCCCACACCCGTCCTCGAAGCGGGCCGCGCGTACATCACCTTTGGCTCTGCCGGCACCGCCTGCATCGACACGGCGAGCTTTCAGGTGCTCTGGCAGAGGCGCGATATAGAGTGCAACCACTTCCGGGGCGCCGGCTCATCACCGATCCTCTACCGGGATCTGCTGGTAATGGATTTTGATGGCAGCGATCACCAGTTTGTGATCGCGCTCGACAAGCGCACTGGCAAGACGGCCTGGAGAACCGAGCGATCGATCGATTTCAATGACCTCGACAAGAACGGTAAACCAGCGGCCGACGGCGACTTTCGCAAGGCTTTCTCGACTCCCCAGATCACTACCGTCAATGGTCGGACGGAGATGATCAGCCTGGGCTCCAAGGCAGCCTACTCGTACGATCCGCTGAATGGCCATGAGCTCTGGCGAGTCGAGGAACGCGCCCAGTTCTCTGCGAGCACGAGACCGGTGGTCGGCTTCGGAATGATGTTCTATCCCACCGGCTTCCCGACGGGCCAGCTCTTTGCCGTGCGCCTTGGCGGCCGCGGCCTGCTCACCGACTCGAGCATCGCCTGGAGAGTTGGAAAGGGAGTGCCGAACAAGCCATCCATTCTGTTGGTCGATGACCTGATTTACATGGTGAACGACACGGGAATCGCAAGCTGCATCGAGGCGAAGACCGGAGTGACGGTTTGGCAAAAGAGGATTGGCGGAGAGTATTCAGCCTCGCCGATTTATGCCGATGGCAAGATCTGGTTCTTCAGCGAGGATGGCAAGGCGACGGCGATCAAGGCGGCAAGATCGTTCGAATTACTTGGCGAGAGCCAGCTTGATGACGGATTCATGGCCTCCCCGGCGGTCTCGGGTAAGGCGCTCTACCTCCGCACGAAAACTCACCTGTATCGCATAGAATCCGATCGAGTGGCAAGTAAGAACGGAGCGCGACTGACCTATAAACATCGCCCGGCTGACTGGTCGCCGCTTTTGCGTTAGAATCGCCACACATTACAGCAATAGCTAAATCAAAAGCGGCGACAAGTCGCCGCACTCCATACTAATATCTCATTGCGCGCACGGCCGCATCGGACCAGGAATCGAGAGGACCATAGGAGTCCGTAAGGATGACGGCCCTGTCGGTCGGTAATGTGAATCGTGAGGCAAATACCGAATCTATGTAATGCTGCATTTCAGGCGGATGAGGCAGTACCGGCGGAGCAGGTTCTGCAGGCAACGCCCCGGAGACAAGAAATATCGTTGAGACAAAATCAGGAAGATTGTGACCATAGAGCAGCCTGTTGACTGCAAATGCCTGGACACTGCCGAAGACCTTCTGCATCGTCAGGCCCACCGATGCCACCGCTCTTGAATCCTCGCCTTCTGTCGCTCCCACGATATTAAGTGCCACGAGCCCGTCCGCATCGAGCCGGTCGCGCACGGTCTCGAGGGCCTCCTCAGTGAGAAGGTGAAATGGAGGAGCGTCTCCGCTGAATGCATCGAGAATGACGACATCAAACTTCTCGGTGAGCTTGCGCGTCTCGGTCCGCGCGTCGCCGATGACTACCTGGACTGAATCGGGAAGCGCGAAGTATCGCTGTGCCACCTCGCGTGATGCCGGGTCTATTTCGATGACCGTCACTTGAGATCCAGCCTCTGCAAGACTGCGCGCCACAATTCCGGCGCCAAGTCCCCATATCAACACCCTCTTCGGAACTCCTTTGGATGTGACGAGGCGCCCTAGACCGTAGGCATAGGGTGAACCGGATGTCTTTCCCCGAAGGGAACCCTGGGCCACGCCATTAAGAAAGAGATAGCGCGTCGAGTTGTAGTCACTGACGACGAGATCGCCGTAAGCCGATGGGAGCCTTGCCGTGACCGGATGAGGTTCGCCTTTATAGTAAATCTCGCGGTCGGCGCTCTCACCTGAAACCTTCGTCATGACGATCGAGACGGCCAGCGCTACTGCGAGAAGCGCGGCAAAGTGGCGCTGCCTCTGTCTTGTAGCGAGATAGCAGACCGGCACGAGGCCGAGTGCTATGCCCGTTGCCGCAATCGCGGTGTGAACGCTGAAGTGCGGTATCAATATCAAAGAGACGGCTATGCTGCCGGCGACCGAGCCGATGGTCGAAAGCGCGTAAAGGTTTCCCACACTGGTGCCCAGATGCTGGCGATCGGCTGCCGCCCGAACAGCCATCGGCGAGACCATTCCGAGAAGGAATAGCGTTGGCAGTAGAAGGATAGCCGCGGCCACAAACGTTCCGCCGATCATACCCAGGGAGTAAGCCATGCGAAGGACCGGCCTCGTCATGAGGTCGCCCAGGAGGAGTGTCGCGGTCGCGCACGTCAGCACCAGCATGAGGGGTTCGAGACCGGGCCGCCGGTCGGCGACGCGCCCGCCGATTGCGTAGCCCAGGGCGAGGCCTACGAGGGCAATGGTGATGAGCGCTGTCCAGACGTGATGCGTAGTGCCGAAGGTCGGAGCGAGCATTCGGGAGCCGAGAATCTCAACCACCATTACCGACGCGCCGCCTATGATGACGGCTGCGAGCAGCAGGGCTGTCGCAAGGCGCGATGCTTTTGGCTCGACTGGAAGAGCAGCTGCCGGCTTGCCGGGTTTGATTTTGGGCGATGCTGCAGGCAACGGGTATCTCCCTGTTGTATTGGAGCAAACGCGACTAGCATAAGTGAAAAGATGTGCTTTTTCGAGTAGGATCTTCTTTGCGGCTTCCTTTGCGTCTTTGCGTCTTTGCGCGCGGAGTTACCGATTGTGGAATACACCCCACGCAAAGACGCAAAGACGCAAAGGAAGCCGCAAAGAAGAGTGGGCCGCGAACCACGGAGAGACAATGGCTGAAAAAGACGGGCTCGATGTCCTCGCTATTGCGGCGCATCCCGACGACGTCGAGTTGTCGGCTGGTGGGACGCTGCTGAAGCTGGCCGACCAGGGTTATCGCACAGGCATTCTCGACCTCACCCGCGGCGAGGCGGGAACCCGCGGCACCCCTGAGCAGCGTGCCCGCGAGGCGGCATCGGCCGCCCGCATCCTGGGCGTTCAAGTCCGCGAGAACCTCGACCTTGGCGACTCTCACGTCTGGCTAACGGAAGATTCTCGAGTAAGTCTTGTTCGAGCGCTACGCCGCCTGAGGCCGCGCCTTGTGCTGACTCAATATTGGGACGATCCGCATCCGGATCATGCTCATACGGCCCGTCTCGTACGCGAGGCGGCTCATGTCGCCGGACTCATCAAGTACGATCCCAGGGGTCGCAACGAACGGTTCAGGCCCAATGCAATCGCGCATTTCCTTTTTCCTCGAAGTGTGGTGCCGACCTTCATCATCGATATCACTGAGACCTGGGAACGGAAATGGGATGCGATTCGCTGCTACGAATCGCAGTTCTTCAATCCGAAGAGCCGTGAGCTTGAATCGCGAGTATCCAGCCAGCAGTTCCAGCGCGAGCACGAGGCGCGCGATCGTTACTTCGGCGCTCTCATCGGTACGAGCTGGGGCGAAGCCTTCTTTGTGCGTGAAGCGTTGAATGTCGAGGACCCGGTAGCGCTCCTGACACGCTCGATGAACATGTACAGCTAGGACCTTCATGAACATAGGCATTACCTGTTTCCCGACTTACGGAGGCAGCGGCATAGTGGGCTCAGAGCTCGGCCGCGAACTGGCCGAGCGCGGCCATACGGTCCATTTCATCACCTACGCGCTACCGACACGGCTGGTTGAGCTCAACGAGCACATCCAGTTTCACGAAGTCGAGATGTTCGATTACCCGCTTTTTGAGTTCCCACCCTACGATCTTGCCCTCGCCTCCAAGATCCTCGAGGTTGCGGACAAGGCGGATCTCGACGTGCTTCACATGCACTATGCGATTCCACACGCCACGGCTGCCTACCTGGCGCGCGAGATGTACCGTCCGAAGCGCTACCTCCCGTTTGTTACCACTCTTCATGGCACCGACATCACACTCGTCGGTGCACGGTCCAGCTTTCTGCCGGTGACGGGCTTCTCGATCGATCAGTCCGATGCCGTGACAGCGATCTCACAATATCTGGCAGATGAGACCTGCCGCACCTTTCGCAACTGTGCCGTGGAGGTGATTCCCAACTTCATCAACGCCGGGCAGTACTTTCGACGGAACCGTCCAAAGCTTCGCAGGGAGCTTGCTCGAGACGATGAGCTGATTGTCATGCACGTCTCAAACTTTCGTCCGGTTAAACGAATCGGTGACTGCATTCGAGTTCTCGCCGAGATTGGGCCAAAGGTTAACGCACGCCTTGTCATGTGCGGTGATGGACCCGAGCGGGGCGGCGCAGAGGCACTCGCGGCAGAGCTGGGACTTGCGGACAGGGTCTTCTTCGCCGGACAGGTGCCCAACATTGCGGACTACCTTTCCGTGGCCGATTTGCTGCTCATTCCGAGTGAAACGGAGTCATTCGGGCTGGCGGCGCTCGAGGCCATGGCTTGCGAAGTGCCGGTGATTGCCAATCGAGTGGGCGGCCTCCCGGAGGTGGTTGAGGACGGGGAGACCGGCTACCTCGTACCGTTGGGCGATATCAAGGCAATGGCCGAGCGGAGCATCGATGTTCTCTCGAACGCGCCACTCCGGCGCGAAATGGGCGCGCGCGGCCGTGAGTGGGCGGTCTCGCAGTTCAATACGGATCGAGTGATTCCGCAGTACGTCAAGGTCTATGAGCGCATCATCCGTCGCTGAAGCGCGGCAACCGGCTTAGTATGGAGTGCGGCGACTCTGTCGCCGCTGTTGAGTTACGTATTGCAGCGATGAAGAAGAATCAGGCGTTGAATCACAGTTTTGCAGTACGTAAATCAAAAGCGGCGACAGGTCGCCGCACTCCATACTGAGCGAGTGGGTTGGTGTCCTGCCGCTAGCCTACGCTCCCCGGAAGGCATTAAACTCCACTTGTGGCAGTTCCGATCAAGGCGGCAGTACTGACGATCAGCGACTCGGCTTCTCAGAGCCGGCGGGAAGATGTGTCAGGACCAACCGTCGCATTAGAGCTCCTACGTCTGGGATTCGAGATCATCGCGACCGAAGTGCTTCCCGACGAGCAATCGCAGATAGCCGAAAGGCTGCGTCATTTCGCGGATACGAATCAGGTCAACCTGATCGTCACGACGGGTGGCACCGGTCTCTCACCCCGCGATGTGACGCCGGAAGCCACGCTCGAGGTCATCGAGCGTGGGGTGCCCGGTCTCGCCGAGCGCATGCGCGCCGAGAGCCGCAAAATCACACCTCTCGCAGACCTCTCTCGCGCCGTTTGTGGCGTGCGAGGGCGAACACTGATTATCAATCTGCCCGGGAGCGTCCGAGGGGCTCGCGAAAACCTCGAGGCAGTGGCCCGAACACTGCCCCACGCGATCTCGCTGTTATCGGAGTAGTGGGAGTGGAGTGAGTTCGACCCTTCATCCGTATCGTAAGCCGGCATTGAGAGTCAGCATCGCGCTGCTCCTGGGCTTCCTGCTCTCAATAACGTTGGCCGCACAAAAGCGCCCTGCTTTGCGCGTGGCGCCGCCAGACTACTTTGCGGGCCGGCTGGTTCTGGTTCCGGCCAACGCACTTGCCCAGTCCTACGAGCTGCCCCGCCGTCTCGCGCGTGTTGCGGATCACGACCTTCTGCTCCCGCCATTCGATCTTGTCGAGGGCCGCAATGACGCCGCTTCCCGAGAACGGCTTGGGCAATGGATCAAGACCATCGACTATACGAAGATCAACGGAATGATCATCGCTATCAGAGATTCGTCAGCAGAGATGATCAAGGGTTTGCGAGCACAGCATCCGCAACTTCCGATTTACGGTTACGGCACGAGCTCCCAGACGATAATCGAGCTCGTCGCCGCCGGGTCGCTGAACTTCGCGATCGTCTCGCCTGAGGATCAGTCCGGAGTAGCACGGCTCGAGGCTCAGATAGTCGAGCGTAATCTTTCGGACCGCATCCTGGTTGAGCCAAAGCCTGAGTCGTCGTCGGTGGCACTGATTGCGCGGATGCTGAATTACCGGTTCAAGGTCTCTCCGCGTGTCATGACGATCTTCTCCTCGCCGGCCGGTTCGGTGAGAGATAACTCGGGTGACCCTCGCGACTTTGCCGAGATCGTAGTCTCGAAGGTCAACCAGATAAATGGCGTAGTCTTTCAATCTCCAAATGACTCGACCGCTCACGCCGACATTCTCTTTTTTATTCACACGCCTGGAACGAGCGAACAGCAGCGGACGCTGACTGCAGACACAATCGCCGAGGCTGTTTCCAAGGGCTATCGCGTAGCCTTTGCCGATGCGGCGGGCTCGGCCGCGGCAACGGATCAGATGCTGGAAGAGCTTCGCAAACGCAAATTGCTCGATCAGCTGGCTTCATGGGCGGCTTGCGCGCCCGCAGGAAAGGCGATCGGGATCGCACTCGCGCATGCCAGCGCGCGCGCAGGTGGCCTCAAGTTCCTGCGCAACAATACTGACCGGGTGCAGCGTCTCGAGCGTGCTCAGGTCGAGTTCATCCTGGGCAGGCTCCTCGTCGACTGGGCATATGAGATCAAGGTCCGGCCTAAGATTGAGGCGGTCTACAAAGAGACTGCGGCGAACGATTCGGGGAACGCAGACGTGCACGAGAAAGCGGAATCGATTGCCTCGACTGAGGTCAGGGTGCTCGCAGCCAAGCTCTTCGACGAGCAGTTCCGGCGAAGTATCCACACAGTACTCTTGAACAGTGGAGAGCGTGCATATTTCGAGGTGAGGGCGCTGCAACGGTTCAGCCTCCACCTGCCTCAACAGGGCATCGAAGATGCGGACGTGCGTCAGAGCGTCTACGTTCCGTTTACCGGCAACTAAAGAGGGACTCCAGTGTCACTGATGCTCGCAGAGATCGAACAGCAGCCGGCGGCGCTCGAGCGCGTTATTCGCGATGAGGGGCGCCGGATCGAGCGCTTCGCCGCGACTCTGAAGCAGAAGGGGCTGCGGCTGATTTGTCTCGTCGCGCGCGGCAGCTCAGACAATGCGGCTCTGTTCGGCCGCTACCTGCTGGAAATCAGCACCGGAATTCCTGTCTCACTTGCTGCGCCTGCGGTTCACACACTCTATCGAACGAAGCTCGATCTGCGCGATGCCCTGGTGGTCGGCATTTCGCAGTCGGGCGAGGGAGACGATGTCAACCTCGTGCTCGAGAATGCGCGGCGATGTGGAGCGGTCACGCTTGCCGTCACCAACGAGGCGAAGTCGACGATGGCAACCGTGGTGGACGAGACCTTCCTGCTGCATGCCGGCCGCGAGCGAAGCGTGGCTGCTACGAAGACATACACCAGCCAGCTCATGATCTTTCATCTGCTGGCGAGGGCGCTGAAGAACAGCGACGAGAAGATGGAGCTCGAGCGACTGCCTCAGATGGCGGCAAATGCCCTCGAATTGAGGCCTGAGGTTGAGCAGGTGGTTGGGCGCTACGCGTTCATGAATCAATGCGTGGTGGTCGGGCGTGGGTTGAACTACGCCAACGCCTATGAGTTTGCGATCAAGTTGATGGAGACCTGCTATGTGGTGGCGGAACGGTTCTCGGCGGCGGACTTCCTGCATGGCCCGATCGCCATGGTTGAACGGGGGTTTCCTGCGTTTCTCTTCGTTCCGCCGGGCCCGACGTTTCCCGGGATGAAGGATCTCCTGTCGCGGCTTTCGAGTCTGCATGCCGAGACGCTGGTTATCTCGAGCGAAGCTGGAGTTGTGAAGAGCGCGACGAGGGGTTTACGGATCAGAGAGGTGATGCCGGAGGTGTTGTCACCGATACCCTACATTATTCCGGCCCAGCTGTTTTCCGCGCTGCTGGCGGATGTGAAGGGTTTGAGTCCGGATCGACCCAGGTCCTTGGCCAAGGTCACCAAGACAGTCTAGGCAACTGCGCTGCCACCTTGTAGGGGCAGGGCTTGTCCCTGCCCGTCCCGCGCCGTCCGGCGCGGGTAACACCGTGTATGACCGCGATCAATCGGACCTGGCCTGGTTGGCGAAGATCCCGTGCCGGACGGCACGGGACGGGCAGGGACAAGCCCTGCCCCTACAAGGTTGTGTCGAAATAGGCGCGATACGAATGAGGGTGATGCAGGCGCCAGGATGGGGATTTCCCCATCCTGACGTTCGAGGTTGGTATCTACTTGCCGGGCTGCGGGACAATTCGCAGGTAGGGTTTAAGCGTCTTCCATCCGCCCGGGAACTTCGTCTTCGCATCTTCGTCCGAAACAGCGGGAACAATGATGCAATCGCCGCCCTGCTGCCAGTTGACTGGAGTCGCCACGCTGTACTTCGAAGTCAGCTGAAGCGAATCCACGAGTCGTAGAATCTCGTCGAAATTCCGGCCGGTGCTTGCGGGATAGGTCAATGTAGCCTTGACCTTCTTGTCGGGTCCAATGACGAATACCGAGCGCACCGTAAAAGTCTCGCTCGCATTCGGATGAATCATGTCGTAGGCGTTTGCCACCTTGCGATCAGCGTCAGCAATCACTGGAAAATTGAGCGTCTGTCCCTGGGTCTCCTTGATGTCTTCCGCCCATTTCTTGTGAGAATCGGCCGGATCAACGCTCAAGCCGATGACTTTGACGTTTCGCTTTTCAAATTCGGGCTTGATACGAGCTACTTCGCCCAGTTCAGTCGTGCAAACAGGGGTAAAATCCTTCGGGTGGGAGAAGAGGATTGCCCAGCTATTCCCAATCCAGTCATGAAATTTGACCGGCCCTTCAGTCGTGTCGGCTGTGAAATCCGGCACTTCATCACCGATTCTTAAAGCCATTTTTATCTCCTTCGTTCTTTATATGAGCCATCCAGTACACCGCGGCTGGGTTGATTACTCTCTGGCCGAGAAAACAAAGACGTGGAAATGATAACCCCCGGTCGAGATTCGAGCAAGGCTGCACCGAATCGAGACACGGGGGTCCTCACGGAACGTAACGTCAGTCGGCTGCGATAGGCTCCGCCCGCCTCTGGCCAAGACGGCTGTGGCGCATACCGTAGGCGAAATAGATGATCAGCCCCAGTATCATCCACACAATCAACCGCTTCCAGGTATCGAGCGGCAGTCCCCACATGAGGAAGATAGCAAACGCAGCGCCTGCCGGTGAGACGAAATAGACGGCCGGCGTCTTGAATGGCCGCTCAACGTTCGGCTGAGTTCTTCGAAGCACCAGGACTCCGATACAGACCAGCGTAAACGCGAAGAGCGTCCCGATGCTCACCAGCTCGCCGACGAGTCCGATGGGTAGCAAACCGGCGGCGATCATGACTACAACACCCGTGATCAGCGTGGTTATGTAGGGAGTCCGGAACTTCGGATGAACCTTGGCCACCGCGTCGGGCAGCAATCCATCCTTCGACATCGAATAGAAGATACCGGGTTTGCCCGAGAAGCATCACCAGAATGACCGAGCTCAATCCGGCAATTGCACCCAGCTTGACGATCGGCGAGAGCCACTTCATGCCGAGCGCGTCGATGCCAACTGCGATCGGATCGGGCACATTGAGCTTGTCATATGGGACCACGCCGGTGAGGACGACAGCCACAAGCACATAGAGAACTGTGCAGATGACGAGTGAGCCCAGAATTCCCTTGGGCATGTCCCTTTGCGGATTGCGAGCCTCCTGCGCTGCGGTGGAGACAGCGTCGAAGCCTATATAGGCGAAGAAGACGACCCCGGCGCCTCGCACGATTCCACTCCATCCGTATTCGCCGAAGATTCCGCTATTCGGCGGAACGAAGCTGCCCGTGGGATTTCCGGGCGTTACCCAATTGCTCGACGAGATGAAGCCGATGCCGGCAATGATGAAGATCAGGACGATGGCAATCTTGACGGCCACGATGATCGAATTGACCTTGGCCGACTCCTCGATGCCGATGACCAGGAGGATGGTCACCAAAGCGATGATCAACATCGCGGGAACGTTGATGACATTACCGGTATGCGTCCAGACTCCGGTTGCAGGATCGAATGCGAAGGGTGCTGCCGTGTAAGTGTCCGGAAAGGTAATTCCGATATTCTTCAGGAAGCTGACGACATAGCCTGACCAGCCGATCGATACCGTCACTGCGCCGAGCGAATATTCCAGGATCAGATCCCAGCCGATGATCCACGCGATGAACTCGCCCATCGTCGCGTAGGAATAGGTATAAGCGCTCCCGGCAATCGGCACTGTCGAGGCCATCTCGGCGTAGCAGAGACCCGCGAATGCGCACGCGATACCACCCAGAATGAAGGAGAGTGCGATTCCGGGTCCGGCATTTGCCGCCGCGGCGTGCCCTGTCAGCACGAAGATACCGGCTCCGATAATCGCGCCGATCCCCAGAGTCGTGAGATTGATCGCCGACAGCGTGCGCTTCAGCGTGTGCTCGCCTGTCGTGCCCGCCTCAGCTTTCAGCTCGGCGATCGACTTCTTGATGAATAGATTTGCCATTCAGGCCTCCCTGCAAGACGTTGTGCAAACTGGAAAGGGGTTGGCCAATGCGGAGCCAGGAATGGATCGATTAACGCCGCTACGCAGCGCTCCGCATCAGGCTCTAGGCCCACACTCTAAACGGTAGCGGGGCCGCGGTCAAATCCGGCTACTCGGATATAGGCTCGAGCTCGCCCGCCTGCATTCGCTTCCTGGAAAGGCTTCGCCATATGAGATAGACAGGGAAGCCTGTGGCAACGATCACCAGGCCGGGCCAGGTCGTCGATGGCTGATAAATGAAGAGCACCACCAGAATCGTTGCCGCTCCCAGGATATAGATTGATGGAATCACCGGATAGCCGAATGCGCGATACGGCCTCTCGGCCTCAGGCCGTGTCTTTCGCAGCCTGAAGATGCCGGCGATCGTCAGGATGTAAAAGATCAGTGCGGCTGAGATGACGTAGGTCAGCAGGTCATTGTAAAGGCTTCCATAGACCGGCTGTCCACTTGCATCGACTCCGGTGACCGTGCGGGGCAGGACCAGCAGTATCGCCCAGATTCCCTGGATGACCAGACCCCATGCCGGAACACTCCGTGCGTTCAAGCGCCCCGAGGCCTTGAAGAAGACTCCGTCGCGGGCCATTGCGTAGTAGGCCCTCGCACCAGCGAGGATCAACCCGTTGTTGCAGCCGAATGTCGAGATCATGATGGCAATCGCCATGATCGCCGGGCCGACTCCTCCGAAGATTATGCCAGCCGTCGCCGACGCGACCCTGTCGTTAGGCACTGTCTGAATCGACTCGAAGGGAATGGTCACGAGGTAGGCAATATTGGCCAGCAGGTAGAGGGCGATCACCAGAAAAGTCCCAAAGGCTAGCGAGAGCGGAATATTGCGCTTTGGGTCTTTGACCTCGCCGGCAGTGAAAGTGATGTTGTTCCAGGCATCGGCCGAGAAGAGCGAGTTGGTCTGTGCTACACAGATGCCGACAAACAAGTCCAAACGCCGTTGCGGCAGTAAGGCCGTGGCCGACATTCTGTAGGGTGCCTCGAATCTGCCACAGCCGGCCGAAGTTCTCGCTGACGACATGCGATTGCCAGCCAATCAGCAACCCGAGGACTATCAGTCCGATCAGCGCCCCGGTCTTCGCCGTGGTGAAGATATTCTGGATGAGCTTGCCGAGAGCAAGGCCTCGAGTGTTCATCCACGTCAGGAGCGCAATCATCAAAATCCCAACCAGCTGCGCAGTCGAGAGGGAGACAGCGTA
This sequence comes from uncultured Acidobacteriota bacterium, assembly GCA_963743045.1. Taxonomy (GTDB): domain Bacteria; phylum Acidobacteriota; class Blastocatellia; order RBC074; family RBC074; genus CAVUOF01. The sequence goes on from CAVUOF010000018.1 coordinate 148,347, forward strand.
GCCCGAAGAGATGTGGATCGGCGAGATGATGTAGTTGCGCTCAGAGATCGGACTCCACAACACGCCGAGATATTTCGCGAAGCCAATGGCCACGGCTGCGATCGTTCCGGTCTGAATGACCAGGAAGAGAGTCCAGCCGTAGAGAAAGCCCCAGAGCGGAGAGAAGGACTCGCGCAGGTAGACGTACTGTCCGCCGGCCTTGGGCATCATTGCCGCGAGCTCGCCGTAACTCAGCGCCGCCATGACCGTCAGGAGGCCGGTGACGATCCAGACAACGAGGAGCCATCCCGGGGCTCCTACCTGACGCGAGATGTCCGCCGAGACGATGAAGATACCGGAGCCGATCATCGAACCGGCGACGATCATCGTCGAGTCGAGCAGGCCAAGCCCGCGAACGAATTTCCCCTCCTGGGCCATTACGTCTCCTTTTGGCTTACAGAAACCAGGCCGCGCGCCACAGCGGCGACCGAAGAGCACGCGGGACGCGTGCGGTCCCAGGCTGGCCGTGTGTCTCAATTGGGCTACCTGCGAAATCGATATTGCGTGACGGGGCGATTGATCGAGACTAGCGACCAGCTATCCAGAGATCAAATGTCTCAGGTCGCACCTTTGGTGCGACGCGCGCGGCGATCGCGCCGCACTCAATGCAGAAACCGATTGCGAGCTTTGCTGATCGGGATACTACTTGCCGGGATGCTGTGTTGCTGCCGAGGGCTCACTGGCACGCCCGCCAAAGAGGCGCGGGATGTCATTGATGAAGACGAAGCCCATCAGCAGGATGATAAAGACGAAACCTATCTGCTGGAAACGCTCACGCATCGACATTGTCAGCGTCATGCCCTTGAGCGCCAGAAGTCCTTCAATCAGGATCAGAAGAATCACGCCTCCGTCGAGAACCGGAATCGGAAGCAGATTGAAGACGCCGAGATTGAGGCTCAACATGCCCATCGTCTCGACAACCCCGGACCATCCTGCCGATTCGTAAGTCTCGGCCGTCACCTGGGCAATCCCAATCGGTCCTGCTACCGCATTTCTCACCGAACGCTGGCCTTTGAAGACCTGCCTCAGAAAGACACCCGTCGCCCGCATGAGGCGCCAGTTGTAATCCACGCCGTATTGTAGTGCGGTCGCGATCGAAGAGGCTTTGACGTAAGTCGTCAGATCCGGATAGAAGCCGAGCTTATATTCGCCGTCGAGCTTTTCAGGGTTCGCGGTGAGATCGACCTTCGAGCCGGCTCGAGCAACCTGCAGCGTCACCGGGTCGCCGTTGCTCCTGCGAAGCGCGTCTTTGAACTGGATCCAAGCCTCTATCGGCTGCCCATTGACCGCCAGTATCTCGTCCTTCGCCTGGAGCCCGGATCGCGCGGCTGGGCTGTTGGGCGAAACCCTGGCGACTCGAACGCGATCCAGTGGCGGATCGATGCCCGCATTGCCCATCTGCTCGCCGTTCACTGTCAAAGCCTGCGGAACGAGTACCGGCGTCATTATCTGACCACCGCGGTTCACTTCGAGCGGAATCTCTTCGTTCGGGCGGAGGCTGACATCGAGCTGAAAGTCGGTCCAGGTAGGTTTGTGGTTGTTGCCGTAAGCAAGGATGCGATCGCCTTTCTGAATTCCCGCCTTTTCGGCCGCTGATCCCGGCAACACGGCTCCGACAACCATCTGCTGTGCGCGGTAGATGTTGTCCTCGAAGCCGACCATGATGGCAATCGTGGGAATCAGAATGGCGGTGGCAATGTTGAACACGGGTCCGGCGATCGCTACCAGGAAGCGCTTCCAGCGGGGGTGGGCAAGGAACTCCTCGATCGAGCCTTCGCTCTTCCCCTGGAGCATCTCGAGGTTTTCCCCGCGGAACTTGACATAGCCGCCAAGCGGCAATGCGCTCAGGCGGTAGTCAGTCTCGCCCATCCGGAAACCGGCAAGACGCGGCCCAAAGCCGACCGAGAATGTCTCGACAGCGATCCCGAGGAGCTTGGCCACTATGAAATGGCCGAACTCGTGGATGACCACCATTGCGCAGAGAATAATGAAGAATGCTACCCAGCCCACACTGAACCCTCCACTCTATCAGGCAAGTCTAGGCCACGCTGGGGAGGCTGTCAAACAGAGCAATCGTGCCCTGACGCAATCGTGCCGCAGACTGTCCAGTCTGCGGCAAAAGCCTCGCAATCAGCCCGATCATCGCAACCAGCAGTTCGCGAGATTTTGCCGCAGACTAGACAGTCTGCGGCACGATTGCTGCTATTCGCTCGCTCGCCCATCGACGAGCCCATTTGTCTGCGGCGAGCACACCATCGATACTCGAGACCGGTACGGCAGTGTGGGCCTCGCAGGCAGCACGAATGAGCCGCGGAATTTCACCAAACTGCAGTCGCTCGTCGAGAAACGCTGCGACGGCCACCTCGTTGGCTGCGTTGAGCACCGCAGGCATGGTGCCACCCGTGCGCAAGGCATTGTAAGCCAGCTCAATGCACGGAAAACGGTTGGTGTCAGGGGGGAAGAATTCCAGCCTGCTGAGCTGCGTCAGATTCCAACCTGTCGAGGTCGCTCTCCCTCCGCTCCGGGTAGGTGAGCGCGTACTGAATCGCGTGCCGCATATCGGTCACACCGAGCTGAGCGATGACCGAGCCGTCGACGAACTCGATCATCGAATGAACAACGGATTGTGGATGGACTACGATGCTGATCTCATCTGCCAAGCGGCCGAAAAGCCAGCGAGCCTCGATCACCTCGAGACCCTTGTTCATCAAAGTTGCCGAGTCGATGGTGATCTTGTCGCCCATTCTCCAGGTGGGATGGCGCAGGGCTTCGGATTTCGTCGCGCGGTCAATAGCGCTTTGCTCCCACAACCGGAAGGGTCCACCCGAGGCTGTAAGAATCAGACGCCTTATCTCATGGCGATTCGTGCCGCGCAGGCACTGATGGAGCGCGTTGTGCTCGCTGTCGACAGGCAGGAGCTCGGCTCCCGACCTCTCCGCCGCGCGCGTCATGAGCTCGCCCGCTATGACCAGGGTCTCCTTGTTGGCCAGCGCTACGCGACGCCCCTTTTCGAGCGCGTGATAGGTGGGAAGCAAACCGAGCGCGCCGACCACTGCTCCGATGACAACCTCGGCGCCGTCACACGTTGCGACCTCACTCAGCCCGTCAACGCCGACACCGATCGCCGGATGTCTGACGACTTCTCTTGCGTCAAGCTCGTGCCGAAGTCTATCGGCACACTCTTCGTCAGAGACCGAAACGAGCTTTGGTTTGTACCGGACAACCTGGTCGGCGAGAAGAGCTACGTTCTTACCGCCGCCGAGAGCGGCCACTCCGAAGGATGTACCGAGCGAATCGACGACGCGCAGTGTGTTGCATCCAATCGATCCGGTTGATCCTAGAATTGAAATCTGCTTCATGGTGAAGCTACTGGATGCGGCGCGCCCTTTTTAGTGTGTCGACTTCCATCTCGAGTTCGCGCACTCTTTGCTCGAGCTCTGTCATCCGCTGCTCCATTGTAGGACCGCCGCGCGTTATCGGTCTATCTTCTCTGTCGATCGGCCTCTCGACAGGCGGGTTGACCGGTTCGCGCCCGTCGTCCCGGACAATTTGCCGGATTCGGCATGCGCAATGGATTTGTAATACCTGAAGGACCGCGGGGGACGTTACTCGCAAAGTGACCGTGTGTTGTCCGCTCCTCAGGTCTATTGGCTGAGTGAGGAACGTCCTTCCCTCATCGAAGCGGTCAAGGCCTTTGCCGTCAATAGAGATTGTTCCAGTGGCGGGTTGTTCGAACCGGACCTCGATGGCGGTTGTTATGTGATCGGTCGGGTCGTCGCCCTGTGTGATCTCCACTGGAAAGGAGATCGTGTCTTTGAATGCCCGTCGCCCGTTGATCAGGTTCTGAGCGGACGCCGAGTTCACGGCCATCGCCAGGATCATAGGCATGAGATACCAGTAACGCTTGAGGTTCATCTTGCCACTCCTATAAACATGTGGCATCCTACAGATGCCAGTCCCAGCCAGAATGTGGCGCCGGCCCGCCATTTGGTAACGCGTGCAGGAACCGCTGCAAAAGCCGTAGGGGCGGCTCGCGAGCCGCCCCCAAACGGTCATCTCATAAACAGCACGTAGTAATAAAAGAGCACCGGGGCATTGAAGAGCATGCTATCAAGCCGGTCGAGCAGACCGCCATGGCCGGGGATGAGCTTGCCGGCATCCTTCACTTGAGCTCCCCGCTTGAGCATCGATTCGCAGAGGTCGCCGACAATCCCGAGCAAGCCCATGATCAATCCAAGCGGGATTGCCGTCGAGAGTGCGAGTTCGGGGAAGAACCAGTAGCGGGCGATGACCACGGCTGCGATATTGCCCGCCAGACCTCCGATCGCTCCCTCCACAGTCTTTCCCGGACTGACGCGAGGAGCAAGCTTATGCCGTCCAAATGCCCGGCCCGTGTAGTAGGCTCCCGTGTCTCCAGCAAAGACTATCATGAAGAAGAGCGTCAATAGCCTGGCCGGCAGCCTGCCTTCCTCGGGCCCGCCTTCCTCGGGAATGACTCGGATCGCAACGATGTAACCTCCGAGCAGGGCTACATATAGAACACCAAAGACGCTTACCGCGGCCGACGTAAGTGCACTCGTCAGTTCCGCGTTGGTAAACAGTTGGATCAGCAGCTCGGTTATTACCAGGCCTGCCAAAACGGCCGGAATCCACGAGTGGCTCCCGTAGTAGAAGAGGGCAATCAGAGCGGCCGCAGCAAGAAGGCCCGGGAGTCTGCCGACAAACCCATGGCTCGTCCGGGTCATGGCGTAGTACTCAATGAGCCCAATCAGTATGGCCGCCGCGGCCAACCCCACGAACGCGATAGGAGGCCCGAGCCAGAGCGCTAAAAAGAGTACCGGCAGGAAAACGACCGCGGTCAGGACTCGTGCCATAGGATGGAGTTCTGCGGGTCTCTTACGAGGCTTGACCGATCACTCGGCGTGCCGTTTCGGCCAGGCCGCCGTACCGGCGCTCGCGGCGCTGGTAATCGATGATCGCTGCAAAAAGATCGGGACGGCGAAAATCGGGCCAGAGGGTGTCGGTGACGTAGATCTCGGCATAGGCAATCTGCCAGAGCAGGAAATTGCTGATACGCATTTCGCCGCTCGTGCGTATCAGGAGGTCGGGATCGGGAAGCCCGACAGTGTAGAGATGACGCTCAATGTCAGAGTCGGTAATGCTCTCCGGAGCGCGATTCTCGCGCTGGCACTTCTCGAGCAGACGCCTGAAGGCATCGACCATCTCGACGCGCCCTCCGTAATTGAGCGCGACGTTGAGCACCATTCCCGTATTCGCGGCTGTCTTCCGGATTGCTGAACGAAGCTCGAATTGTACGGACTCGTCGAGCTCATTCGTCCGGCCGATCGTCTGAAACTGAATATTGTTGCGATGGATGTGCGCGAGCTCCTTGCGAAGATACTCCTTCAGGAAGGTCATCAGAGCGTCGATCTCAAACGGCGGGCGCTTCCAGTTCTCTACCGAGAAGGCATAAAGGGTGAGCGCCTCAATCCCCAGCCGGGCGCACGACTCGACCGTCGAGCGGACGGCGTCGACCCCGGCGCGATGTCCCGCTACGCGAGGCAGGTGGCGCTTTTTCGCCCACCGCCCGTTCCCGTCCATGATCACCGCGATATGACGAGGCAACCGCGTGATATCAATCTGCTCGAGCAGGCGTGCGTCTTTCGAGCCTGGCTCGATTAATCCTCCAAAATCCAGCATTTTGCTCCCATTCGCGGGGCTTAGGTCTGCGGTTGCGGAACCTGCTTAGTATATGAGCTGCCACCATCCGGCAGGAAGCAAATACTAATACTCGACTTTCATCAACGTCAACCCTTTAGCCGGTGCCCTGGCGCCGCAGAGACCACGGTTACAGCTCTCGAGGAGCGCCGTTATCGAGCCTGCGGCGAGCCGTCCACGGTTGGCATCGAGAAGTGCCGTCACCATAGTCCTGACCATGCCTCTCAAAAAGCCGTCACCAATGAACCACATCGTCAGCAATGATCCGGCGGCATCCGCACGGATTTCTTTCAAAGTACGCACGCGCGATACGGTTTCGCAGTCTGAAACGGTAAACGCGGTGAAGTCATGGGTCCCAGTCAACAGCTGTCCATCTCTCCTGAGGTGCTCCAGATCAATGTCAAAGGGATAATGCCAGGCGAAACGCGCGAGCAGTGGATTCGCTACCTCCGAGAGATCGATCTGGTACTGGTAGATCTTGCTGCGGGCATCGAATCGGGCGTGAAACGTGTCATCTGCAACCTCGACCTCAAACAGTCGAATCGCCTCGGGCAGATTGCCGTTCACGGCCCGCCTGACCTCGTCCTCTGTGCGATCTCGTGCGAGGCGAAACGAAACCACCTGGCCCTCAGCATGGACGCCCGCGTCCGTGCGACCGGCGCCGTGGACAATGACCGGCTCTCCATCAAGCCTTGTGAGAGCCTCCTGCAGCTCACCCTGAATGGTGCGATGGCCCTTTTGCCATTGCCAGCCATGAAAGTCTGTGCCGTCGTATGCAACTGAGGCCCGATAGTTCATATGGGACTCTGACAGCCGGGACGCGGCGCCCGCCACATGAAAGAGGGCGGCCAAAAGACATGCGGGCGAGATGCTTCCGTGTCTCTTGTGGCTATCTCCTGCTTCCGGGTTTGACTGCGGTCGAGCCCGAACGGCAAAGAGGACAGTCGGCGGCCTGAAAGGTCGGTACCTCGAGCACTGCCAGCGCATGGCTCTTGACACCAAGGTCGACGCTTCCGCCGCTGCGATCAATGAGCGAGCCCGCACCAACAGCTACCGCCTCGTATCGTGCGACCAGATTCATCACTTCGCGAGTCGACCCGCCAGTCGTCACAACATCCTCGACCACCAGCGCTCGCTCCCCTTCGTCGAGCGAAAAACCTCGACGAAGAGTCATCTGCCCCGCCTCGCGCTCGGTAAAGAGCGCTCGCACGCCAAGCGCGCGCGCCACCTCGTGAGCAACGATAATGCCTCCGAGCGCCGGAGCAATGACCACTTCGACGGGCCCGATCTCCGGATCCTCTCTAACAGCCTCGGCAAGCGCATCTCCAAGTTGCTCGGCGAACCTTGGATGCTGGAGCACAAGGGCGGACTGAAGGTAGCGCGAGCTGTGCAGGCCGGATGAGAGAAGAAAGTGGCCCTCCAGCAGCGCGCCGCATTGCTCAAAGAGATGCAAAACCTGGTCGCGATTCAAGGTCATAGACGTTACAGGTCAGAATGACGCGAAATGGGAAACTGCGACTGACACGCAAGGGAAGTCCGGCTGCAAGAGCAATGTCGGAGACGTCGCGCTCAGTGAACCCGCGTAACACCGAGAGCGCGGCATCGTATCGGAACAGACGATTTCGGGAGATTACGCGAGTCAACATCTTGATGCTGTAGAAGGCCACGAGGTGTCGCCTCAGGTCATTGATCAGAAATGCTACTCGGGCCACGCGCGCAAAGCTGCGCAGGATTCGTGCCGCACCCTTCGTCTCGAAGTGGTGGAGGAACATCGACGCCAGCACGAAATCAAAGCTCCCGTCTGCAAACGGAAGATTCAAGGCATCTGCCGCGAGCACGGTTATTTCCGGGAGGGCTCGCGTCCGGATGTGCGCTTCGCGGGCCGCGAGGTCATTCAGGTCGATGACCGTCACATCGATCGTGATTCCACGACTCCGGGCCCACTCGACGATGGTGACCGGCAGGTCAGCCGATCCTGTTCCTACATCGAGAATCGTAATGGGCCGGCTGCCCTGGGCCCCAAGCGCCTCGATCATCGGAAATAAATGCTGAGACAAGGCTCTCCGTCCGCCAAGAAACCGGTTGACGCGTCGCAGCGCTGAAAGACAGTCTCGCAGCTCCTCACTGCTGAATTCGTCGCCATCCATGATCTCCGGCTTGGCACTGCGCTCGGCGAAGCTCTCGAACATCTCCAGCTCCGGAAATCAATCAACGAATCGGCGCACCACAAGCGCTGAATTCTTCGAGCCAAATCCGATGCAATTGCAGAGCGCGTAGTTTATCTGCCCAGGGCGGGATTTATTGGGGACGTAGTCGAGGTCGCACTGAGGATCGGGTTCGTCAAGGTTGATTGTCGGCGGGAAGAAGCCGAGGTTCATTCCACCGAGCGTTGCCGCCAAGCCGGCTGCCCCCGAAGCACCCTGGGGATGGCCGATCATTGACTTGGTAGCGCTCATTGGAATGAGTCCAGCGTGCTTGCCGAAAGCCTGTTTCACGGCACTCGTTTCGATGCGGTCATTGAGCTCGGTCGAGGTTCCGTGAAGGTTGATGTAGTCGATGTCTGACGCCGAGATTCCGGCGTCGGCGAGAGCGAGTGACATCGCCCGGGCCGGCTCCTCTCCACTCTCATCAAGTCGCACGCGATGATGGGCATCGCAGGTCGAACCGTAGCCGACGATCTCGCCATAGATGGTCGCTCCACGCCGCTTCGCTCGGTTGAGCTCCTCGAGCACGAAGAGATAGCCACCTTCGCCAAGGACGAAGCCATCGCGATCACGACTGAACGGGCGCGAGCCGCGCTCCGGCTGCTCGTTCCACGAAGGCGTCATGACCTTCATGACACAGAAGGCGAGCACGATGCTGTGTGCAAGCGGCGCGTCGACGCCGCCGCTCAGGACGCAGTCGATCCTGCCGAGTGCGATCATTTGCGCCGCATAGGCAAGTGCATCGGTTGATGAGGTGCATCCGGTTGATATCAGGTGACTGAAGCCACGCAGCCCGAAGGCCATCGAGATTTCGCTTGCCAGCGTACCGGGCGTGGCTGTCGGAATTGTATAGATGCTGGCCTTTTTAGCCTCATTCGCGAAGTAGTAGCGATACTGTCGCTCGACAAAGCTCAGGCTTGCTCCGCCACTGCCGAGGATAACGCCGATCTCTCGCCGCTCATCGAGCGGCATATCTCGAGGAGTCAGGCCGGCATCGTCGAAGGCGCGGTCTGCCGCTCCAATGGCGAAGGCAACCGCGTCCGAGACATGCTGCCGATCCTTTGCGGCAATGTAGATGTCGGCGTCGAAGCCCTTCACCTGCGCGGCGATCCGCACCGGAAGATCTGAAGCGTCGAATCTTTCGATCGTGCCACAGCCACTCTGGCCTGATTTGATGGACGACCAGAAGTGATCTTTTCCGAGACCAATTGGAGTGACGCATCCAAGGCCTGTGATGGCGACGCGCCGTAACGACTTAGGCTGCAGCATCGAGAGAGTTTCCTTTTCGTGAGAAGAATCTGGAGGCCTGAGTGATAATAACCGCCCGGTCCTTTGATTAGCAAATTAAAGGGAATCAGTCATTTCAGCCGCACACGCCGACCTCGGGATGCGACAAATTGCCGCGCAGCTGCCGACTCCACTCCGAGCCCTCGATTTAAACCCCCAGCCATACTTAAGTTTAGAAAGCTTGTGGCCGCCCCCCGGAACGGCACGATCGTTGCTTATGCTCGAGGAGGACAGCGAGCAGGCGGAGACTTGCGATATTAGTACAGTTTCTTTGACATTTGAGCTACTCACGCGACCCCGGAGCGGCGTCCCGAGACGCCGCTCCGAGACGGCTATGGATTTGTCGTGGAAGGAGCGTGCCTGCAGCGCGAGCGATCGGACCAACCTCACGCATGCGATGGCTCTGGACGCGCCGGCGCGCTTCTTCCCTTTTTTGTGCCGTTTTGTGAATTCCTTGCGAATCGTGGTTGCTGGTCGGATGAGGACACGGGGGTCGGATTTTGGCCAGTGATTGCGGTGTGCAATCGCGGGTCACAGTGACCGGCAGACGGGGCAGTCCGGCCATTGTGGCTCGCGATCGCTACGCGCAGGTAGAGTTTTTCGGGCTCGGTTCCCAGGCCGAGCGCGCTGCCGGACGAACAGACGCCTATCTGTTACGCAAAGCAGCTCTGAGCCCTTCTTTGACTGCAGACTATCTTTTCCCGCGCAAGGGACTTCTCCCGCTCGAAGTCCGAGGGCTCATTAAAGTTTCGATTCCTCCTCACCCCAGCAGCAAATGGCGCAAGCTTGGTAGCTTGCGCCATTTTTGTTTGGAGAAAGCCCACTGATTCAGTATGGAGTGCGAGCGACTAGCGCAGCACAAAAGTCACAAAAGACTGCTGCATTGGACTTGAGCAGGCCACTCTTCCCTTTGTATCTTTGCTTTATGTGACTACAAGCTGCGCTAGTCGCCGCACTCCATACTGAATCGGTGGGCCAGCGAATGTTATACTGAAGCCAGATGACGAAATTCCTTCACATTGCCGACATTCATCTCGGAATTCGACGCTACAGGTCTGAAGCGCGCGCCCAGGACTTCTTCGAGGCCTGGCGCACATGCCTTCAAAGATATGCTCTCGATGAGAGGGTCTCCTTTGTCCTCATCGCCGGCGATCTCTTCGATGCCCGCCGCGTCGAGCCCGAAGCGATGAATCATGCGATTCACGGCCTCTCCATGCTCCGCGACGCCGGGATTCCGGTGATTGCGATCGAGGGAAATCACGACAGCCATGAGGTAACGAACCGGTTCAGCTGGCTCCGCAGCCTGTCCCAGTGGGGCTTCCTCAAGCTGCTTGAGCCGGTCCACAAAGATGGTGTGTTGCGATTCATACCCTGGGACGAGAGCTCCAGGGAGGGCTCATTCATCGACATCGATGGCGTGCGCGTTTTTGGCTCGTCATGGTATGGAGCGACGGTCTCGCAGGCGATTTCGAGTCTTGCTGATCAGGCTCGAACGCATCGCAGCGAAAACCGCTTCAACATCATGATGCTTCACACCGATGTCGAAGGGCAGCTCAACCGTCCAATACCGGCGCTCTCAATCGCCAAGCTCAATGAGCTGCGTCCTTCGATCGACTATCTCGCCCTCGGCCACACTCACAAGAATTTCGAGATCGGCGACTGGGCTTACAACCCCGGCTCTCTCGAAGCCTGTTCGGTCGACGAATACGAACATAAGCGCGGCGCGTACCTCGTTGAACTTGCCGACGGGCGTCATCAAGCTCAACTCGTCCGGGAGTACGCTCAGCGTCCGATTGTGCGGATCAATCACGAAGTAACAGGTGGCGAAACACCGGAAGAATTTCGTGCGGCGGTCCTCTCGGCACTGAAGCGAGACCTTCAACCGCAAAGCGAGGAGAAGTCCGAGCCGGCACCCGTCGTTGAGTTGACGATTGCGGGCAAAATTGGTTTCAAGCCCGCTTTGCTCGAAGTCAATCGTCTTAAGGATGAGATCGAGGACGAGTTCCAGTCGCTGCTGGCGCTCGTCCGGAATCAGACGGTGCCGGTAGAATACGCCGGCCCCGACAAGCGGCTCCCCCACGCCGAGCTGGAACGGCGCGTCATTGAGGATTTGATATCGAAGGACTCGCGCTTCTCGGACAGGTCCAGTGAGCTCGCACAGATGCTGCTGGAGCTCAAGCGGCTCGCCCTCACCGAGGAGCCACCCTCGGAAATCCTCCGCGTAGCAGAGCAGCACCTGGCGCGCGCCTAGTATGGAGTGCGGCGACTTGTCGCCGCTTTTGATTTACCTACTGCAGAATCAAGATTTATGGCCCCTACATTCTTCATCACTGCAATAGCTAAATCAAAAGCGGCGACAAGTCGCCGCACTCCATACTAAACCGGTCGGCGGCCTTCATTCGGGGTCTCCGTGCCCTTTTGCAATCTCCCCGCGCATCAAGCAAAATCGCAGGCTAATGTCGAGCCTCTTCATTATTCTGGCATTGCTTCTACTCGCGCAGAGTCTCGTCGCGCTGGTCGCGGCGCTTCGCTTCGCCCACTATGCCCTGAGCTCTTCCAGCGCGCACTTCGCTGGGCTTTCAGCCAAAGGCGATCGTCATAGTGCCGTGCAAGGGGATCGACGTCGAATTCGAGCAGAATCTGAAGCCCCTCTTCGATCAGAGCTATCCCGATTATGACCTTGTCTTTGTCACCGAGAGCGAGTCAGATCCGGCCTACCCCGTGATCAACGAACTGATCGTGCAGAGTTCACGCTCCGCCTGGATGTGCGTTGCCGGCCCAGCGCAGGGCTGTGGCCAGAAGGTGCACAACCTCCGCGCGGCCCTCAGCATGGTGCGCTCGATCGACAGGCGCTCGGAGGTGCTCGTCTTCGCGGATGCGGATGCTCGCCCCGGCCGGGATTGGCTGGCCGGCCTGGTGGCACCGCTTGTGGATCGTGGAGTTGGCGCGACCACCGGCTTCCGCTGGTACCGCCCCTTCGGTTTGCGGCTCGCCGCCCTGCTCCTGTCATCGTGGAATGCAAGTGCGCTGACACTCTTCAGCGAACGCTCGAGCTTTGCCTGGGGAGGCGCGACGGGAATCCGGCGTGACACTTTCGAGTCGTTGGAGATCATGAAGGCCTGGAGCTCTGCCGTAAGCGACGACTACGTATTGACTCGGGCGGTCCAGCTGGCCGGCCTTCGAGTAAAGTTTGTGCCCTCAGCGCTCATGCTTTCGAGTAGCAATTCCGGGTGGCGAGACCTGATCGAGTTCACCACTCGCCAGATGACGATCACGCGCGTGTATGCGCCTCATGTGTGGCGCCTCGCTTTGATCTCTCATTTGCTCTTCAATATCACCTTCTGGGGAGGGCTCCTGCTGGTGGGACTGAGAAGCGGACCAGCTCTCGATTGGTTACTTGCAGCGATCTTTGTGGCTGGCATCGCCAGTGCCGCCATTCGCAGGATAGTTGCCGGCAAGGTGCTGACCCGCCATCTGGATCTGAAGGCATCTGCATTACCGCGATGGACGTGGCTTATGGTCGTCGTCAGTCCGGCGGTCTCTCTGCTCTACCTCTACAATCTCGCAGCCTCGGCGTGGAGCCGGCGGATTACCTGGCGAGGCATCGGATATGAGATGGTCTCGCCGTCGGAGACGCTTGTCCGCCATCCGGCCGCGCCGTCTTCCCTCGACGGCCACGAAATGGCGCAGGGCATTTCGCGAGACTCCGCAACCACAAAAGTCTAGCCCTTCGCTTGCTCCTCTAAAAAGGTGACTGCATCTACTCGGCACGAAGCATCGAGACAGGATCAATTCGCACAGCTCGCATGACCGTCGGCAGCGCTGCGAAGACTGCGGTCGACAATGATAGTCACCACAGGCCATAGAAGTATGGGCAGGTCCGTCGCCTTCACCTCATAAAAGAGCGATTCTATGAATCGAACGGAGATGATGCCCAGCACGATTCCCGCTGACTGCCCCAGCTGCGACCATTGAAAAGACCTGTACTGTAACTCGCCGGGCGATGTCGCTGGTCCTTGCGCCGAGTGCGATGCGAATACCAATATCACGGCGGCGCTGAAGCATCGTGTAGTAAAGGACGCCGAAGAGGCCAATCCCCGCGAGCAGGACGGCCACTATCGCAAAGAAGACTGCGAGCATCGCAAGCAGCCGCTCGCGAACAGTGTGCGCCTGATTGATCTCGGTCTGCGTTCGGATGCTACTTACACGCAGCTCCGGGTGCGAGTTTGTCACCTCCTGTCTCAATGTGGACGCCATCGCGAGTGGCCCGGGTGAATTGCAGACTCGACGTGCGGACGATGAAGGAGTTTCGTGTCTGGGGCTCGAGTCCTCCAGGATTGGGGGCAGCGCGGGTAGCATCACGAGAACGAGAACGTGTGTGAAACGGCACATAGGCAGTCGGGGTCAGGGGCTCGCGCATATTCCGGTAGCGCGCATCTACCGACGAGACCCACCACCTGGAGCCGTGTACGCGTGACCCCGTTGCCGGAATCCTCGAACCATTGACCGATCGGATTTCGGCCGTTGAAACATTGCCTGGCGAAGGCCTCGTTGACGATTGCGACATCGGGGAAAGTGTCCCCGGCGAGAAAATCTCTGCCGTCGATCCATGGAATCTTCAAAGCATCTATCCATCCGGGAGAGACGCCCAGGAAATAGGCCAGGACTTCGGTAGGAGCGCCGTTCACCCAGATAAAATTATTCCACCCGTTGCCATCGAGGAGGGGCCAGAGCGATAAAGCTACCTTTTCTACTCCTGGAACTGTGCCCAGGTGGTCGATCGTCTCATCCCACACATTCGGAGGTTGAGGCCGGCGAGCTGTTGTGTCGAGAACGATCACTCCGTTCGCCGAAAACCCTGTTGGCTGGTTGACAAGCCTGTGAGAAGTGGTCACAAAGAGACCAGCCGCCAGGATGACGATGAAGCAGAACGCGATCTGCGCCGCGATAAGCGCATGCATGAGGCGGTTTCGCGACTGACGGTCCTGGCCTTTGAGGGCTGCAATAGGCTTGATTGCCGATGCGCGAAGCGCCGGCGCAAGTCCGAATAAGAGTGCGACCACAAAGGTCAGCGCAATGGCGAACGCAGCCACACGAAAATCGGTCGGCAGGGCGAGTCTGGCAGGATTACTCGATGGATTGATCCGCCGGACTACAAATGGCGCCGCCCACCACGCGAAGATTCCGCCGACGATTGCCGAGAGCAGAGCAATCCAGGCGCTCTCAATCATGACGAGCTGCACGAGTCGCCATCTCCCCGCACCGATTGAAACGCGGACTGCCATCTCGCGAGCTCTTGCCGCCGCCCGAGCCATCATGAGGTTGGCCACATTGGCGCTCGCAATCAACAGCACCAGCCCGACGAGAACGCCGAGCACAATGAGGGCGCTGCGGAACTGTCTTCTCATTCCCGAAACGCCAGAGGATGCCGGCTCGAGCACCAGCTTCTGATTGAGGAACCGGTCGATGAACTGTTTGGTTTGTGAGGTCCAACCGCTCGCCCGCTCCTGTTGAAAAGTTGACATTACTGAGTGCAGTTTCGAGCGCACCGGCTCGCTCTCAACGCCGGGCCTGAGCAGGGCCAGCGTTCGTAGCCAGCTCCAGTCTGATCTGGTCACTCCCGCATGGTCATGGTGGGGATGAAGATGTCAGTCATCGTTCCTGTCTCAGTGCCGGTGAAAGTCTCGGGACCGACTCCGATGATCGTGTAGAGATGGTTGTCCAACCGAAACGTTCGACCGACTACGAGAGGATCTCGCGCGAACCGGCGACTCCAATAGTCATACGAGAGAACCGCGTAGGCATACGCTGCCTGGTGTCATATCATCCGCTTCGGAGAGCAGGCGACCGGCAGCGGGCTGAAGTCCGAAGGCACTGAACATTCCTCCAGAAACGTATTGCCTGTAAGCCCTCTCTATCTCCTCGTCGGACTTGTAGGTCAATTCAGCCTGATCGGTAAAGGAGACGGCGATCAACTCAGCCTGGTCCCTGACGGCGTCCCGCATTCTTTGAAAGAGCGGATACTCGGTGCCGTCACTAACTCTTAGGTCGCCCTCGGGCCCGTTCCCAGCCTCCCGACCATGTAGAGCCTTTCAGCACCGTTAATCGGAAGGGGACGCAGAAGGAGAGCGTCAATCAGCCGGAAGGCTGCCGTCGTCGCACCCATAGCCAGTGCCAGCGAGAGAATGCAGGCGGCCGATGTGGTCTTATGGCTGGTGAGCTGCCGCCAGCCGGAGACAGCATCTGATCGGAAGGCATCGAGCCAGGCAACCAGGCGAATATCGCGGCTCGTTTCACGATGGCGGAGCGCAGCGCCTAAGGCGATCCGGGCTTCAACGGGGTGGCGGCCTTTGGCGACCGCCTCATCGATGTGTGATTGGAGCTCTTCGTCGATCTCGCGATCAAGACGGGCGCCATGGAAGACGTTGGAGACTCGGGACCAGAGCGACATATCAGGCCTCGCGGAGAACGCGATTGACGGCTGTTGTGACGGCCTGCCAGCGTGACTCCTCGACGGAGAGTTGTTTCCTGCCGGCGGCGGTGAGCTCGTAGAGGCGGGCTCGGCGGCCTGTCTCTTTGGTGATCCATTTAGCCTTGACCCATCCGGCCTCCTCCATGCGATGGAGCGCGGGATAGAGGGAGCCCTCTTCGGCGCGGAGGACGTCCCCCGAGGAATCCTGGATAGCTGACATGATGGCGTATCCATGGAGGGGCGACCGACGCGAGAGGGTATCTTGAGGACGAGAAGATCGATGGAGCCCTGGAGGGTATCTGTCTTTGGCATGCATAGACCTCTAAGTATTAAGATGTCTGAGTATGCTTCTAGGTTGGGGAAAGGTCAAGGGAGACCGCTCCGGGCATCCCGCAGGGATGCGAGAAGGTAGCCAGGGGCAAGCGAAGCGCAGCCCCTGGAACGAGCGCAAAAAAGGGACTGCGTCCTGGAAGGACGCCAGACAACGAATGAAGATATTGCGAGAGGTCTTGCGGCCCTCCAGGGCGCAAGGGCGTTCCGACGAGCCTTCCAGGGGCTGTGCTTCGCTTGCCCCTGGCTACCCTTTTGCATCCCTAACGGGATGCGGAGGCTTCTACAGCCCTCCGCCTAATGTTGGTGGCCAATGTGGCCGGCGAACGTGCTGCTGGAGGTCGCCTGCCGGAGGTCGCCTTGACACTCCAACAGCCATATCAGAAAATCTATCCATCTCTCTGTCGACTGGCGGGAGCACGGAAGGGCTGAGAAAGGCTTACTACCCAATGAGCAAGGCAGTTCGTAGTCTGGTATTTATCGGCGTGCTGGTAACGCTGCTTGGAACTCCTCTGGCTCCGGCATCTCCTTCCCTCGCCTTTCTCTCCGGTACCGTCAGGGATGACGCCGGTGATCCTCTGGTCGGCGCGATCGTTGCACTCTTTGAACCCCAATTCGGCGGCCGCGAACTGAAGAGCCTGAAGACTGACATAGGTGGGAAATTCTCTGCAGGCCTGACACCAGGCAGCTACCGGGTGCGAGCCGAGGCAGAAGGGTTCAGACCAATGGTCACCCTGATCAACCTCGAGCGTACCGACAAATTGACCTACGACTTTTCTCTCAAGCGCCGCGATACGGTAGTCGAGAAGAGAGGCGATCGAGACGATTACCGCTGGATCGGAAGGGGGGTCCCGCGGAGCGTACTGCATGTCGCGCCCGACGATCCGGCGGCTGCAGACACATCGAACCCGAATGTGGCAGACGTTGCAGAGACCGAAACGGGCTCGCGCAACTACTTCCACGGCATCGTCCAGTTCGTCGGTTCGACCTCGCCTTCGGCGGCCGATGAGCCTGGCTTCTTCGGAACCAACTTTGCGCTTGCCGGCTCTCTTGGCGGCAACCTCGAGCTGGCATTGGTCGGACAGCAGAGCCTCGCCGGTCAGGCGCCACAAAGGCTCGCAGCATTTGCCACCTTACGGCCGGTGGCCAATCACGAGATCACGACAAGCTTTGGCTATGGCCAGGTTCCACTTGGCAGACGGCCGGCGTCGCCGCGCGATACCGAGCCTGACGGGCTCTTCGGAATGCGTCATCCGATGAGGCAGGGCCTGCGACCGCCCGGCTCAGACGGCTTTCGACCTGAAGACTTCAATGCCGGGCCGATTCCAACGTCCATGCTCGGACCAGATCTCGATCTCGGCGGTCGATTCGTGGCAAGTTGCGCCCAAGCTGCTGCTCATTTACGGATTCGACTACGCCCGATTCGTTGGTGGAGCGGTCTCGCAACGCGAGAGCGTGCTACCACGCATTGCCGTTCAGTTCACGCCCACGTCGCGAACCCGTCTGAACGCTGCTGTAACTCCGGGTGCTAATGAAGACAATCTCTCTCGCGCAGACCTCGAAGGGTTGAATACGGAAGGTCTCCACATCCCGTTCGAGACCAGGCCTGAAGAGATTGCTGTCAACGAGAGTCCCGTGCTCGATCGCAGCCGCCGATTCGAGGTCGGTGTCGAGCACCTGTTGGGCAACGGCTCGTCTTCGATCGAGGCCACTGCTTTTTATGACGTAATTGCAGGTCATGGCGTCGGCGTGCTCGCGCTTCCGCTCGAAGCTTCGCCCGAGACTCAGGCGACTTTCGACGAGGTTGTTCACCAGGTAGCGGCGATGAATGGTCCGCTCGGGGAATGCGCATCACCTACACGCATCGCTTCAATGACTATATGAGCGCCTCGGCAGGTTATAGCTTTGGCGCAGGCGAGCGGTTCAGTGACCTGCCGCTGGCGACGCTCTCACCGGATCATCTTTTCAGCCGCGGGTTTTTTCAGGTAGCTTCTGCAAAGCTGGATCTGGATTTCACTGAGCAGACAGGGACTCGAATTTCCACTGTCGTGCGTCTCTCTCCTTCGGCTGTGGTCTTCGCCATTGACCCGTTCGCCGGCCGCATGAGTGTTTACGATCCCAACATAAACATTTACATCACCCAGGACCTCCCCAGCTTTGGCCTCCCGTTGCGGTGGCAGGCGGTCGTCGACATTCGCAATCTTCTTGATCAGCTGAACGGCACCGAAGATGGCTCGGTCCAACTGCTTGCTACCCGGACTCGCCGGTGCATTCGAGGCGGCATCTCTTTTCGCTGGTAGCCGGTTCGGGTCTGTAAGGGGTTGTAGGGCGGCCGTAGGGCGGCTCGTGAGCCGCCCTGCCAGACGCCCAATCCTGACGCCTTCGCTGCTTCGCCTGCCCTCGAGACAATCCGAAATCTCGGACCGTAATCCAAAAAAATGGAACGGCTTACCGGGTTCCGGGGTTTTCACTTCCAAGCGGATATCGCGAAAAATAGGTCTAAGCGAGCCAATGGTTTACGGGAGTGCCGTAACTGCCTGGAGTGGAATAACAGTTGCCTCAATAACTTAGACCTTTTCTGTCCATGCAAGTGGAAGTATCGCGATTAAGGTGAAAGCGGAGCCGAGAACAAATCGGGTTACGACGAGAACGTTGCTACTTCTGTTTGTGGCGACGCTGGCACTCGTCTGTGGCCTCTTCAACCTTCGCGACCGGCTGCATCAGCGGCTGGTGCTCGCCGATGGAGTCTTCTGGGTCGACAGCTCCGACGGCAAAGTGGTTGCGCAGCGGATCGAGCCGGGAAGCCCGGCATCCCGAGCTGGAGTCTACCAGGGCGACATTCTTGAAGGCGTGAGCCTCAATGGAGCCTTTCCGTTCGAAGTCGTGACGCAGGCTCAGTACGTCCAGATATACCTTGATCAGGTCAAGGATATCAGTCCTCCGAGCCGCTCGATAAGTTATCTGCTGGTCCGCAATCCAAACAGCTCGAACCCGCGCGAGGGTGTCGCTGATATCGAGGGGCTCGAGCCGCGCTCTTCGAACTGGATCCTCGGCGTCTACCTGGCTCTGGTTGGTCTGGTCTATCTGGCGATCGGCGTCTACGTACTTCTCAAGCAGGGGCGGGGTCCATATGTCACCCACTTCTTTCTTATCTGCCTGCTGGCGTTCATCGTTCACTGGTACAGCCCGACGCCCGAGCTGAGAACCCAGTTTGACAAGGCAGTCGACCTCACCGACAGCATCGCTCTCATACTGCTGGCGCCTCTCTTCGTTCACTTCGCGGCGATCTATCCGGCACGTTATCACCTCTTTTCGAAGAGGCGATGGCTCGCTCTGCTTCTCTATCTGCCGGCGCTCGCACTCATTGCCACCGAGGTTGCACTGAGAATCTCGAAGCTCAGAGGGCTGCTGCCGGTCTCTCCAATCAACGCGGCGTCGCGCCTCGAACGGGTTGAAGTCTTTCTCTTCGCGGCCGGACTGCTGATCAGCTGCGGCCTTCTGCTGCGAACGTTCTGGCGCGCTCCGCGTTGGGCTGTGGTGCGGCAGCAGTTGAAATGGGTGGTCTCCGGAATCACTATTGCCGCCATCGCGTTTGCAGCGTTCTACCTGCCATCTTTCCTGACGACCGGTTCCGCTTCGACGATGCTTGCCTCACTGGCAATAGCGCCATTCGTGCTGATACCGCTGACGCTCGGCTATTCGATTGTCCGGTACCGGCTGATGGATGTGGACGTTGTCGTGCGACGGTCGGTCGCCTACATCATCGCGACGCTTTCGGTGGCGCTGCTCTTTGGCTCGGTCATGGCGGCCAGTTACGAGTTTCTCAGGCCACAGCTGCAGGCCGCAACTCTGGTGTTCACTGCAATTGTCATGTCGGCAATCGCCATGCTCTTTGCTCCAATGAAGAACTGGGTGCAGGAGCGGGTTGATCGTCTCTTCTATGGAGAGAAATATGATTTCCGCATGACGCTGCAGGATTTCGGGAGAACACTGTCGTCGACCACCGATCTCGACGTTCTCCTGGACAGCCTGACGAAGCGGCTCAAGGACGTTGTCTCCGTAGACAGACTGGCGATCTTTGTCGAGGACCTGCATGATCCGTCCGGCTTCCGGCTGGCCCGCGCCGAGGGTGTTTCGCCTGATTTCGTACTGCCAGAGGACTTCCTTCAGATACTGCGATCCGGTAGCGGTTCCGATGGAATTCTGACAGCGAGCGAGCTGGAGGAAGAGATCGAGACGCCCCTCGAATACATGGACGCAGTTCCGCCGCCCGCCAACCCGCAATCATTGCACTATTATGTGCCCTGCGCGGTGCGTGCGCAGATCGTCGCGGTACTTGCCTTTGGGCGCTCGCGCGATGGCGCGCTTCTCTCATCGGAGGACACCAGGCTGCTGCGCGCCATTTCGGGATACGTGGCAGTGGCGATCGAGAATGCGTTGCTTCTCGAGGAGCAGGGACGGCGTGCCGAGGAGCTGGCAAGGCTCAAGGAATTCAACGAGAACATTATTGAGTCGATCAACGTCGGTGTCATGGTGATCAACCTGCGAGGCAGGATCATCAACTGGAATGGCGCTCTCGAGAGTATTTACGGCCTGCCTCGGACAGAGGCGATTGGGAAGCGAATCACCGAAGTTTTTGAACCCGAGATGCTGAATGCGCTTAAGGATCTTATGTCCCGAAGCCGCTTCATGCCTCGAGAGCCCGTCAACGTCTACAAGTTCCACGCGCGCGCCGCGGACGGCCGCGAGCTCAAGCTCAACATTTCTCTCGCCCCGCTGCATAGCAAGACTGAGGAAGTGGAAGGGACTCTTGTCGCCATCGAAGACGTTACCGAGCGCGTGCGGCTTGAGGACCAACTGCAGCAGTCGGACAAGCTCTCATCGATCGGCCTGCTGGCAGCCGGTGTTGCGCACGAGGTCAATACGCCGCTGACCGGCATCTCCTCCTATGCGCAGATGCTCATGCAGCAGGTGCCGGAAACCGATCCTCGCCACGGGCTGCTCGAGAAGATCTACAGGCAGACGTCGCGAGCCTCCGCGATCGTCAACAACCTCCTCAATTTCTCTCGAGTGACGGATGCGAAGTTCGGAGATGTCGACGTGAACCGCGTACTGGACGACACGATTCAACTCCTGGAAGCCCAGTTGCGGAATACAAATATCAAGGTGCTGCGCAATTATGCCGAGGACCTGCCTCACGCTCCGGGAAGCGCTCCAAAGCTGCAGCAGGTCTTCATGAACCTGATCGTCAACGCACGCGACGCCATGCCCGAAGGAGGGCGTCTGGAGATTTCAACTGAAGCAGCCGATCAGGCTGTAATCATCAGCTTCCGCGATACGGGCGTCGGCATCAGCCCCGAGAACCTGGCGCGGATTTACGATCCCTTCTTTACGACCAAGCTGATCGGCGAGGGAACCGGACTTGGCCTCGCAGTGAGCTATGGCATCATTCAGGATCATAGCGGCCACATCGCTGTCGAGAGCAAACCGGGCGCCGGGAGTGTCTTTCAGATAACTCTTCCTAGAATCGATGCTCGCCATCTGGCAACGGCGAGCGACTGAACACATCCGCCATGCGGTGCCCCACGTGCGGAGGTGCGCCACTGAGCCCAGTATGGAGTGCGGCTGACTGTGTACGCCGCCCCAAGATTCGAACTCACTCGCAGACAATGAAGATAGCATCGGGCGATAGCGCCGCCGGGCAATTCGGGGCAGCGGCTACGTCAAGAGCGCCGCGCATACGAGTCGTGCCCAGACGGACCACTCAATACCGGCTGGCAGCGCGGGATATCGCCGACGGGCGTCACTGTGGTGCAGCGTCGAGAATGATGGGTGAAAACGAAAACACGCGAAGTCTCCTTCGCGTGTCTCACGGGTATGAATTAAAGTATGAAGCCGTCGGCGCCCGTCACGGCGTTGTTTCGTCCCAGCAAAGCCTCCATCATCATCGCTCGCTCGGGCGCCAACTGGAGATAAGTTACACCGGCCCCAGTGATTTGTCCAACTCATTGTAGTAATCTAGTCGATCAAAGCACCTAATGATAGAATCTACGTCAATTTAACGGAAATCACAGATGGCATTCGAGTTATCGCAATTACGGACCTTTCGTATGGTGGCCGAGACACTCAACTTTACGCGCGCTGCAGAGCGGCTCAATCTCACGCAATCGGCGGTTAGCCACCAGATCAAGGCCCTGGAGGAGGATTTGGGAGAGCCGCTCTTCATCCGCGCGAAGCGAGGCTGCAGGCTTTCCGCGGCGGGAAAGGCGGCTCTCGAATATGTAGACCGGATTCTCGAAGTGAGCGATGAGATGCGGGAGCGCATTTCGGGGCGCAGCAGCTCGCCGGTCGGAAGAGTTCGTGCCGCCGCGGCGACCCAGGCCTTCGTTCATCTCTTCGCCGGCCTGTTCGAGTCTTTCATGCGAGCCCATCCTGGAATCGAGCTCTCGTTCCGCACTACAGTGAGCACTGAGCAGACCGTTGCCGACATTCTTAACGGTGCCGCCGACGTGGGGTTTGCCTCGCTGGCCATCTATTCGCCAACGCTTCAGGTGAACAAGCTCTTTGATGACGAGCTTCTTTTGGTCGTTGGCCAGAAACATGCACTTGCCAGCCGTGCCGAGGCAACGGTCGAGGATATCCAGCGGGAGCGGCTTATTCTCTTTGAGCGAGGCGCCTCGATTCGACGCTCGACCGATCAGTTTTTCAATCAGGTTGGGGTGAGCCCCGATCTGGCGCTGGAGTCAAACGACACGTACTTCATCAAGCTTATGGTCGAGCAGGGGCATGGGTATCTCGCTTTTGCCGGTCGTGGGCTGTTCGAGACGAGGTGGCCGAGGGAAGGCTATCCTGTCTGCGGATTTCCGGACACCAGCTGCGGCGATCTGTTTCGATGGTCTCCCTCGGAAAGGTGCAGTCGTCGCCGGCTCGCGTATTCTCCGAATTCATTCTTTCGCAGAAGGCGCATCTCCAGACGATTGCGCAGTAGCGTCTGGCGGTGGGGAAGGGAAGTCCAGGTGATTCCAGAGCTTCGACACAAATTCAATTCCGAGTTTACCCCTGCCAGATACGAGTCCTTTCTCGAGTCTCTCGAGGAGAGAGTTGGAGACAAGATAGATTTCCGGCCTTGTGAAACGCCGGTCTTTATTCCACGGAATCTCCTTGAGGAAATGCTCGAGGCGTCCGCGTCGATCATCACCCAACTTCGGACACCCCAATACCTCGCTCTATCCGACCGTGCGATTCCACCTTCCTTCCTGGCACCGATGGAAGGGAAGCATCCGAGCTTCATCCAGATCGATTTCGGCGTGACTCGTGATCAGCGCGGCGGTCTTGTGCCGAGATTGATTGAACTGCAGGGCTGCGCGTCGCTGTATGCGTTCCAGCTGGCGCTGCCGGAGGAGTATGGCCGGCAGTATGATCTCGCCGGGCTGCAGTATCTGTTCGACGGAATGAGTCGCGAGGACTACGTTTCGCTCTTCAGAAAGACGGTGCTGGGTGAGCACACGCCTGAGGAAGTGATTCTCATGGAGATCGATCCGGCTCACCAGAAGACGCGACCCGACTTCGTTCTGACTGAGCGTTTGATCGGTATCCCAACTGTCGACATCACGGCTATCAGGAAGAAGGGTCGGAAACTCTTCTTTGAGCGGGGAGGCAGGGAGGTGGAGATCCGCAGGATCTACAATCGAGTGATCATAGATGAGTTCGTTCGCGCGGGCGTGAAGGCTGCTTTCGACTTTCGGGACGATCTCGATGTTGAGTGGGCCGGACACCCCAACTGGTTCTTTCGGATGAGCAAATTCTCTTTGCCGTTCCTGACGCATCCAACAGTGCCGCGTTCGTGGCTGCTCGATGAGTCAGGCCAATACGGGAACGATCTCAGCCGGTTTGTGCTGAAGCCACTCTTTTCGTTTGCGGGCGCCGGTGTGAGGCTCGACGTGACACAGGCCGACCTCGACTCGATACCAGCGTCTGAGCGCTCGAACTATGTTCTACAGGAGAAGATCAACTACGAACCGGTGGTTGAGACACCCAATGAGCCGAGCAAGGTCGAGATCCGACTCATGTATCTCTGGCCTGATGAGGATAAAGATCCGACGGCAGTGACAACGTTGCTGCGACTGAGCAAGGGAGCGATGATGGGCGTCGACTTCAACAAGAAGAAAGACTGGGTCGGCTCGAGCTGTGGCCTCTTCCACTGGAGCTGACCCGGTATGGCTGAATTGACGCTTTGAGAGGCGACTCCTATACTGGGGCTCATGCGCGTCATGGCGATTGACTACGGCACACGCGCTATTGGCGTTGCAATCTCCGACGAGCTTCAGATCACCTCACGTCCGTTGCTCACGCTTCGCCGCGGCAAGACAGCGTGGAATCCACTGGACCAGATCTGTGAACTGGTTCGTAAACATGAAATTGGCGTGCTGCTCGTTGGTCTGCCGCTCCGAATGGACGGTACCCATGGCGATGCCGCTCGACGCGTTGAGCGATTGATCGACGTTTTGCGAGAAAGGTTGAGCCTTCCGGTGGTCGGCGTTGATGAACGACTAACCTCCCAGGAAGCAGATGCCATCCTCCGAGAGCGTGGAGCTGGACACCGCGAAAGGCGGGAACGCTCGGATGAGTTGGCGGCGGCTATCATCCTTCAGCAGTATCTTGATACCACCTCATCGCCGTAACTCACTTTAGACAAAGATGCGATCCAGATTCTCGTTCGCAAAGGCATTCCTTGCCCTCTTATTTCTCGCTCTGCTGGCCGGGTGTTTCCTGGTCTATCGTGGCCGCCGCGAGGTGAGCCAACCGCACCCTCACGCCGCCGCCAAAAAGACGATCACAATTGCTCCCGGAGCGACCAACGAGGAAATCCTCAGCCAATTGAGACGAGAGGGCGTGATTGCGGGTGATCTACCGCTCACGCTCTGGTTGAGGGTTTCTGCCCGCGAAAAGAGGTTTCGGGCCGGCGACTATCAGTTCAAGTCACCGATTTCGCCGAATGATGTGATTGGCAAGCTGGTCCGAGGCGATGTCGTGGCGCATCACGTGACGATTCCCGAGGGCTACAACCGGTTTGATATTGCGCGAACCCTGGCTGAGGTTCAGGGCCTCAAGCAAGCGCCGCCCGCACGGGCTGAAGACCTGCTGGTGCTTTTTGATCGCGTCGCCCTGATAAAAGATCTCGACCCGAAGGCTACGAATCTGGAGGGATATCTCTTTCCTGACACTTACGAATACAGCCCATCAACTACCAGGGAGCAGTTGGTCGAACAAATGGTCAGTCGCTTTCGTAAGGTTTACAACACGGACATGCATCACCGGGCAGCTGAGTTGAAGTTCAATACCAGGCAGGTAGTGACGCTGGCATCACTGATCGAGAAGGAAGCCAAAGTAGACAGCGAGCGAGAGCTGATCTCATCGGTCTACCATCGCCGGCTCAAAATAGGCTCGGCTTTGGCGTGCGATCCGACGGTGATTTATGCTGCACTGCTCAGCGGACGTTACCGTGGCAAGATTTATCAAAGCGATCTCGACCGCGATTCTCCATACAACACATACAAACATGCGGGCCTTCCGCCCGGTCCGATAGCCTCGCCAGGCAGACGCTCTCTCGAGGCGGCGCTGCATCCCGCTGAAAGCGCCTACCTTTACTTCGTAGTGGATGCATCTCGCAATGATGGCTCACACACATTCTCGTCGACGCTCGCAGATCACGAGCGTGCCGTCGCCGCTCTGCGCCAATTTGAGCACGATCAGAAGGCTGCCAGTGATCGGTAGAGGCGAAATGGAGGGACCGTGTTTGAGAACTACAACGATCGGGCTCGCCGTGTGATCTTTTTTGCCCGTTTCGAAACGAGCCAGTTCGGCGCGGCTGAGATCGAAGTCGAACATCTGCTGTTCGGCCTCATGCGCGAAGAGAAGAATCTCACTCGATATCTCAACCAGTCGGTCATGATCTTTGATGCGATCCGCAAGGAGCTCGAGGAACACATGCCTCGGCAGCCGAAGATGATATCGGTGGTCGTAGACATGCCACTTTCGGAAGCCGCAAAGCGAGTTCTCGAGTTTGCGGCAAGCGAAGCCGAGGCAATGGGTCACCAGGTCGCTCCGGAGCACCTGCTGCTTGGAGTGCTTGCGGAAGCCGACAGTGCGGCAGCGAAGGCGCTCACTTCGCGGGGAATCGAACTGACGTCTGTCCGTGCGGACATCATCCGGCGCGCGACAAACGAGGTCCGGACTGAGGCCGGAAGGCAAATGAGCGAGAGTTGGGTTCCGGCCGTGGCCCAGGCGGTGCGTGAGGCCAGCTGGTTTCGCTCACCCGAGCTGGGTGATGAGATGAATCAGTCCGGGAACATGCGCCTGCTGCTCTCGGTTGAGGCGGAGTCATTGCTGAGGCTGCTCGCGGCGCATGGGTTGGCGGATGGAAGGAAGTTGATTGCGCTGGCGATTGAGCTTGAGGATGTGAAGGCGAGGAAACGGTTCATTGACCGGATAAAAGAGAAGAACGAAGAGTAGCCACAAAAAGCACAAAAACACAAAAGGGGTGGCCCGCCTTTGCGTTTTTCGCGGCTGCTCTCCGTGCCTCGGAGAGGCACTGGATATTAGCCGGCGGTGAAACCGCCGGTAAACAAATGCCCGCCCCGTCGCGCCCCGAAGGGCCGCTGGACCGAGACTCTTCCGGTGCCCTTCCAGGGCACCAATTCTTTAGAACATCCGTGTCCGGTGGTTTCACCACCGGCTAATTTCCGGTGCCTCTCCGAGGCACAACCAAAAAGCACAAAAACCACAAAGACGGGCCGCCCCTTTTTGTGTTTTTGTGCCTTTTTGTGGCTACTCTTCGTCCTGCTTCAGTTCGCGCATTGAGGCGACTACGGCCTCAGTGAACTCTGTTGTGCTGGCCGTGCCTCCAAGATCCTTCGTTCTCACCTGCTTCTGGGCGAGCGTCCGCTGGAGCGCATTCGAAACCAGGTCCGCCGCATCGCGCTCACCAAGATATTGAAGCATGAGCGATTGCCGACTGGAGCAATGCGGTAGGATTCGCAATATTCATCCCGGCGATATCGGGCGCGCTTCCGTGAACCGCCTCGAAGACGGCTCCGAGCTCGCCGATGTTTGCTCCCGGGACAACGCCCAGTCCTCCCACCAGTCCCGCCGCAAGGTCAGAGATGATATCGCCGTAGAGATTCTCGAGCAGCAGAACATCAAACTGTTGTGGCCGCATGACCAGCTGCATGCAGGTATTGTCGACGATCTTGTCGTCAGCGACGATATCGGGGTACTCCTCGGCAATCTTCCGGAAACAGTCGAGGAAGAGACCATCCGAGAGCTTCATGATGTTGGCCTTGTGAATGGCCGTGATCTTCTTTCTGCCTTCGCGCTGAGCGTACTCGAATGCGAAACGCGCAATCCGCGTCGATGCTTTTTCGGTGATGATCTTGAGGCTCTCGACGACGCCAGGCACAACCACGTGCTCGAGGCCCGAGTAGAGGTCCTCTGTGTTCTCGCGAACGATCACGAGGTCGATATCCCCGAACGGAGTCTTGACTCCCGGAAGTGTCTTGACCGGGCGGAGGTTGGCGTAGAGATCGAGGGTCTTCCGGAGCCGAACATTGATGCTCGTGAAACCGGTCCCGACTGGTGTGGTCAGCGGGCCCTTGAGGGCCACCTTATTGCGTTTGATTGAATCGAGAACCGGTTGGGGCAATGGATCGCCGTAGCGCGAAAGTGCTTCCGCGCCGGCGATAAAACTCTCCCACTCTATGGCAACGCCCGAGGCCTCGATTATTCGAACGACCGCGGAAGTCACCTCCGGCCCGACTCCATCGCCGGGAATCAGCGTTATCGTATATGCCATAATGTGCGCTAACTCTAAGCGGTCGTGCCTGAACTTTCAACTATGATATAATCATCTCGATGCGCGAAGTTATGATCGAAATGGGCTTCTCATCGGCGCATGCTCTGCGCGGTTACCGCGGTAAGTGCGAAAACACCCATGGCCACAACTATCGCGTCGAAGTCTACGTTCGCGGTAACGAGCTCAACGAGCTCGGGCTTCTGATCGATTTCAAGGATCTGAAAGATGCCACGCGGCGGGTGGTTGATTATCTCGACCATAAGAATATCAACGACCTTCCGCCATTCGATGTCGAGCTGAACCCGTCGGCCGAGCATCTGGCAGGCTACTTCCTGCATGAAGTCGGCCGGGAGATCAACAGCGACAGGGTACAGGTATTCAAGGTGCGAGTCTGGGAGACAGACACGTGCTCGGCGACGTACTCCATTGATTGAGAGGTTAAGCAATATGCAAACGGAATATGAATCACCATTCCAGGGCCTCAACTATCTGATCGATTCCTTCTGGGCAGCGATGCCGGAGAAGACGGCAGACGATATCGCGAAATTCAAGAAGGATGTGCTGACCCGGGTCAAAGACGCGGTCGACGCGATCATCGATGACGAGATCAAGTGGATCGATGTGCATGTCGAGAATGCACGCCGGATGCGACAAAACTACCCACGGCCTGCCGAAGCCAATCCCCCAGCGTAGGTCCCTTCGGGGGTATCCATTGGAACGGTCTCCCGCCGGCTTAGTGTGGAGTGCGGCGACTTGTCGCCGCTTTTGATTTAGCTACTGCAGCACTAGGCTTTACCGAGCTTACTCTTCGTTCACCACAGCAATAGCTAAATTAAAGCGGCGACAAGTCGCCGCACTCCATACTCAACCAGTCGCCGCGCTTCAACGATACGGCCGATTTCCACCTTATGGCCAGAACGCTCGAACAGGTTGACGTAGTCGTCATAGGCGGAGGTGTCATCGGCTGTGCTACTGCGTGGCGTTTAGCGCAGGCCGGCGTCCGCACTATTGTCGTCGAGCGCGGAGAGCTTGGAAGCGAAGCGTCAACAGCTGCGGCTGGTCTGCTCTCGCCTCTCGCTGAAGCAGAACGGGCAGACGACTTCTTCCGCCTGTGCGTTGCCAGCCGAGCGCTCTATCCCGATTTCGCGCTCGAGCTTCGCGAGACGACGGGCGTCGATGTCGAGTATCGAACGGAAGGAACGCTCTATCTGTCGCTCTCGGATGATGACGACGAGGAGCTCGAGCGTCGACTGGGCTGGCAGAGAGCGTCGCTGCCGGGAGGCTCGCGGATCGAGCGTTTGCGACTCAATGACGTCCTCGCTCTTGAACCCCTGGTCAGCAGGGAGACGCGATGGGCCCTCAAATTCCCCGATGACAACCAGGTCGATAACCGGAGACTCATGCTGGCGTTGCCGGCTGCCGCGCGTGCCGCCGGAGTGCGGTTTATGACTCACACCGAGGTGCGATCGGTGTCAGTCGAGCAGGATCGGGTGACGGGCGTCATGACGACCTTTGGAGAGCTGAAGGCGCCACGGGTCATATTGGCGGCAGGCAGCTGGTCGAGTCTGATTACTTCCGGGGATGGCAAGAGCCTGCCGGGGCTCGATGTAGTACCGGTGCGCGGTCAGATGGTCGCGCTTGAAATGCCAAATCCTGTGGTCCAGCACGTGATCTATTCAAGTGGCGCCTACATTGTTCCACGGCTCAGCGGCTATCTGATTGCGGGTTCGACGCTCGAGCGAGTGGGTTACGACAAGAGACTGACGGGTGGTGGGCTCGCCTCAGTGATCGAGCGGACCGTTCGAATGATGCCGGCGCTGAGTGATGCAGCAATTGCTGAAAGCTGGGCTGGTCTGAGACCGTGCACTCCGGATGAGCTTCCGATCCTCGGGTTCGATCCTCAGATTGAAGGGCTTATTTATGCGACCGGCCATTATCGCAATGGGATTCTGCTTGCGCCGATAACCGCCCAGGCGATTGCGGAGCTTACGATCAAAGGTGAGACATCAACGGATCTGGCGCCGTTCTCGATCGCTAGATTTGAAGTCCGCTCGGCCGCCGGCTGAGCGCGAAGAAGAGGGCCACAAGCGTCTTTGCGTCGCGGATTTCATTGCCACTTATCATCTTCGCCAATTCGGCAGTCGAAAACGGTCGGATCTCATTGATCAGCTCTCCAGCATCCAGTTTCTGCTTGCCCTCGCGCAGCCCGGAGGCGAAGAAAACGTGCATGAGCTCATCGCTGCTTCCGGGCATCGCATAGCCTTCGGCAACCTTTTCAAGCCTGTCTGCCTCGTAGCCGGTCTCTTCGCGCAGTTCACGCGCGGCGCACTCCTCCGGGGATTCGCCGGGAAGGACCCGCGAATCTGCTTCGCGTCCTTCGAGAGTTCCCGCAGGCAGTTCCCATAGCTCACCGTCGATGCTGTAGCGATACTGTCGCATCATGATGATGGTATCAGGGTCGACAAAAGGCGCGACCACGCAAATGCCTGGATGGCGGATGCAGCCTCGCGTTACGGTGACGCCCGTTTCCGGGTTGTAGATGGTCTCACGATTGACGAGCCAGCGGACTTCGTTCCCGCGCCCCTCGCGGTATTCGGTCTTGATCTCGCGCCATTCGAGTTTGTTTGTCACATGAGCAGATTAGGCCAGCGCCTTTGCAGATACCAGCCTGCAAGCAAGCACGCCGACTGGCTCAGTATGGATGCGGCTCGACTAGCCGCCCCAATTGCTTCTAGCTATGTTCCAGCGGCGTGTCTTAAGTCGGACCAAGTAATAGCCACAAAGAAGCACAAAAATCACAAAGACGGACCAACACCCCTTTGTGGTTTTTGTGCTTTTTCGTGGCTATTCTCCGCGCCTGTTCCGTGGGGCGGCTGGTCGCCGTGGGAGTACGCTCGCCGATCATGTTAACATCGTCTCGGAGGCGGGAATGAACACTCGAACGAAGCAACTCAAGCGAGAGAGCAAGATCAACCCTCCCCAAATGGGAATCTTCCAGATTCGCAATACAATCAACGGCAAGGTACTCATCGGCAGGACGCTTAACATCGAGGGCATTCTCAACCGGCATCGCTTTGGGCTGAGACAGGGAAATCATCCAATCAGGAGCCTGCAATCCGACTGGCTCGAACATGGCGCTGAGAACTTTGCCTTTGAGGTCCTCGACGTTCTGGCTCACTCAGACGACCCGAGCCGCGACACCGAGAATCTTATCTGTCTCGAAGACCTCTGGCTCGACAAGCTGCAGCCATACGGCCAAAGCGGCTACAACGAGCCTAAGAAAACAAGAGAGCAGCGCCTCGCAATGATCATTGAGAGGAGGCGGGAGTAGACAATGCAGCAATATGTGAGCGAGCTCAAAGAGGCTGTCGACAAAGCTGCGCCGCAGCTCCTTTCGCTTCGGGATACTGGCAAGCCGCGAGGCCCTGAAGCTGATAGCTGGAGCCGTGCCGAGATCCTCGGCCATCTCATCGACTCTGCGGCCAACAATCATCGTCGTTTTGTGATTGGCCAGCTGGAGGACAATCTCGTTTTCCCGGGCTACCAGCAGAACGGCTGGGTGAGCGTGCAGCGGTATTCAGAAGCGCCCTGGGACGACCTGGTTACGCTCTGGGCCTCCTATAACCGGCACCTTGCGCGGGTCATGGAGGCTGTGCCCGAAGAGGCGCGCATGAAGAAATATCAGATGCATAGCTTCGATAAGATCGCCTGGAAGCCGGTCGATGAGGCAGAGGCAACTACACTCGACTATCTGATGAAGGATTACGTCGACCACCTCAAGAACCATCTCAATCAGATACTTGGCGCCGACTGGGAAAAGTAGTCCTCCTTGACAGGCCATGTAACGTTCGGCAGAATTGCATTTCGCTCTTTTTATTTTCAGTCGAGTAGAGGTGCGGCTTGCAAGAGTAGTCTGCCGGAGAGTGCCGGCTCTTTGAGGGCAGACGAAAGGGCGAAGCCGCCGAAGCGGGTGCGCGGACGGAACTCGGGCGCCTGTTGGTTGGCGGGGCTAAATCCCCGTAACTGTCACCGCAGCGGCGGTGGAGTGCTATTCGGTAACCAGTTGTCATGTGCCGGCGCGTCGCGCCGACAGGCAGTGAGGGTTAGCGAAGCACATCGCTAACCCTTTTTTTATTGAAGCCCAGTCCAGCTATGATTGTGTTGAAGTTCGGAGGCACCTCCGTCGAAGATGCGGCCGCTATAAAGCGGCTTGCGGAGATAGTCGGCAGACAATTGGAACAGAGACCGCTGGTGGTGGTCTCGGCGATGGCGAGAGCAACCAACCGGCTGCTCGAGATCGCGCGCCTTGCGGCCAACGGGGAGACTTTAGAAGCCATGGCGCTCGTCGATTCATTCACGCGGCGTCACGAGACCGCGGCCGTTGCCCTCGCGCCTCCTGCAGAGCGCAACCAGCTCTATGACTCTATTGAGGTCCTCATCGAGAGCTTGCGCGAGAACGTCGAACAGATAAGCAGCCAGCGCGAGATACCGCCTCGTCTTTCAGATGCAATCGTCGCCAACGGCGAGCTCCTCTCATCAATGATCGTGGCTGCCGCCCTCCGCGCCGCAGGAATCAATGGCGTCTGGGTTGACGTCCGGCCTTTTATGAAGACCAACGCTGATTTCAACCGCGCTGCGGTTGACTTCCAGCAGGCAGATCCGTTGCTTAGGGAGGCATTCGAATCGATTATTGCGAACGGAGCGGTGCCGGTGACTCAAGGCTTCGTTGGGTCTGATTCTGAGGGCAGGACGACCACAATCGGACGAGGGGGCTCCGACTACTCTGCCGCCATTATTGCCGCGGCTCTTGACGCGAGCGAGGTTCAAATCTGGACCGACGTCGACGGGATAATGACGACAGATCCGCGAATCGTTCCCGAGGCAACACAGGTCAAGTCGATCTCCTTCGGCGAAGCTGCGGAGCTCGCTTACTTCGGCGCGAAGGTCCTCCATCCAAGTACACTGCAGCCGGCGATGGCCAAAGAGATTGCAGTGTCTGTCCGCAACTCCCGAAGGCCCGAGGCGCCAGGCACTGCTATAGTTCGCGATCAAGGGCGTGATCAGGTCGTGTCCGAGGGCCTGGTGAAGGCAATCGCCTTCAAGCGCGGAATTACGGTGATCAATGTGGCCTCGGCCAGAATGCTCATGGCGCATGGGTTTCTGGCGCGTCTCTTTGAGATATTTGAGCGCCACAAGACCGCCGTCGATATGGTCGCAACTTCCGAGGTGAGTGTCTCGATGACGCTCGACGATACACGTCACCTCGAGCACATTATTGCCGAACTCGAGTCACTCGGCGATGTCCAGGTTGAACAGGGGCTGGCGTTGATATGCCTTGTCGGTGAGGGGTTACGCGTGACACCTGGCGTGGCAGCGCGTATCTTTTCGAGCATCGACAGGGTTAACGTCTCAATGATTTCGCACGGAGCCTCGGCAATCAATGTCAGCTTTGTAGTCGCCGACCGGGATGTCGAAGAGGCTGTCAGAGCCCTTCACACCGAATTCTTCTCCGGAAATCACAAGCCTGACCAATGAAGATTGCAATCATCGGCTACGGAAAGATGGGACGGATGATCGACCAGGTGGCTGCCGCTCGCAGCCACGAGGTAATTGCTCGCTTTGACATCGACAATAATGTCCGCGGAGACGGTCTGACTGCAGAGAGTCTCGACGGTGTCGATGTCGCGATTGAGTTCTCAACACCGGACGCGGCGATCCATAACATCCGCCGCGTCATCGAGCTCGGTATCCCGCTTGTGGTCGGGACGACAGGCTGGTATGAGCATCTCGAGCCTATCAAAGCGCTGGTTGACGAAAAGAAGGGAGCCATGGTCTATGCCGCCAACTTCGCGATCGGCATGGATCTCTTCCTTAAGATTGCAGATTACGCTGCTGGTCTCTTTGCCGGATTCGAAGAGTTCGACCCGCTGATCATCGAGCACCATCACAGGCAGAAGAAGGATGCTCCATCCGGCACGGCGCTCGTCCTCGCGCAGCATCTCGAGGCGCACTATTCGGGACGAACACCGCTTCCCGTCAGCGTACGCGCAGGCTATGAGCCGGGTACTCACACCGTCGGTTTCGACGGTGAGGCCGAGACGATCACATTGACTCATGTGGCGCGAAGCCGTTTCGGCTTTGCCGCGGGCGCTGTGCTTGCGGCTGAGAGAATCGCCGGCAAGCGTGGGTTTTATAAGTTTTCAGAATTGTTGTAGGCGACCAGAGGAGAAGATTATGCGCGATCCTGGAAGACTCGTTGGCTGCGGTACGGCACTCGTCACTCCCTTCAAGCCTGATCAGTCGATCGATGAATCAGCGCTGCGGAGGCTCGTCGAGTACCAGATTCGGGGCGGCGTCGATTTTCTGGTGCCCTGCGGAACAACGGGCGAGAGCGTGACGATGTCGGAAAAGGAGCAGGCTGACGTCGTCTCACTGGTCATCGAGGCTGCGGCCGGAAGGGTACCCGTAGTTGCCGGAGCCGGCGGATACAACACGCGAGAGATCATCGAGCGCGTGGATACCTACACGAGGCTCGGCGCGGACGCCATTCTCTCGGTGACACCGTACTACAATAAGCCGACCCAGGAAGGCCTCTACCAGCACTTCCGTGCGATCGCAGAATCCAGCGATCTCGGGATAATTCTTTACAACGTCCCGGGGCGGACGAGCTGCAACCTCGAGCCGGCAACTGTCGAAAGGCTATCGAAGATTGAGAAGATCATCGGCATCAAGGAGGCATCTGGCAACATTTCGCAAATTGGAGAGATAGCCACGCTGGTTGGCAACTCTTTCAAGATATTTGCCGGCGACGACAGTGTAGTCCTGCCTGTATCCGCGATCGGTGGTGTCGGTGTAGTCTCGGTGGCCTCCAACCTTCTTCCAAGGGAGGTGAGCGATCTCACACATGCCTGCCTGGAAGGGAAGTATAAGGAGGCTCGTGAATTGGCCCGGGAGTTGACCCCGCTATTCAAGGCGCTCTTTGTTGAGAGCAGCCCGATTCCGATCAAAGCGGCGATGGCGATGCATGGCCTGATTGACGAAGTCTATCGTTTGCCGCTAGTCCCGCCAGTCGAGTCGACTCGCAAACGATTAAAGGAGGTCCTGGCGCCCTTTACGATCAGCACCGGCGCCTCTGTCCAGGCTAAGCAATAGACCGGAACTGCATTTCCCGATCCCGCGCTGGGCATCCCGTAGGGATGCGAGAAGTTAGCCAGGGGCAAGCGAAGCGCAGCCCCTGGAATCGTACGAGAGAGAACTCGCGTCCTGAAGGGACGCCAGACCCAACAGGTTGGTCAATCGAGAGAGTATCTCGCGCGCCTTTCAGGGCGCGCCGGCTCTCTCGCGACAATTCCAGGGGCTGCGCTTCGCTTGCCCCTGGCTACCCTCTGGCATCCCTTGCGGGATGCGGGGCAGTCTCACTGGGAAGGGCGGAGACGTCAAGATGAGTCTGGAAGCACAAATCGATTCTTTCTTCGAGATTCCGCCATCAGAGCTGTCCGGGCCGCAGGGCCGGGATGCGCTGGCCGCTTTTGAAGAGTTCAAGGCGGGACTCAACGCAGGTCGAATTCGCGCCGCCGCTCGAGATGAGCAGGGACAATGGGTGACCAACCCGTGGGTCAAGCGCGGCATCCTGCTGGGCTTTCGACTCGGAGCAATCCGGGATTACTCAATTGACGACAACTTCCGCTATTTCGATAAGCATACATTCCCGACAAAACGCCTCTCGGCGACTGATGGCGTGCGTGTGGTTCCCGGAGGATTCTTCCGTCCGCGACGGCGCCTACCTGGCGCCGGGGATAACAATCATGCCCCCGGCGTTCATCAATGTCGGAGCCTGGGTAGGCGAAGGAACGATGATCGACTCACACGCGCTCGTCGGATCATGCGCACAAGTTGGCGCCCGTTGTCATATCAGTGCCGCGGCACAGATTGGCGGCGTCCTTGAACCGGTGGGCGCCCTGCCGGTGATTATCGAAGACGATGTCCTCGTTGGCGGCAACTGTGGCGTCTATGAAGGCGCGATTGTCCGCGAGAGGGCCATTCTCGCGGCCGGAGTGATTGTCACGGGCTCGACGCCGGTGTTCGATGTTATACGGGGCGAGGTCTACCGGCGGCAGGGTGAGCGGCCGCTCGAAATCCCTTCCGGCTCCGTTGTAGTTCCGGGCTCGCGAGCGTTGACATCTGGTCCGGGCCGCGAATGGGGGGTCTCCCTTTACACGCCGGTGATTATCAAGTACCGGGATGAAAAGACGGATGCCTCGGCTCAGCTCGAAGAACTCCTGCGATAGAGACTATAATGCTGCCCAAGCATGGACTTAGTTGCCTATACCCGACAGCTTATCGACATTGAGTCGGTTACATGGAACGAAGGCGCAGTGGCGCAGTTTGTCAGCGACTCCCTTGCCCACATGGGATTCGAGGTGACTACCCAGCCCGTCAGCGATAGGCGTTTCAATGTCCATGCGCGCCTCGGCGACCCGCTGGTGACATTCTCTTCGCACCTTGATACGGTCCCGCCTTTTATTCCTTCGAGTGAAGATGAGACCAGAATCCACGGTCGTGGTTCGTGTGATGCCAAGGGAATTGTCGCCGCCCAGATCGCAGCGGCAATCCGTCTGCGTGACGAGGGCGTTCGTGATTTTGGCATGCTCTACCTCGTGGGCGAGGAGGATGGAAGTGATGGCGCTCGGGTAGCCAACGAGTTGCGCAACCGGAATCGCTACCTGATCAACGGCGAGCCGACAGAGAGCCACCAGGCAATTGCGACAAAGGGCGCCTTGCGCGTGGTCCTCGAGGCCAGTGGAATGGCCGCCCATTCTGCCTACCCTGAGCTTGGCGAGTCTGCGATTGAGAAGTTGCTCGATGTGCTGCAGTCAATCCGAGAGGCCGAGTGGCCGGTGGATTCCAAACTGGGCGCGACGACGTGTAACATCGGAACCATCTCGGGCGGGAGCCGCGCAAATGTAGTCGCCGACTCGGCTGCGAGCGAGCTCATGTTCAGGACGGTGACCGATGCCGAGTCGGTATTCGAGCAGGTGAAACAGATTGTAGGGACTCGGGCCGAGGTCAGGCGTGGCTTCACCATCCCGCCGGTTGTGACCGATGTGGTGGAAGAGCTCGCAGAGGTGCCGACGACGGTAGTTCGCTTTGGAACTGACATTCCGTGCCTCACGAAATGGGGGACACCGCTCCTGTTTGGGCCGGGATCGATTCATGATGCGCACACAGCGCACGAATTCATTTACAAGGAAGATTTGGAAGCTTCGGTAGGGGTTTATGTCCGGATGGCCAAAGCCCTGCTGGCGAAAGCCAGAGTGGAGTAGCCGCGACTGAAGATTTCCTGAGAGGGAACCAACCCGATGCCAACTGCCAAGTTCACCGCCGAACCTGACTCACCCGAATATGTTGCCTCAGACTGGTTGATCACGATTCACAATGCCTTTCGGGCTGTAGATTATGCGATCGACCGGTCGCCAGATCCGCAGGCCTTTGTAGAGAGGTTGCGAGAGCGTGTCCGGCGGGACTACGAACAGAATCGAGAGCAGATGGGTTGGAGTGAGCGGACGCGTGATGTCGCGTCTCGATCTCTTGATATAGTTTTGCAGACTCGCAAGCAGTGACACCGGCCTGCCCCGGGCTTCTTCTTTGCGTTCTTTCTTTGCGTCTTTGCGCCTTTGCGCGAGGAGTCATCGCCACTGAGCAATTGCGCGAGACTCCTCGCGCAAAGACGCAAAGACACAAAGAAAGACGCAAAGAAGAGCGCATGATCGTTCTGATTGAACTTCCCTCACATAAGCTGCGTCGCGTTGAAGTGTTATGCGCGTCACCGGCTCCTATCTTACTCTGCTGCTACTATTAGCAGTATCCAGCCTGACCCGAGCGGAACGGCTGCCAATCAAGACCTACACCACCGTCGATGGACTCGCAAACAACGGCGTCAACCGGATCGTTCGGGACTCTCGCGGGTTCCTCTGGTTCTGTACCGCCGATGGACTCTCACGCTTTGACGGCTATTCATTTACCAACTACGGCACCGACCAGGGTCTCCCGCATCGCGACGTAACAGACCTCCTCGAGACTCGTGACGGGACCTACTGGCTGGCCACGGGCGGTGGGCTCGTCCGCTTCAATCCGAGCAAGCCGCCGGAACATAGAGCCACTTACTCAAACGAAGCATACCCATCAACTCAAGCGATGTTTACGGTAGTCTCGCCCAGGGAGCAGGACCGCTGGGCCAGGTCGATCACCACACTATTCGAGGATCACGGCGGGACGGTTTGGGTCGGCACCTATGCTGGGCTTTACCGTTTGGATATTTCGCGAGGCCGCTTCGAACTCCACTCTCTGGATACTTGGCATTCCCCCGAAGTATATGGAATGGCACTTCATTTCGAGTGTCATCGAGGACCGTCATAAAACGTTATGGATTGCAACACCGGGCGGTCTGTATCGGCTATGGTCTGATGGCAGCGCTGCGCGCTATTCGAAACAGGACGGCCTGCCTGATGATTATCTTCATGATCTGCTCGTCGATCATCGAGGCCGGCTGTGGGCCGGAACACGCTATGGGGGCTTCTTTCGATTCTCTGCGGATGAGACTCATCGGCCGCCGAAGATTGAGAGCGCTTACGCACAGCGTGAAGGAATGCCCAAGCCATGGGTCTTTCAGCTCTTTGAAGGTTCCGATCATAAGTTCTGGGTAGCCACGTCGAGGGGCCTCTTACAGTTCTTTCCCGAACGCGACGAACACGGCCATTGGTTTCACACCTACAGTGAAAAGAACGGATTGAGCTATTACGACATCACTGCACTGGCGGAAGATCATTGGAGGCAACCTCTGGCTGGGAACCAACACCGCAGGAGCAATGAGGCTCGAACGGAACGGCTTCGTCACTTATGACGATCGTGATGGTCTCTACCTGGTGAACTCGATTTTCGCTGATCACGAGGGAGCTGTCTGCTTCCGTGGAGCCATTCCTGGCCACGGAAAAGGACATGCCTCCGACGATCACCGCATGGGAATTGGGTCGCTTCGACGGGCGTCAATTCGTATGGTTCACGCCTCGTTCTATTAACGATCTCGGATGGGTGAGTGAGGGCAACACTCTGCAGAGGCGCAATGGTGAGTGGTGGGTTGGCACTGCTCACGGCATCTACCGATTCTTCCCGGCCACAAGATTCGATCAGATCAGAAATGCCAGACCGCGCGCAGTCTATACGGCAAAGGACGGCCTGGGAGACAACCCTCCATTCAGGCTCTTCGAGGACTCCCATGGCAACGTCTGGGTCTCATTGATGAGTGGAAACTCGCTTCTGCTC
This sequence comes from uncultured Acidobacteriota bacterium, assembly GCA_963743045.1. Classification (GTDB taxonomy): domain Bacteria; phylum Acidobacteriota; class Blastocatellia; order RBC074; family RBC074; genus CAVUOF01. Next base: position 187,567 of record CAVUOF010000018.1, read on the forward strand.
TGGCAGCCTGAGTCGGGTACGTTTAAGAACATGTCGACTCTACATGGCTTCCCTTCCGAAGACGGCCTGGCCCGCTCCTTCGCAGAGGATAATGCCGGCAATGTCTGGATCGGATTCAACGGACAGCTAACCCGGTACAACCATGAAAGGGTCGATCAGTTCGGTACCGGGGATGGCGTACCAGACGGCGGGATAAGCAGCCTCTACGTCGACCACAGCGGGCAGGTCTGGTTCACATCGACACGGGGCGGCCTCGTGCGCATAGAAAACCCGGATTCCAGTCGCCCGCATTTCCGCAGCTACACGACATCGGAGGGGCTCTCGACCAACAGCACTGAGGCCTTCGCAGATCATCTGATAGTCGAAGATGAGCAAGGCTACATTTACGTCGGCACAGGGCGTGGTCTGGACCGGCTCAATCCGGTGACCGGTCTTTTCAGACACTTCACGACGGCGGATGGACTTGCTTCAGGATCGTTCAGGTCCTGCTTCAGAGATGGCGAGGGCCGCCTGTGGTTTGGCTTGACTCGAGGGCTGTCGCGTCTCAGACCGACTAGCGAGGAGGCACCTGAGGCACCGCCGGCTATCTTCATCAGCAACCTGCTTGTTGGTCGCTCAAGACGCTTCGTCTCTGCTCTTGGAGAGACTGAGATAGTCGTGCCCGACTTGAATGTCGATCAGAGCCGGCTTCAAGTCAACTTCCTCGGTCTCAGCTTTGCGCCCGGAGAGCTTCTGCAATACCAGCACAAGCTCGAGGGTGCGGAGATTGACTGGAGTGCTCTTTCGGGCCAGCGCGCAGTCGAGTACGCGAATCTGGCGCCCGGCCGGTACAGGTTTCTGGTGCGCGCCGTCAATGCCGATGGGGTAGCAAGCACGAATCCGGCAGTCATCAGGTTCAGGATACTGCCTCCGATATGGGAGCGATGGTGGTTCCTGACACTGGCCGCGGGGTTGATGACCCTGGTTCTTTACCGGCTATATCGCTACCGCCTCGCGCAGTTGCTGGAGATCGAACGGGTCCGCACGCGCATTGCCTCAGACTTGCATGACGACATCGGAGCGAACCTGTCGCTGATAGCCGGACTGAGCGATGTGCTGCGACAGCAGGCGCGGTCGAGTGATGTTCATATGGCTGAAAGACTGACGCTCATCGCGGATGTCTCGAGGCGCTCGGTTGATGCGATGAGCGATATAGTCTGGGCGGTCAATCCAAGCCGCGATCGCCTGAGTGATCTCTCGCAAAGAATGAGACGGTTTGCGACCGAGACGCTCGGAACCCGTGGCATCGATTTCCGATTGGCTGTACCTGATGCAGAGCGCGACATTCGAATCAGCGCTGATGTGCGCCGCGAGCTCTATCTGATATTCAAGGAGGGCGTCAATAACATTGCCCGGCACTCACAGTGCTCGCTGGCCGAACTGGCGCTTCAAAACGAAGGAGACAGGATTTCCTTGACAATCAGCGACAACGGCAAAGGATTCGTCATGGAGAGCGCTGATCGGGGGCAAGGCCTTACAAGCATCGAAAGGCGTGCGAAGCGCGCTGGAGCGCAGCTCTTCGTGATCACAAGCCCCGGACTCGGGACAACACTGGCTGGTGAAAGCTTCTCTCACCAGGCCCCGGCGCTATGAGAATTCATAGTGCCATTTCGATCGCGTCGCAATATGCTGCAAGCCTGACCACTCACCCTGAACTATGGCTCCCGACAAGGAAAGCGGAAAAAATCCTGACGCACGCGCCCTCACTGGTTAAGGTGGCGGTCATCGAAGACCATCGTGAGTTTCGCGACTATCTTGTTGCATTGATCGGCGGTGCTGAGGGCTTCCGCTGTACCGGTAGTTACCGGTCGATGGAGGAGGCCCGCGACAAGATCGGGTTTGAGCTGCCTGACGTCGCCCTGGTCGATATTGGGCTGCCAGGCATGAGCGGAGTCGAAGGGGTGCGGCTTCTAAAGGAGCGCTATCCGCAGATGGTATTCCTCATGCAGACCGTTTATGAGGATGACGAGCGCATCTTCGATGCCCTCTGCGCCGGCGCCTCAGGCTATCTGCTAAAGAAGATGCAGCCGGCGCGCCTGCTCGAGAGCCTCAAAGAGGCTGCTTCGGGTGGCGCTCCGATGTCGCCGGAAGTGGCAGGAAGAGTGATCCGGTTGTTCCGCGAAATCCGTCCGCCTGAGCGTTCAGATTACGACCTGACCCCGCACGAGCTGCGCATCTTGAGACTCCTGGTCGAAGGCTACAACTATAAGACCGCAGCCGCCGAATTGAAGGTCACCACGAGCACCATCAATTTCCACCTTCAGAAAATCTACGAGAAGCTGCAAGTCCATTCCAAGAGTGAAGCGGTTGCCAAGGCTTTGCGCAATCGCCTGGTCTAAGCCGGTTTGACAGGTCTCGCCGTGCAAAGTAGACTGAGCCCCCGCTGCGAAAGCCGCGGTCGACTAGGACCCTTCTAGTAGGCCTCCCCTCACACGATCAATTCAACAACCCAATCGTTGAAGAGAATCCGAAGGTGCGGGAGATTGATGAAGACGTGTTGCCTCAATGCCAGGAGCAGGCATCCCCTCAAACCAGGAGACAATAATGGCCGAACAGGAAAATGTGAAGATTGCCCAACAGACTTATGAGTTGTTCAAGAGTGGGAACGTTCCAGCGTTCCTGGAATTGTATTCGGACGACATTACGTTTCAGCTTCCCGAAATCGAGAAAGTGCCGTTTGCCGGCACGCACAAAGGACACGCCGCCCTGGCGGCATTCGTTCAATTAGTTGGCGAATCTCAGGACGCACTGGCATTCAACCCGGTGGAGTTCATTGCACAGGGCGATAAAGTGGTGGTCCTGGGGAACTATTCGTGGCGAGTCAAGGCGACTGGACGTGAATACAGCAGCGACTGGGCGCATATTGTGACATTCAGCGACGGAAAAATCGCCGCGTTCAAGGAATATATGGATACTGCCGCCGCCGTCGCAGCGTACCAATAGGTTAATTGTCGATTATGAAAAAGGCCGCTTCACGATGTGTGAGCGGCCTTTTTTCTTGATACCGCGAAGTAGTTTTGATTGCTTTATCGCGCCACCTTGTAGGGGCAGGGCTTGTCCCTGCCCGTCCCGTGCCGTCCGGCACGGGTAACAGTGTCAAGTTGAAGATCGCAGTCGCGAATGGTTACCGGCGCCAGACGGCGCGGGCGGGCAGGGACAAGCCCTGCCCCTACAAGGTGGCGCGATAAAGCAATGAAATGAACGAGGTCTCTCTTCTCCCCAAGCACTGCAAGACTGAGAGAATTCACGGTGCAATTCCCGGCGAATCGGAATATCTAGTCACGTGTGATCGGAAATGTTCTCACACGCGGTGGAGATGTTATGACAAACGATGGATCGATCGCGCCTTTACGCGGCCTGCTTCCCAGACCACTCATCAACTCGCGCGGCTGTCGCGGCTTCACGCTGATCGAACTGCTCGTAGTTATCGCAATCATTGCCGTTCTCATCGGCTTGCTCCTCCCCGCCGTGAACGCGGCGAGGCAGGCCGCCATTAACCAGAAGATGCAGCAGGAGCTCGGAACAACCTTCTGCGGCGGCTTGCATTCGTTCTTCAAAGAATTCCAGGTATATCCAGCGACTCTCGATGACCCACGTTTGTTGCAATTCATGCCAGGGTTCCAGTCGCCCGAGTCTCTTGCCGAATCGCTCGATTTCACACTGGGCTATTCAGTAACAACCGGTAAGCCTGGCGATGAGTCCACCTGGGACTTCGAGCTGTGTGCCAAGAATAGGCACCAGACTTCTCTGGTCTATTGCACGGACAAGACGTGCAAAGTTATCAATCGGATGGAAGCGCAATTGCAGTCCGGCATGCCCGGTAACAACGGTCCTGCGCTGGCCCATGCTGCAGAAGCAGTGATTCCACTGCTTCTTTCACAACCCGAGGCGATTCCGGCTGTCCGTCCATACCTTATGCAATCCGGGATAACCGATCGGGTGTTCGATCTTCTCGACTCGAACGGCGATGGGCAGCTGACGATGGAAGAGCTACTCCACAACATGTACCTCTCACCGTTTGCGGGTTTTCTACGAACACCGGGGTTCTACGGTCCGCAAATCGACGCGCAGATTGCTGTCACGAAGAATGATCTCGCGGGAGACCCGGCGTTCCTCTTCTCTTACGATTCTCTTCGAACGTTGGGTGAGTTCTATAGCACGAAAGAAGGCATTGCCCATGCTCTGGGAGCGAAGCTGGATGCCGCCGAGGCTGCGGAGAAGCGGGGAGATATTGAGGCGAAGGAGGGAGCGCTGCGAGCCTTCGCGAATCAGGTTCAGGCGCAGACCGGGAAAGCGCTCACCTTACACCAGGCCATAGTTCTTCTGACCCTGGCACGTACGCTTTGAGTCTGGAGACGCGCATCAAGAGGATACCCGCAACGGTGACATCCTTCAGAGCGTGCCTGTTGGAAGTGTTCCTCGGTAACAGTCTTGGTAGTAACCCAGAAACTCAACAATGTGACAACTCATTAACTGTCGTGCGCGCCACGGATTGAGCAATCCGGTCCAGGCTGCGTTCAATGGCAGAAACAGGAATGCTGTCTAACTCAGCGCCGACTTTAGCCTGCCAGGCTTCCTCGAAGTCCACTCCGCTGATCGTGGTTAGCAGATCGATTCGGTTGGGCACCTTGCCGAGTTGGATGACGCGATTTGGTCGAGTGAAGTCCTCGACAGTCAGTCCAGCTCCACCAAACCCGAAATCGTGCAAGGCTTCCACTAAACGCGCGGCGTTGTCGGGGGTGGGTCTCACAAAAAAGTCGATATCGCCGGTAAAGCGCGGGTGGCCGTGAAAGGCAACTGCGTGGCCTCCGACTACTATGTAATCAACTCTTCGAGAGTTCAACAACTCGATAAACTCTCTCAAATCTTCTGAAGTTTCACCGAGTGACTGCCTGTAGGATTCAACGAGATAAAGCAAAACGTCCACTCGTTCTTGTGGTGTCAGCGCTGCATAGTGATTGGCGTCTGCACGGTCAGCTTCCTCGAAGCTCTCGAACTTGCGAATGACTCTTTCCACTATGACTGGAGTATACCATTCATCAGGTATCTGGCAATTCCGGCGACGCAGAGCGGCGCGCCCGCCTAGGGATTGACTTCAGCCTGCCTCAGAAGAAGAACCTCAGCCTCGACGACTCGGCCAATCCGCAACCATCCGTCGATCCCGTGTGATTTGACTTCCTCCACGCCGATAGAACAGAATCCTCCGCGTAACAGGCTCGGCCAATTCCCAACCCGCCGATTCCAGTTCTCGCGGTCATCAAACCAACGTTTGATGACTCTTGCCGGATCAGTGTGTCCAAAACAACAGGGAGATAAATGAACAGGAAATTCCGCATCGGTCTCGTCGCCACCTTCTCGCTAGCCGTCCTATTGTCAGCATCGACACGACTGCCGGCAGATACGGGAACGTGCGGTGGAGTAAGCACCACACTGCCGTTCACTGATGTTGCAGGCAATGCATTCTTCTGCCAGATAGCTGAGGCATTCATCTCGGGTCTGAGCAACGGCACCACGCCAACGACGTACAGCCCCTCGAACAATGTCACGAGGGAGCAGATGGCGGCATTCATCACGAGGACGCAGGACTCAGCACTCAGGCGCGCGAATCGCCGGGCCGCGTTGAATCAATGGGGGATGCCTATGGGTGGTACGAGTGTGCTGATGACTGGCAGAATAACGGTAGGGTCGCAACCTCATGGAGTGAGATCGGACGGCACAGACCTGTGGGTTGCGGTTCGGAAGCGGCGATATCAAGCGAGTCCGAGCGAGCGATGGCTCGGTGCTCGGAACTTGGACGGGAGCACCTCAGTGCGTAGGGGTGCTGGTGGCTAACGGTCGGGTCTATGTGACTGGTGAGCTCACAATCTCCCGGGCGTCTTTACCAGATCGATCCCAGCCAGCCGCCGGGTGCGGTCACGACCCTGAGCAGCACGCTCGGCCGCATCCGAGCGACATAACGACAGATGGTCAGTTCATTTGGACAGCCAACGGACGGGCTCGATCTCGAGAGTCTACCCCGACAACGGAGCTACGACTACATTCACGGCAGGTTTCAGTGCGCCCTACGGCATCCTGTTTGACGGCGCAAGTCTCTGGGTAACCGATGTTGGTGCAGACCAGCTGCGCAAGGTGAATTCCAGCGGTGCGGTTGTTCAGAATGTGACCGTTGGTCTTAATCCGATATTGCCGGTATTCGATGGCTCGAACATCTGGGTGCCTAACAACGGAGAGTCATCAGTCAGCGTCGTGCGAGCCAGGGATGGCATGGTCCTGGCAACGCTTACCGGAAATGGGCTGAATGGCCCCGATGCAGGCTGCGTTCGACGGGCAACGAGTGCTGGTAACGAATCAGATCGGGAACAGCGTGTCGATGTGGAATGCAACCGATTTGACTCCGCTTGGCTCCTTCCCTACGGGCGCCGGAACGGCCCCTGCTGGTGTATGCAGCGACGGCATCAATTTTTGGATCACGTTAAACGGGGCAAACCAACTGGCCAGGTTTTGACTGTCAGCCTGCAGGTGTGAGGTGTGATTTGCAGAATTGAACTGACCGCGGCATGTCGCGAGAGCTGTAACCATCTCGGTTGCATGCTGAACTTGCATCGGCCCGCTTGAGAAATGTTACCCGCGCCGGACGGCACGGGCGGGCAGGGACAAGCCCTGCCCCTACAAGGTTGCGCAATAAGCAATGAAATCAACGAGGCATGTTGCGACTAGCGGGTTGTTAGTTGCCCTTCCGGCCTGGATCAATACTTCTCGAGGAAGGCGGCGACACTTGGCTGCTGGACCTGCTTGAGCGCGATACAGATGTCGATTTCTTCAAGCGTCTGCGCATAGGTGCGACGGGCACCTTCGTTTGCTTTCAGCCTTGGTAGAAAGAAGTCGACGTATTCCTTCCTTGATTGAGGGTCGCAGAAACCGTTGCCGACAGAGGGTAGCAGCGAGCTGAGTTCAGTTCCAAAGACGTTTGCATGCTTCTGCATGATCGAGTCGTAGTGCTTCTTTAGAGACTCAAAAGCCATGGTTCGTGTTGCACGATCCACTTTTCCCGGATTGAAGAGAAAGGCGATCCCATCAGGCAGTGGGGCCTTGCCCGAAGGCACGAGATCCAGCGCGGCTTCGATTGCGGAACGATCTCGAAACCGGAGCAGAGCGAGGATCAGCGCCTGCTGCTCCTGACGGTTCTGCGTCTTCTGATACTCGGCAAAGAGACTATCGAACAGACTGCGGTCGCCGTAATGGGCCGCGGTCAGAAGCACCGAGTCGAGCACATCGGGGCTGACCGTCGTGTGATCTTTGAGCCATCCCTCTGCCAGCTCTCGCGCTTCCTTCGCAAGCTCCTGGTCGCCTCCGAATCTTGCCACAGCATGGACAATTGAGGACCGCAGCAATCGTATGTCGTCTGATTCTCCGGGCTTCGGCCTCCATCCAAGCTCCCTTGCGCGAGCCTGAAAATTCCTGAGCAGAAAGCGCTGGTAGTTTGGCATCAGATTGTCCGGCACGAGATCGGCCCACACTTCGAGCGCCACTAACAGTGATCCTGCCAGGACATGCCGCTCAGGATCATCGTGGAATCTCACGGCAACTCTCAGAGCGTCGCTGGCCGGTATCGTGCCGTTGTCAGCGACCGCTTGTGTATTGCCGATCAGTTCAAGTCGTTCGATCGCGGGCAGCCGCTCAGTCACGTCACCGGTTGTCAGCGACGACAAGAGCTCGCCCTTGTATTCCATGCGATAGTAGCCTTTGGCGTCGGCGTTCAGCTCGATCCAGCCCGGGCAGCTCGTCGCTTTGGTCAACGGGAAATCTGCCTCGGCCTTGTCCAGAAGAAAGCATTCCTTCTCGCTTGCATTCGAGGTCCCATAGCGGACACAGACCGGCATCGACCAGAGCTCTGCCGTGGACCCCTTGGATCCGATCGGCAGGAAACGCTTTTGTGTCAAATGAAGCTTCGGTGAAGGCTGGCAGTTGAGCGCTACCGAGACTATCGGAACGCCGGGTTGGTTGAGAAATGTGGAGAAGGCCGGACTGATGTTTTGGTTGCCGGAGCTAAGGGAATTGAGAGAGTCGTGCGCCGTCGTCGTCTTGAAAGCATACTGCTTGAGGTATCGTTGGACGCCGGCGCGAAACTCGCCGGCGCCCATCCAACTCTCGAACATGCCGATCACCGCCGCGCCCTTCTGGTAGGTGATATTGTCGAACGCATCACTGATATCCCCGGCGCTTTCGATCGGCTGTCTGATCTTTCGCGCAGAGACAAGGCTGTCCGAGCCCATGGCTTCGAGCTTATCGTTCACGTCTCCCACTCTCGAGTTCCATTCGGGCTTCCATTCGGCGATCAGCTTCTTCTCCATCCATGTGGCAAAGGCCTCGTTGAGCCAGATGTCATCCCACCAGCCCGTCGTCACCAGATCACCGAACCACTGGTGGGCGAGCTCGTGAGCCGCGGTCTCTGCGTATTCTGTGTTGTCGCTCGAGAGTGTCCGAGGCAGGATCTGAGAGCAGGATGTTTTGGCCGTAGGTCACCATTCCGGCGTTCTCCATGGCGCCGAAGCCAATCGTCACGGGAACGGCAACCTGATCGGCCTTGTCGTACGGAAACGGAATCCCGAAGTATTCTTCGAGTCGGGTCAGAATGGTGGCCGTGACCTCGGCGGCGTACTTCGCTTCAGGTACTCGACCTTTCGGAACGACAATCCGTACCGGCACTTGCTTCGTGCCGGCTTTTCCCGCATCAACGTATTCGAAGGGACCGATGCCAAATGCAACGAGGTAGCTCGGTAGAGGCGTGGTCTCCGCGAAAACACCACCGTCCGTTGTAGCCTCCCTCAGCAGTCTCAGAGGTGACAGTTGTATTGCTGACAGCCGAGTCCACGGCAGGAATATGCAGCGTCAGTTGCCACGGCACTTTATACGAGGGCTCATCAAAGCAGGGGAAAGCATCGCGGGCATCGGTCGCCTCGAATTGAGTGAGGACGTAATGATTGCCCTTGTCGAGCGTGTGGAAGACGCCGGCGCTGTCAGTCTGCCGCACCTCGCCCTTGTAACGCACCTCGAGTTCGGCATCACCCGCCGGAACAGTCGAATCGAATTGAAGGCTCAGAAAATCAGATTTTGCCAGTGAGGCTTTTGCTGTGAGTGTCCTGTTGCCTGCCTGGAGCCTCGCGCTTTCGACAGTTATTTTGTTGGCGTTCAGCCAGATCGTTCGGGCCGGCCGGAGAACTCTCAATTTGATCTGAATAGTGCCCGAGAACTCGACCTTTTCAGGGTCGACCGTCAGAGTCGACCTTGTATGATGAAGGCTCTATCTTCTGAACTTCACTTAGCCGCAGTCTCGGAGAAACCGGCGCGGCAATTACCGCGACACAGTAGAGGATGGTCACCGGGATCGATTTCAGGAGTTGCATTTTGGATTCCGAGCTGATGAGAGTTGGCTAGGCTGTGCGCCGGAAGAACGACTGAACCTCTTTGACAGGTCTGAGCCTGGCATTGTCGACGAGTCTGCCCTCGCCCGGAGCAACCATAAGGTAACAGCCAGGCCGCAGAGCCTGCGCGAGACGGGCAGCCATGCGACGCACGGCTGCACTGTGCAGATGCTGCAAGAGATTGGTGCAGACAATCAGGTCGTAGCGATCAACGACGCCCCTCCAGAAGAGGTCGTCAAGCAGGTTGACACGGCGAAACGTGACCAGGCGCCTGATGTCGGGCACTACAGCATAGTTGTCGTCTGACTTTTCAAAATAACGATTACGTGTCTCTTCGTCTGTCAATCGCAGAGCGGACTCGGGGTAACGTGCTCGGGTTGCTTCGAGAAGCGCGCCATTTCTGACGTCGGTCGCAAATACATCGAGGCGATGGTCAAGCTCTGCCGGCTTGATCTGGTCGAATGTGATGGCGATTGAATAGGCTTCTTCGCCAGTGGAGCAGGCCGCACTCCAGACGCGCAGGCGATTTCCGGGTCGCCTCACGGCGATGCAGGAAGCAATCGTCTCCGGCAGAATCTCCTGTTTGAGAAAGGCGAACTGGCCAGGCTCGCGGAAGAAATAGGTTTCACCTGAATCGGCCTCCTCGACGATCGAGAGCAACTCGCTCTCGCTGCCAGCGGCAAGACGGCAATACTCATCGGGCTCAATCTGCACGCGGCCGGCTTTGCTGGCGACCGCCAGCCGTATCTTCTCTCTCGCCGCCGGGCTAATGGACCATCCGTAACGCGCGGCCAATGCTTCTTCGAGCTTTCGTAAGGATTGGCTATGTTCCACTGGCTACAATCGTGCCGCAGGCTGTCCAGCCTGCGGCAAATCCAGCAACTGCGAAATTCTGCCGCAGGCTGGACAGCCTGCGGCACGGTAGAGCCTGCGGCACGGTAGAGCCGTCGGGCGTCAGTGCCTGTGCCAATCTCCGGATCGACCGCCGCTCTTGCTTTCGAGCTGTACGTCGGTGATGACCATGGAACGGTCGATGGCCTTGCACATGTCGTAGATCGTCAAGGCTGCAACTGAAGCGGCGACCAGCGCTTCCATTTCAACGCCTGTTTTGGCCTCGGTGGAGGCTTCGGCACGTATCGCCACTCCCCGGTCCTCGAGAGTAAGTTTGACGTCCACGTGCGAGAGCGGCAACGAGTGGCAGAGTGGAATCAAACCCGCAGTCTGCTTTGCGGCCAGAATCCCGGCCAGTCGAGCCGTCTCGAATGGGTCGCCCTTGGGTGTCCGGCGCTCGCGAATCGCAGCGACCGTCTCGGGAGACATGATCACACTGGCACTTGCCTCCGCCCGCCGGAACGTCACCGGTTTCCCGCCGACATCGACCATGGCGAGCCGACCCTCCGAATCCATGTGAGAGAGCTGTGATGAGCGCTTTGCAGGCATGCAGACCCCTTAGCGAAGAACGATGACCTCCGGAGTGTCGCCGGCTTCAATGCGCTGCTGGTCTTCCGGCACGACAATCAATGCATTTGCCTGGGCGAACGCCACAAGGTCTGATGAGCCGCCCCAGTTGATCGGCTCTACCTCGGCCCGTCCGTCGGTGATTGTCAGCCGAGCCGGCTGGTGACTTCGACGCGGTGGCGCGCCCTTGACTCCCTTAATCGCGATTGCCCGAACTCTTGGCAGATGAATCTCTGTAGCGCATTGCATCCTCAGCAGGACCGGGCGCGCAAAGAGATGGAAGGCCACGGCTGACGAAACGGGATTGCCCGGCAGTCCGAAAATGATCGTCTCTCCGAGCCGCGCAAATACCGTAGGTTTGCCGGGATGCATGGCCACACGTTCTACCGGAATCTCCGCGCCCAGCTCACGCAGAACGGGCTTGACCAGGTCGTAGTCTCCCATAGAGACACCGCCCGACACCATAACAACATCAGCCCTGGATGCTGCATCGCGAATGGCACGCGCGGTAGCTTCGACCTCGTCCTCAACAATGCCGGTGCCCGTGATCTCGCAACCTGCCGCCGAGGCGTAGCCGGCAAGCGAATATGTGTTTGAATTGCGAATCTGCGCGGGCCCCGGCCGTTTGCCGACTTCGACCAGCTCACTTCCAGTTGAGAGCAGGGCCACCCGGGGAGATCGTGAAACCCGGACGCGCTCATAGCCAAAGCTTGCGAGAATGGCCGCGTTGGCTGGCGTGATGCGCTCTCCGGCCGGTACTACGATGTCGCCCGTTCGTGCTTCACTCCCGAGAGGCGTGATGTGCCGTCCGACTTTGACGGGTTCCTTGAAGGCGACACTCCCGTCGTCAAAGACGCTGACCAGTTCAATCTTCTCGACTGCATCGGCTCCCGAGGGGACTGGCGCACCGGTCATGATCCGAACCACCTCGCCCTGGCCAATCGAGCCGGAGAAGGTGTCGCCTGCCGCAACCTCTCCTATTGCACGCAGCGTCACGGGTCGCTTTTCGGAGGCTCCCGCCGTGTCCGCCGCCGGAGCGCGTATCCGTCCATACGTGCGCGATTGAAAGGTGGAAGGTCGAGATCGGCCCTGGCGCTCTCCCGCAGGACGCGGCCGAGCGACCGGTCGAGCTGAAGCTGCTCGGCATCGATCGCGACCGTCATGCCGAGCATGGTTTCGAGGGCGTCTTCAATGCGCAGCATAGGCGACGCGAGAAAGAGACGGGAAAGCCGCTCGGATTCGAGCCGAGCGGCTTCACGCTTAAAGTAGTCCAGCACTCAGAAAGCAAAGACTACAACACGGTGTTTAACGAGGCAATGGCGCTCTGCACATCTGCGTCACTTCTTGTCCTCACCAGGCGAAATGCTGCCAAAGATGCCGTCCGCCTCGTCGTTAGGGCCAGCGGTGAAGTAAAGCGTACCCAAATCACCGCCATTGCCTCCATTGCCAAACTTGAGCGCCCACAATCCATCGATCACGAGTGCTTTTCCGTTTGCAGCTTCGGACCTTGCGAGACGAACGTCCCGCCATTCAGGTCGTAGGCGTTAATGTGGCCATCACCGAAGTTCCCGACCCAGAGAGTTCCGCCAAGCTGGCCGAAGTTATCCGGCGCAAGCGCGAGTCCCCAGGGCGAGTTGAGTTGATCATGTTCTGCAAAGCGGTTGACCGAAGACCCATCGAGGTCAAATGTGTCGATGATGCCGTGGCCTCACCCGGTACATCGTCCTTTCCACCTATCGCTCACGGCATAGGTGACAAACAGTCTCCCAGCGATTGCTCGATATTGAACGGGGCATATCCGTCAGGCAGATCGCTGTCTTCGAAAGCACCGGAAGCGTTCACCGGCTTGAACGTTGTATCGAACACATCGACAGTGCCGGCGCGGAAATTGGTTGCATAGAGATGGGCACCTGCGGCGTCTGTTGCAAGGGTCAGTCCCTTGTATACAGCACCGGGAGTAGTCACAGCGATGATTCCATAGGTGCCGGCTTTTGCCGGATCGAAGCCGGACGGATTGACGCCCGGATTCCAACCTACGATCGTTCCATCTTCGGTAGCAAAAAGAAAGATTGCCGGAGCGGTCGTCGCCACATTAAGCTTTGTGAAACCCGAGAGCATGAATCCTGGGTTCAAGAAGCTGGAAGTGGGATTGAAGACCGTGCCCGTAGGAGTTCCACTGTTCCCCAGCGGATCGCTCGGAGAGGGAATAGAGACAACCAGTGACTGTGTCATTCCCGCCGTATTGTAGAGCGTTGAAAGGCCCGCGCCATTGTCGGACACCCAGAAGGGCGAGGCCGGACTTTCCGAGATGCCCCACGGGTTCAGTGCGATTTGGGTCAAAGAACTTCCAATGTGCACGATGCCATTTGCGTCGGTCAACGTGGGTACATTGTTGGCCGCTTGTTGACTACAAGGTCCGTTTCAACGTAAGTCGCCTTCTTGGCGCTTCTTGTCTGCCGCACAAATCCTGCGAGGCTAAGCCAGATCAATACGGCGATCGTAAGCCGCCGGTGAAGTTCTGCATAATCTCCTCCATACCTCTCATGACCGTCGGGCTCATAACCGTCGGAGGGTGAACACAGATTAGTTAATGTTCTGATGGGGATGCTACGGTGGGCCAACAAGTACCGAGGCTCGCTTCACCTTTCGGCGTCGTCTGGGTGTCGTGTAGTATACGCCTCGGAAGCCTTCTCGGTACGTTAGAATTGACTATTCTGTCGAAGTTTTCTTTGCTGTCTCCATTCCCTACACGGCTTCGTTGGCGCTACCCAAGTTAACAAATCTGTCACTATCCACTCCTATGCCGCGTATTCGCATTTGTGGATGTTTGGAGGAATCCAAGCTCGGCAAATTAAAAACTCAGAAGGAGAAGTCTTCGATGAAGCTCAAAACAGCATTTGTTGCTGCCTCGCTCTTAGTGGCCGGTCTGGTTTCGGCTGCCTGGGCGGCAGATGTGAGTGGTAAATGGGTAGCCCAGGTTCCGGCTCGTGACGGATCGACGCGCGAGACAACCTTCAACTTGAAGGCCGACGGCGCCAAGTTGACCGGAACCATTTCAGGACGACAGGGTGATACCCCGATCTCCGACGGTAAAGTCAGCGGAGACGATATCTCGTTCACCGTCGTGCGCAACTTTCAGGGGAACGACATCAAGTTAGTCTACAAAGGCAAGGTCATGGGCGACGAAATTGCGTTCACCATGACCCGTGAGGGTGGAGATCAGCCCGGACAGCAGTTCATCGCCAAGAAAGCTAAGTAGCAGTATCCAGTACCGGTCATTGGCCGGCCTCGAAAGCCCCGCAAATGCCCGAAGGAATTCTCTAGTCGGATCCGACTGGGGCCGGTACTGACTCTCCTGATCGACCATTCACGTTCGGCAGAACGCGAGCGCATGCATCCCGCGTCCTTCTTCTCTCTTCAGCATTGCACAAATCGCGCGCCGTATTCTTCAACCAGTGGTGCTGCGCGCAGATGACCTTGCCGCCCAGAACTTCCTGATCTCGGCGCGTGGATCGTTTTCGGCGCGAGTATCCGTGTCGAAGATCATCGTCGCGCGCGTCGCCTCGTCGTAAGCCGGCCAGGGTGGAAGCTGTGGGTTGTTCGGATCGCCTGTCTTGGCGAAAGCGACCCACGCCGAGGCCAGCCGGTCGCACATCACCTTACCTTGCGCCGAACCGCCTCCCAGGATGGCGTCGCGCACCTGATGGAATGAAGCTCCGACGTCAATGCCGTGCACCGCTCCAAACTTGCCGTTGAAGCCCGGACTCTCCCAGGCCCAGATGTACATGTAAACGGGCGCCCGCTTCAACGCTGCCTTGCGTTCGGCCTGAGTGATCGCCGCGCGGCGGCCGGCAGCATCGGTGAACGCCTGAGCCTGAATCAGGTAGGGCGACTTTTGCGGGTAATGCCGCCGGTAAAGCGCCAGGAGCTGGTCTCCCTGTTCACCATATTGCTGGCTGAAGATCGTCTTCAGGCCCGCCTCATCGAGGTTGAAATTTGTCAGGCGGAGGGCCGCATCTTCCAGGGTCGTCGAGATGATGACCGGCACGTCAGCCGACTCCGGCGGCGCCACCGGTTCGAACGGATGGTGCGGAAGAACGCGCCCATCCATGACCGGCGCGAAGCCTGTCAGGTCGGTCTGTGCCTCGAGCAATTGTTGCCACGAGACCTTCTGGATATCGGCGATGCGCGTTTTGGGGATTTCGAGTTTGGCCAGCAATTGCTCGGCCGTTTTGCTCGCCGCCTCACGCGTGGTGAAGCGCAGCGCCGAACCGCTCTGGACCGCAGCGCGGTGAAATAGTCCTTTGGCCGACGGCGTCGCCAGCACGGCCGAAGTCTTGGCGCCGCCGCCCGACTGGCCGAAGATCATCACGCGGTTGGGGTCGCCCCCGAATCGCTCGATGTTGTCTTTGACCCATTCGAGTGACGCCACCAAATCCATAATGCCCGCCACGCCTGCATGGGCGAACTCCGGCGGCGCGCCCAGGTCGGCCAGATGCGTGTAGCCGAAGCTGGCCAGGCGATGATTGACCGTCACGACGACCACGTCGCCGAAGAGCGCCAGCTGAGCGCCGTCATAACCGGGCCCGTTGCCTGAGCCGGTGGCGTAGCCGCCGCCGTGGAACGAGACCAGCACGGCGCGCTTCGCTCCATCACCCACACCGGGCGTCCAGACGTTTAGAGAAAGACAATTCTCGCCCATTCCTCCGCCGTTGTGCAGGTCCCACTGAATCAGCATTCCGTACTCGGAGCGCAGGTTCGAGAGCGTCTGCGGGCAGATCTGTCCGTGGCCGAAGCATTCGCGGACTCCAGTCCAGGGGGTTGGCTTCGTGGGCGGCATGAAGCGGTTCTTGCCGTCGGTCGGGGCGCCGTAAGGTATCCCCTTGAATTCCTTGATCCCGACGTTAGCGATGCCCTGAACTTTGCCGGAGGTCGTCTCGACGGTGTAGAAAAGTTTGCTCTCGCCGTTGGCGCGAACACTTCCGGTTGGACGAGCGGTGGCAGACTGGGTCTGTGCTGCGGCACCGGCAGCCAATTTTGATCCCACGCCCACAGCGGTAGCAGCCAGCGACAAGCCCTTGAGAAATGTGCGCCGGCCATCTGACTCCACTAGCTTATGCTTCGTCTTCAATGTTCAGCTCCTCCTTTTCTTTGAGTGATCGCCCTGGTCATGCGGACTACTGACCGGTCAGTAAGTATAGACATGGTGTTTTCGAGGGTCAAGAAAGTCGAGGTTCACTCCTATCTCAAGATAGAGTTGTGGTGAGAGACTGGATTGGAAGGTAAAGAGCGGAGCCGACGGGATTCGAACCCGCGACCTCCGACGTGACAGGCCGGCGTTCTAACCAACTGAACTACGACTCCGCAATCTTTTCAAAACCGACCGGTGATAGGCACGGTGGGGCTCGAACCCACAACCTCCACCTTGTAAGGGTGGCCGTCTACCATTGACTTTACGTGCCTGCGCACCCTTTCGAGCAATCCGCAATGTTACTGACCGTCTTCACCTCTGTCAAGCGGGGACTGATTTAGTATGGAGTGCGGCGACTTGTCGCCGCTTTTGATTTAGCATTATTGAACTGCGAAGGAAGAAAGATCCTTCACTTCATATGCAGCCGTTAAATCAAAAGCGGCGACAAGTCGCCGCACTCCATACTAAATGAGTGGGCGATTTTTTGGACTAGCTCCCAGGCCTTCCACTACCAAGGCCCTTCTGAGTAAGGTATACTGCCCCTGCCCACAAGCCCTGCAGAGGGACTAAGCACAATGAAAGTTTCACCGATGCGATACAGCATGCTGCTGTGCGCGTTGTTGCTCCCGTCCATAGCGGCGAGCGCTCAGAGCGCCCATAGCCCCGACAAGCCGACCAAAGAGGATGGCTCGACCATTCGTGTCGATACCGATCTCGTCTCCATCGAAGCCGCCGTCACCGACAAACGTGGCGCCAATGCAGGGGCGCTCGATGCCAATGATTTCGTGATCTACGAGGACGGAGTTGCGCAGCGGATAAGTAACTTCGCCACCGCCGACGTTCCATTCAATGTTGTCATCGTCATCGACACCTCCGGCAGTACTCGCGATGACGTCATTCTCATGAAGCGGGCTGCCCGCAGGTTCCTCAACGAGCTGCGCCCTGGTGACCGGGTCGCAGTTGTGGCCTTCAACGAATCGATTCAACTGCTCACGCATCTGACCAGTGACCACAATCGCGTCGAGCGCGCGCTGGCGCTGCTCGAGCCGGGAAGTGGAACCGCCTTCTATGACGCTCTGCATCTGACTGTCGAAGCGGTTCTCGGAAAAGTGCAGGGGCGGAAGGCAATCGTTGTGCTCACGGATGGCGTCGACTCCTACGGTTCCTACACCTACGAGAGATTGCGGCCTGAGCTCGAGAAAGCAAGCACCGCGGCATATTTTCTGGAGTTGAATACCGAGAACTTTACTGAGGCCGGTCTCCTCCGCAGCTGTTCTGATCGGTCGCACTTCAGGTTCTCGAACAAGCAGCTGCGTAAGTATTATCAGGGTCTGGAGACCACTCGAGCGGAGCAGCCGACAGATCACTGCCTTTTGTCGACTGACGAGCGGCGCAAAATAAATCAGCGGCTCTACGAGATGGCACACACCGAAATGGGCCAGCTAGCCGATCGAACAGGTGGACGGGTAGTTCCGGTAAAGGACATCCAGCAGCTCGAGCCTGCCTATGCCCAGATTGCGGCAGAGCTCCGCACGCAGTACTCACTAGGCTACTATCCGAGCAACGATGCGCACGACGGCAAATGGCGATCGCTGCGTGTCGAGATCAAGCGCCCAGGCCTGATTGCGCGAGCCAAACCCGGATATCGCGCCCCAATCGAATAATCCCGCATCCAATGGGCGTTATTCTTCCCCTCGCACAACTTCAGGTCGAACGCGAGCAACTGAGGCTTGCGGGCAAGACGCTGGTTTTTACCAACGGTTGCTTCGATCTGATTCACGCAGGACATGTACGTTACCTCCAGGAAGCGAGGGCCCTCGGTGATGCGCTTGGCAGTTGCGGTCAACAGTGACCGGACCGTCCGTGAGCTGAAGGGCGACGGCCGCCCGATTCTTTTGGAAACGGAACGCGCCGAGGTACTCGCCGCGCTCGGCTGTGTCGACTACGTTGTCATTTTTGATGATCTCAATCCTCAAAAAGTGATTGCCTCGTTGCTGCCGGATGTATTGGTGAAGGGTGGCGATTGGAGGGTCGAACAGATTGTCGGACGGGAAGAGGTCGAGGCAGCCGGAGGACAGGTGATCTCGCTCCCCTATGTGGAGGGCGCTTCGACGAGCGAGATTATCGATCGGATCGTGAGCCGTTACAGGTAATTCCACTTCAGGAAACTAAGCCCGCCCTGGGACCGCACGCGTCCCGCGTGCTCTTCCTCCTCCATAACTCTAATTGCAGGAGCAGGGACAAGGACAAGAAGAAGGAGCACGCCGGAGGCGTGCGGTCCCAGGCTGGGCTTGGAGTCTCGTCATCTTCTCCTGTCTTGCGCATCGTGCGAAGGGCGAATTATGCTGGAAAGCTTGGCGCATGCACTCAACGTTAGCTATGTTTAACCGCTTCGAACAGGACCAACAATTCAAGGAGCTGGCCGATGCCATCAACTCGGGCAGACGACTCGTCCGGGTCTCTGGACTCGTTGCCGGCGCCAAGGCCCTGACCATAGCCGCTCTCCAGCGCGCAACTTCCAAACGCCTCGCCGTGGTCACGGTCAGGGAGCGGGATGTCGAAGATCTGGAGCGCGATCTTCGACTCTTCGAAAGCGCAAACGGTGCGGGCGTCTATTCACTCCCAGGCTCCGAGGGCAATCCGTACAGCGGCACATCACCACACGCCGAGTTCCTCGAACGACGTGGCGTAGGGCTTTGGAGGCTCGCATCGGGCGCCGGTCGGATTGTCCTCTTGACTGCCCGGTCTCTCTTTCGCCGCTACGTGGCGCCGGAAGAGATCAAGCGCTCAGGAGTTGTGGTCAAAGTCGGCGAGGAGCTGCCGCTCGAATACCTGATCGATCACCTGGCTGCCGTTGGCTACTTCCGTTCTGATCCGGTTGGGGGTGTCGGCGAATTTTCGTCCCGAGGCGGGATACTCGACTTCTACTCTCCCATTGGCCGTCCGGCTCGTGTCGAGTTCTTTGGCGACACGATCGATTCAATTCGCGAGTTCGATCCTGACAGCCAGCGCTCGGTTGGGGAAATCGGGGAGACGGTCATCGTGCCCATGCGTGATGAGCGGGCGACCTCCTCCGATTTTCGAAAGTGGGCTCGCGCCGCGCGCGAGCAATGGCACGACGAGCGCTACTCGAGGGCACTGCGAGACAGGCTGGTCTTTGCCGATGAGGGGGCGCCCTTTCCGGGCTGGGAATTCCTCATGCCGCTGGCAAATCCGCTTCCGGCCTCGATCTTCGACTATCTTGACGACACGATCCTCGTCATTGACGAGCCGGCCGAAGTTGAGAAACGTGTGCGCTCGATCCTCGACGAGCTGGCCATTGCATTTGACCGTACCGAGCAGGCCGATGAGCTCGCCATCTCGCCTGATCGTCTTTTCCTCACGCCGGACGAGCTGCGCAAACAGCTCGATGCCCGAGCTCGCATCGAGCTGAGGCTGCTTGGAGCGAGCTCATTCGAAATCCAGGATGAGCTCGAGACCGAGAACATAGTGGCGCCGGCTCTTCCGTCAGTAGCCGCCACCTCACTCGCTGGTCGCGCCGGACCGCTCTTTCTCTTTCCGCCCGAGCCCGGCATGGCCGAGCTGGAAATCGCATCTCGGGGGGTTCGACGCTGGCATGGGCGACTCAATGAACTTGCGGCGGATCTCCGACAGCGCGCTGGAGAAGGCGAAGAGACCTGCTTTGTGCTTCCGACGGTAGGCGTGGCCGAGCGATTGCGGGACGTCCTCAACGAATATGAGGTAGCCGGTGTCCGAACCCTTCTTGAGAGCTCGCCCAACGAGTCAGGCTTTGAGTCAAACAATGCAGCTCCGATTACGATCATGGTCGGAGACATCAGTGTTGGCTTCGCTCTTCCATCGTTGTCGTCAGGTGCCCTGACCATCTATTCCGAGGGCGACCTCTACGCCGAGACCGCTGCCGTCCAGCGTCCGGCAGGGAAACGTCTCAAGTCTGCGCCATTTCTCTCGGACTTCCGCGATTTGAAGGTTGGCGACTTCATCGTTCACATAGACCATGGCATCGGTCAGTTTCAGGGTCTCGTGCAGCTCGACACGGAGGGAACTGAGACTCCCGCGGATACCTACGCCAGGTTGACGGGCATCGGAGCCCGCTCAGGCACAAATGGCAAACGCGAGTTCATGTTGCTCACCTACGCCGACCACGCGCAGCTCTACGTCCCGGTCGAGCGACTCGACCTGGTTCAGAAGTTTTCCAGTGGGGAAGGCCACACTCCGACACTCGACCGCCTTGGAGGCATTGCCTGGCAGAAGACCAAAGCGCGAGCCAAACGCGCCATGCGAGATATGGCAGAAGAGCTGCTCAAGCTCTATGCCGAAAGAACTCTCGTTCATGGCCACAGCTTCAGCGGTGATTCGCCATGGCAACAGGAGTTCGAGGAAGCATTCGCCTATGAGCTGACCGCCGACCAGGCAAGAGCCATCGCCGATACCAAGCAGGATATGGAGGCACCGACTCCGATGGATCGCCTTCTCTGCGGCGATGTGGGCTACGGAAAGACTGAGATCGCGATGCGCGCGGCATTCAAAGCCGTCATGGACGGAAAGCAGGTGGCTGTGCTTGCTCCAACGACGGTCCTCGCATACCAGCACTACCAGACATTCCGGGCAAGATTCGCCGCGTTTCCGGCACGCATCGAGCTGCTTTCACGCCTCCGGTCGCCAAAAGAGCAGCGTCAGGTAGTCAGCGAAGTCGAGGCGGGAACGGTCGACGTGCTCATCGGCACTCACCGCATCCTCTCGCGTGATATTCAATTCAAGGATCTCGGACTGGTTGTCATCGATGAAGAGCAGCGTTTTGGAGTGGCTCACAAGGAGCGCCTCAAGCAGCTCAAAAAGCGCGTCGACGTCCTCACCCTGACGGCCACACCGATTCCGCGAACGCTCAACATGTCACTCCTGGGCCTGCGCGATATGTCGGTCATTGAAACACCCCCGCGCGACCGACTGGCCATCCAGACAAATGTCCTGCCCGTTCGCTGAGGGTGCGATCAGGAGCGCCATTGAGCTCGAACTGCAGCGGCAGGGTCAGGTGTTCGTGGTCCACAACCGGGTCGAATCGATCAACACGATTGCAGAGCTCATTCAAAGAATAGTGCCGGGCGCCCGGTTGATCGTCGCCCACGGACAGATGGCTGAGAAGCAGATGGAGCAGGCGGTTCTCGATTTCGTCGCGCACAAATACGATGTCCTGGTTGCGACGACGATCATCGAGAACGGAATCGACATCCCTCTCGCCAACACGATCATCGTCAATCGAGCCGATGCCTATGGCCTCGCACAGCTCTACCAGCTTCGGGGTCGGGTCGGGCGTTCAAACAGACGCGCTTACGCGTACCTGCTCATTCCGGCTGAACAGGAGCTGACGCCAATTGCGCGACGCCGCCTGGCTGCGATCCGTGAATTTTCAGGATCTCGGAGCCGGGTTCCGAATCGCGGCGCTCGACCTCGAATTGCGGGGTGCCGGAAGTCTTCTTGGCGGCGAGCAGTCGGGTCACATCGATGCCATAGGGTTTGACCTCTATTGCCAGATGCTGGAACGGACGGTCGCGGAACTTCGTGGTGAAGAGATTGAAGAGGAGATCGCGACGCAGCTCAATCTTGGAATAGAGATGCGCATTCCGGATGAGTACATTTCGGACATGAGCCAGAGATTGCGGACCTACAAACGAATCGCTTCAGCGCGCTCCGATGGCGAGTTGAGCGCGATTCGGGATGAGCTTTCTGACCGGTACGGCAGGATACCCCATTCGATTGAAAACCTCTTTTCCTATGCGCGAGCGCGGCGCGAAGCAGAACGGCTTGGCTTGATGGCGATCGACCGGGTTGGAAACAATCTGGTTATCCGTTTGAACGAGCGAGCGAGAGTGAAGCCTGAGCGTCTGGTTGCGCTCCTTCACGAGGATCGAGCGGCAAGCTTGACGCCGGGTGGCGTTCTTAAGGTGAAACTCGCTGAGGGCGAGGTCGGCGCTGAAATGGTTTTTGATACTTTGAACCAGGTATTTGTCCGGCTCGCCGCCTGAGTCGAGTTCTGAGGGCAGAGTTAGGGCCGACTTGCGGCGGCATCATCCGGCTTCGTATAATCGACTACTGTTTTCCGCGCACTGGAGCGGCTGAGCCGACGATCGAAAGGATCACTCAAACCCCCTCGAGCATTGGATTTGACTTGGCGGATCCGACTGGCTCGCCGGCGTGCGACAAGGGATGGAGAACGGGGCTCGCAACAGATCGGGACCCGGAGGAGTATTTCAATGAGAGTCTGGAAAGCACTTACCTTCTGCTGCCTGGTGGCGGCATTGACCGGCATTTGCCGCGCTCAGGAAGGTGAGGCGAAGCTGGTCGATGAGGTCATCGCGCGAGTCAATTCAGCGGTCATTCTGCGCTCGACCTTCCTGCGCGCCCAGCAGGACCTGCTGGACGATCTGAAGGGCCGCAACGTGCAGGGGCCAGAGCTCGAGAAGCAGTTCAACGAACTCAAGCCTGTCATTCTCGACCAGTTGATAGACACGGAGCTCGTATTGCAGCGGGCGAAGGAACTCTCGATCGACGTCGAAGCGCAGGTTAACGAGCAGCTGCTCACGAGTGATGAAGGAGAACAACCTGCAGTCAATAGAAGATCTGACGCAGAAGATGCGCGAGGTCGGTGTCGACATCGACGAGGTACGCCGCTCACTGCGGACAAGGTTTTACTTTGACCAGGTTCGCAACCGGGAGGTCCTGAGCAAGGTATTCTTCGGCCTTACGGAGAAAGAGAAACGCGACTTCTACGATAAGCACGTCGACCTCTTTGCGGTGCCGGGTGAGGTTACGCTGAGCCGGATTTTCCTCGCCACCGGTAAGGACCCAAAGGAGACTGAAGCGCGAGCCAAGTCATTGGCAGATCAGGCGCGCAGCGGGGCCACGGATTTCGCCACGCTGGCTCAGCGGTACTCGGAGAGCGAGGAGCGCGCCAAGGGCGGCTCGATTGGAGCCCTGAAGATTCCTGATCTGAACGCAGATGTCAGGGCGGCAGTAGCTACCGCCAAGGTGGGTACAGTTACCGATCCGATCAAGCTCGACAACGGCTACGCGATATTTCGAATCGATGGCCGCCAGGAGCCGGTAACGAAGCCATTCGAGGATCCGGACATACAGCGTGACGTCGCTGAGCGGTTGACGCTCGAGAAGGGTGCGGCGCAGTTTGATGCCTACCTCGAGAAGCTGCGCGGCGACGCTTTTATCGAGATCGATCCGAAGTACCGTCTCGAAGGGAGCAAGATCAAATCAGCCGAGATCAAGCACTCCCCCTACCTCGAAGAGAAGGATAAGAAGCAGCAGAAGAAGGAAGAGAAGAAGAAGGCCAAGGAGGGTGAGAAGGCCGCAAGCACCGACAAGACTGCAACCCCAAAGCCGTGAACCTCTACGCGTAACGTCAAGCGAGCCTCGCCCTGGGCCGCCCGCCTCTTGTCTGCTAGTCTTTCGAATCGTGCCAGCTTTACGAAATTAGCCCGGCCTGGGAGCGCACGCGTCCCGCGTGCTCTTCCTCCATCAGTCACTTGTTGAAAGGAAACGAAGGAGCACGCGGGACGCGTGCGCTCCCAGGCTGTTGCAGTGACTCGCCAGTCGGAATCTCCGCCGACTGGTCTCTCGTTAAAAGCTCCAGCCGAGCGTCACGCCGTATGTCCTGGCGCCTCTGAGATAATGCGGAGTGATAACGGGGAAAGAACTTCGACCACTCTCCCTTATGGCCGTCTGGCGCCTCGGTAATGTCCAGGGCGGGGTCGTGATGCTTACGATAGACATAATGTCCTATCCCATAGCCGATGGCGCTTCCGACCAGCGCGTCAGACAGAAAGTGGTTGCGACCGGTGTAGCGTGCGACGCTCACCGCAGTCGCCAAACCATAGGCGCTGACGACAACCCATGTGTGCCCGTGGTATTCGTCGGCGACGACCGTGGCCAATGTCCACGTGGCCGTGGCGTGCCCGGAGGGAAAAGAATCTCCGTCATCACGAAAATTTCCTCGTCCTTGATCGTACGGCGGCCGCGGACGCTGCGTGGCCAGCTTGAGAACACCTGAGACAATCCCGCTATCGATCAGAGCTTCTGCACCGAGTAAGCCGGTCTCACGGGCGCGCCCGTTGTGTTCAACGCGTCCGACGAGATAGAAGGTGGCTGCAATTCCAGCCGTCGTATAGGCGGCGCCGATCTGACTGATGCCATGGCTGATATCGAGCCTTGTTTGATTATCTCCATTCTCGACCAACTCGTTGGTCGAACGCTGATCGGTGGCGATCAGGGCAGCCGTTGCGACGCCAAGCGGTGCCAGCCATTTCGCATCGTCTGCACTGAGATGCAAAGGTGACGTCCAGATAGCGCGTTGATCGCGCAGGATATTGACCAGCAGCTTCTTCTCAGGGGAAGGCGTAGGCGTGGGCGAAGCAACGGGGACAGTCTGCGCCGGTGTGTAGTGTGTGACCACAGAGAGGGAGAGCACCAACATGGCCGCGCGAATGATCTGCGGTGCTTTCAGAGTTGGAGATCATACTTCGTGCTTCATAGTTATAACTCCGGCTTGCAACTGATGCCAGGAGACGCGCGGGTTCGGAGTGCCAATGTTTTCTATTTGTACCAGCTAAGAAACTGGCCGACCGGCTTAGTATGGAGTGCGGCGACTTGTCGCCGCTTTTGATTTACATACTGCTGTAATGAAGAAGAAAGCCGCGCATGAATCATCATCCTGCAGTAGGTAAATCAAAAGCGGCGACAAGTCGCCGCACTCCATACTAAGCCAGTGGGCTGGTGAGACAGCAATGACAAACATCTCTTGCCAAGGTAGCTAAGTAAGCAAGACTGCGCGTAAGTGAGCAAAACTACGCTAATGAAAGTGTTCGTCAGCGAACTCCTGCCCAACCAGACGGTCAGTTCTACATTTCTCGTCAAATCTAAGGAACTCAAAAGCAAGAAGACGGGCGGAAACTTCGTTCTGATCACTCTATCTGATCGCACCGGCGACATCGTCGGGCAATGGCGGGATAACTTCGAGGACTGCATCGATACCTTCGATCGCGACGACATCGTCCTGGTTCGGGGCATGGTCAATTCCTATCGCAACCATCTGCAGCTTGCCGTCCACCGCGTGCGCAGATGCGAGGATCATGAGATCGATCCATCCCATTACTTTCCGGTGACGCGTTTTTCGGTGGACGAAATGTTCGCCGAGCTCATGACGATTATCGGCGGGATGACGAATGTCTATCTGAAGCAGCTTCTCGAAAGAGTCTTCGCCGACGAGACAACAGTGCGGAAGTTCAAGCGCGCGCCGGCCGCCAAGACAATGCATCATCCATATCTTGGGGGATTGCTCGAGCACTCGTTATCGCTGGTCAAGCTCTGCGACAAGGTGAGCAGCCACTATCCCGGCATCGATCGGGACCTCCTGCTGACTGGCGCCGTTCTTCACGATTTCGGCAAAATAGATGAGCTTTCGTACGAACGCGGTTTCGGCTATACGGATGACGGCCAGATGATCGGTCACCTGACGATGGAGGTCATCACGGTCTCTGAGTTGATACAGGAGCTTGACGGGTTCCCATTGGAGTTGCGCCGCCATCTCCTGCATATGCTGCTTTCCCATCACGGCAAGCTTGAATATGGCTCACCGAAGCTTCCGATGACGCCGGAAGCCCTCATGCTCGCCTATCTCGACGATCTCGATTCAAAGGTTGAGGCGATGCAGCGTCTGATGGCGGAGCCAAATATTCAGGGAGACTGGACACGGATGGCTCCGATGTTCGAGCGGCCTATCTACCGGAGGCGGCCGAATGCCCCGCCCGCCCCGAATGCCCCGAATGCTGTTGACAACGGAGTCAGGGAGACAACAGGCACGGCCGCGACTCCCGCAGCTCCAAAACCCGCCAAGGTCGAGAAGCCCAGAACCGGGCAAGCTTCTCAGAGCTTTAACAGACCTTTTGAACATCTGGCTGAATGGGTGAAAAAGTGATCAGGCGAGGGCGAGAAATCGCATGATTTCCGGGATTCTATTGGCAGCCGGCGAATCCTCTCGGATGGAGGGGGCTTTCAAGCCGCTCCTCAAGTGGGGCAAGAGGACCGTCATCGGCGCGTGTGTCGAGAACCTTCGCCGGTCACGACTCAGCGAGATTATTGTCGTCCTCGGTCATCGCGAAGCCGATATCCGATCGCGTCTTGCAGGTGTGGGAGTTCAGTTCGCAGTCAATGACAATTACAGGAGCGGTATGCTGAGCTCGATCAAGACCGGTCTTGCAATCGTCAGTCCACAAGCTAATGCCGCGATGATTGCCCTCGTTGACCAGCCTATGGTCGGCACCGATCTGGTCAATCTGCTGATAGACGCATACTATGCGGGCGACAAGGGGATCGTCGTACCTTTGCATGAGGGCCACCACGGTCACCCGATCATCATTAGCGTCGACTACGTAGACGATATAATGCAGCTTGATGATGCCTCGCCGGAGGGCTTGCGTGGGCTGATCGACGCTCATCGCGATGACCTGATGGAGGTACCGGTCGAATCGCCATCTGTGCTCGAGGATATCGACCGGCCGGCCGATTATGAGCGCCTGAGCAAACAGGTCGAGCCGATTTACGAATACCACAAGTGGCATCCTTGATTGCGCCAAATCCGGACTTGCACTCTCCCCAGTAAACCTGAATTGATCATCGCCAGCCATCTTATCTTGGCTGGGCTGCTGCGACCGGCCAGAATATGGCATACGACGATCTTCGCGACTTCATTAAGGCCCTCGAGAAGAACAAGGAGCTCAGGCGCATCAGCGTTCCCGTTTCGAGCGACCAGGAGATTACTGAAATCACCGATCGTGTCTCGAAGAACAACGGGCCCGCGCTTCTCTTCGAGAATGTCGACCAGGGCAAGGTGCCCGTGCTGATAAATGCACTCGGCAGCCGCCGCCGCATGGAGCTGGCACTCAACGTCGAGAGCATAGATGATGTCGCCGCGAGGCTCACCGACTGGCTCGATTTCAAATCGCCGCAAGGCCTTCTCGAGAAGGTAAAGATGATTCCCCGGGTGGCGGAGCTCGGCAAATTCTTTCCCAGGGAGGTCAAGTCAGGGCGCTGCCAGGAGGTAGTCAAACGCGAAGGCGACTTTTCGCTTCACGAGCTTCCGATTCTCAAGTGCTGGGAGGCTGATGGGGGCCGCTACATAACGTTTCCGCTTGTCTTCACTCGGAATCCGCGGACCGGCAAACGCAACTGCGGCATCTATCGGATGCAGGTCTATGACGAGAAGACGACAGGCATGCACTGGCAGATTCACAAGCATGGCGCAGCACATCATCGGGATGAGGAGCGTGCCGGCAGCGGCCGCATGGAGGTCGCCGTGGCGATCGGGGCTGAGCCTGTAACGTGCTTTGCAGGCGCGATGCCTTTGCCGGACGATCTCGACGAAATGATTCTCGCGAGCTTCCTGCGGGAGAGCCCGATCGAGATGGTCAAGTGTGTCTCGGTTGACCTCGAGGTCCCGACTTCAGCCGAGATCGTGCTCGAGGGTTACATCGATCCGACTGAGCGCCGCACTGAAGGGCCCTTTGGTGATCACACCGGATTCTATTCGCTCGAGGAGCCCTATCCCGTCTTTCACGTCACCGCGGTGACGCACCGCAAGAATCCAATCTATCAGACGACAATAGTTGGTCGTCCTCCGATGGAGGACTGCTGGATGGGATGGGCGATAACCAGGATCACGCTGCCAGTTTTGAAGCGACAGCTTCCTGAGATCATAGATATGAATCTGCCGTTTGAGGGCGTCTTCCATAATCTGATGCTGGTCTCGATTCGCAAACAATACCCGGGCCATGCAAGAAAGGTTATGAATGCCATCTGGGGGCTCGGCCAGGCGATGTTCACCAAGTGCATCGTCATTGTCGATGAGGATGTCGATGTTCAGTCGCCGGGAGAGATTGTCTGGAAGGTGCTGAACAACATTGATCCTGAGCGTGATATTCAGTTTGTCATGGGTCCCGTGGATGTACTGGATCACGCGGCGCGGCTGACGGGATACGGGTCGAAGATGGGAATCGACGCGACGCGGAAGTGGCACAGCGAGGGATTTGAGAGGCGCTGGCCGCGAGAGAATCGGACGAGCGATGAGGTGAAGAAGCTCGTCGATGAGAAGTGGAAGAAGCTCGGCCTGTGACGTGTTTATCGGAGGGTCTATCCGGGCGGCTCGTAGGGGCGGCTGGCGAGCCGCCCCAATTGCCTCTCAGCTATGTTCCACGCGGCGATCCGTTGTCGACGGACGAAGAGTAGCCACAAAGAAGCACAAGAAGCACAAAGACGGACCAACATCCCCTTTGTGGTTTTTGTGCCTTTTTGTGGCTATTCTTCGTCCTACCCTTGGGGGGCGGCTCGCGAGCCGCCCCTACGGCACCCTACAGGTCGTACCCAGGGCGGCACAAAGAGTCCTCATCCGTCCAGTGAGACGGTCTGGCCGGTATAGCCTTCAAAGGTATCGTCGTGGCTGATGACGAAGAGTTGGTGGAAATCCTTTACCCGGCCAATCTGTCGCGCGAGGTTCTGGCGCCTCTCCGCATCCATGTTGGTCGTCGGCTCGTCAAAGAATGCGAGGTTGATCTCCGACATCTCCTTGAGCAGCGCCAGCCGCACAGCCAGCGCAGCCGCCATCTGCTCACCGCCCGATAGATTGGCAAAAGGCCGCTCGAGACTCGCCTCCTCGACGAGGACCTCGTAATCCTTGCTCCAGCGCAATGTCAGATCCTGACGTCCCGTGATCTCGCGGAAGAGCTGATTCGCCTCGAGCGAAATCGAGTATACGTAGGACTCGGTAATGAACGGCGCAGCCTTGAGGAGGACATCGCGCAGGAAATCGACGACTTCGTACAGTTTTTTGTCCCGATCGCGAGAGGACTGCCGCTCGAGCCAGGCCTCGCGTACCTTAGCCAGATACTCGAGCCGCTCCGAAAGACGCAGGGCCTGCTGGCTTGAATGCTCGATCTGTGTCGCCAGCTGTGTCACCCGATGCCGCCTTGCTTCGAGCTCGCCCTCGAGCCTTCGATGGTATTGGGCATCATACCGGGCTTCGAGTCCGGCGAGGGTCGCGGAGCTCGTTTCCAGCAATGCTTCAGTCTTTGCAATCTCCTCGTTAAGCGCAGCCAGATCCTGCTGCCGATCCTCAAGTGAGCAAGCCTCCTGTTCGTGAGCGATATAGCGCGTGTAATCGAGCTCGCTGGCTGCCTTCACAAGATTCTCTTCTGCAATCTGGCTATCAAGCTGGCTGAACTCCTCCAATGCGGCACGTGCATGCGACAGCCTCGACTCAGCTAGTGAGACAAGACTGTTCGCTTGTTCAGTCTCACGGTACCGTTCAGCCCGGCTGGCTATGATCTGATTAAGCAGAACCGTCCGCCCGCGCGGATCGCCCAGAGCCGCCAATTCGGCCTCAGTCCCGGCGAGCAGGGACTCAACCTCGTTTGCTTCACCAGCCAGGGCGCTCAAGCGATCCCACTCCTGGCGCTTGGAGCTGCCCTCCCGCTTGATCTCCTCGAGCTCGCCTGTGAGCCACGACGCCTGATCATAGACGCGTTGAGCCTGGCGAGCTCGCCGCAGCTGGCTCTCGTTCTGCTCCCGCTTGGTCTTCAGGTCCGCGAGCGCACGTTCGGCAAGCCCGTCCGCCCGCTCCAGTTCGATCTTGTGGGCAGCAATCCGCTCGGTCCGAGCGGAAAGCTCGGCCTCAATCCGTCTCTCTTCCTCAAGCAGCGTGGGAAGCCGGCTCGTCTCCAGCGCAGCTCTCCGAGCACTCTGTGCGGTCTCCGCCAGGGCGGTCAGCTCTTTAGCGGCCTTCGTAATTTCGCCGCGTCGTTCAGCGAGACCGGCTCGAAAACGGGAATCGAGAGACTCACCCGGTTTGAGATTGAGGCAGCGTTCGCTCAGCAGAGGGCATAGTCCTCCACGCTCGAGACCATTGATCATCTCCGTATCACGCGCTACCTCGGCCCGCAACTTTGCGAGGCGATCCGTCTCGTTCAGGTATTCCTTTTCGACTTCTGAAGCTCGCTCCGCTTTTGACAATAGTTCTGCCAGACGTGCTGCGCTCACGTTGATTTGCCGCTCTGGCCGCCTGCAATCGCTCAATCTCCACGTTCAGAGAGTCGAGAAGCTCACGCCGGGACTGGTAGCTGCTTGCGAGGCGCGACTTTTCGGCGATCTCCGCGTCGAGCCTGGCACTCTCTTCTTCCAGGTTGGCGGCATTCTGAGCGGCCTCGCGCTCAGCCTCGGCGCGCTCGAGCTGTCTTGCGAGCTCCGCGTAACGAGTGCGAAGTTTGGTGAGCTCCTGATCGAGTATCTCCATGGCATGGAGGTGCGCCTGCCTTGCGCCGCGTTGCTCGCGCAACTCTGCCAGCCGAGCCTCGATCACGATCTGCTGCTCCGCCAGCGGCGCCAGTCGTCTGACCTCAGCCTCAGCCTGTGAGAATTTCATTCAGCCGCTCATTGCAGCGGTCAACCTGGCCAATAGCGGCCTGCATCTCTCTTTCTGCGGCTGTCGCGCGTGTGCGCGCCTCGTCGCGAGCGGTGCGCAATCGCTCGAGCTCGTCGAGCCGCCGGCTGGCCTCAAGGTATGATTTATGCCCGGCGCCGGCTGCTTCAAGCACGGACCGGGCAGAACGTGCCTTCTCCAGAGCCTCGCCGGCCCGGTGAAATGTGTCGCGAGTCGACTCGAGGCGCATCATCAGCCGCTCGATTGTCAGGCGTGCAGCTTCTGCCGCGCGCCGGAGATCTTCGAGCGCAGCCACTTCGCTCGCCAGCCGTTCGATCGCCGCAATTCCCGCAGAATGCTCCTCTGAGAGTCTTTCGAGTCTCGCGCGCGTAGTGCTGTGTTCCTTCTCAATCTCTTCGGAGCCGGTCATCTCGCCTTCGGCTTGCGCAATGCCTCGCTCCGTCTCGCCGAGCCGGGATTCGAGGAGGCGCAATGAGTCGCGCAATGCCTCGGATGCGTCCCGGTACTCTTCTACTTTGAGAATCTGATCAAAAACCTGTTTGCGCCGGCCTGGAGGGAGCGTGAAGTCGAAGGTAAAGGTCCCTTGCGGGACGCCGATGGTGGACTTGAAGAGGGAAGAGAGATCGGTTCCAGGCTCGACTCCCATATGCAGGCGGAGCCACTGAACAACCTGGTTTTTCTGCTCGGTCACGCGCTGCTGAGTGTCCGGGTCAGAGACGAAGTAACCTCCGCCCGTGTCGCGATGTACCTGGTATTCCCGGCCGTCGAGATCTGAGATGAACGTGATGACGACCTGGCCGCGGTTTTCGCCACGCTTGAGGAAGTCTTCTCGCTTGTAGTCGAGGTGATCGAAGAGCGCCCAGGCAATGGCCTCGAGGATGGTTGTCTTGCCTGAGCCGTTTGGCCCGCAGATCGCGATTACGCCCGGAGAGAATGACCAGGCCGCCTGAGCGTGGTTTTTTATGTTCTTGAGCTCAACTCGAGTGATCTGCAAGAGGGTCGCTATACCTGGGCATTCTGGACGGCTTCAGGATTGTCGGTTGAACCGAGAAGGTGGCGTCCTTCCTCACTTCGCGGGTCTATGGTACGGATGTGCTTGCGGCCACGCATTTCCCAGATGGCGGTAATCTTTCCGCTCTTTTCTACGGCGTGGTAGGAAATCTCTTCCTGATGTTCGGGCTGCTGCTTCGGCTGCTGTTCGGCTGGCTGTTCGGCTCGCTGTTCTGGCTGTGTTCGGCTGACCTTGTTCGGGCGCGGGCGTAGCCGCCTGACTCTCTGCATTGGCAGTCGTTTCTATATCCATGATGACGCTCCTTTTATTTGCGGGGATGTTCGTAAACGACAATTTTGCCACAGCGAACGCCAAGGCGCAAACATGGGCGGGAACGCTGAGGAGTAGCCACAAAAAGCACAAAAACACAAAAAGGATTGATCTCTTCCGTTTTGTGTTTTTGTGCCTTTTTGTGGCTATTCCTGGCAATGGTTCAACCTGCCACTGATTTCCTTGGGCGTATCGTCAGTGCCAGCAAACCTGCCGCAAACAGGGAGATCGCGAGGCATGCCATGCCTCCCGCATATGAGCCCGTAGCGGTACTGATGTACCCAACCGCAAACGGCCCCACGAACCCACCCAGGTTGCCAACCGAATTGATCAGGCCAATAGCCGCCGCCGCCGCCGATTCAGTAAGAAAGGCTGTTGGCATCGCCCAGAAACTTGGGAGATAGGAGTGCCCGCCGATCGAGACGAGTGAAAAGCAGAGAACCACCAGTGCGATGTGATTCCCCGCCGCAATCGCAAGCGCCATCCCCAGACCCGCGACGAGGATCGGTAACGCCGTATGCAAGCGCCGCTCACCGCTCTTATCCGATGACCAGCCGACAAGCAGCATGGCGACGAGGCCGGCGAAGAAGGGAATGATCGTCACCAGCGTAACCTGCAGAGTCGGCAAGCCCGCTTTCTGAAGAATCGATGGCAGCCAGAGTGTGAACCCGTAATACCCGTTGACAGCGAGGAAATAGACTGTCAGGAGTTGGACCACCTCGCGCTGGCGAAAGGCCTGCCAAACGCTCATTGGACGAGCCGCACGCTTCGCCTCTCGCTCTTTCTGCAGCTCTCCTGTTATCCATTCGCGCTCGTCCTCGCGGAGCCACTTGGCTTGATGTGGCCAATCGGTGAGATAGAAGAACGTGACGACGCCGAAAATCACCGCCGGGATGCCTTCTATGATGAAGACCCACTGCCAGCCTGTGAGCCCTCCGGTGCGCATGTAGTTGAGGATCAGCCCTGACACCGGCGCGCCGATCAGTTGCGATATCGGCAGGGCCGACATGAAGACAGCGACCGCCTTGGCACGATCCTCGTAGCGGAACCAATGCGAGAGATAGACAATGATTCCCGGAAAGAACCCGGCCTCTGAGAGTCCGAGAAGAAAGCGCACACTGTAGAACTGCCACTCGGTCCTGACGAAGGCCATGAGAATCGCAAAGATGCCCCACGTGACCATGATTCGGGCAATCCATTTGCGAGCGCTCCAGCGTTCGACGATCAAGGTGCCGGGAATCTCGAGCAGGAAATAGCCGATGAAGAAGACGCCTTTTCCAAACCCGAAGACCGCATCGCTGAAGCCCAGGGCGCCTTTCATATGAAGCTCGGCAAAGCCGACATTGACGCGATCGAGAAAGGCGATGATATAGAGCAGGAAGAGATAGGGCATGACGCGCATGATGATGCTGCGTCTGGCGCGTTGCCCGACTGGAATGTCGAGCGGATTAGCGGCTCTGACGGCCATTACAGGTTTCTCCAGGGTTTAGCGGCGAAGACGGTGCTTGCAGGACGGCGCAATGCTAATATCGGCGAACACGGCTGGCAAGTTGATCCGCGACAAAGAGGTTCCCGCATGATGTCCAAGACACGAAAGATTGCCCTTCTGGCGATCCTGGTTGTGACCGCCTTTACGCTTCGGGCGCGGCCTGATCAGGATGCTCAGCCGCCATTCGACAAGGCTGAAACCATGATTGCCATGCGCGATGGCACTCATCTGCATACCAACATCTTTGCGCCCAAAAACCAGTCGGGCCCTCTGCCGATCATCTTTTTGCGAACGCCTTATGGAATTCCGGATACGCCGCGTCCGCTGGGTGGAAGCTATCTGAAGGAGCTTGCCGACGAAGGATACATCTTCGCCTATCAGGACATCCGCGGCCGCTACAAGTCGGAAGGAAAGTTCGTTATGAATCGGCCGCCTCGCGACCACGGCGATGGCAAATCGGTCGACGAGAGCAGCGATACGTATGACTCGATCGAATGGCTTGTCAAGAACGTACCCAACAACAACGGTCGTGTTGGGATGCTTGGAATCTCTTACGATGGCTGGTTAACGGCCATGTCACTCCTTGATTCGCACCCGGCGCTCAAGGCCATCTCTCCTCAGGCCTCGCCGGCCGATATGTTTCTCGGCGACGACTTCCATCACAACGGCGCATTCCGACTGAGCTACGGCTTCGAATACGTTGCCATGATGGAGACCTCGAACGTCAACTTCCAGTTCAAGTTTGATGAATATGATACCTACGAGTGGTATCTCAGACTCGGGGCGTTGTCTCACGCAAACGAGCGCTACTTTCAGGGCCGAATGCCGACGTGGAACGACTTTGTCTCGCATCCCAACTACGACTCGTTCTGGCAGCGACAGGCCATGGCTCGGATCATGACGCGAGTTGGCGTGCCCACGCTCAACGTTGCCGGATGGTGGGACCAGGAGGACTTCTACGGCCCCGTGACCATCTACGATGCGCTCGAAAAGGTGGATAAGCAGCAAATGAACTACCTTGTCGTAGGTCCATGGAATCATGGCGGCTGGGGCCGGTCAGAGGGAGACAAGCTGGGCAGGATAGAGTTTGGGGGACCGACGAGCAGATACTTCAGAGAGAAGATACAAGCCCCGTGGTTCGCCCATTTTCTAAAAGACAAGGGCCCACTCACGCAGCCGGAGGCCGTTACATTTCAGACCGGAGCCAACAAGTGGGAGTCCTACGATTCCTGGCCGCCGCGCCAGGGTGTCACCGAGAAGAGCCTCTACTTTCATGACCACGGCAAATTGTCATTCGAGCCCCCGGCGAAAGGCCCGCAAAAGGCATGGACGCCGGTTTCGACAGTTACATCTCAGATCCTGCGCATCCGGTGCCATATCGTCCGCGGCCAATCGAGCCGACCTACTATCCGCGGGGCTCGGGTTGGTATACATGGCTCGTCGAGGATCAGCGATTCGCTCATTTGCGTCCGGACGTGCTCAGTTGGGAGAGCGACATACTGAACGAAGATGTAGTCGTATCGGGTGCGGTGATCGCGAAGCTCTTTGCCTCCACCTCAGGCACTGACAGCGACTGGATAGTCAAGCTTGTCGATGTCTACCCGGAGGAATACGAGAAGGATCCGAAGATGGGAGGCTACCAGTTGATGGTCGCCAACGAAGTGTTTCGAGGCAGGTTTCGGAAGAGCTTCGAAAAGCCCGAGGCAGTAAAAGCGAATGAGGTCAATGAATACAACATAGGATTGCACACGATCAACCATCGGTTCCTGAAAGGCCACCGAATTATGGTTCAGGTGCAGAGCACCTGGTTTCCAATCATCGATCGCAATCCTCAGAAGTTTGTCGAGAATATCTTTGCAGCCACAGACTCGGACTATCAGATTGCTGAGCAGCACGTTTTTCGCTCGCCCCGCTACGCGTCAAGAGTAATCGTGTCAGTTGCCAACAAGCCCTAACGCGTAAAAGGCCCTGGACGGCGCCGAGCAAGCAAAGAGGGCGGCTCGCGAGCCGCCCCTACGATGCCAAATTGTAGGGGCAGGGCTTGTCCCTGCCCGCCCGGCGCCGTCTGGCGCCGGTAACGACGTCGAGCTACTTCTTCAGCATTCCGGGTGAGTTCCACTTGATGACGTGATACGTCGCCGGGCCCTGGCCGACGTTTCGGATACTGTGCTCCTGGTTTGAGGCCTGAAAGATCACTGAGCCTGGTCCGACCCGCTTCATTTGACCGTTTACGAGAGCCTCTACGGTACCCTCCTTGATGATCAGCAGCTCTTCATCAGGATGCTTATGAGGCGGGTGCGGTGTCTCACCAGCATTAAGCGTAGTGACGTGGCATTCAAGCTCATCGAGCGTCGCAGTGGGAGCCTGAAAAAATTTACGCGTGCTGCCCGTCTTGTTGGGCTTCACTTCGATCGTATTCCAATCAAAGATCGAGGAGCCCATGATGCTCTTGTCAGAGCGGGCGAACGCAGATGCGCTCGAGGCGATCAATGCCGAGATGCAACCAACAATCAGGTCGCGCCTTGTAATTCTGATCATTGTGATTCCTTTCTACCCAAACCCGCGTAGATGAGCAGTGCGCCGATCAATCCGATTCCGCCGGCTGCCACCAGTCCACCGGCTGCCGTTGCAGTTGAGTTCTTCGCTGCGATGACGATTGCAGTCCAGTTGGACAGTACGACATAGACTCCAATTGAGCCCAACAGCAGGACTATTGCGCCGGCCCCGATAAGTACCGGACTGGGCCCGGGCTTCACTCCGTCCTCGATATTGGCTGGAACAAAGGCCCTGCCGGCGAGAGCGGTGAAGATGATGAACGCCAGCGGATGCATGAGGCCCGCTGCCACAAAGAGCGGTACATAAGTGCCGAACCACTGCAGGATGCCTCCTGCGATCAGCGTCATGAGCATTCCGCCAATTGCTCCGCAGGCAGATCCCGAGACCGACTACCGAAGCCACGATTCTCTTCGGAAACAGGTCCGACGATGTAGTAAACAGATTGGCCGACCAGCCCTGATGGGCCGCGGTCGCGAGGCTGATCAGGGCGAGCGAAAGCCATCCTTTATCGGTCAGAACAGCCCAGATGGCGGCGGGCATGCACATCGCCGTAATGAGCATGGCCGTCAAGCGCGCGTTTGCCACGGACCAGCCGCGCTTAATCCAAAGGCTCGAAAGCAGACCGCCAAAGACGCTTCCGCCGTCGGCCGCGAGATAGGGGATGATGAGCACTGAAGCGCTCGCCATGGCCGAGAATCCGCGCTCCTTACTGAGATAGGAGGGCAGCCAGTAGAGATAGAACCACCAGACCGGGTCAGTCAGAAACTTGCCAATAAAGAAGGCCCAAGCCTGGCGGTAGCGAAGAAGGTATATCCAGGGAATGCGCATCGCCTGCTCTTCCGTGGCAGCCGGAGCGACATCACTCTCGATGAACTTGAGTTCCTCCGGATCGAGCCGCGGATGCTCCTGGGGCGAGCGATAGAACTTGAGCCAGAGTATCAGCCACCCAAAGCCTACGACGCCGGTGAAGAGAAAGGCTGCCTGCCAATGAATGGCGTGAGCCAGCCAGACGGCGATTGGGGCGATCATGACGCCGACGTTGGTGCCGGAGTTGAAGATTCCGGTCGCCAGGGCACGCTCCTTCTTCGGGAACCATTCGGCAACCGCCTTGATCGAGGCAGGGAAGTTGGCGCCTTCACCGAGCCCCAGCATGAGCCGCGCTATAGCAAAGCCGACAACACCGCGCGCCATGGCATGAC
The DNA here is from genome assembly GCA_963743045.1 of uncultured Acidobacteriota bacterium. Classification (GTDB taxonomy): domain Bacteria; phylum Acidobacteriota; class Blastocatellia; order RBC074; family RBC074; genus CAVUOF01. Next base: position 224,754 of record CAVUOF010000018.1, read on the forward strand.
CCATCGCGGCAAGCGACCATACGACTACTGCAACAGCGAAACAGAGGCGGACGCCCAGCCAGTCTACGAGCCGCCCTGAGAGCCCCTGCATTACGGCATAGGCGAGTTGAAAGGCGAAGTTGATCCAGCCGTATGCGGCCTCGGACCAGTTGAGCTCGCGTGACAAGTCATTCTTGAGCACTGAGAGCGTCTGCCGGTCGAGGTAGTTAATCGTAGCGGCGAGGAAAAGCAGCCCGCAGATGTACCAGCGAAGGTGCGGAATCCAGGCTCGATCTGGGGCTGTTGTCGCAGCCCGAGTGGCCGCGGCCTCTTGCTTCATTGAGTCCTCCACGCGCACGTGCCGCAGACTGTCCAGTCTGCGGCAAGCTCTCGCCAGGGGTTGTTTATTTTTCAGGCGACCAACCGCGAAGTCTGCCGCAGGCTGGACAGCCTGCGGCACGTAAGAATAAGCCGATGTTAGGGAAGGCGCAACCGGTGGTTTGGCGCGCCCTCTCGCTTGCATGCATATTCAAGTGACTTCAAGCCTGCTCTTGACTTCTGACTATAGTTCCGCAATTATGGAAATATGACGCCGCGCCCAAACGAGCAGGTCACCAAATATGCGGATATGTTCTCGGCTATGGGAGCCGAAGCACGGCTCCGAATCATGCAGCTGCTTCTCTCGGCTCACCCGGACGGGATGGTTGTCGGAGAGATTCAGCAGGAGCTGAATATTCCCAACTCGACCTTGTCACACCATCTTGAGAAGCTGAAGGCTGAGGACCTTGTGCGGGTGCGCCGAGCAAGTACCTTTCTTCACTACACTGCGAACACTGAAGCTCTTCAGGAGCTCCTGCGGTTCCTCTATGCCGAATGCTGCACTCGCAACAAGGCGTTGGAGCCGAAATCGATCATTCAAGTCTGCAGATAGGAGACGCAATGGGCACCGACATCAAAGAAGTGGTCAAGGAGAAATACGGACAAGCGGCGCTTCGCGTGTCTACAGCCGGCAACTCTTGTTGTGGCACTACTCCGGTATGCTGCGGCGATCCGATTACGTCAGATCTCTACGACCTATCCCAGGCCGATGGCCTTCCACAAGAAGCCTTGCAGGCGTCGTTGGGCTGCGGGAATCCAACGGCCCTGGCAAGACTCAATGCAGGTGAGGTTGTTCTCGACCTCGGCTCAGGCGGCGGCATCGATGTGCTGCTTTCAGCACGAAGGGTCGGCCCAACCGGTAGAGCTTATGGCCTGGACATGACGGATGAAATGCTTACCCTCGCAAACGAGAACAAGCGCAAGGCCGGGATCGAGAATGTCGAATTCCTGAAAGGGGAAATCGAGCAGATTCCGCTCCCGGATAATTCGGTGGATGTGGTCATTTCGAATTGCGTAATAAACCTCTCGGGTGACAAAGACCGCGTACTGCGTGAGGCGTTTCGCGTTCTGAAACCCGGCGGACGCCTTGCCGTGTCCGACGTAGTGACACGCGGAGACGTGCCTCGAGAGGTTCGTGAGAGCGTGCTCCTATGGGTCGGATGCATCGCGGGGGCTCTCGAAGAGAACGAATACCGCGAAAAGCTCGGATCGGCGGGATTTGAGGAGATTGACGTTGAACCCACGAGAGTCTACCAGGTCGAAGACGCTCGGGAATTCCTGTCTGGTCAAAACATCGACGTCGACGCGATTGCGCCTCTCGTGGAGGGCAAATTCATGAGCGCCTTCGTTCGAGCCACGAAGCCACAAACCGATTAGGTGAGATCAATGACGGGCCGCTATAACGTGTTATTCCTCTGTACCGGAAACTCTGCACGCTCGATCATGGCAGAGGCGATAATGAATAGCCGCGGGCAACCGAACTTCACCGCTTACAGTGCCGGCAGCCATCCAACGGGAAGGGTACGTCCCGAAGCGTTGCGGCAGCTCGAGGCTGCTCATGTTCCGGTGACGGGCCTGAGGAGTAAGAGCTGGGATGAGTTTGCCGCGCCAGGTTCGCCGCGGCTCGATTTTGTCTTTACTGTCTGTGACCATGCCGCCCAGGAGGTGTGCCCGTTGTGGCCCGGCCAGCCGATGACGGCCCACTGGGGCGTTCCGGACCCGGCGGCAGTGGACGGAACTCAGGAACGGGTCGAGAAGGCATACCGTGATGCGTTCTTCACGCTCGAACGCAGGATCAGTCTATTCTTGTGTCTACCACTTTCAAGTCTCGACAGACTCGCAATCAGGAAAGAGATCGATCAGATTGGCCTGAAATGAGACTGTCACAAGGAGACCAGGCCTACACGCTGGTTGTCAGGTTCCTGGCACTTGGTCGCATCGCCCGCAATCCACGGCCGTTCGGCATCGATGGTCCGGCACTCAATTAGACACGCGAGGAGACTGTTTCTCCTTCAATTGCTCAGGATTCAGCCGGACGCTCTCAGCGCGCAGCAGGAAACTCCCCTCGGTTACAACGCTCTCGCCGCCACTAAGTCCGGCATGAATCGGCAGCGAACCATCTTGCTCGGCACCGGCGCTAACCTCGCGCTGCAAGAGCACTCCGGGCTGAGCAGTGGCGATGAAGACGACCTGTCTACCTCCGATCACTTGCACAGCAGTGCGTGGCACACTGACAAACTGTTTCCTCGGGGCAGCCTCTCGCCCGCCGAGATATACATCAACGAACATCCCAAGCTTCAGCGTTCGTCCTGGATTGTTGAGTTCGACGCGGACCTGAACGGTGCGCGCTTGCGTATCCACGCGAGGATCAATGTAGGAGACGCGACCGAGCAGTCTGCGGGCCGGAAGTGCCGGCACGACGATCTCCGCCCTTGTGCCCTCCTGGACGGATACAGAGTCGCCTTCGTGTACCTGGGCAATCACCCAGACAGTAGTAAGATCCCCGGCCTTGAGGAGTTCCTTACCAATCATCACGACCTCTCCGGCGTTGACTGACCGGCTGAGAACTGTTCCAGTAATGGGAGCCTCGATTGATACGAGTGCGCTCATCTGACCCGCATTGTTAAGCCCCTCGACCTGGCTGGCGCTCATCCCCAGAAACATCAGTCTCTGACGCGCCGCTGCGAGCCTCGCTTGTTCAGTCTTGTATTCTGCCTGCGCAACTTCGAAGTCTTCACGGCTGACGGCACCGATCTCGACGAGCTGTTCAGCCCGGTGATAATGCTCGTGATGCTTTGCGATTTCCGCCTGCAAGCTAAGATAGGATGTCTGCGCGTCCGCCAGTTCCGTGCTGAAGATTGTCGCAATCTTCTGACCACGCCTGACCTGATCGCCGACTGCAACATTGACCTCGCGGACAATGCCTCCGGCAATTGCCGGCACCGGCACCTCTTTGTAGGCGTTTGATTGAACCGTTCCAGTCGTCCGTAACTCGCCGCCATCCGACGTCCGCACGACAGCCTCTTCGAAGGTGAGATGCGCATTGCGGAGTTTGTCGGCAGAGAGCGTAATCGTTGTATCGCCAGGCCATTGCTGGGTTCCGAGAGCGGAATTGCTCATTCCATTGGCTTTGGAACGGCTTTCCGGGGCAGCCACCGGGCGTCCTGCCGGCCCTCCGCGCTTCGGTCCGAGCAGAATCCAACTGCCAATAGATACTGCTGCGACAGCAATCAACACCGCGCCGACTATCCAGAGACGATTTCTGATCCGAGCAGCCATTTTGATCACCTTGTAGAGGCCGTCACGCGCTCAATCTCGCTGAGTGCGAGCAATCGTTCTTTTAGAGCCTCGGTATAACCGGTCTCGATTTCGGCAAAACGCCGCTGCTCAGCCAGGTAGTCGAGTGCAGTCTTGTAGCCCAGAGTGTAGGTCTTATGTACAACATCCAGGTTCTGCATAGCAGGCTCTCGCACCCGATCGCGATAGACATCGAGGGCCGATTGCGAGCGCTCGTATCGAGCATATGCGGCGGCAACCTCGTTGCGCGCCACCTGCTCGGCAAACTCCCGCCGCTTCTGAGCCGCTTCCATTGAGGCTATCGCCGCCTCGATCAAACCCTGGTTCCGGTTTCGAACCGGAATCGTCAGCCGAACCCCGAATGTCGCATAGTGGAATACTCCCGCGACAGGGACCAGACGACCTGATTCATCGAAACCTCGTATGTCAAAGCCGAAATTCATCCGCTGATAGTTTGCAAAGATGCTCGCATCAATCTTCCCCTCACGCCGAGCCTGATCGGCCTGTGCTTCCGCCAGGCGTTCTGCCGCCCGCAATGCAACCAGATCAGGCCGCGCTTCGAGAGTGTGCCGCAGAGCTTCGCTTTGCGGGAGTGGTTGAGAGTTTGCAGTGAGTTCCCCGCTCAAGCGCAGTGAATCTGCGGCCTCCATCCCGACAGTCTTCTTGAGCTCGAGCACCGCCTGCTCCATCTTGCTTTCGAGAGCAATCCGCGCTGTCTCTGCGCGATTGAGTTCAACCCAAACCTGACTGCGCTCGAGTGGCGCGCTGTTGCCCATGCGTGACGCGTGCTTGAACGAGCTCATGTGAGTCACGGTCGAATCGGACCAGCTCTTCGGCAAACTTGAGATTCCGCGCTACTGCTATTGCCTCGATATAACGGCTCCGCGTTTCACTTGCTAATCGCCGTTCAAAATCTCGTACTTCTGCCTCACGCAGATCGAGCTCGCGGTCCGCCACTGCCACTCGCGCTTTTGTCCTCCCACCAATCTCCAGAGGGAGCTCGAGGCCGACCAGGAAGCTGTTATCAGAGCTGTTGACAGCCTTGGTGCCGCTCGACTCGAGCGTCGGGTTCGGCTTGAGAGAGGCCTGACGCAAACGGCCTCGCACTTCGTTAAGCATCGCACGGGCTGCCGCAAGCTCGCCATTGTGCGAGATCGCATAGGCCACCAATTCTTGAGCCGTGCGCCCGTTCACGGGGTCGATAGACTGTATATATATGGCCGACCGCTCGGTCTTCTCAGCAGGCATCGCAGTGGCGATGCCGTTCGTCTGGCCGATGCCAACGGCCGTCAAGGCGATCAGCCAGCAACCGGCAGTCACAATTGACTGGCATATCCTGCTCCTCATAAATTCTCCTTTCCAATTACCGCCCCTAAGTCCGCACTTGGCAGGTTGTCCCGATTTTGGCTTGCGTCTATTCGAGCCTCGCGTTTCAGCTCGTGCTCGTGGAGCCAGCAGAAGATCACAGGGGTCACGATCAGCACATGGACCAGCGACGAGATCATTCCGCCCAGCACGGGCGTGGCGAGCGGTTTCATGACCTCGGCACCGGAACTGGTGCTCCACATAATTGGAAGCAAACCGGCGACGACGGTTGAAACTGTCATGATCTTCGGCCTCAGTCTTAGCACCGCGCCATCCACAACTGCGTTGATCAGGCTCTCGCGAGTCAACCTGCCGCCCATTGCCGCCTTCTTCTGATCGACTGACTCTTTCAGGTAGATCACCATGACCATTCCTGTCTGCACGGCCGTTCCGAAAAGCGCAATAAAGCCGACCCAGACGGCGACCGAGAAGTTGTAGCCCAGCGCATAAAGAAGATAGACGCCGCCCGTGAGCGCAAAAGGCACGGCCAGGATCACATGCGCAGCCTCGATGAAGGAGTGATAGGTGAAATAGAGCAGCACAAAGATAACGAGCAATACGAGCGGCAATGCAATCAGCAACCGGTTCCTGGCCCGTTGCTGATCTTCGTACTGGCCGCTCCATTCAATGTAATAGCCCGCCGGCAATTTGAGGTTGTTTGTGATGGCTCTCCGGGCCTCTTCAACGAAACCGACTACGTCCCTGCCTCGGACATTGAGTAGCACCGTCCCGCGCAGCAAGCCATTCTCGCTGGGGATCATTGAAGCGCCAGGGTCGCTTCTGATACTGGATAGCTGCGACAGTGGTATTTGAGCCCCGCCCGGAGCCGGGACGACCAGTTTCCCGATAGCCTCCGAGCTGTTCCGGAATTGAGGCGCATAGCGCACGCGGACCGGGAAGCGCTGGCGCCCTTCGATCGTTACTGTCTGGCTGGTTTCGCCGATGCCGGTGTCGATGATGTCCTGGATGGCTTTGACGTCGATCCCGTAACGTGCGGCCGCCTGACGATCGATCGTGATGTCGATGTATGGAGCTCCAGTCAGGGGTTCCGGCGAAACGTTCACGGCACCCGGCACCTCACGCAGGATCTCCGCCACTTTCTGTGAAAGCTGCTCAATCTGGTTGAGATCACCACCGAATATCTTCACCCCGATCTGAGTGCGAATGCCGGTCGAGAGCATTTCGATTCGGTTGATGATCGGCTGCGTCCAAATGTTCTGCACGCCGGGCATCAAAAGCTTTGCATCCATCTCTTCAACAAGCCTCTCCCGCGTTAGTCCAGCGCGCCATTCACTCGGCGGCCGCAAATGAATGATCGTCTCGCTCATGTTGATTGGTGCTGGATCGGTCGAGGTTTCCGCCCGCCCCGCCTTGCCAACGACCCATTCCACTTCGGGAAATGATTTGATCGTCTGGTCCTGCAGCTGCATGACTCGCAAGGCCTCATCCGCCGAGATCGAAGGATCGGTGATCGGCATGAACATGAGATCGCCCTCGTTCAGCTCCGGCATGAACTCGGTCCCGATGCGCATCGCAAGAGCTACTGCGCCAATGAAGAGTGTCGCGGCGAGCAGGATGGTAAGAGCGCGGTGAGCGAGCGCGAGACGCAGGACGGGCCGGTAGACTGCATTGAGCGCACGCATGACGATGTTCGTGTCTTCGGAGTGGAGGCGCCCCCTGAGCAGCAAGGTGCAAAGCACAGGCACGAGGGTCACGGCAATCACTGTTGCGGCAGCCATGGCGAACGTCTTGGTGAAAGCCAGGGGGTGAAAGAGCTTTCCTTCACGGCCTGTGAGCGTGAACACAGGAACGAAGGCCAGGATGATAATCGTCATCGAATAGAAGATCGGCCGCCCGACGAGCTGCGTAGATTCGAGTACCACCCGCCAGACCCGAGCGCGGTCCCGCGACGATACTTCGCTCCGTTCCAGGTGGCGAAATGCGTTTTCAGTGACGACGATGCCGGCATCGACCAGCACTCCAATGGCTATCGCAATTCCGGCAAGCGACATGAGGTTCGAGCCGACGCCGGCGTAGTGCATGCCCAGAAAGGACGCCAGAACCGCCAGAGGAAGCGGGAGCGTAACGATGAGGATTGAACGAAAATGGAAGAGGAAGATGACGTGTGCGAGGGTTACCAGCAGCAGCTCCTCGATCAGCGTCCGCTTTAGCGTTCCTGTTGCGCGAAGGATAAGTTCGGTACGGTCGTAGAAAGGCTTAACCCTCACTCCACGCGGCAAACCCGATTGCAGTGACCGGATCTTCTCTTTAACCCCGTTGATGACGTCGAGCGCGTTAACGCCGTAGCGGGCAATGACCACACCACCAACCGCTTCTTTCCCGTCACGATCGAGAACGCCGACCCTGAACGCGTTGCCGGTCTTCACCGTCGCCACGTTCCGCACATAGATTGGCGTGCCATTCGTGGCAGCGATCACGATGTTTTCGATGTCTGCCGACGATTCGATGAGGCCGATTCCGCGTACAGCCGACCATTGCCCGTTCTGCTCGACCACGTTCCCGCCGACATTCGCGTTACTGCGCCGGACGGCGTCAACGACCTGCGAAAGCGGAATCGAATAGGCGCGCAGTCGATTTGGATCGACGTCGATCTGATATTGCTGAACGTGGCCACCCACCGAAGCGACTTCAGCCACGCCGGGAACGGAATTGAGTTGAAAGCGGATAAACCAATCCTGAAGCGAGCGAAGATCGCGCAGGCTGTATCCGCCTTTCCCGTCTGAGTCATCTTCGACCGTATACCAGAAGATCTGGCCAACGCCTGATGCGTCCGGGCCGAGCGCGGGCGTGACTGATTCCGGCAACTGTGCCTTGATCACGTTCAAGCGCTCGAGTACCCGCGTCCGCGCCCAGTAGAGGTCCGTCGCATCATCAAAGATGACGTTGATCATAGAGAAGCCAAATGCGGACTGGCCACGCACGGCGCGTACGCCTGGCATCCCCTGGAAGGCTGTCGAAAGCGGATAGGTGATCTGGTCTTCGACCTCACGAGGCGAGCGCCCGGTCCAGTCGGTGAAGACTATGACCTGATTGTCTGAGAGGTCGGGAATCGCGTCGATCGGTGTCCGCAGTAATGCCCAATAACCCCAGCCTGCGATAGCCAGGTAGAAGAGGATGACGATGGCGCGGTTCTTGAGCGAAGACTCAATAATCCGGTTGATCATTTGCGGCCTGCCAGGGGCATTCTGCCCCGGTTACTTCGCCTGAACGGTCATTGATGTCTCACCTGAGGTTTTCGAGGTCTGGAACTTGACCTGGGCCTCCCAGGTGCCTGGGACTTGAATCTCAACCCTGGCGTTGTACTTTCCCGGAGTTGTGGTGGTTGTGAGTGAGGCTTTGTCATTCATCTCTGCCATGCTGCCCATGGCAGGCATGTTGAAGTTGAGTGACGCAGCGGTCACATCGGCAGGCTGTCCTGACTCATCGACGAAGGTAATGGTCAGGTCGTTCGGTCCCTTCCGGAGCTCTCCGCTTGCGCTCGAAATCCTGATTGTTATTCCACCGGCGTTCCCGGACTTGATAACCTTCTCACTCCCAAATTCATTCGTCTTCCCACCGCAGGCCACGGCCAGCGATAGGGCGGCAAGCACGAAGAAGTAGATTGCGACTTTGTACATACTTTGTCCTTTCGAGTCAGGGTTCCCGAACAGCGCAACGCAATTAGACGCGGACTGTGACGTGTCTCATGGCTATTTGTGGCTGGATTAGCCGGCGAATGGGCACACTACGGCCCGGCTAAATAAGAAAGGCAGATTGCTGTAGGAATAATGCGGGAGCGTGACGGCGCAGAAGGGAGGCCGCCATTAAACTGAAGGCAGAGTCGTCAGGAAAAAGCTCAGGTAGTTCAGCCCGGACCAGGCGAGGATTCAGGGCTGGAGTAGAGACCTGCGGCACGGTCTCGAACTGAGAGCCGCTCGCACCCCGACCGCAGAAAGTCTCGCAGCAAATAGTCGCGGCCGGAGATGCGGCTGGAGATGTGCCCTGCGTATGGCACGCAGCCTCTGATTCGCTGGTGGCGTCGTCAGCGCAGCAAGCCATCCTGGCGTTGCCGTGCCGAACCGGCACAAGAGCGCCGGCCAAAGCCTGCGTCATCAAGGCAACCAGCATTAGAATTGTGGCCGTAACCCTTGTCATCCGATGGTCAGCCTAGCACATGGTTGGTGTGACCTGTCAACCACCGCCCTCCCCAACAGGTGCGAATTGGAGTGTGCTCCTTAGAGGTGGCCAGCTGATCGGAAGAAAGCCGACAGGCTTAGTATGGAGTGCGGCGACTTGTCGCCGCGCTTCAGTGATGGGCTACGCTTGACAGGCGGTCAAAGCCTCCAGATAATGCAGCCAGCCGACAGATTCTAACCTACTCATTCAGCCGCTTGCGGCACATCTCTCAGTCGGCGCCGCTGGGACGAAAACTTACCTCTGGCTTCCACAAAAGCACGGAAGAACTTGAAAAAAGTCAGGAACACTCTGCCGTGTCACTGGAAAGATCGACCATCGGCACTAACTGAGGAGATTCACCTCCTCCGGGAGAGAATATGCGGTTCAAATTGATTCAGTATCTCGCTGTCCCTTGCGCTATGCGTCTTGTGCGGCGCATCGGTTGCCTACGGCCAGGCTGTGAGAGGCTCTCTGGTCGGCACGGTCACTGATGCATCGGGTGCGGCAGCCGTCGGCGCCACGGTTGTGGCGACTGAGAGTCGTACAAATATCAGCAGCACGGCGACCACCAACGCTGATGGAAACTACTCCTTTTCCAGCATCCAGGACGGCCTCTATCGGGTCGAAGTGACACTCAGTGGTTTCAAGAAGACCGTTCAGGAGAACGTCACTGTCAGCGTCAACACGACGGTACGCGCAGACTTTACGCTTCAGGTCGGTGAGGTGAGCGAAGCGGTCACGGTGCAGGGAGTAGTGGAACCATTGCTCCAGACGGATCGCGCCGACACCGGGCGTCTGATCGAAAGCAAGCAGGTCGCCGAGCTGCCGCTTGGCTTCAACCGGAACTTCCAGGGACTACTGGTCACCGTGCCCGGCGCGACACATCCTACGCGCGAGCACTCGTCATTCTTCAACTCGCAGGACAGTCTTGCGGCCAAGGTCAACGGTCAGTCACGCATGTCGAACAATTTTCAGATTGAGGGCGTCGATGACAACGAGAAGACCGGGCTCCTCCAGGTCCTGATTCCTGCCGCCGATGCCATCGAGACGGTGAGTATCAGCACCAGCAACTTCAACGCTGAGTTCGGGCGCGCCGGTGGTGCTGTTTCCGAGGTCACTCTCAAGTCGGGCACCAACAGTATCCACGGGAGCGCATTCTTCTTCGGAAACAACAACAACACACAAGCCGGAGACTATTTCACTCACCTGACTGCGCCGACCTTCTACCGGCAGGCCGGGGCGACGATCGGCGGTCCGATCAAGAAAGACAAGCTCTTCTACTTTGGAGATTACCAGTACACAAGCGACAAACTCGGGTTTGTCAACCGGCTGACTGTGCCGTACCCGGAGTGGTTCAATGGAGACCTTAGATCATCGCCCACGACAGATCTACGATCCGGCTACCGGCAATCCTGACGGCACCGGGCGTCAGCAGATCAGCTGCAACGGCGTGCTCAATGTAATCTGCCCGAATCGGATCAGTCCGATTGCCAAGAGCTTGCTCGCGTTTGCTGCCTCAGAGCGTAACCCGCCGCGCCAATCGGAACGCCCAATTTTGTCTTCAACGAGGTGCGCGAGAAGATCACACAGGCTTTTGATATCAAGGTGAATTATCGGATAAGTGAGAAGAACGACCTCTCGTACCGGTTCAGTTTCCAGCGCCCTGAAGTGACTGATCCGGGAGCCTACGGAATCTACGGCGGACCCAATTCCAGCGGTGGCTTTGATGGTACCGGCGTGCAGAAGACGATCAGCACGGCGGGAAACTACACGCACACGTTCAGCCCGACGCTGATACTCGAGGGCAGGTTCGGCGTCAGCTGGTATCACAACATCGCGACGACTTCCGCGAAAGGCTTAAAGACTTCCGATGAGCTTGGCATTCCCGGTGTCAATATCGATGACTTCTCAGACGGATTGACGACCATCAACATCCAGAACGGGTTCACCGGGCCGACCCTTGGATTCGTCAACAGCCTGCCGTGGGATCGGGGCGAGACGACTTATATCGGCTCGGCCATCGCGACCAAGATCTGGGGTAATCACACGGTCAAGATTGGTGAGGAGATCCGGCACAATCGTGATTTCCTGCTGCAGATCCAGGACAACGGCGGTGTTCGTGGCCACTTTGATTTCAACGGCTCGCGAACGGCTATTCCCAGCGACACAGCGGCTCAGGGTGGCATAGGCAACGCCTTCGCCTCGTTCCTCCTCGACCTGCCAGGGAGCGTCGGACGCGATGTAATCGTGCTCGATAATCCGGGAACGCAGCACTGGGCGTACTTCTTTTTCATTCACGACAAATGGCAGGTGACGCAAAAATTGACGGTCGATCTGGGTCTGCGCCACGAGTACTACTCGCCACTTGTCGGGCTGGTTGACAAGGGTGGTCTCTCTAACTACGACCCATCCAACAACTCATTGCGTGTGGCCGGTTATGGGGACATACCTCAGGACATCGGCGTTCAGCAGAAGAAGACAAATTTCGCCCCGCGCCTCGGAATTGCCTACCGATTCGACGACAAGACAGTTATTCGCGCCGGCTTTGGAACCTCGTTCAGTCCATTTGCTGACAACCGGTACGCATTTAACTTTCCGGTCAAACAGAACAACCAGTTCAACGCGGTCAATAGCTTCCAGCCGGCCGGCTCGCTGGCGAAAGGGTTCCCGCCTCCGACCATCTTTGCCGTGCCGGCAAACGGGATCATTCCTTTGACTGGCACCGCATTTAGCGCGATCAATCTCTATTACGCGCCGCCTGATCTGCACGAGGCCAGACTCCATTCCTGGAACCTCGCGATCCAGCGTGAGTTGTGGTTTGGATTCACCGGCGAGGCTGCTTACGTTGGCAATGTGGGCCGGGGCATCCAATCGAGCATCAACCTCAACGCGGCCAATGTGCTCGGCACAGCAGTCGTCGGCAACGACAACTCTGCACGTCTCCTTTTCCCCTCCTATGGACGAACGGCTGATGTCGAGATGAGGATCGGGCAGAACACCAGCTACAATTCGCTTCAAATGAAGCTCGATCGCCGGTTCAAGAATAACTGGCTGATGACAATGAGCTATACCTACGGCAAGGCGATCGACTATACCGACGACAACGGCACCATAGATACCAACGCGAACATAAGTATTGATCGCGGACGTGCCGGCTTCGATCGGACTCACTCGTTCAATACGAGCTTCGTGTGGGGCATTCCGTTCGCCCAGGGCCTTCACGGTCCGGCCAAGTGGATCCTTGATGGCTGGCAGGTGACCGGACTTCTGTCGTGGCTTTCGGGTACGCCACTCGATTTCACGACGAGCGGGTCGAATCTCCACGCACCGGGGAACACCCAGCGTCCCAACCATACGGGCGACATCAAGGTGTTCGGCAATACTGGTCCTGGGCAGCTATGGTTTGACACCAGCGGGTTCACGACTCCTGCGGCTACGCTCGTTGGAACCGTTGATCCCAATCTCCGTTATGCACCGTTCGGCAGCCTGACCCGCAACAGCACCATCAGTGGACCGGGCTTCTTCAACGTCGACAATTCGATCTTCAAGAAGTTCAAGTTGACCGAACGGATCGGCGGTGAACTTCGGGTGGACATGTTCAACATTTTAAATCATCCTAACTTCAGCAACCCGCAAACCAACATCACGTCCTCGACTTTTGGCCAGGTCACGGCGACATCTCCGTTTACCGGCTATGGAAATGGGGCGCGACAATTGCGGTTTGGTACGAGACTTACGTTCTGACCCCTGTTACCCTGCGATTGCAATGAGCCTGCCGGCGCCTTCGGGCGCCGGCAGCCCTAAGGAGGTGAAAGTGAAGGATCCAAATAAAGGTCGTCGCGACTTTCTGACCACCACCGCACGAGGTGCCGTAGGGGCAGGCCTCGCGCTGAGTGCCAGCAACTGGCGCTCGGTGCTTGGCGCGAGCGACCGCGTGCGGCTGGGAATTATCGGCGCTGGGGCGCGCGGACAGGAGATCATGCGCGAAGCCCTGCGCGTTCCGAATATCGAATTTGTCGCGATGGCGGATGTCTACACCCGCCGTCACGAAGAGGTGAAGAAGTTCGTCCCGGGCATCAAAGGCTTCGACGATCACCGGAAGATGCTCGAGATGAAAGACCTGGATGCCGTGCTCGTGGCCACGCCGCTACACTGCCACGCTCATCACTTCATTGATGTGATCGGGGCAGGGAAGGACCTCTATAGCGAGAAGACCATGACATGGTCGATCGAGGAGGCTGAGGCTTGTCGTGATGCGGCAAAACGTTCAGATCGCGTAGTGACCATCGGTCTGCAGCATCAGAGCTCCGGTGCGCTTATCGATGCCAAGCAGTGGCTCAAGGACGGCGTCGTAGGCAAGATTACTCACGTTGAGTCCTGGATGAGCCGTAACACGCCCAAGGGACATGGACAGTGGGTGCGCGAGGTGCCCTCAGATTGCACAGCTTCCAATGTCGGCTGGCAGGCGTTCCTCAACGGGCGGCCATCACGGCCGTTCGATGCCTACAAATTCATCAACTGGCGACTCTTCTGGGAGTTCTCTGGCGGCAATGTCACCGAGAACATGGTTCACCAGATTGCCTTTATCATCAGAGCACTGGATCTTCCCGTGCCATCGGCGGCATTCATGTCCGGCGGCGTCTTCTCAGAGAAGGATGGACGTGAGGTCCCGGATACGATCGCCGTGACACTCGACTTCCCGAACGACATCGTCGTCACATGGCAATCGACGTTCAGCAACAGCCATTACGGGCTTGGAGAGCGCTTCCTCGGCTCTGACGGCACAATCGAACGTCTTATGGGATCAACGGACATGGTGACCGGCAAGTCGGTGACTGGCGTCCACTACTATCCTGAGAAGATGAATCGTAAGGAAGCCACGACGGTCGAAGGCCAGACAAAGGACCTCGGCCATATGGCCAACTTTGTTGACTGCGTCCGGTCGCGCAAGGAGCCGAATGCGCCGGTTGAGATCGGCTACAGATCTGCCGTAGCCGCTCATATGGCCAATATCTCTTACCGTCACAAAGAGAGAGTGACGCTCGAGACAGCCAAGCAGCTGGCTCTGAAATAGGTATTGGGGTGGGGGCGGCTCGCGAGCCGCCCCTACAAGCCGCCCCCACACAACTACTGTCGCAACAGCCATCTCTGCCGCAGGCTGGACAGCCTGCGGCACGATCACTCCAAAGCCTCCCATCCATGAGTTATAATTGATCCGATTCCCCCTTGACCGACGCAACTTGCATTCGCAATGACGAATGGAACACAGAAAAATCGCGGATCAGAATGGAGACCCAGATGGCGCTGGCAGTCCATCGTTCTGGCGGTGATACCCGCTCTCATTCCCCTGGTCTGCCTGCTCCTCAGAGGCTTTGGACGTCCGATCGGTCTTTGGACAATAGGCCTGCTCTTTGCCGGGTACTGGTTTGGTGTTCTGGCCGTGGCCGGTCGGGTCGCTCGCATGAGGGGTGGCCTGGGCTCGCGCCGTTCTGCGTCGCCGATCATCGAGCTTCACCTGAATTCAGAGTTGCGGGCCAGGCTGGCCAATTTTGCGGCTGCTCGCCAGCAGCAACTGACGGTCGCCGCCTTCGAACTTCTCGACAAAGAGATTCCTCGTTTCGAGGAGGAAGAGGAACGGCGCCGTGCCCGTGACGATAACGAGCATCTTCCAGTAGGCCAGGGAGCAGTGCTTGTGGTAGTCACCACAGCCATCCTGAAGCGGTTGCTGCTTCTTAGTGGCGCCACCGAGGGGGAGCGCGACGCGTGGCGCTCACGGATCAGCGAGACTGCGCTGAGAATCGTTCGCGAAGCTCTCGATCATCAGATTCCATTTGCTGAGACTGCATCCTAACTCTCCCATTCCTCAGTCTATCCGGAAGTGAGGAAATCATGAAAGCTGTATTCAAGTCGGCTCATCCCTATCAAAAGGATGAAATGAATCTGCCCGTTGCCGACGTCGACTCATCAATTCCGTTCTATGAAAGAGTGATGGGCTTCCGGGTGTTATCGCGAAAGGATTCACCGCACAAGTCTGCTGTGCTGGCAAGGGATTCAATCGAGATCGGGCTGGCGGAGAATGGCGGTGATCCAACTCAGGATGGCTGCTTCTTCGAAGTTGACAATGCCGAGACGGCATTTGAGGAGCTCAAGTCCAACGGTCTCGAGAAGGAGACAGCCGGCTTCGACACGCAGCGGTATGGGCAGACGAGTTACAAGGTCTTTTTTGTAGTCGCTCCTGACGGTCTCTGCTACTGCCTCGGTGAACGGATATGAAGATAACGGCCATTGGGCATCGCGGCAGGCAAGAGGCGCGATGCCTTAGAAACAGCCCGCCGGGCACCGAAGGTCCGCGGGGATAGGAGCCGGCTGAAACCGCCAAGGTCCTCGCAGCCTCTCATCGCAGGGGCGCATTATCTGAGCAAATAATCCAGTGAAACTAAGCGACAACTGCCTGCCTCTGCCCGGTTAGGCGCTACGCTTTAGCGATTCGTTCGGTGGTATCAGCCACCCAGGGCTTCGCCCTGGGCTGTTTCAGGTCGCGCCCACGGCGCGACACTCCTGTCTCAATCGTCTGTCCCTGGCATCGTCGGAGACTTACCTGGAGATAGGTCTGAAAGGATGCACATGACACTCAAGCAGCTTTCCCTTGCAGCGTGCCTTCTTCTCATCACCGCCTTCTCAGCGTCTGCTCAGGACGATCGCAAGGCCGATCGAGAGGCGATCCGCGCTCACATCGATCGCATCTTCCAGGCCTTTATCAAGAAGGACTCGGCCGAACTGCGAGCGACACACGAGAAGAACTGGCTTGGCTACCTCGAAGGCTCAGAGACCATGATCCACGGCGTTGATGGCTACATGGAGACCGTCTATTTCGACAGGGACAGCCCTTACGGAATGAAGAGCTATAAGATGCGCGAATTCGACATGATCTTCAAAGGGGATGCCGCCTTCGTCTGCTTCACCGCCGAAGTTGAAGCAAACACTCCGGATGGTTTGCTCACACGCGTTCTTCGCATCTCTGACTTCTACACGAAGCAGAATGGACAGTGGATTCAGACGGGCAGCGACACTGAGCTGCATCCCGAATCGATGGCCCAGCAACAGCAGGCGTTCAGGAAACTCCCCGATCCTGCCCGAAAGAGGTTGCTCGATGCCCGAGAGGCAGTCTGGCGGGCCTACTTCGCAAACGATCGTGCGGCGCTGGAGAAGCTGATTCCCGCAGAAACGATGGCGATCAGCTCCGGCAACAACAATTGGGAGGACAGAAAAGCCATCTTCGAAGGCTCAGCGCAATTCGCAAAGAACGGCGGAAAGCTGGTCAAACTGGAGTTTCCGAGAACCGAGATCCAGGTCTTCGGCTACACTGCGGTGGTCTACTCGGACTATGCCTATGAGCTCGAAATCGGCGGTCAGCGGATACAACAGTCCGGACGGGCAACTGAGGTCTTTGTCCTTCGCAACGGACAGTGGGTGAACCCCGGCTGGCACCTCGACGCAGGCAAGTAGATCGATGGCCAGACTTCTTTTCATCGGCAACAGCTTCACCGCGCGGAACGATATGCCCGGCCTGCTGGAGCGACTGGCGGCTGCGCGCGGTTTAGTTCTGAAGCATCACCTCATTTCTGCCGGCGGCGCGTCACTCCGCATGCATTGGAACAAGGGAGAGGCGCGCAGGGCGATCGAGGGTTCCACTTACGACTACGTAATCCTTCAGGAGCAGAGCACTCTGGGGTTCAAGAATCCCGTGCGCATGCACGAGAACGTTCGGCTCTTCGATGAGGCAATCAAGGCGTCCGGCGCGAAGACCGTGCTCTATATGACGTGGGCCCGCAAGAATTCTCCGCAGACTCAGGCGGCCATCACATCTGCTTACGAGGATATCGGCCTGGAGCTTGGGGCGATAGTCGTTCCGGTCGGAACTGTCTGGCAGGAATTCATGAAACGGCATGACAGACCCGAGCTGCATGATAAGGATCTGAGCCACCCGACGCTTGCAGGCTCATACCTGGCGGCCTGCGTCTTCCTCGAGGCACTGTTCAAGCAAAGCCCGGTTGGAATTGCCAATGATTTGAAAGGAATTACAAAGTCCGAGATTGAGCTGCTACAGAAAGCCGCGAAACATTATTGAGGGCGACTGGCTTAGTATGGAGTGCGGCGACTTGTCGCCGCTTTTGTGTTAATTACTGCAATATCTAAATCAAAAGCGGCGACAAGTCGCCGCACTCCATACTAAATGGGAGGTATTCATGGCTTCGACTCAAAGCACACTACTATTTCGCAGCGCCCCCTATTTCCCGGTAGCCAATGTGGAGAGATCGTTAGCGTTCTATGAGAAGACGCTCGGTTTTCACTGCGAGTATTCGGCTGGAGCTCCGCTGCAGTTTGCGATCTGCAGCCGCGATGGCCTCGGGGTTATGCTCCGTCTGGTGAGCGCTCCGGAGCTTATCGTTCCAAACGAGAAACAGGGTGGTACGTGGGATGCCTTCTTCTGGGTAAACGATGCGCCGGCCTTACATTCGGAATTGAGCGGCAATGGTGCTGAGGTGGTCTACGGCCCGGTTATCCAGGAGGCCTACAACATGAAAGAGTTCGCTGTTCGCGACTGTGACGGTCGCGTTCTGGGATTCGGTCAACCGCTGAGTTAGCCGAGGAGCGGTTTGCCACGGTAGACAACGCTCCAGCCGCGATCGAGACTCGTGTCGACAGCCACCTCGTAGTCCCGAACGGCCTCTCCTCCGGTCTCAAACTGCTTTAACCACGGCTTGCCCTCGCGCGGGTCAAGTTTGATAACCGCTGTCACATCCTTGAGCGATGTGTCCTCCTCGTCAACGAGCTGGCCCCGAACGAGCCCCAGGAACGAGAACAGATTGTTCTTGGTCAGAATAGTCAGATGCGTCATTGCCATGCTCTGATGATAGCATTAATCCACGCCTGCGACGTGCTCCTGCCAGATAGACGCTGAGTACTGCAGCGGTGATTGCCGACACTGAAAACTTTATCCATGCAGGCAGCTGCGAGGGTGAAATGAATCCCTCAATCAGACCGGCAATGATCAGCAGCGGAATACAACCCGCGAGCAGCTTGATAGCGACGCCGCCACGCTCCACCAACGCGTCCCTTCTGCTTCGCTCGCCCGGTACGAGGATGGCCAGACCAATGATCAGTCCGGCTCCGCCGGCGATGAATATCGCAGTGAATTCGAGCACGCTGTGGGCAGCTACGAAGGACCAGAGCTTGAGCGTCATATGGTACTTGATGATCAGCGCATTGATCGCGCCAAACTGAAGCGCTGAAGGCATTAGTACATCGATCGTCCCGGCGACCGGCAGCACGCTCACAGCAAAAGTCTTGAGAGTGATGCCGATGTTGTTGGCCATGATCTGCGCGGCACCGAGCGGCGCGTGAGTATTCAGCCAGCCGGTCCACATCTGATTGTCTTTGATCATTTTGACTGTGGCCGAGTCGATGTATGCGAAATCGGCAAAGTCATCGTCGCGATAAGTGGCGACGAAGGCGCAAAGTGAAATCGCCAAAAAGGTCAGGAAGACACTCAGGGTGTAGCGAAAGGTCTGACGGAATATCGCCGGAAACTCGAAACGATAAAACATGAAAATGGCGCCAGGCCCCTTCGATTCCGTTCGGTAGATGAGGCCGTGTGCGCGAATGACCAGGCCGTTGAGGTAGCTTACCAGTCGCTGATCTCGCGATTCAACTCGCGCGATCGCGAGATCGGATGCCGCACGCCGGTAATTGCGGCCAAGCTCGCGCACCTGCTGCCGGCTCAATCTCCGGAGGTCGCTCGAGCTCCTCGCCTGCCTGAGCAGCTCCTCGAGTCGCTGCCAGCTTGCTTTCCGTCTTTCGATGAATCTTTCGGCCATCGAATCTCGTGGACTGAATCGGTGAAATCGCTAGCGAGTGGCACCGACTGCCGCGCCAACGGCGCGACCTGAAATAGCCCGGGGCGCAGCCCCGGGTTCGTAGCCGAACCTGTGACTAAGTCCCAACGGGGCGTCGTTGGGAATTAGAGTCAAATGCTCGAAACGCCGCCCCGTTGGGGCTGCGCGTGATAGCTGGCGAATACCCAGGGCTTCGCCCTGGGCTGTCTTAGGTCGCGCCGTTGGCGCGCCCTGTGGCCGCATGGGGTGGTTACGCGTGGGCGAAGTCCGACTTGAGGTTGTGATTTCAGTGTTACAGTCCACTACTACCAGACTCGCTGTCTGAAGAAATACTTGAAGCCGATCCCCATGCTGTCAAGCAGCCATGGCGGCCATGAAGTCATGATCAGAAGACTCATAATCGCATGCGAGAGCCCGAGCGCCAGAAGGTTGGGAGCCCGATCATAGACCCAGGTCCAGACGAGGCCGCCGATGAGCGTCAGGCTCATGAGCATCAGATTGGGTGCATGAGCCAGCGCAAAGAGAACCGCGGTAGCCACTATGGCGACTCCACTCCCGCGACCAGCGAACGAGTACCTGAGCCGCCGGTAGACAAAACCCTGCAGCACGTATTGCTGAACCAGTCCCCAAATTGGCTGCACCAGGAGAACGATCCGGAAATGTGAAGTGTAGTGAAATGAGCCCGCGGCCATGCCTATCGCCACGATGAGTGCAGCCCCGGCCAGCATCGGCAAGGCGAGCAGTTGTGCGGCTCTCAGAAAGTTGACCGCGCCGAGCCCCAGCGAGCGAGCGTCCTCGCCCCTCGCCTTCTGGGAACGGATTATCAAGGCGAGCCCGGTAATCGCCGGAATGAGTGCCAGCCAGGGTCGCTCCGGTTGAAGCGGAAGAATCACCCAGCCAGCGACAATCACCGAGATCATTACTGATGCGACCTCGAGGGCCGCTACCATGCGAGCCTCTCGCGTTCCCGCTGCCGGCAACTCGGCCGCCGCCCCCGCCCCCGCCCCTGCCCCTGCTTGATGCTGCTCGACAAGTCTCATTCGGTCTTCTCGAGAATCACCTCGGCGATCGCCTGATTCGTCGCGTGCGTGAGGGATACATGAACCCTGGTTACGCCAAGCTGGCGCGCAAGCGCTCGCGCGCGGCCGTGGAGTTCCAGATGCGGAGCGCCTTCATCGGATGATATGATTTCAACGTCGCGCCATCCGAGCGCGGCAATCGATGTTGCTGCGCCGAGCGCTTTACGAGCCGCCTCCTTGGCAGCAAATCGGGCGGCGTATCCTTCACCGCGTCGGTAGCGAGCCTCGCAATACGAGATCTCGCCCTCGGTGAAGACCCGGCGTGCGAAACGCTACCCGTGCCGGGCGAGGACTCGCTCGAGCCGATCAATGTCAACGAGGTCGATTCCGATTCCAATGATCATCTCGGGTAAATCTGCCGGTAAATCTGAAATGACTCAATTCTCCTTGCGCTCGACCAATGGCCTCTCATGGATCGTCTGTGAGCCAATCGAGGGGGCCGGATTCAGGAACGCCTTCAGCACGCGTCAGGGCGGAGTGAGCAATCTGCCGGTTGCATCCCTTAGCCTGGGGAACTTCGTTCAGGACAGCCGGGATGCGGTACTCGAAAACCGCCGGCGTTTCAGAACGGCCATCGGTGCCTCTGAATGGCCGCTGATTACTGTAAGACAGGTGCACTCAGCCGATGTCTGCCTTGTACTCGATAAGTTCGAGTTTGAGCGCGAGCCGCCAACCTGCGACGCGATGGTTTCCGATCTGGAGAACACACTGCTTGCAGTCCAGACTGCTGATTGTATTCCAATTCTGATAGCTGACCCACGAACCCGCGCGTTTGCGGCTGTGCATGCGGGCTGGCGCGGCACTCTCAAGGGCATCGTCGCACGAACAATTGAACGTATGCAACAGGAGTTTCATGCGCGGCCTGAGGACTTGCTCATTGCTGTCGGGCCGGCGATCGGCAGTTGCTGCTTTGAAGTCGGGATGGATGTGGTGGAGCTCTTCTCCGGCGAGTTCAAATATGCAGGGGAGCTGATGGCACCCAATGGCAGAGAAGGCAAAGTTCAGTTGGATCTGAATCTCGCCAATTTCAAGCAGCTGGTTGCCATCGGCGTCGAGCCTGATAAGATCTACGACAGCCGGCTCTGCACGTCGTGCCGCAAGGACCTGTTCTTCAGTTATCGCCGCGATCGAGGTAGAGAGAATCCCGTTGGCCGGTTGATGGGTGTAATAGGAAGAGATACCAGGAAACTATGAGATGTATTCTGTTGACACTCTGTCTGATGGCCTTTACCGCTGTGACTGCGTTTCCCCAGGAGCCGGCCGCCGCGCAGGTCGAGTCTGACTCGGAGAGTGAGCTCCAGCGTGCCATCCAGGGTGCTGGTGGCAATCCGCCACAATTGGTAAGCGCGCTCGAAGCCTATCTCAAGAAGTATCCAAATAGCCGCCGCAAGGCAGAGCTTGAGCGGGAGCTCTTTCAATTGAGTCTTGGTCTTAGCGACCACGATCGCTCGATCTCCTACGCAGAGCGGGTGATTGCTTCCAATGAACGAGACGCCGAAACCCTGAAGGCGGTAGTCACGCTGCTTCGTGAGAGACACGCTCCAGGCGATCTCGAGAAGGCCCTCAAATATGCTGACCGGCTGGTCAACCGGGTTGAATCGGCATTCTCATCGCCCAAACCCGCGCGCATGAACGCCGCCCAATGGGCCGACCGTCGTGATCGTGGGATCGCTGTTGTCTATACGCTTCGCGGCCGTGTCGAGCAGGACCTTGGCTACACCGAGAAGGCCCGGGCCGACTTCCTCAAGGGGTATTCAGCGGCGCGAACCGGGGAGACCGCGCTCGCGCTCGGGACACTTGCCGAGAAGGATCACGATATTGACAAAGCAATCAACTATTATCTCGAGGCCTTCGTCGGCGCTTTCGACAACAGCGAGACTCTGGATCCAAAGGTCATTCGCCGCAAGCTGGGTGAGATATATGCCGCGAAGTACGGATCCGAGAAAGGCCTCGGCGATCGCATTCTGAAGACCTACGATGACTACGCGAGCTACCTCGCGGAACGTGAAGCGCGGCTTGAGAAACCGAATATCAACGCGGACCTGAAAGACCCGTTGCTCTTCAAGCTGACGAAGCTGGATGGCTCAACCATCAAGCTTGCCGACTATCGCGGCAAGGTGGTGGTCGTCAACTTCTGGGCTACGTGGTGCGGGCCATGCCGTATCGAGATGCCTCTGCTGGAGGACACCATGGCGAAGTATAAGAGCGACACCGAGGTGGTCTTTCTCGCATTGAGCACTGATGAGGATCGAAATCTTGTCGCTCCGTTCCTGAAGGATCAGAAGCGCAAGCTTCCCGTTGCTTTCGCCGAATCGCTCGAGAGCCTTATGGCGGTGGACTCAATTCCGACGACGATGATTTTTGATCGGAGCGGGCATGTATCCTACCGGCAAGCGGGGTTCAGCCCGGCGGGCGATTTCGTAGGCGCCCTGAGCCAGCGCATTGAAGAAGCCAAGAAGAAGTGAGGATTCGAAACGAGCTTCTGCATCCCGTCAGGGATGCAAGAGGGTAGCCAGGGGCAAGCGAAGCGCAGCCCCTGGAATGCTTATCGGAACACCCTTGCGCCCTGAAGGGCCGCAAGACCTCTCGCGATAGACCCACCAGTTTGTCTGCGTCCTTTCAGGACGCGGTCTTATTTTGTCCTCGATTCCAGGGGCTGCGCTTCGCTTGCCCCTGGCTACCTTCTCGCATCCCTGCGGGATGCCCGAAATACTTCCCCGATTCGGAAATAGGAGCCGAACAAGCCCTACTGAAGCTCTCTTTTTAGCTGCTTGATAATCGATCTGATCGCACTCGCGTTTGCTCCCTGAGGCGCCAGATCGACGTATCTCTGGTAGGCTTCGATCGCTTCCACAAGCCGGTCCTCTCGCTCGAGCACACTCCCCAGCAAATAATAGATTACAGGTTCCGTGTCGGCCGCCTGCGCCGCCGCGATCTTATACTGCTTGATCGCATCGCCGGGGCGGCCAAGATCCTGATAGGTGAGTGCCAGTCCGGTGTGCGCTTCAGGTGAGAAATCGTTCGACTGGTTCAGCGCCGTACGATAGTTATCCATTGCGTCGCCGGTCAGCCCCTCCGAGCGACGCAGGTTGCCCAGTATCGTATACGCTTCCGGAAAACTTCCACCTCGCTCGCGCATTCCCGCGCGGACCTGCGTCACGGCATCATCATGCTTTCCGGTAGCCATAAGGCTGCGGGCAAGCCCCATTCGCGCCGCCGGATATCCTGTGCGCCGCTGCGCGATCGCCAGGCGATACTCCTTGATCGCTTCCGACTGCTTGCCGGTATCTCTGAGGTCCTCGGCATTCTGGAAATGCTGTTCGGCAGCATCGGCTGGGTGAGAAAGCGGGATCGAGACGGTGCGCTCCTCCCCCGCGCCTAAGGCGACGGACTCCGCGCCTTCATGCTTTCCGTTGAGCCTTGCACGAACTGTATGAGTTCCGGGGCGCAGGTTGCTGATTGTCAGTTGTCCACTGTCAGGCACCTTGCCAAAACGAAGCGAGCTCACCCAGACTGTAGCTCCGGCGGAGGTTTTGACGGTTAGCGTTGCGCGAGGAGGACTCTGTTGCGCCGGAGTTGCCGGTGCCAGCAGCAGGCAGAATAACGCAACAATCGCCGTCCCCAGGTGACTCTTACGAGCCGGGCACTGAGCTCTTGAAGTGGCCCTGTTCATCGTAGAGTCGCTGGTATTGACGAGCATTACGGTAGACGCCCTGAACATAGAGCCGAGTCTCGCTGAGCGGAAGACTGTCGACCCAATCCTCGATATTGGCTGATGGCAGCTCGCGCACCCATCGGGCGACCCTCGTCGGTCCACCATTGTAAGCCGCTGCCACGTATTCGAAGCGGCCGAACTGCTCGACCAGATCTGCCAGGTAGGCAGCACCGAGCTGAATGTTGACCACGGGATTGAAGAGATCGCCCGCGTTGACGACGCTGTACTTGCGAGCCACCATCCGGCCGGTCGACGGCAGGAGTTGCATGAGGCCGAGAGCGTTTGCACGGCTCCGCGCCGACGGATTGAAGATCGTCTCCTGGCGAATGATGCCCGCTACCAGGTACGGATCGAGACGGTTACGCTTCGCTTCCTGCTGGATCGTCGTCCACCAGTTGAGCGGGTAAAAGATATCCCAGACTTCACGACTCATCTCGGATGGCAGGGCTTGTGAATAGCCGGGATAGGCGCGCTTGAGCGCGTTGATCGCCGCGAAATTCTCATTTCGGGCGCGGAAGACCTGGGCAATTCTCAAGTTGGCGATCGGCGAATTCGGCGCGCCGCTGCGTGCAATCTCGAACTCGTTGAGCGCCGGCTGCGAAAAAGCGATCATCATGAGCTGCTCGCCTTTTTTCACATGAGCCATACCGCTCTCTACGATCATTTCGTCGGTCGACGGATTCTCCCGGAGCTTGGCAACGGCCTGATCGAGTACCGAACCGGGTGCCGGCGTCTCAGCTGCGATACCGCTCCTCTCGAGCAACGCAATATGACGTTCGGCATTGAACCCGTACCAGCCTGGACCATAACGGAGCATCAATGCGTGATAGAGAGTCAGGGCTCTTGCCTTCGAACCGGCTCGCTCTGAGTCAAAGGCGGCCCAGAACGAAGCCTTGCCGCGATTGTCAGAGACATCGCCGTACCGCGCGATATGCTCCATGAGAAGCTGCGATGAAGCCGTATAGTTCTTCAGCTCATGCGCATGCCATGCGAGCCAGAATTGAGCTTCGTCAGCCTTGTCAGACTTCGGAAATTGGCGAACGAGCTGGTCATAGTAGGATGTCGTTTGAGCCGAATCATCCTTCTTTTCGTAGTAATGGCCGATCTCGTAGAGCAGGCCTTCGATCCTTGGACTCGCAGGCGCTGTCCGTCTAAGCGACGACAGAGCCTCGATCATCTGCGGCTCTCGTCGCAGCGCCTTGGCAGCGAGGCCCGTGTAATAGAGCGCCTCGGCCTGATCCTTCGGAGTCCGCAGATCGAACTCGAGCCAGGCAGTCAAGAGACTGCTGAAAAGAGTTCCCCTTGTAATAGCTGATGCCGGCCCGTAGCCAGACCTCATTGGTCTCGGATGGGGCCTCGGATGGGAATTGGCGACCGAGCTGGTCGTAGCTCATGCCCGCCAGCACATGCAGGCCGGCGGCAAAGAGTGCGTCGGCGCGACGTCGCAGCTGCGGTGCCCCGGTTGGAGCTGTCGTCGCGCCAAGCGCGAGGAGCCGCTCTCCTACAGTCGCAGCCTCAGCAGATTGAGGCGCGTCGAAGTATATCTGCCTGAGCGCCGCGATCTCGTCACCGGGCTTGTTGAGCTTGTTGTTGGCATCCGCCTTGATCCTGAGAGCTGTGCCGTCATTTGCTTCGAGGAGAGGCGCGAGCGCGTCGATTGCGGCCTGGTACGATCCTCGATTCAGTCTCGAGCCTGCCGCCTGGAGGGTGGCCGAGCGCGCGAACGTTGAGGACGGATAGCTGTCTCGGAGTTTGAGGAACTCACGCTCCGATTCGTCAAACCTGCCCGCTCCCTGCAGCGCCTGCCCGAGATAGTATTCGGCGTAGTCGCCGAGTGCTGTGCGCTGCGCGATGCCGGGATCCTTCAAGAGGAAGATCGAGTTCTGATAGTCCTTGGCCTGTAGCCGGAGATAGCCGCGAGCGAGGCGTGCGAGAGCAGCCTCCTGAGTTGCAGGAAAAGCAGTCTCTACCTTCTGAAGCTCGACTTCATTGGCCGCAGCGGCCGCCGAGCGTAGCTGGAGGCGGGCTCGCTCAGGCTGAGCGGACTGCGAATGGCCCTTTGTAACGCCAAGGAATATGAGAGATATAGCAAGGACAGCGGCGGGAAGAGCCCGCGACCATCTCAGCGACGGGCTCAGGGGAGACAGGACAACGCGCATCGTAACTCCTCGGCACCAGGGGGAAAGAACACACAGTGACATGATAAGGAAAATCGTCTCGCGCGGCTACAAAAAACGGTTCTGAGAAGAGAAATAGGTCGGGCCTGGGGTGGTCGTAGGGGACGGTCGTAGGGGCGGCTCGCGAGCCGCCCCCAATTGCCTCTCGGCTATATTCCCTGCAGCCATCCTTTGTCTGCGGTGGTCCGTTTGGGGGCGGCTCGCGAGCCGCCCCTACGGGTGCCAGGGAGTCATGCCACCGATGAATTCATGGCCTGTGACGGTGCGCCAGCCACCCGGCTATTCACAGAGATCGGTCCGCATGCACATCGGCTGTCGGTGCATCCGGAACGGCTGTGGGAGCCGCTGCCGGCACGGCCGGCGCTGCTGGCCTGGCTGCCGAGTCAGCCTCTCGCCTGGTCGGCTGCAGCTCGACTGCCATCGCAGCGACGCGAACCAGCATTTCGAGCCCCGCAAGGTTGAGGGCCGTCTCTGAACCGGATCCAGAATCCGCATAAAGCACGGCAGCTGCCTTGGGTGCGCCGTGAAGCACTCTGACGACGAGCGGGATGGCCACGGCATGCGAGGCCGCCGGGGATGAGAATCGTCCGAGCACAGTCGCGTCTTCAGCATCTCCCGTCGCGGTCCGCCATGAGGCCAATGCCGCACCTACGAGATTCGATGCCTGTGCGGGCACGAGAAGCGAACGTACAGCTTCATCATCGAGCCCGTTCTCAAAGCCTCGTGCCTTCCAGCCAACCGCCTCACCACTCTTGACGACGAAGAAGACGACGCGCGGCGCCAGCCGAGATGCATGCTCGACGAGCGAAGTCAGCGCCTGGGCCTGCGTCCGCTGTGCATCGATCTCCTCAATGGCTGCCTTCAGACTCTCCAGGCCGTTGTCCGGTACGACTGCGGGCGTTTCCACCGGAGGCGGTGCCGCTGCAGCGGCAGCGGCTGCGGCAGTGGCCACGGCGAGCTCCTGCTGCCGTTCCTCAATCTCCTCCTGCAGTCGCGCAATCTCTTCCTCAGACTCCTTGCGCGCCTCGGCACGCGCCTCTTCGCGAGCCTGTTCGAGGCCGGCCTGAAAGTCCTGCTCCACATCCTGGCACGCCTGATCGATTCGCTGATGAAACTCGGCATTCAGCGCCGCCTCAGCGTCAGTCATGCGCTTTCTGATTTCTTCGGCCATCGCCGCGACATCGGTCTCGGTGAACGGTGTACGGGCGAGTGCCGCCAGCCTCGCACAAGACTCGTTAAGATCTGTTCGCAACTGCTCGAGCTCAACAGCCAGCGCATCGGCTCGTTCGGAAGAGAGGTTGGTAACCCACTCGCTGAGTTCCGACTCCCAGTTCAGGTTTTCCTGGTTTGGATTCTCGAATTCTTCCATGATCTTTAGCTCCGGTTCCAACTTGCCATCAGTCTGCGAACCTGGCGGATCGCAGCAGCCGAAAAAGGGCGGCGGGCAAATCCTGGTGAGGGACGGTGCCTGGCCTCGCCGTGCGGCAGTGCGCGCTCCGAACGAGGAACAACCTCATTATCTTGTAGCAACGTTGTTTGTGTCAACAATTACTTGTGCTTTAGCACCGAACATGCTCCCCGCATCTTTCGGGCGTCTTGACAGCTTGATAGTGTCATAGTTTATAAGTCTTGTTTAGATCTCAGCAGGTTCTTTGAGGTCACCCCTGGACTTTGATGCCAATTCGTCGTCGCCCGCTACTTATTATGATTGCGCTACTGCTCATCGCCGCAGGTTTGTTGTTGGCCCTGGCGCATCGAGGGGTCCATCGCTTCGACGATCGAATAGTGCGGGATCTGAAGTTGCTCGATACGTCGGCCTGGCCCCGGCCTCGCGTGGCTGTGGTCTTCGGCGCCAGTGTTTACAGCAATGGCGATCTCTCCCCGCTGCTCGAAGACCGGGTTTCGACGGCAATCGAACTCTATCGCTCCGGCAAGGTCGACCGGATTCTGGTTTCCGGAGATAACCGCGCCCAGAGTTACAATGAGCCAAAGGCGATGCAGGAGTATCTGCTGAGCCACGCGGTTGCCGCGCGCGACGTGGTGGTTGACTATGCCGGCCGGTCTACTTATGAGACTTGCCTCAGGGCGAAGGAGATTTTTGGTCTGCAGCGCGCACTGCTCGTGACTCAGGGGTTTCATCTTCCAAGGGCACTCTATCTTGCGAATGAGCTTGGTCTCGAGGCGTACGGGGTGGCTACTGACGCGGATGTTCCCCCAGGGTTGGACTACTTGAATCTGCGAGAGCTGGCAGCCGATGTCAAAGCATTCTTCAATGTTCATGGACTGCCGCCAAAAGTCGTGCTCGGCGACCGCCTCCCCATTAAGTAGTATGGAGTGCGGCGACTTGTCGCCGCTGTTGATTTACCTGTTGCAGCGATGAAGAAGAATTGAGGCAGTTCAATCAGAGTGTTGCAATAGCTAAATCAAAAGCGGCGACAAGTCGCCGCACTCCATACTCAGCGAGTCGGTGTTTCTTGACAGGAGCGGCTGGCTGCCCGATAATCTCTGCCCTAATGATTCTCAAGTCTTCAAACGCAAATTCTTTCTCCTTTAGCTGGTCCATCGGGGTCGGAGCTTCGTTGGCTTGACTTGGATCAGACGAAGTGCCGTAAGGCCCCGCTTTCAAACGAAGGTGGGGCCTTTCGATTTTATGAGCGAAGAGATTCGAACACGTGTAGCTTTTCAGGGTGCTCCCGGTGCCTTCAGCGGTGCCGCGGCAAAACGCCTCCTTGGACCGGAGGTCGCCCTGCTCCCGCGAGAGACGTTCGACGAAATGTTTGCTGCCGTTGACCAGGGACTGGTCGACTACTGCCTCGCCCCAATCGAAAACTCCCTCTTCGGCTCAGTTCATCAGAACTACGATCTGCTGCTGAGCCACGATCTGCGGATTGTGGGTGAGGTCAACCTCAGGATCATTCATAACCTCATAGTGCCACCCGGAACCGCACTCGCAGATGTCAGACGCGTCTACTCGCATCCTGTTGCTCTCGGGCAATGCCGCCATTACCTTTCGGCTCATCCCGAGATGCAGCCTGAGGCGGCGTACGACACGGCGGGCGCCGTCAAGGACATCATGGAGAGCCGTGAAGCAGGCGCCGCAGCGATTGCCAGCGCTGAGGCGGCAGAGGTGTACGGAGCGACCGTGCTCGCCTCCGGAATAGAGGATGACCGGCAGAACTACACACGCTTTTTGCTTCTGGCCAAGGCTTCAAAGGCGGGAGAGCCTCCGGCCGAGGCTGACAAGACGTCTATCGTCTTCGCACTCGAGAACCGTACTGGCTCGCTCTACCGGGCCATGGCCGTCTTCGCTTTGCGTGACATCGATTTGACGAAGATTGAATCCAGGCCGCTCGTCGGCCGTCCGTGGGAGTACAGCTTCTATCTCGACTTCATCGGACACGCCAACGACCTGAGCGTGAGAAACGCACTTGCTCACCTTGCGGAGTTCGCGAGCAGTGTCAGAGTACTGGGCTGTTATCCAAGAGCCGGGGGAGCCGGGGGAGCGGTCGGGGGAGCGTCCCGGGAAACCGGCGAATAACCAACGAAGGGTAGAACGATCATGATTATTGCAATGAGAGCCGGTGCGAGCGATGAGCAGATAAATCACATCTGCGAACGAATCCGGGAATTCGGCTATGCACCGCACATCATCAGAGGCACAGAACGCACCGTCATCGCCGCCGTCGGCAGCGGTGATAAGAAAGAGCACATTGAATCGCTCAAGTCGGCCGATGGAGTTGAGGATGCTTTCCCAATACTTCAGCCATTCAAGCTCGTCAGCCGCGAGGTGAAGAAGCAGAAATCTACAATCAGAATTGGCGATCTGACGATCGGTGACGGCGGATTTGTAGTTATGGCAGGGCCTTGCTCTGTCGAAACCCGTGAACAGTTGCTCGAGACAGCTGATGCCGTGGTTTCGGCCGGCGCGCGGATTCTGCGCGGCGGCGCATACAAGCCGCGGACCTCACCCTACGACTTTCAGGGGCTTGAGGAGGATGGCTTGAAGTACCTGGCCGAAGCCCGCGACCGAACAGGCCTCAAGGTGATCACGGAGGTGGTCAACACGACCGATGTAGATACTCGTCTCTGAGTACGCCGACGTGCTGCAGGTCGGTGCCCGGAATATGCAGAACTTTGCCCTGCTCAAGAAACTCGGCGCGGTCAACAAGCCCGTGATGCTCAAGCGTGGCCTCTCGGCGACGATCAAGGAGTTCCTGCTCTCGGCCGAGTACATCGTTTCCCACGGCAATCCGGATGTCATGCTCTGCGAGCGCGGCATTAGAACGTTCGAGACCGCTACCCGCAACACGCTCGATCTTGCCGCTGTGCCCCTTCTGAACGAACTGAGCCATCTTCCGGTGATCGTCGATCCGAGCCACGCCACGGGCAAAAGGAGCCTGGTGCGCCCACTCGCCAAGGCCGCGGTGGCCGTCGGGGCCGACGGGCTAATGGCAGAGGTTCATCCATGTCCGGAGAAAGCCTGGTCAGACGGGCCACAGTCACTGCGGCCGGAGGACTTTGTCGATCTCATGCGGGAGATTGAGCCCTATATTCAGCTCAGGGCACGCGAAGCGGTTAATTAGAATGGCCTGCCCTTGCCTCACGCGTTGGCTGCGTGACACAATCGGTTATGCACGTAAAGAAGACGGCATTGATTGAATGCAATAATGATAAGGAATTCTGGATTACGCAGAAGCAGTTCTGGAATATGGTTCGTGAAGGCGTGGTGATTCAGACAGGCGATTTCCCGCTCAAAGGAAAGTTCCGTGGCCGCGACGACCAGCTTCTAATTCTCATTGGCCATACGGTGTTAAACAAAGCAACACCTATGCATACGGCAGAAGTCCTCGAATCCAAGCGAATGAAGAAGGTCAAGCACTAGAATTAGTAGGAGCATCAAAGAGGGGTCAATTTGGAGTGCGGCGACTTGTCGCCGCTTTTGATTTAGTTCTGCGGTAACGCAAAAGCACGCCCCCTCGCAAGAATCGATGACTTATGGCGAAGGAGCGTGTGGGGGCGGCTCACGAGCCGCCCCTACGAGCCTCCGGCAATGGCGGGAACTATCGACACCTCTGCCGTCTCTCCGACTGGCGTCTCCAGCCGGTTGAGGAATCGGATGTCCTCCCCATCAACGTAGACGTTGATGAAACGCCTCAATCCGCCCTCATCGCAGAGCCGCGCTCGAATACCGGGGAACTGCGAATCCAGCTGATTAAATATCTCATCTACCGTTCCGCCACTAGCGGTGACGATCTCCTGTCCGTTGGTGAACCGACGGAGCGGAGTGGGAATGTTGACTGTCTGTGCCATTAATCCTCCTCGCGCGGTCTATGCCGCGGCCCGCGACGAGCTGTACTTGCCAAGCGCGGTTTCGAATGAAGCCATCTTCGGCTCGATGACTTCAAGCTCCGGCAGTGAAAGCGCCTCCTGGGTCTTGAGGCCGTTTCCGGTGATGGCGATGACGATCCTGTCCGTTGCCTTGAGTCGGCCCTGTGTGATCAGCTTGCGCGCAACGGCGACCGTCGTGCCTCCGGCGGTCTCGGTGAAGATGCCTTCAGTCTCAGCGAGCAGGCTGATGCCTTCAAGGATTTCAGCGTCACTTGCGTCTTCGGACCAGCCGCCTGAGCCAGCGATGACGCCCGTCGCGAAGTACCCGTCGGCCGGGTTGCCAATCGCCAGGGACTTGGCGATGGTCTTTGGCTTGACCGGGACGAAATCGCGCGTCCCGGCTTTTACCGCTGCGCTTATCGGATTGCAGCCTGTCGGCTGCGCTCCGTAGAAACGGGTTCCAGCTTGAGAAATCAGGCCAAGCTCGGTGAGCTCATTGAAGCGCCTTGTTGATTTTCGTGATCAGCGCGCCGCCGGCCATCGGCACGACGACCGCGTCGGGCGCTCTCCAGCCAAGCTGCTCGGCAATCTCAAAGCCTACTGTCTTCGAACCCTCGGCGTAGAAGGGGCGAAGATTGACGTTGACGAATGCCCACGGATAGCGTCCTGCGATCTCGGTGCAGAGCCGGTTGACGTCATCGTAGTTTCCGCGCACGGGTATCACCCTGGCGCCATACGATCTGCGACGCAATCACCTTGCTCTTCTCGAGGTCGGCCGGGATCAGTATGTAGGCTTCGAAGCCAGCTGCGGCTGCGTTTGCCGCAACGGCATTGGCCAGGTTGCCCGTCGACGCGCAGCCGACGGCCTCGAAGCCGAATTCGCGCGCCTTCGAGAGGGCAACCGCGACAACCCTGTCCTTGAATGAGAGTGTCGGATGCGAGACGGCGTCATTCTTGACATAGAGCTCATCGACACCGAGCGCTTTGGCTAGCCGGTCAGCTTTGACAAGCGGCGTGCATCCGGTCTCGAGTCCGACAACGGGATCACCATCGAGCGGCAGGAGCTCTTTGTAGCGCCAGAGGGTCTTCGGCCGCGAAGCGATCACCTCGCGCGTCAACGCCTGCTTCACTCCGGCGTAGTCGTAATCAACTTCCAACGGACCGAAGCACTCTTCACAGATTGCCACCGGCTCGATCTTGTAGCTGGTGCCGCATTCCCGGCATTTGAGTCCTTTGACAAATGACATACCGACACTCCTCATGAAAGGTCTCGTGTGTTGATCGTCAGCCGCACAAGACCGAGCCCCCGTTTATATTGAGTACTTCTCCGGTTATATGCCGCGCTAGATCCGACGCGAGGAAGAGAATAGGTCCGGCAACGTCGTCCACCGAAGCGGGCCTGCCAAGAGGGATTTCCGCCGCTATCTGCTTCAACACTCCCTCGTTGTTGAGTGCATCAGCAGCCATGTCGGTAGCTACCCATCCTGGAGCTACTGCGTTGGCTCGAACGTTTGACGGGCCGAGTTCTGCAGCCAGCGATTTTGTAAAGCTGATGACAGCTCCCTTGGAAGCCGCATAGTCGGCATGGCCGGGTTCTCCTCGCTGACCCGCCGTGGAGCTGACCGTGATGATGCTTCCGCGCTTCGCTTTGGACATGGCTGCTGCGGCCTGCCTGCAAACATAGAAGACGCCGAAAACATTGACGCGGATCGTCTGCTGAAATTGAGAATCTTCGAGCTCAGATACCGTCACGTGGTTGGGCGGCCAGAGCCCGGCGTTGGCTACCAGGACGTCGAGTCGACCGAAGTGATCTAGCACCTTTTGAACCATCGCGCCTGATTCGCGTTCATTGGAGACATCGCCCTGGACGAGAAGCGGGCGCGCACCTTCGCGCCGGACCGATTCAGCAACCCCTTCAGCGGCAGAGCGGTTGCCCAGATAGTTAATGGCCACGCCGGCACAACCGGCCTCGGCAAACTTGATAGCGGTACCAGCCCCGATACCTCGGGAGGCGCCGGTAATGAGCACCGTGCGGTCTTTGAAATCCAGCAGGCTCATAAAATCAAAAAGCCCTACGCTAAAGGTAGCGTAGGGCTTAGAAGCCGGTAGCTCTTTAGCAGTTTTTTAGGTGGAGCAAGTTGCCTAAATCGCCACCCGAGTTTTCAATGGCCCAAAACAGAAAGGCCCCGCGCTTGAATGGGCGCGAGGCTGATAATCTCAGGCTCTTTAGCGCTTTTTTAACGTGGAGCAAGTCGCCCTAAATCACCACGGCATATCGCGAATGGAATATACACTTCTGGAGGAGGGCACGTCAATAGCGACTAGCGACTTGTCGCGACCAGGTCCATCGCGATCGGTCCATCTCAAATTAGTCTCAAACGTCCCACCTCAAAGGTCCCGGCAGACGGCATTCCGGCAGCCACGACATCCGGCCGATCGCTTTGCAGAATTGAAAACTCGAGATGGCGGGATCCGATGAACGGCATAATAAAATGCGGGCAGGACGCTGACACGCCCTGCCCGCATTTGTTGTCGAAGTAGATTCGCGACTCTTAACAGCTCGCCGGGAAGACCGGAACTATGTAATTGGCGCCGGGGACGACGAAAGCGCTGCCGAGGGACAGCGTCAGCTTGTGGAGGTTATGGCCTCCGTTGAATCCTGACGCCCCGGCATTGAAGTTGATCGCCGCACCCAGGATTCCGATGTCTCCAGTCGACCAGAACTTCATCCAGCCGGTATGGCCTGCGGGAATGAGCGCATTCCAGCCACCGATCACCCTCGGCAGGTTATTGGCGCCGAGCGAGAGCTCAAGATGGCATTGGCCAGTAAAGCTCGTGCTGAAGGTATTCTCAGCGTCGTCATAAATGACGGCAAAGAGCGTGCCGAGCGTTGCTGCGCCGGTGACTAGATTCCCTCCGACACGATTGACGATCAACTTGGTGTCGTTGCCATCCAGACGTGATGGTATCGAATCATCCGCCAGTACCCTCGGCACCCTATTGTAGCTGCCGGCATTGAGTAGACCGTCGAATAAGAGCCCAGCCACCGAACCGTCGGTGCTGACCAAGTTGGTATCCGTAAGCTTGGCAATCGCTTCAGCGCCGAGATTGGCGGCGTGGCCCGATGCATACTTGACGTACTCATCGCCGATCAGGAAGTTGAAGTTGGCCGGTGTACCGTCAAACGGGTTGACTGCGATAACGATGATGTACCCTCGAGTCCCGGGATCGGCATCCGAAGTGGTGAAGCTCGCCGTCTGATTGTTGGTGAAGCAGATGAAGGTGTCGGCGACTCCGCAGCTTGCTCCCTCGACGAAGAAGAGATGCACGAAGGCAGGACTCGTCGAGCTCGTGTTGGTGATATTGATACGCGAGTTCTCCTGCGCAGGTGCGCTCGCGGAAGAGGTGTAGGTGTTGTAGAACAGAATTGAACCAGCCTTCTGGTCGCTCACTTCCGACGCTGCCGGATAGACCAGGCCAGGGTCGGCGGCGAAGGCTGCGGAGGATGCCAGCATAAGAGCCGAGATTGCCAGCAGGCTTCTAATGAGTGTTTGTGAGGTTCGCATGAGGTCTCCTTTGTCAAGGGTCACATTTCGTGCTGCTGCAAGGACGTGCTGCTGCAAGGAATAGATGAGTGCGCTTGAAGAGTCACTCAATCCGCGGCAATTTAATGAATTAGAAGGTCTTTGTCAACGGCCCCTGACAAATGTGCCCCGCCGCCGACGGCCCGCCGCCTTTGTCGGGCCCCGCCACCTTTCTCGCGCCTTGACAAGGGATCGTGGCTGTGAGGATGCATGGACGCAGTATTGTGAGCGGGCACTCTCGAAGACCTTGACGACCGGGGGTTGTCGATAACACTCTAGCAGGGTCGGCATCCAACTCTATGACTATTCAGCAAGGCGCCAAGCTCGGTCACTACGAGATTCGCTCGCTCCTCGGTGCGGGCGGTATGGGCGAAGTCTACTCCGCCTACGATCTGAGCCTTCACCGCCTGGTGGCTCTCAAACTCCTCCGGCAGGACGTTGCTGCAGATGAAAACAGGCTGATGCGGTTTAAGCGCGAAGCTCTTGCCGCCTCGGGTCTCAACCATCCGAACATACTCACCGTCTATGCGTTCGGTCAAGAAGGCGGCGCCAACTTCATTGCCACCGAGTTGATCGATGGCGAGTCCTTGAGCCACCAACTCCGGCAAGGGCGGCCTGAATTGCACGAAGTCCTCGAAACAGGCATTCAAGTGGCCTCGGCTCTCGGAGCGGCTCACACCGCCGGAATAGTGCATCGAGATATCAAGCCGGAGAATATTATCGTTCGCCACGATCGGCTGGTGAAGGTGGTTGACTTCGGCATCGCGAAGTTCAGCGAGCAACAGGATGCTGCGGCGGGAATTGAATCCTTGAGGACGACCGCCCCCGGCACAGTGATGGGTACGGCCCCGTACATGTCTCCAGAACAAGTGCGTGGCCAGGCTGTGGACGCGCGCACCGACATCTGGAGCCTGGGAGTCGTCCTCTACGAGATGGTAGCGTCCAACTTGCCGTTTGTCGGGAAGACCCTGAATGAGGTGGTCGCGGAGATCCTGAAGACAGAACCCACTGCGCTCTCCAAGTGCGGGGAGCATGTCCCGGCCGAACTCGAGCGCATTGTGAATAAGGCGCTCCGCAAGTATCCGGACGAGCGTTATCAGAGTGCCAGAGACCTTGAACTCGACCTGAAGAGCCTCAAACGACGACTGGAGTTTGAGGCCGAAGCCTGGAGAAGCGGAGGCCGCACCGCAGTAGAAGATGAAGTAAGGCCAGAGGCGCCAGGCCAGGACCTTAAGGAGCGCTATTCCACCAGCGTCCTCGCGGCACCGACAGACACCTTGAGCCGGGACCGCTCGACCTCGGTGGTCAAGCAAATGCCGAACCAAATCAGCCGACCACGAGGCCGTTTGACTCTGGCGGGGCTGGCATTGCTTGCCCTGGCTGGAGCCGGCTGGTGGCTCTACGGTCTGGTTGCCAGGCCTGGTTCGCCCAACGCATCAAACGGCACCGGCAGCACCGGCAGCACCGGCGGCACGGGCTTTGAGATCGTCCCATTCACCAGCTTTCCGGGCAACGAAAATGGTCCTTCTTTTTCGCCCGGCGGGGATCGGATCGCCTTCTCCTGGAATGGCGGACAAGGCGGCAATTCGGATATCTATGTAAAGCAGGTTGGAACTGACGATCTGCAGCACCTGACGTCTGATCATGCTTCTGATATCGAACCACGCTGGTCGCCTAATGGTTTGTACATCGCCTTTCTGCGGCAAACGGCAGAAGGCTACGGCCTCTATGTGATTCCCTCGATTGGAGGGACAGAGCGAAAGCTCACCAATATCTCGCTCGTTCCGCCGCTCAGGTTTGATGTCGCTCAGGTCAGCTGGTCTCCGGACTCAAGCTGGCTGGCAGTCAGTGACAGGAGCTCTCCCCAGGAGCCTTTCAGCATTTGCGTGGTCGCGCGTGATTCCGGCGAACGGCGAAGACTCACCTCGCCGCCCCCCGGTGCGAATGGCGATCTCTCGCCGGCTGTGTCGCCCGATGGAAAGACGGTCGCGTACAGACACTTCGAGAGTGGTGGTGTCAGTGAGATTTACGTCGTGCCTGTTGCCGGTGGTGAGCCCAAGCGAATGACTTTCAGCGATGCCGTGAAGTCCTCTCCTTCGTGGACGCCGGATGGACGTGACATTCTTTATCTGGCAGAAATAGGAGGCAATCTCGGTCTGTGGAGAATGCCGGCAACTGGAGGGACACCACAGAGAATCGAAGCCGTGGGCCAGTCGGTAACGAGCTTTGCCATTTCACAGCAGGGCAATCGTCTGGCCTGGGCGCAAACTGTCAACGACAGCAACATCTGGCAGGTCGATTTGTCGGGTAATATTGCGAATAAACAGTCGGCCAGGACGCTTATCGCATCCACGAGAGCGGATGTGTCATCCCAATTCTCTCCAGATGGCAAGAGAATCGTCTTTGCCTCCACGCGATCGGGAAGGGCCGGAGTTTGGATCTCCGACAGCGAAGGCCAACACCAGACCCTGCTCTCCTCGTTCGATCGTGGCGCATCCGGTTCGCCACGGTGGTCTCCAGACGGACAATGGATAGTCTTCGATGGACGAGTCGATGGCAACGCAGACATCTACCGGATGAGTCCTGACGGCGGCAAACCCCAGCGTTTGACGACCGAGCCTTCAGAAGACATCGTTCCGAGTGTCTCCCGCGATGGGCAATGGATCGACTTCTGCTCAAATCGCAGTGGTACAAGGCAGATTTGGAAAATGCCTGCCAATGGTGGATCGGCCGTGCAGGTCACCAAAGGCGGAGGCTTCGACAATATCGAATCTCCCGATGGCCGTTACCTATACTACGCGAAGGAGCGCGGTCAGCCCGGCATCTGGCGTCTGCCGGTTGCCGGGGGTGATGAGACACCGGTGCTGGACCAGCATCAGGCCGGACTATGGCGACAGTGGGCAGTTGTTGAGGAGGGTATCTTCTTTGCCACTGCGGAAAATCCGGACCATCCGTTGATCGAGTTCTACAAGTTCGCCACGGGCAAGACGTCACTGGTAATGGCTCTTGACAAGAGGTTGCCGGATTTGTTCTCGGGTCTTGCAGTCTCTCCCGCTGGGGACCGGTTGATCTGGACGCAGTTGGATGACGTCAACAGCGATATCAACCTGATGGAACGCTTCCGGTGATCTCGTCGGTCTCAAAATGACGATCCTGGACGATTTCGGATTAGCCCGCCGTTAGGCGGGCCATGTTGAGTACGGATAGTCCCCGCCATAGGGTAGGAGGGCTGTCGGCAAAACATCGTATGGGTCTACTCAAGGGAGCAATTTGGAGTGCGGCGACCTGTCGCCGCTTTTAGTTAACTGTTGCTGAATTCGAGCTGAGAGGGCCTCTTAGCTAGACTCTGCAATAGATAACTTAAAGCGGCGACAAGTCGCCGCACTCCAAATTGCTCCTCTGGGTTGGCCATACGATAACGGACATGTCCAAAGTCCGCTCAATGGAAATTCTCAATCAGGCTGATATCGCTGCTGATGTGATCCAGCTGTGCCCAGATCAGCCTGCGGCCATCAGGCGAAACTGCGAGACCAGAGATGGTATCTGGCAGCCTTTTGTCCAGCGTCATAACAGGCGTCACCGAACGATCAGCAAATCTGAAGAACTCAATCACCGGATGCTCCGGTCTCTCTGCAGTAATGAAGAAAATGCCCTGCTCCACCACTGCCCACTGGCGCCATAGCCCAGCCTGGTGCTTATCGAGCACCGCTGTCTCATCGCCCCCGGCAACTGGCAGCCGCCAGATGCCGGGCTGACCCCGGCCCTTCGCGTAGTATAGGTAACGGCCATCGGGAGATTCGACATTGTCGAAGCCTCCGCCTTTGGTGACCTGCACGGCCGATCCGCCATCGGCCGGCATCTTCCAAATCTGCGGCGTACCGCTGCGATTTGAGCAGAAGTAGATCCATTGCCCATCGCGGGAGACGCTCGGAACGATGTCTTCTGAAGACTCGGTCGTCAAACGCTGGGGTTTGCCGCCGTCAGGACTCGTGCGGTAGATGTCTGCGTTGCCATCGACTCGTCCATCGAAGACTATCCAGCGTCCGTCTGGAGACCATCGTGGGGAACCCGCCGATCCGCGCTCGAAAGAGGCCACCTGGGCCGGGCGCTGGCCGTCGCTGTCCGACATCCAAATCGCTGTCCTGCCCGAGCGCGTGGAGGCAAAGACAACCCTTTTGCCGTCGGGGGAGAATTGCGACGCCACATCAATCTTGGTGGACGAGATCAGCATCCTGGCCGACTCTCTTTGCGCAATCGTGCCCGACAAATCGACTTGCCAGATGTTGCTGTCATTGATTGTCTGTGTCCAGGCGAGGCGATTGCCCTGCGGTGAGATCGCGAAGCTGGTCACAGCGGTGCCGACCGCCTCCACACGATCGGGCGTACCACCGGCCGCAGGCACTCTCCATAGGCCCATGTCGCTACCGCTTTCGGCCAGGAACAGAATATCCCGGCCATCAGTCGTCCAGGCCGGAGACGACTTCACAGCATCCCCGAAA
Organism: uncultured Acidobacteriota bacterium; assembly: GCA_963743045.1. GTDB lineage: Bacteria > Acidobacteriota > Blastocatellia > RBC074 > RBC074 > CAVUOF01. Next base: position 264,227 of record CAVUOF010000018.1, read on the forward strand.
GTCAAACGCCTTGCCTGGCCGCCTGCGACAGGCACGAGGTAGATTTCGCTGAGGCCGCCGCCTTCAAAATGCCTGTACGCGACAGTCTTTCCATCCGGAGAAACAGCCGGGGAGAAATCGCCGTTTACTCCCGTCTGCGTCGAGGTGAGTCTCCGTTTCTCACCTGAATCGCGGGCCACCGCAAAGATGCTGAATGGTTCCTCTGGAGAACCTCTATCGCTCACGGCCAGCCAGGTTCCATCAGGTGACCAGTCTACTTGAACGACATCAAACCTGATTGGAGGGACGAGCGAAAGTCTTGTCAGTTGTCGTTCTGTTCCCCCGATTGAGGGAATCAGGTAGAGTCCATACCCTTCCGCCGTCTGTCGGAGAAAAGCGATAAAGAGGCCGTCGCGTGACCAGCGCGGCTGAATATCGGCGGCAGGGTCCGTGGTCAGTCGCTGCAGTATCTTCGGTACCAACCTGCTTGACGTAGATGTCTGTGTTATCGCCTTGCCCTCCATTCCATGAGAAGGCTATCCGATTGCCGTCCGGTGCGAAGGACGGAGCAGTTTCATTCCCCGGAAAACTTGTGAATGGGACGATCTCAGGGGCTGCGCCGGCCGGTCCGGGCGGCGCATGCAGCTCTGATCTGAAGCTGTAAAGCAATCCGCCCGATTCCTGCAATCGCTGCCAGTGCGCAGAGTGCAAGCACCAGCCTGCGATTGTGGGCTGGTGGCCGGGTGACTACAGGCGTGGTGCTCGATGTCCGGCGGATGTCGCTCGCCCCGATGCTGGTCGGCGTGGCCATGACCTGTGTAGAGTAGTCTTTCGGCTGCGCCGTATCTTCAGGCGTTACTCCGCTCTTGCTGGTTGTCCGACCCCCTCGCCGGAGTTCCTCAAACTCCAACTGTTGCTTGAGGCTCTTCAGGTCCAGCCCAAGCTCTTTGACCATTTGATAACGCTCTTCCTGGTCCTTGCGGAGGCACTTCATGACAATGCGCTCCAACTCGTGCGGCACCCGGGGCACATATCTGGCAAGGACTGGCGGGTCCGTCTTCAAGATCTCCGCGAATACCTCAGGCGCCTTACCGGCAAACGGCAGATGGCCGGTCACCATCTGGTAGAGGACTACACCCAGACTCCAGATGTCCGCACGTGCATCCACTGAAAGGCCACGAACCTGTTCCGGAGACATGTAGGGCGCCGTTCCTATCGCATCGGAGCCCGTGTCATATAGTGATTCCTTTAGTGGTTGAGTTTCGGAATTGATCTCCTGTCGCTCGCTGAGCGTCGCCACACCAAAATCCACCACCTTAACCAGGCGGTCGCGCCGCAAGAGTATGTTGTCTGGCTTGATATCGCGATGCAGGATACCGGCAGCGTGAGCCGCCGCCAACGCGGAGGCGACTTGAATAGCCACTTCCAGCGCCTCCGTCAATGCGAGGGAGTCTCGTTGAAGGTGTTGAGCCAAAGACTCGCCGTCAATGAACTCCGTGACGAGGAAGTAAGACTCACCCTCATGGCCGATCTCGAAAATCGTCAGGATATTCGGGTGATTGAGACTTGAGGCGGCGTACGCCTCATGCTTGAAGCGCTCCAGTCTGTCTTCGTCGGCCGCGAGGTCAGCTGGCAGTAGTTTGATGCCGACAGGGCGATGCAGGCTGAGGTCGTTCGCGAGATAGATTTCACCCAAGCCGCCTGCGCCAACTAGTGAGCGAATCTCATAGTGACCGAGCCTTGTACCTTGCTGGAGAGTCATAGCATATAAGACGCCGACAGCGCGGGAGTGGTATCAACTTCGACGATCTCACAAATCTGAGACATTCTCCAATCTTTTCGGAAGGCCGGTCATTCCTCGTCCGCATAACGATATGAAGGCAAATGGACATCCGTCACGCGCGAATATCGATTGATTTCATGAGCTCGTCCCAGAGCCGCTTTACCTTGGCAACCAACTCCTGGCGTCGAGGACTGTTTTCGGTATCTGCCATTTTGCCCTCCCCGCTCTTTGCTCCCTTCTGCTTTGCGTTCTTTCTTTGCGTCTTTGCGTCTTTGCGCGAGGAATGTCGCGCAATTGTAGAGTGGCGATGACTCCTCGCGCAAAGACGCAAAGACGCAAAGAAAGAACGCAAAGAGGAGCCGGCACTCCGTTCTCGGACCTCCTTCTTTGCAAGCTGGCCACAGGGCGCAGGTTTGCGGAATGCAGGAAACTGGGTTAGTGTACTTTCAAGCGGAGTCATCCATGTATTGTCCCGATTGTGGAACCGAGAATACGAGTACTCAGAGATTCTGCCGCCAGTGCGGATCGAATCTGACGTCGGTCAAGCTCGCGCGGGAAGTGATCAGCACCCCGGCAGATGCGAGAAGCCATATCGAGCCGTCCACGGTATTCAAGGTTGTCGCGCTGATCTCAATCCTTGGCTTCTTGTTCGTCACCGGAGGGGCGATCGCTCTCACCGCGATTCAGACAACGTGGGGCGGTCACGAACCTCCTGCTGGACTATTCCTGGCTCTCTTCGGATACGCAAGTCTGATCCTGATCGACCGCCAGCTGTTGAAGTTCGCACATCCCCCAAGCTCCCGTCGCGAGAGAATGCACGCTGACACATCCCCCAGGCCAGCAGTTCAGGCGGCGCCAGGTTCCACACGTTCGCTCGTGGAAGGCGCTCCCTTCGGAAGCGTGACCGAAACGACTACCAGGCAGTTTCAGGAGGAGCAGCGACGCTAGCACTCCTCTGATTGGCTCTGATTCGGCTCCCTACTGCGCGCAGGCAATCACCTTCATCAATGATCAGTGCGGCTCTCGACATCGGCTCGAACTCCATTCACCTGATTGTGGTCGAGACTGATAGAGAGAAGCCGTTCCGCGTTCTGACCCGTTCAAAGGAGGTCGTGCGCCTCGGACGCAGCACTGCGCGAGACAGAAAGCTCTCAAACCAGGCAATCGAGCGTGCTATCGCCTGCATTCGCAGATTTCGCCAGAGCGCGGAAAGCTATGGCGCGGCCGAGCTGATCGCAGTGGCCACGAGCGCCGTGCGCGAGGCCATCAATCGTTCGGAATTCATCAAGCGAGTCCGGGACGAGACAGGCGTTCACGTCGAACTGCTTTCGGGAATCGAGGAAGCGCGGTTGATCGCCCTCGCGGTCTCCTTCAAGAATCCGCAGCCCGCCCGGCGCCGCTCGCTGGTTGTCGACATCGGCGGTGGCAGCACTGAGTTGGCGGTGACCATTGGCAGCGAGCCTGCCGTACTCATTTCTCTCAAGCTCGGAGCCGTTCGCCTGACCGAACAGTATGTGACCAGTGATCCGATTACGGAGAAACAGTTGCGACGTCTGCGTTCCGAGCTTCGCGAGCTGCTCGAGAAGCGTGCTCGCGAAATTCGGAAAGTCGGGTTCGACATCTGCTTTGGGACCTCAGGAACCATCAACGCGCTGGCAGCCCTGTCCATGAGAAAGCGGATGTCACTCCATTACTCAGCGAGGACACCGGCCAGACGCAGCCAGCTCGAACTTCCACTCACCTTTCGAGGTGTTCGCGCGCTCAACAAGGAGATGGCATTGCTCTCCATCGAGGACCGGTCAAGAATTGCGGGCCTCAATCGAGCGCGGTCTGAGATCATCATCGGAGGCGGACAGTTGCTCGAGGCGATCATGGAGACGTTTGGCGTCGTCGAATTGACTGCCTGTGACTGGGCTCTGCGCGAGGGCCTGATCATCGCCCACCTCGCCAGGAGGGGGGCGACCGTGACTGCCTCGTCGGCGAAACTCGAACGTGACCCCAGCCTGAGGGGGGCGCTGGCGCTGGCGCAGTATTACCAGGCGGATCTCAAACACGCGCATCGTGTCGCCTACCTTTCGCAGCAGCTCTTCGATGGGCTGCGAACGCTGCACAGGCTCGGAGGCGAACACCGCCGGCTGCTGACTGCGGCGGCGCTGCTCCACGACATCGGTTACCTCGTCTCACACACAGGGCACAACAAACACTCGGCCTATCTTATTCAGAACAGTGAGCTCACCGGATTCACCAGCTCAGAGGTAGCGTTGATCGCAAATATCGCGCGCTATCATCGAAGCTCCCTTCCGAAGGCGACGCATCCGTTTTATCAGGTGCTTGCTGAAGAGGAACGGCAGGTGATCCGAAAGCTCGCCGCGCTTTTGAGATTGGCGGATGCGCTCGACCGCGATCATCAGGGTCGTGTGAGATCGGTGAGGTGCACAGTGGGGAATGGTATTGTTCGCTTCATCGCCAACTGCTCTCGTGAGAGTGACACCACGCGGTGGCGTTTTGAAGAACGGGCGGACCTCTTCATTGAGGTCTATCAGCAGAGAGTCGATCTTGGCGTGGAACTTGCCTTAGTTTCTCCTGCAGGACAGGAAGCTGTGCTAAAGTAGCGCGCCGCGCGGAGATAATTCTGCGCCGGCGGCGAAGCCTGTTCTGTAAATCTACAGGCTGATAAACCTTTTAACAAGCGAACAAATCTGAGCTGAATGGGACGCGGCAGACTGCTCATTGTCTTGTGCGTTGTGCTTGTGATCGCCGGGGGCGTGCTCTATCGGAATGCCCTGGGCACGCCACGGGCGCCGGTGCAGCCAATCTTCTACAGCCACCGCATCCATGCGGGAGAGCGGAAGATTCAGTGCGCCTTCTGCCATGAAAACGGCGACGGCAAGACAGCACATATGCTCATTCCGAGCGCGCAGAAGTGCGCGATTTGCCATCGAGGCATCAAGGCGGATAGTCCGGAAGTTCAAAAAGTGTTGAAGCACGCAGATGAAGGAACCGAGCCTGCCTGGAAGAGAGTGTATGGAATGCCAGAGTCAGCACATGTGTTCTTCACGCATGTGCCACACCTGCGGGCTCAGATTTCGTGCCAGACCTGTCACGGTTTGATACAGGAGATGGATCGGGTGACGAGAGTTGTTGATCAGTCTATGGGATGGTGCATTTCGTGCCATCGTCAGGTACCCAAGATGATGCAGAAGATTCCGGGTACCGATGTCGAGGTCAACAGGCTGACCGAGTGCGTGGTCTGCCATCGTTGAAGTAATTTGGAGTGCGGCGACCTGTCGCCGCTTTTGAGTAACCTTCTACGGGATTAAGGAACGAAGGCTCTTTCAGTCGACTTCAGTAATTTGTAACCAAAAGCGGCGACAGGTCGCCGCACTCCAAATTATGGAACGACGCCAGTTCATCATTCTGACCGCAGCAGGCGCGACCGGCTCGCTGACACTCGAAGCCTGTAGCACCGGGAACGAGTACTCTGAGCCGCTCTACGTCGTCAACGACAAATACATTCCCGGAGCCGACTACTGGCACGCCACGGTCTGCGGGCAATGCCAGGCGGGCTGCGGAGTCATCGTCAGGCAACGCGACGGCAACGCCAACAAGATCGAAGGCAACCCTCTACACCCGATCAGCAAGGGCAAACTCTGCGCACGCGGTCAGGCCGGTCTCAATGAGCTCTACAATCCGGATCGCATCAAAGGGCCACTCAAACTCAACGGGCCTCGAGGCTCGGGCAACTATCAGGAGATCACCTGGGATGCTGCGATTGAGACCCTGGCTCAGCGCCTCACCGATCTTCGTTCGCGCGGCCAGGCACAACACATCGCCTGGATAGAGGGCAGTGAGTCACAGGGTACCTTTGGCGATCTTGCGCAGCGCTTTCTGAGCGCGCTCGGAGCGCCCCGCATGACATCATTCCGTCCTTTTTCACGCGATGTCGAGCGAGAAGCGGCGAGGACTTTCTTCGGCACCTCCGCTCCGCCAACCTACGATCTGTCGAACGCAGACTTCGTCCTCTCGTTCGGCGCCAGGTTTCTCGAAACCTGGGGCTCGCCGATCTATTACAGCCGCGGCTTCGGTGAGATGCGCCGCGGCCGGAAGACGCGTGGCCGTTTTGTACATGCCGAGCCGAGGCTTTCGCTCACCGCTGCGAATGCGGATGAATGGCTTCCCGTTCGTCCCGGCTCCGAGGGAAGGCTTGCGCTGAGCATCGCGCACGAGCTGATCAAGAGCACCGGCCGCTCGATCTCGTTTCCGGGATTCGAATCTTTCGACCCGCAGGCGACTCAGGAATCGACAGGTATTGCCGCCGCCAAAGTGCGACGCATCGCCAAAGAGCTGAATGAATCTCAACAGGTAGTCGTGCTCGGAGGCGATTCCGCAGCCGCTCACACGAGTGGTTCGTTCAATCTCGCGGCGATCAACTATCTCGCATCTATTGTCAACGGAAGCGGCAGCTCGAGATACGTTCTGAAGAGCGATACGGGAAACGGCAGGACTCCATCGATTGCCGATCTGGTGAAGGACGCGCAGCTTGTCCTGGTGCACGCAGCCAATCCGGTCTTTCATGCGCCGGCCGCCTTCGGAGTCTCTGAAGCGCTCGGAAAGGTCCCGTTCATCGTCTCGTTTTCATCCTTCGAAGACGAGACGACAGCCCTGGCAGACCTGATCCTTCCCGATCACACGCCGCTCGAAAGATGGGACGACAATCTTCCGCTTGAGGGTGTGGCGACTCCGATTGTCTCTCTTTCCCAACCGGTCGTCGCGCCGCTCTACCAGACGCGCCAGACCGGCGATGTTCTACTTGCGCTTGCCGCAAAGATTCCGGAGATCTCGGCGGGCTTCAAGGCTGAAGACTTCAAGTCTCTCATCGAGGAGAGCCACTTCAAGAACCCCGGCGAACGTGAAGCCGGCTGGGGGCAGGCGATTCTGCGCGGCGGCATATGGCCGGAAGAGCAGGCTAAGCCTGCTGCGGGACAACAGGCGCGAGTCGCGGGGACGATCGGACAGGAGGAGCAGGCTCAATTTGCCGGTGACGAGCATGAGTATCCGTTTCACTTCCTTCCCTACGAGCACCTCGCCCTCGGGGTTGGAGAGACTGCGAACCAGCCGTTGCTTCAATCATTGCCCGACCCATTGACGGCCGTCTCGTGGGGATCGTGGGTTGAAATCAATCCTGAGATGGCGGCCAGGCATGACATAAGGCAGGGGGACCTGCTTTCGATCGAATCGCCTCATGGCCGGATCGAGGCGCCTGCCATCATCTACCCTGGGATTCGGCCGGACGTTGTTGCCATGCCATGCGGACAGGGTCACGAGCGCTATGGGAGATATGCTTCCAATCGAGGCTCAAATCCGCTCAGGATACTTGCGCCAATGGCCGAGTCGAAGACCGGGGCTCTGGCGTGGGCGGCGACGCGCGTCCGGATAACAAAGTTGAATCGCAAATCGGGAATGGTCACTTCCGGCACCAATGAGAGGCTTCTGGAAGATAGAAGAGATCTGAAGCGCTGAACGGAAAGAACGACAATGGCACACTGGGGAATGGTCATCGACCTTGATAAATGCACGGGATGCGAAGCCTGTGTAATCGCCTGCCGCACCGAGAACAACGTTCCCGTGACGACTGACGAGCAGACCGCGATGGGGCGTCAGATCGACTGGATTCATATCGAGCGCTACTGGGAAGGGGAGTACCCGAACATCAAAGCGCGCTTTCTGCCGGTTCTTTGCCAGCAGTGCGATGCGGCGCCTTGCGAGTCTGTCTGCCCCGTCTATGCGACGTCCCATTCGTCCGAGGGGCTCAGCATGATGACCTACAATCGCTGCGTGGGCACGCGGTATTGCGCCAACAATTGTCCTTATACGGTGCGGCTACTTCAATTTCTGGGAGCCTGCCTGGGATGCTCCACTCGAGCGAGCCCACAATCCGGAAGTGTCAGTGAGGCCGGCCGGCGTGATGGAGAAGTGCAGCTTCTGCGTTCAGCGGATCGAGCAGGGCAAGCTCAATGCTGCGGGCGAGAAACGTCCGGTGCGTGACGGCGAAATCAAGCCTGCGTGCGTTCAGTCGTGCCCGACTACGGCGATGTTTTTTGGTGACATGGATGATCCGGAGTCTGAGGTGTCGCGTCAGGCCGCGAGCGGGCGGGCGTTCCATCTTCTGGGAGAGCTCGGAACCAAGCCCAGGGTTACCTATCTGAAGGGCGAGTAGAAGAGCAGATGACCAACGAACGGATCAACCGGGACCTGCTCCAGCCGGTACTCAAGACAGGATGGCGATTCTATTTGTTCGTCGCCATCTGCGGGGCCGGTAGTGGCCTGGGCTCTGTTCGCGTGGGGCTGGCAGATCGCTCACGGGATTGGCGTGACGGGCAAGAGACGGCCGGAGTTCTGGTCCCTCTACATCACGAGCTTCGTATTCTGGATCGGAATTTCGCACGCGGGCACGCTCATCTCGGCGATTCTGAGAGTCACGGGCGCGGAGTGGCGGCGTCCGGTGACTCGCTGCGCCGAGGCGATCACAGTCTTCGCCCTGCTTGTCGGATCGCTCTTTCCGATCATCCATCTCGGACGGCCGTGGCTCTTCTACTGGCTCGTCGCCCTATCCGAGCGAGCGAATGCTCTGGCCAAACTACCGCTCGCCGCTGATGTGGGACTTCTTCGCCATCAATGCCTACCTCTCGGGCAGTCTGATCTATCTCTTTCTTCCGCTGATACCCGATCTCGCTCTGCTCCGCGACAGGACCTCCGGATGGAGAAGAAGGCTCTACTACGTGCTGAGCCTTGGCTGGCGTGGAACTGAGCTTCAATGGCATCGGCTGGAGAAGGCTGTCTCGGTGATGGCGATCATCATCATTCCGGTGGCCGTCTCGGTTCACACTATAGTCTCGTGGGACTTCGCCATGACGCTCAATCCGATGTGGAACTCGACCATCTTCGGACCATACTTTGTCGTCGGCGCCATCTTCTCGGGAATCGCTGCGTTGATCGTCGCCATGGCGGTGATCAGGCGCGTCTTTCATCTCGAGGCATATCTTGAGCAACGCCACTTCAACAGTCTCTCGCTGCTTCTGCTGACGATGAGCCTGCTCTGGTTCTACTTTACATTCGCCGAGTACCTGACTGTCTGGTACGCCAACGAGCCGGCTGAGATAGCCGTCTTCTGGTCGAAGGTCTGGGGGCCATACTCACCGTTCTTCTACGCGATGCTCCTCTGCTGTTTTGTCATTCCGTTGCCGATTCTCGCGTTCAAGAGACTGCGCTCGATCGGACTGCTGACCTTCGCATCGCTCCTGATCTGCGCAGGGATGTGGCTCGAGAGATTTCTGATAATCGTTCCGACGCTTGGTCATCCGCGGCTGCCCTTCAACTGGCGCGGCTATACGACAACCTGGACCGAGCTCTCGATCGCTGGAGGCGCTTTCGCCTATTTCCTGTTGCTTTATGCTCTCTTCACCAAGGTCTTCCCGATAATCGCAGTCTGGGAATATAAGGAGGGAGTGCACATCGAAAGCGGAGCTGAGCCAGTGAGGCCCGTCACTGCCGGTCTGAGATACGACGGCCAAGATTGGACGAGGTGCGGTCATGAAAGACAGGCTCGAGGCCTATTTCGAGGATCCGGCCGATGCCCGACGATCGATCGACCGGCTCGTCGCGGACGGAGTCGAGCCCGGCTCGATATCGATGGTCTCGTCCGAGCCTCATCTCGGAATTCTGCACATCGTTAATCGATGCCGCGCCGAGAACGATGATCGCATACCACTCACTGGCTGGCGGAATGATCGGTGCGCTCGTTGGCTTCGCACTGGTGTATCTCACTTCTCGCTCGTACCCGCTTGTCACTGGAGGCATGCCCCGGTTCCGCCCCTCACGACAGGCATCGTCATGTATGAAGTTGCCGCGATTGGCGCGATCTTTGCCGCGCTGCTGCGAATGATCTGGGAGGCCGGTCTATTGCGCTGGAGCGAGGTTCGCGGGTCGGCACCGAATGAGAATCGCGCTCTGACGGACGGCACCGTGAAAATAATTCTCGAAATCCCGGTCCGATGATTTCAATCGTTGGCGCGACGTCCTCGTAGAGGAGGGCGGTACCGTTTCTACAGTCGACATATGATGGGGCTCACTGACAAACACTTTTACGTCGGCATTCGCTGTAGTTCTTACAATTCTGTCTTACAATTTCGCCTAACAGTCCTGGAGGATCGCAATGCAAAAAGGTAGTGCAGCGGGACGCAGACTCCGCATCGTCTCACTTTTTTCGGTGATTGTGGCCGGCGTCATCGCCGGCTGTGCGACGCAACCGGCGCCATCGACAACCTCCGCGCCCACCGTGGCGCCAAATGCTACGGCAACTCCCGCGGCGGCGATGGCCGTGCCGCAATCCAGCGTGGTCAAGTCAGACAAGAACCCGCTCAGGAACATGGCCGCGGCGGCCACTGCGGGCAAGCCGCTGTTTGAAGCCAACTGCGTTCCCTGCCATGGCGACCAGGGAAAAGGAGATGGGCCAATCGCGGCTTCTCTCACTCCGAAGCCTGCAAACCTGACCGAAGGGGACGTGGTCACCGATCCCGATGGCGAATTGTTCCTGGCAGTGAGAATGGGAAAGAAGGATAAGGATGGAAAAGTGACCATGGCTCCGCTCAGCAAGCTAACCGACGAGCAGATTCTGGCAGATTGTCGCCTATGTCCGGACGCTCGCAAAAAAATAGCGAAATGAAAAGGGATCGCGGGCGAAAACGCCGGCGATCCCTGCCACGGATCCCACGAAGTGTCACAAATTGGGGCTTAACCGATGTGAGTCACGACATTTCAATCCCGCATGAACGTAGTGTCTTCAAGGCGGTGCGCCTGGATCCCATCAATCTCACTTCGCCGCTGCAGATCATCGCGAACGGATGGCCGTCCAGATCCAACGCCGAGACCGTCTCTCCAGTCAATTCCTCCCCGGTCAACAGGAGCCAGAGGTCAGTAAGACCTTCATGAATGATATTGTTAATTCTGTCTTGCCTGATAGGTGGTATCAGGTGCAACTTCGGTTTCGAGAGTTGGGGTCCCACCACCGGCTTTTCCAGTAGTCACGCTGGCTTGAATGCCTCTGGTCTCCATTGCTCCTCCTCTTCCCGTTGCTAGCCGCCCTTGAATGGTGCCTGTCGTAATTCCTCACTCCTTGAGCCGGACTCTTAATGTCCGTGCGTCACCTTTGACGCAACCAGTGTTCCAGAGGTTGTCAGGGCGTGCGAAATAATTATCCGATCTTGAAACGACTCGCCACAGTGGCGCGTTCAAGTCGAATTGCGCTAGTATGCTGCATCAATGGCCGGCCTCGTAACTCTGCTGATTAAAAGGCTTCTGCTAGTCGCCCCGGTTATATGGGCTGTCGTCACACTGGTTTTTCTATTGATCCATATCGTCCCCGGAGATCCCGTAAGGTTCGCCCTCGGCGATAACGCAACAGCCTCCCAAATAGGAGAGTTACGACACCGTTTGGGGCTCGATCTACCGCTCTCGACCCAGTACCTCAATTACTGGAAAGGCTTACTCAAAGGCGACCTCGGAGTGAGCCTGGTTAACCCGGCAGATCGCGTCACTGAGCGGGTTGTCGCCCGTTATCCGGCAACCATCGAACTAACTCTTGCCGGGCTTGCTGGTTGCAGTAATTATCTCCATTCCATTGGGCGTGACCGCCGGCGCTCATCAGAGAAGTGCAATTGATGTCTGCGCTTCGGTTGTTGCGCTGCTCGGGATTAGTACACCCGGCTTCGTCCTTGGACCACTCATGATCTACCTCTTTGCGATAAAGTTTGACTGGCTGCCAGTAGCGGGGCGTGGAGGCATCGAGTACCTGATATTGCCTGCGTTCACGATGGGTGTGGCGCTCGCCGCAATTCTCACCCGAATGGTCAGATCGAGTGTTATCGAGGAGCTTCGCGAAGACTACGTGAGGACGGCTCGCGCCAAGGGGTTGAGCGAACGCCAGGTAATCTACAAACATGTATTGAAAAACGGGCTGATACCGGTGGTCACCGTTCTTGGCCTGCAGTTTGGAGTGCTGCTCGCCGGCGCGATCATCACTGAGACGATCTTCAGCTGGCCGGGACTCGGACGCCTGACCGTCGATGCAATCAATTCACGTGACTATCCCATGGTCCAGGGATGTATCCTCATGATCGCGCTGACGTACATCTTCGCAAACCTGGTCACCGACTTCGTCTACCGGCTGCTCGATCCCAGAATCAAAGTCTCTTAAGCCGATGTCAGCTCTTGGAAGATTCGGATTGGTTGTTGTCGCGGCATTCTTCCTGATTGCCGCGCTCGCACCCTGGATCGCGCCGTACGATCCTCGTGAGCAGGCTCGCTTCGACCGGGCTCAGCCGACAGAAGAGCGGTTGAGACCGACGAAGGCTCATCCGCTCGGACTCGATGATCTTGGCCGCGATGTCCTGTCGAGGTTGATTTACGGTGCGCGCGTCTCAATGCGCGTCGGCGTCACGGTGGTGCTCTTTTCGGCGATTATCGGAATTCTCATCGGTGCGATCTCCGGATACTACGGGGGCTGGGTCGATCGCTTCTTTGCCGGGTTCCTGTTCAATGTCTTTCTCGCATTTCCCAGCATTCTACTGGCTATTGCCATGGTCGCGTTTCTCGCACCGAGTCTCAATAATCTGATTCTGGCGCTGTCGGTGATCGGCTGGGTTGGCTACGCGAGGTTGATGCGCGGTCAGGTGCTCAAGGTGAGAGAGTACGATTTTGTCATCGCTGCGCGTGCGCTCGGCGCAAGTGATGCTCGCATCCTGGCGCGCCATATTCTACCGAATGCGATTCAGCCGCTCATTGTTCAGGCGAGCCTTGGAATGGCAGGAGCTGTTCTGGCAGAGGCGAGTCTCAGTTTCCTGGGGTTGGGAGTGCCTCCGCCGGCGCCAAGCTGGGGTGCCATGCTCAATGATGCGAGGACCTATCTGCGGCCGGCGCCTCATCTGCTGATATTTCCGGGGCTGACCGTGATGCTGGTGGTACTTGCGTTCAATTTTGTCGGAGATGGGTTGAGGGAATGGCTCGACCCTAAGCAGACACGCAACGTAGCGACATTTGTCTTGAGGAGTTACCGGCGCCAGACGGCGCCGGCGGGCAGGGACAAGCCCTGCCCCTACAACGTTGCCGAACGAAGTACTGCACTAACGAGACAAGCACTGCGCAATCCCGTGGTGGGCCTGTTTTCTAATTACCCGTCACTGCCGGCGGGTAGCCCTTGCCGGCGAGAGCTGCGATCGGAATGGCAATCTCCTTCTTTCCTTTGATCGCCCTCGTCACCTGGCCATTCTGAGCCTTGGTTATTCCTTTTGACATCTGCGCCAGTGCCGCATTCACCCTCGCCATCTCCGCACGACTCAACTGCTCCAGGGAGACCCCATACACTGCCAGCACGCTGCTCAGGTTGTCTTTCGTGTTTGTCCCTTGATCGTAAACATCACGATAGATATGGAGCGTTCCATCAACCACGGCGATCGTCTCATATCGCAGCTCGACCGGTACGGGAGCCTTCAATTTGACGGTCTTCGTTTGGGTGGGCTTAGTCCCGAATGTTTTGATATCTACGTCAGAGACATTGGTGCCCGAGATGTCTGCGAGCCGTTTCGCGAAATCGCGCACCTGGTCGTCCGTCAGCCCGACACAGCCGTGCGATGCGAAACCACCCAGTCGCGCCGGAGACTTGCCTCCGTGAATCAGCGAAGGAAGGCCAATAGGAATCTTGATCGGTCCGAGGGGATTCAGCTTGTCACCCGCCGGCACTTTCTTGCCTACCTCCACCTTTTGGGAGTTTCGGACCCATTCCTCGTCGGGAGGTGTCCATGAAGGGTTGAAAATGATATTTGTGGCCGTTCGCATTCCAGATGGAAGTGGAAATTCAGGATAGCCGATTCCGATTTTGTAGGACTTGTTCAGGTGGCCGCCCTCGAAGACATCCATCCGATAAGCAGGAATATTGACCACAATACGTGTATCGGATGGCTGCGAGTTTGGAGTTGTGGGCAGGCTCCCTGTAGCCGCTGGAGGCTGCTCCGGTTGAAGTGAAGGAGGTGATGGTGTAGCCGATTCGAACGGAGTCGCAGTCGGTAGTGTACCGGTAGGGCTGGCACTCGCCGAAGGGGATGACGATGGAGACGGCGATAAATCAGGCGATGGTGAGGGAACGGCGTCGGGGATTCGCCTGGTGAAGGCGACACAGTGGGCGAAGGCTCCGTATTTCCCGGCGCGTAAGGGAGATTCCCACATCCGAAAGCCGCGCAGATGACCGCTATAGAGATTACAACAAAGGGGACCCGCGACGAGATACACTTCCTGATAAACATCGATGCAACAATATCACCTTCCTGCCGCGTCGGCGGCGGTCTCAAACAGTTCAGGGTCACTTCGGTGCAATCGCCGTACCAGTGCTGTCCACAACTCCTCATAAAGAGCTGGGCGAATGTTGACGGCCTTCGTCTGACGAGCTACTTCCGGAGCAATGGCGTCCGAGGGAACTGCGCCGGCTTGAGTAGCCATGATCTGAACCCGCGCGGCGCGCTCGGTGAGAAGCGTATCGCTGAGTGCGGTTCTGACATCCGGCCCGATGGTAATGAGGCCGTGATTCTTGAGGATTGCGATTCGCTTGGAACCGATTGCCGAGGCGATCGGGCGCGCGGCGTCGAGGGAGTAGACCGATCCGGTGAACTCAGGGTAGATGGCCTGGTCTTCGTAGATGAATGCTCCAAGCTGATCAAATGGCTCGATCATGCGGCCAAGCGGGCTGAAGGCCGTGACATTGGGAGGATGCGTATGGACGATGGCACCCGCGTCAGGCCTTGCCTCGTGAATCGCGAGGTGGATGACCACCGCGAAGTTGACCGGGTGCTTCCCCTCGATGACCTTGCCCGAGTGGTCGATGCGAATGACATCGGAGGGCAGGATTTCATCGAAGTAGAGTCCCCACGGCGTGATCCAGTATTCATCGCTCCCAGGTATTCTGGCGCTGATGTGACCGGCCAGCCCATCGTCGAGGCCGTCATTAGCCAGAATCCTGCAGGCACAGGCGATATCGAGTCGGATTTGATCGTTGTTGCTCATTTGAGCGCAGTCTACTCCAGTAATCCTGACAGAGCAATATTGGTATTATATATGGCTATACATATATAATGAAAACTATATATGCTGCAGGCGTATGTATGTTAACATCGTGAGATGATTAGGGATTTGCTTGCTATCCTGAATGCTTGTGCTGACGAGACTCGCCTGAGGCTTATGAGTCTCCTGGCCGGCACCACTGAGATTTGCGTTTCGGACCTGGTCGAGATCATGGGTACCAATCAACCCAAGATTTCACGCCATCTGGCGTACCTCAAACGGGCTAAACTTGTCAGCGACAGCAAGCGTGGACTATACGTCTATTACCGGCTGGCAACTCTCGAGGAGTGTCCCGCTCGCTCGATCGTCGATGCCATTCTGGCGTGGCACGGCCGGGTGGAGTTGTCTCCCGTCGAGCCCGAGTCGTCACAAACCGAGCTTTCCGTCGAACTTCTTTAAGCGCTGAGCGGCACAAAAGGCGCGGGACGCTTGCGTCAAGGGCCTTGGTGTACAAATGAACTAAGCCCAAGGATGGCGTTCCCCGCGCCAGACGGCGCGGGACGGGCAGGGACAAGCCCTGCCCCTACAATGTCTCGCGAAGTGCAGCATTATCGCGAGACGTTGTAGGGGCAGGGCTTGTCCCTGCCCGCCCGGCGCCGTCTGGCGCCGGTAACCTCTCGAACGAATGCCGACATAGGAACCGATGCGCGCAAAGAACAACACCGATCCGCTCGAGCGATATCCTCGACCGCATGTGACGGTCGACCTCGTCATCTTCTCAATCATAGAAGACGACCTGAAGGTGCTGCTCATTCGCAGGGCTGAGGAGCCATATAAAGGCTCCTGGGCCCTCCCTGGCGGCTTTGTCGAGATCACCGAATCGCTTGAACAGGCGGCGGCGCGCGAGCTCGAGGAAGAGGTTGGCGTTCAGGATGTCTATCTCGAACAGCTCTACACCTTCGGCGACATCGGGCGCGATCCGCGCGGACGCGTCATCAGCATTGCGTATTTTGCGCTGGTTGATGCCGAGCGTCAGCGGATTGTTGCCGCGTCCGATGCCGCGGCTGCGGAATGGCGATCAGTCTTCGCGCCTCCGCGGCTCGCGTTTGATCATCGCCAGGTGCTTGACTATGCGGTCTGGAGGCTGCGAAACAAACTGGAATGGACGACGGTCGGATATGAGCTCCTGCCGCAGAAGTTCACGCTCTCAGAGCTCCAGCGAGTCTACGAGATCATTCTTCAACGTCCGGTAGACAAGCGCAATTTCCGTAAACGCGTTCTGGCGCAGGGAGAGATTCGAGAGCTCAATCAGACTCGCGCTGATGGCGCACACCGGCCAGCCCGCCTCTACTCATTTCGCGAGAAACAGGAGGCCGCCCACAAGAGTGAGCGCTGATCTCTCAGGGTGTCAGCAGTTTTGTGAAGACGAGCCAGAGGATCAATCCTCCGACAATCAGCCTGTAGCCAATGAAGAGAAATGTCGTGTGGTGGCGCAGATAGCCGAGCAGGAAGGCAATGCTGATATAACCGACGACTCCCGAAACGCCCGTAGCGACGGCGAGGTTGACGGTTCCGATTCCATGAATGAAATGAATCGCCTGCTTTGAGCTCGAGCAACCCGCTCGCGGCAACCGCCGGAATCGAAAGCAGGAAAGAGAAGCGGGCGGCCGCCTCGCGCGTAACGCCGGCGAACATTGCGCCAGTGATGGTCGTTCCGGAGCGCGAAGATCCCGGGATCAGTGAAAAGACCTGGGCCATGCCAACTACGAGTGCATCACCGATGCGCAGATCCTCCATTGTCTTCTTCCGCCTGGTCGTCAACTCTGCGATCAGGAGAAGAATGGCCCAGATGATCATGCTCGCGCCGATGATGTAGAGGTTCTTGGTGAATTTTCCTTCGATGATCTTCCTGGCCGCGAGCCCGACAATACCTATCGGAATCGACCCGACGATAATCAGCCATCCAAGACGCGCGTCACGGCGTGCCCAGCTGTCTCCCTGACCGGCGAGGGTAGCCAGGTTGCCGCGAATGAAGCCGACGATGATCTTGATGATGTCACGCATAAAGTAGCTGATGACGGCAAGCAGCGTCCCGAGCTGAATGACAGCAATGAAGGCGGTCGTCTGCTCCGGTGTGAGCCGGGCGTCAAGTCCCATGAGCTTCTCAGCAAGAATCAGATGGGCAGTGCTACTGATGGGTATGAACTCGGTGAGGCCCTGGATTACTCCAAGGATAATCGCCTGCAGAAGTGTCATGGTTGTGAGGTGAGCAAACTCCGGGTTCTGTCAGGAGCAACGAGACTCGAAGTTTTCAATCCTTTAGTTTCTCGAGCAGGTAGCGTTCGAGATCGTTAACCGCGACGCGGTCCTGCTGCATGGTATCACGGTCGCGGACGGTGACGGTCTGGTCTTCCAGGGACTTGAAGTCGACGGTTATGCAATAGGGTGTGCCGATCTCATCCTGACGCCGGTAGAGTTTTCCGATTCCGGCGGTATCATCATAGACCGCACGCAATGAAGGCTGCAGCTCGCGTTTGATGCGCTTCGCCAGCTCCACAATCCGCGGCTCGTTCTTCTTGAGCGGAAAGACCGCGGCCTTGATAGGCGCGAGTTGCGGGTGAAGCCTGAGCACGAGGCGCGTATGCTCATCGGCAATCCTGGATGCTGCCTGACGGACCTTCTTGAGCAACTCGATTCGGTTGCCGCCCGGCATATCGCAGCAATCCTCAATCGTCAGAATCGAGTGCGGAAGTCCTTGTTCAGCCTGCTCGAGCGCCTGCTGGAGTGCGCTCAACTGAGCTGGAGTGGGTGCATCGGCGGCTGCTTTCGGTGCCTTTCGATGCCGCGGCAGCCTTCTTGTCGATGCTCTTTCTGGCGGCGCCGATCGCTTCACGCAGGGGCGCTAGCGCCTCCTCAGACGGCTCCGTTACGAACTCCTCGTTGTATGCTTCGCAGAGAAACGCGAGGGTGGCTCGTGTCGCTCCCGCTGAAGGTTCGATCACAAACGGGATGTAGCGCACGCCTTTCTTACCGGTTGCCGGATCGACGGCCTGTTCGTCAAAGTAGTCTAGTTTGGCCGTGCTATCCGTATTGGGCTCGAGTCGCAGCCGGTTGAGGTCGGCTTCGCTTAGGTCGCGGCTGTGCGCGCTGAGATCGTAATCCTGCCGGTTGGCGATGCCTTCGAGCTCGCTGAATCCGAGTGAGCCTGGGAAGAGGTACTCGATGTCGGTCGTCGCCTTCGCGTAATGCGCAAGCTCGCTTGAGTCCTGGGCTCGCTGGCGGAGGCGGATCGGATCGATGCCGAGTCTGGAATACCAGTTGAATCGCTGCTCAATCCACTCCGCGTGAAGCTCGACATCGCTTTTTTCGCCCGGCTGCAGGAATTGAGGAGGCTTGCAGAAATATTCAATCTCCATCTGTTCGAACTCGCGCGTTCGAAAGGTGAAGTTGCCGGGCGTGATCTCATTGCGGAACGCTTTGCCTACCTGGGCGATGCCGAAAGGCAGCTTGCGCCTGGTGGTCTGCAGGACATTGGCGAAGTTGACGAAGATGCCCTGCGCGGTCTCGGGCCGGAGATAGGCGATGCTCTCATCGTTCTCGACCGGGCCGACTACGGTCTTGAACATGAGGTTGAAGCTGCGGGGCTCAGTGAGATCAGCGGAGCCGCACTCGGGACACTTTCCGTCTCGTCAGGTGGTCGGCGCGGCTGCGGGTTCTGCATTGGCGGCAATCGACCAGCGGGTCCGAGAATGTCGCCTCGTGGCCGGAGTAGCGCCAGACGAGCCGGTTCATGAGGATGGCGGCATCGAGACCTTCGACATCATCCCGGTCGTAGACTACGGCGCGCCACCACGCACGGATAACATTATTCTTGAGCTCGACGCCAAGTGGACCGTAGTCCCAGGTGGAGCCGATGCCGCCATAGACCTCTGAGCTCGGGAAGATGAATCCCCGCCGTTTGCAGAGGCTGACCACTTTTTCCATGCCTGGGGGCTGGCATACAAAGGGTCGATATTAGACGAAGGCTGGGGCGTTGGCAAACTGGCGATCTCGCAGCAGCTCTCAACAGGGAGGCGCGGCGGCTGGCTCGAGCATGGAGTGCGGCGACTTGTCGCCGCTTTTGATTTAGATACTCCAGTGATGAACAAGGATTGAGCGTGTAATCATAATTCTGCAGTAGTTAACGAAAAGCGGCGACAAGTCGCCGCACTCCATACTAAGCCAGTGGGAGTTTTTCCAACGGACTGGCCGTGTCAGCGCAGCATTTTTATGAAGCTCGATCGTTCATAGGCGGCGGGATCAGGTACCCGTCCGAAGCCCATATTGCCGCGCATCTGGTCGAGTGATTCCCATTCGTTTTCCATCATCCAAGCCTCCAGCTGGGAGTGAATCATCTTGAGATGGCGGGCCCCGTTCCGAAGCAGCGCCGACACGATCTGCGTGACATGAGCTCCAGCCATTGTTGCCTTGACCACGTCGACCCCGGTGTGAATTCCGCCGGTAATTGCGAGCGACGCCTTGACGCGCCCTGAAAGCGCCGCAGTTCCACGCAATCTGAGCGGAAGATCGGAAGAGTCGGACAGGTTCAGGTTTCGCCTGACCTCCAGCTCGACTACATCAATATCGACTTTGTGGAATCGAGTGAAGAGCACCAATCCATCCGCCCCAGCCGCATCGAGCTGTGCGCCAAAGTGTCCGAAAGCAGTGAAGAACGGCGATAACTTGACGGCCACCGGAATGCGCAGCCTTTCCTTAACATCGCGAACGATCTGGATCATCTGTCTTTCGACCTCGGCACCGCTGAGAGTGAAATCGCTCGCCGCATGGTAGAGGTGCAATTCCACTGCATCGGCCCCGGCCTCCTCCAGAAGCTGCGCATATGAGGTCCAGCCGCCGATGGTTGAGCCGTTGAGAGATGCCATCACCGGAATCGCGACGCGCCTCCTTCACTCTGCGCAAGTGCTCGAGGTACTCCTCGGGTCCAAAAGCAAATTCCGGATCCGGAGAGAAGCTGGTAGCCTCGGCAAAAGACTCGCCATGGCTCTCAGAACTGAAGAATGCAGACATCTGCTCGCCCGTGATCTCTTCTTCAAACATCGACCGCAGCACGACCGCGGCAGCCCCCTGGTCCTCGAGGGCCCTGGCAACATCAATATCGTCGGTGAGCGGGCCGGCACCCACGATCAGAGGGTGCGGCAACCTCATGCCGAGATAGGTTGTTCCGAGATTCATTTGGTTTGGTCTCCGCTCGAGTCATCCGAGGATGTTTTTTCATCATGCCTCGGCTGGGTCACGGGCACGGTGATTCCGGCGAGTTGCTGGTATATGGAGTAGCGACGCTCGCGCTCAGCCTGAGCTTCAACGAGGAACCGCTTGAAGCGCGCCGGGTCAGCGCGCTCCACCATGCGGAAGCGCGACTCGTTTCGCATATAGTCGGCAACCCTCGCCTTGGGTGGCCCGTAGTCGAGGTTGAGTGCCGGCTCGCCCTTCTCGAGGCGACGTGGATCGAACCGATATAGCGGCCAGACTCCGGAGTCAACAGCCAGCTTTTGTTGTACGGCGCCCTGCGCCATGTCGTAGCCGTGCGCTATGCAGTGGCTGTAGGCGATGATCAGCGATGGTCCGTGATAGGCCTCTGCTTCGAGGAAGGCCTTTGTGGTCTGGCCCATCTTGGCTCCGAAGGCTACTTTTGCAACATAGACATGCCCGTACATGTTGGCGAGCAGGCCAAGATCCTTCTTGCCGACCGGCTTTCCTGATGAGGCGAACTTGGCGGCGGCTCCGAGCGGCGTTGCCTTCGATTGTTGTCCGCCGGTGTTGGAGTAAACCTCTGTATCAAGCACCAGAACATTGACATCACGCCTGTTTGCAAGAACGTGATCGAGTCCGCCGTAGCCGATGTCGTAAGCCCAACCGTCACCGCCAACCAGCCAGACGCTCTTCTTCACCAGATAATCGGCCATTGTCTCTAGACGGCGCGCTTCAGGGCTGTCGAGGCGCGCAAGTGCGTTGCGCAACACTTTGACACGCTCGCGCTGGGCTGCAATCCCAGCCTCATTCTCCTGGTTCGCGTTGAGCAATTCCGTCGCCAGGTTGTCTCCCAACATCGATGCCAGCCGCGTGACGAGCCCGCGGACCGAGGAGACGTGAGCGTCGAGTGCCAGGCGAAAGCCAAAGCCAAACTCAGCGTTGTCTTCGAAGAGCGAGTTCGACCATGCCGGACCCCGTCCATCGCGGTTCGTGGTGTATGGGGTCGTTGGCAGATTGCCCCCGTAGATCGATGAACAGCCGGTCGCATTGGCGATGAGCAACCGGTCGCCGAAGAGCTGGGTGAGGAGCTTGAGATAGGGCGTCTCCCCGCACCCTGCGCACGCCCCCGAATACTCAAAGAGCGGTTCCAGAAACTGTGAGCCCTTATGGTCCAGCCTGACGATCTCCGTCCGAGACATCTCCGGCAGATCGAGGAAGAAGTCGTAATTTGCACGCTCTGCTTCTCGCAACGGCGCCTGCGGCTCCATGTCGATTGCCTTGTGCTTCGGGTTGGTCCGGTCTTTAGCCGGGCAGACGTTGACACACAGGTTGCAACCTGTGCAGTCCTCGGGTGCGACCTGGATCGTAAATTGCTTTCCCTTGTATTCGTTCCCTCTGTAAGCCGTTGACTTGAAGGTGGCTGGCGCCTCGGTGAGCGGGGCTCCATCGTACACCTTGGCACGGATCGCCGCATGAGGGCAGACGACCGCGCATTGATTGCACTGGATGCAGATCTTCGTGTCCCATACCGGAATCTCGAGTGCGAGATTCCGCTTCTCCCACTTCGCGGTTCCCACCGGCCAGGTTCCATCAACCGGAAACGCGCTCACCGGCAGCAGGTCGCCTTTACCGGCAAGCATGACAGCCGTGATCTTCTGCACGAAGTCCGGCGCCCGCTCGGAGACGAGCGGTGGACGTCTGCGAGTGGTGCCGGCTGCTTTCGGTACTGGAATCTCATGCAGGTGGGCGAGAGCCAGATCCACGACCTCGCAGTTACGTCGTACAACCTCCGGCCCACGCTTACCGTAGCTCTTCTCGATCGATTTCTTGATGTGAGCGATCGCCTCCTCGCGCGGCAGGATACCGGAAATCCCGAAGAAGCACGTCTGCATGATCGTATTGATGCGGCCGCCCATTCCAACTTGCTTCGCCAGCGCATAAGCGTCGATGGCAAAGAAGCGAATCTGCTTGTCGATCAGCTGCTCCTGCATCTCCAGCGGCAGCTGATCCCAAACCGCATCGGCAGCGCCAGTTGCGTTCAGCAGGAAGACGGCGCCAGGCGCGGCGTATTCGAGCACGTCGATCTTGTCGACAAACTCAAATTGATGGCAGGCAACGAAGCTCGCACGATCGACAAGGTAGGCGGAGCGGATCGGGCGCGGGCTTGACCGCAAGTGCGAAACCGTGATTGCCCCCGACTTCTTTGAATCGTAGACAAAATAGCCCTGCACATATTTGTCGGTCTCGTGGCCGATAATCTTGATCGAGTTCTTGTTGGCGCCGACCGTGCCATCTGCACCAAGCCCGTAGAAGAGCGAGGCGGAAACATCCGCTCCCTCGGTTCGGAATGTAGCATCCCACGGGATCGACAGGTGCGTCACATCGTCGATGATTCCGATCGTGAAGTGGCGACGAGGAGACTCTTTCCCCAGTTCGTCAAATACAGCCTTGACCATCGCCGGAGTAAACTCCTTCGACGAAAGCCCATAGCGGCCGGCTATCACACGCGGCTCAGTCTTGAACTGCGATTCTCCTTCTGCTCGTGCTTCACCAAGGGCGGTCATGACGTCGAGGTAGAGTGGATCTCCAGGCGCCCCCGGCTCCTTCGTCCGATCGAGTACAGCAATACTTTTGGTGCTCGGCGGTAATGCCGAGATAAACGCACTTCCTCGAAAATGGTCGATAGAGCCTGACCTTGAGGAGCCCCACCTTCTGACCGCGACCAGTCAGGTACTCAACCGTCTCGTGCGCTGTCTCCGCGCCGGAGCCCATGATTACGATCACTCGTTCGGCCTCCGGATCGCCCACGTACTCGAACAGCCCGTAACGACGCCCGGTCCGCTGCGCAAAGTCGGCCATCAAACGCTCGACTATGCCCGAACAAGCGTCGTAGAACTGGTTCGCAACCTCGCGAGCCTGGAAGAACACATCAGGGTTCTGAGCAGTGCCTCGAAGAACAGGCCGATCAGGAGTGAGAGCGCGTTGACGGTGGGCTTGAATGGCTGCTTCCGAGATGAGGCTGCGCAGATCATCGTCGGCGATGTGCTCGATCTTCGCCACCTCATGCGAAGTTCGAAAGCCGTCAAAGAAATGCATGAACGGGATGCGCGACTCGAGCGTCGCCGCATGGGCAATTGCCGCGAGGTCGTGCGCCTCCTGGACCGAGTTTGAGCAGAGAAGCGCAAAGCCGGTCTGGCGGCATGCCATGACGTCCGAATGATCGCCGAAGATTGACAGAGCGTGTGTGGCCAGTGTCCGCGCGGTCACGTGCATCGTGAACGGTGTCAGCTCCCCGGCGATCTTGTACATGTTGGGAATCATGAGGAGCAAGCCTTGCGAGGCGGTGAAGGTAGTAGACAGCGCGCCCGCCTGCAGCGCGCCGTGAATCGCCCCGGCCGCGCCGCCTTCCGACTGCATCTCGGCGATTTCGGGGATCACGCCCCATAGATTGGTCTGGCCGCGGCTCGCCCATTCGTCACAATGCTCTGCCATGGCCGAGCTGGGTGTGATCGGATAGATTGCGATTGCCTCGCTGAGGCGAAAGGCGACAGAGGCAGTAGCCTCGTTGGCGTCAACGGTGATGTTGTTCTTGCTAAGCGTACAGACCTCCTTGGCGGAACACCCGGATGTGTCGCACCAAAGGTGCGACCTGAAAAAGCCCAGGGCGAAGCCCTGGGTGGATTATCGCGGGTGGACCGCAACGCCCCAAAGGGGCAACGTTGGCCCGATGGGCCTCGACCGATTGTTGGCCATCATACCCAGGGCTTCGCCCTGGGCTATTTCAGGTCGCGCCGTTGGCGCGATACCGCCCTTAATAGGAGGGCCATGACCGCGCGGTCATCGATGCTAACTCTCGATGTAAGATTCAAATCATCCGGTGGCGGCGCTTGACCTTAAGTTGCGCCAGTGAGCGGGCCAGGGCGGCATTGACAGAAGCTACCTCTTCGTCGGAGATTTTGTCGCGGAGTCGGGCCTGCCGCCTTTTGACGCGCTTCTTCGGCTTTGGCCTCGTCAATGCTTTCGGCTGCAACGGCCATATCGGTCGCAATGGCTACGCTGTTGCCGGTGACTTCCACGAGCCCCCTGCCGGCAGCCAGAAACTGATCATGGCCGTCTTTGCGGACCATCATTTCACCGGGCAGCATATGGTCATCAGCCGGATATGATTAGGAAGAATCCGATCCGTCCATCGACGGATCTGCGAGATTCACCATCTCGACATCGTCGGAGATAGACAGTTCCCTTCGGGCGTGTGAGGAGTTTGATGAGTCTATTTAGATCGTATTGGCCGGCTACTGTCAACCCTCACCCTCCCTGATTTCTTCGATGGCACCCTTCATATAGAAGTTGCTTCCGGCACATCGTCATGCTTGCCTTCAAGGATCTCCTTGAAGCCACGAACAGTGTCTGCCACCGGAACCTGCTTACCTTCGCGCCCGGTGAAGACCTGGGCCACGCTGAACGGCTGACTCAGAAAACGCTGAATCTTGCGCGCCCGCAACACTGTCAACTTGTCTTCCGGCGAAAGCTCGTCCATTCCCAGAATCGCAATGATGTCCTGCAGGTCTTTGTAGCGTTGCAGCACACTCTGTACTCGACGCGCTACGTCATAATGCTCCTGGCCCACAATCTCAGGTTCGAGCGCGCGAGAGGTTGAGGCCAAAGGATCCACCGCCGGATAGATGCCCAATTCGGCAATCGCCCGCTCCAGGACAATGGTTGCGTCGAGGTGGGCAAAGGTTGTCGCCGGCGCCGGATCGGTCAGGTCGTCCGCCGGCACATACACCGCCTGGAAGGAAGTGATCGACCCCTTCTTGGTAGAGGTAATGCGCTCCTGCAGGGCGCCCATTTCAGCAGCGAGTGTCGGCTGATAGCCAACGGCGCTGGCCGTGCGCCCAAGGAGGGACGAGACTTCGGAGCCGGCCTGAGAAAACCGGAAAATGTTATCGATGAAGAGCAGCACATCCTGATTCTTTTCATCGCGAAAGTATTCAGTGATCGCCAGGCCGGACAGAGGCGACGCGCAGACGCGCGCCCGGCGGCTCATTCATCTGCCCATAGACCAGGGCGATTTTTGATGCCGCCAGATCTCTGCTGATTGATGACTCCCGCTTCGGACATTTCGTTGTAGAGGTCGTTTCCTTCGCGCGTGCGCTCGCCGACACCGGCAAACACGGACACTCCGCCATGGAGCTTGGCAATATTATTGATCAGCTCCATGATCGACCACCGTCTTGCCCACGCCGGCGCCGCCGAAGGCACCCACCTTGCCGCCTTTCAAGAACGGGCAGATCAAATCAATGACCTTGATTCCAGTGAAGAGCACCTGCGGAGAAGTCGATTGGTCCACGAGCGGCGGCGCCGGACGATGGATCGGATAGTATTTTTCTGCCTCAACCGGCCCACGCTCGTCCACCGGGTTCCCGGTCACGTCAAACACGCGGCCCATGACGCCTTCGCCGACGGGCATGGTTATTGGCCCACCGGTATCCTCGACCTCAAATCCTCGTTTGAGACCCTCGGTGCCGGACATGGAGATCGTCCGGACCCACTTGTCTCCAAGATGCTGCTGCACTTCGAGCGTCAGCTTAGCCGGCTGGTCCTCGACTTTATATTCAACCGACAAAGCGTTGTAGATTCCGGGCAGTGAGTCCGCAAATTCGACGTCTACAACTGGACCAGAGACTTGAACGATTTTGCCTTTATCCATATGCAAACCTGCTTTCAATCACTGGTTGCCAAATGACTTCGTCAGCCCGCCTGGCCGCCGGCGATTTCCAGCAACTCCTTCGTAATATTGCCCTGGCGCAACTTGTTGTATTCGAGCGTCAGGTCCTCGATCAGGGTTTCGGCATTATCCGTGGCGTTCTTCATCGAGACCATCCGCGCGCTCTGCTCGCTGGCTTTTGCATTCAGCAGAGACCTGATAGATATAGATATTGAGATAATGCCCGAGCATGATAGCCCAGGAAGTCCTCGGGCTGGGTTCAAACAGAGATCTCTTTGCGGGCCGCCAGTTCCTTTTCGGGCTCAGTACCCGGGAATCTGATGCCCTTTAATCTCGCCCACCGGAAGAAACTCCAGAGAGACAGGCGCCTGCGTCAGCGTGTTCACAAAGCTGGTGGCCAACAACCCGAACTTCGTCCACTTCCTTCTTCAAAAAGAGGTCGCGCGCAAACGCGGCAATGGCTCTCGCTTCAGGGAATCGTGGCGAGTCGCCAAAAGGGAACTCAGCGATAAGTTGCCGCCGTGTGCCGGCAACAAATTGCGCGGCTTTACGCCCGGCCGTGATGAAGAGAGTCGACTCCGGATCAAATTGACGCGGCCAGGCGGAACAGATTGCTGTTCAGCGCGCCACACAAGCCCTTGTCCGCGGCGACCAGGATAACCGCGCGTTTACGGATCTGGCCGGACCTCGAGCAGCGGGTGTCTGAACTCTCGCAATTGGGTTCGTTGCTTCGCGCTGAAAGCGGTAAACAGATGCGCAAAAGGACGTCCGGCAAGGGCCGTATCCTGGGCTTTCCGCATCTTTGACGCCGCTACCATCTGCATGGCTTTGGTGATCTGCGCCGTGCTGCCGACTGATCGGATGCGTCTGCGAATGTCGCGCGTGCTGGCCATAATTTCACTTCCAGGTCTGTTTGAACTCGTCAGCCGCTACTTTCAACTCGCCGGCCAGGGCATCACTGATCGTTTTTTCGCGCGCGATTTTTGGAGCAGTTCCGGCTTGCGTACGGTCAGGAACTCCGTCAAGCTGCTTCTGGAATTCCTTGATTCGATTCCACCGGCACATCATCGACATATCCATTTTGGACCGACCAAAGCACCGCCACCTGTACCTCACCGGGAATCGGGCTGTACTGTGGCTGCTTGAAGATTTCGACGATGCGCTTGCCACGGTCGATCTGCGCTTGAGTTTTGGCATCCAGCTCCGAACCGAACTGGGCGAAGGCGGCGAGTTCACGAAATTGCGCGAGGTCACCTTTGAGTTGTCCGGCGACTTGTTTCATCGCTTTGACTTGCGCCGCTGAACCGACACGAGAAACCGACAGGCCGACCGATATCGCAGGGCGCACGCCCTGGTAGAACAGGTCCGTTTCCAGATAGATCTGTCCGTCCGTGATCGAGATGACGTTGGTCGGAATGTAAGCGGAGACGTCGCCGGCCTGCGTTTCGATAATCGGCAGGGCCGTGAGCGAACCGTTGCCGTACTTCTCTCCGACCCGCGCAGCCCGTTCCAGCAGGCGGCTGTGAAGATAAAACACGTCCCCCGGATAGGCTTCCCGCCCGGACGGCCGCTTCAACACCAGGCAGACCTGCCGATAGGCCACTGCGTGCTTGGACAAATCGTCATAGACAATCAACGCGTCCATGCCATTGTCCATGAACCACTCACCGATGGCCGCTCCCGCAAACGGCGCGAGATATTGATTGGTAGCCGAGTCGGAAGCCGGTGAGGCAACGATAATCGTGTAGGGCATCGCCCCTGCCTCTTCAAGCACGTTGATGATCCGGGCGATGCTCGATTGCTTTTGGCCGATCGCCACGTAGATGCAATAGAGTGGGCGAAAATCCTTATCGCCGGCAGCCTCCGCCGCCTGGATTAAGCCGAGCCTGATTGATGATCGTGTCGATGCAGATCGTAGTCTTTCCCGTCGAACGGTCGCCAATAATCAATTCACGCTGGCCGCGGCCAATCGGAATCATTGCATCAATCGCCATGATGCCGGTTTGCATCGGTTGTCTGACTGGACTCCGCTTGATGATGCCCGGAGCAAGCTTCTCAACCGGGTAGGAGACGTCACTCTGTACGGGCCCCTTGTCATCCAGCGGCTCGCCCAGGGTATTCACCACGCGGCCGAGCAGACCCTTGCCGACGGGTACTTGCAGAAGTTTGCCTGTAGCGCGAACCTCGTCTCCCTCCTCGAGCTGCGTGTAATCGCCCATGATCACGACGCCGACCTCAGTCTCGTCGAGGTTCAACGCGAGGCCTGTGATGCCGTGGCCGAGGTCGATCATTTCGTTGAGCATCGCATCGCTGAGGCCTTCAATTCGCGCAACGCCGTCGCCGATCTCCCGGATGACACCCACATTTTGCTTGAGTGCGGTTGTTCTGGCTCCAGCAATCTGAGCTTCAATTTCGATCAATAGGTCAGCCATCGATCTTCACCTCAATTTGATCAAAAACTCTGTTCCAGCGCAGCCAGTCCAGCCTTGATCGAACCGTCATAGATATCACTGGCCACTCTGATGCGCATGCCTCCTATTAGTTCCGGGCGCTCTGCGAACGAAGAGTTGATTCCCGGACCGTAAATGCGAACCAGACTGGCGGCGACACTTGCCTGCAGGTCGGGCGATAACGGCGCGGCGCTCTCGATCTCCGCTGTGTGACGTAACCGATCGAGTCTCACCAGCCGCTCAAAATGGTTGGCGAGGGCCAGATAACCACGGCGTTTTGACGCGAGGATGCTCTGCACTACCCGACGAACGCGACCCTCATCGAGCGATCCGTTGACAAGAGACCAACGGAACAAGTGTCTTGCTTCACGCTTTGACTGTTTGATCGTTTTCATAGCGATTTACATTCCATAGTCCGACTCACGCACGATCATCGGCAACTCTTCTTGGCGGCCTTCCTTTGCGTCTTGGCGTCTTTGCGCGAGAAGTATCTCGCAGCAAGCTTTTCCCGAATACTCCTCGCGCAAAGACGCCAAGACGCAAAGGAAGGCCGCCAAGAAGAACAGAGCAGTGATTGAGACAGCCTCCTTCGCTTACCCCTCGTGGGCGCATTCTTGCGCCCTGCAGCCATCAAAGAGGCATCACTGCTAGTGAGTCAGCAATTCCTTCGCCGTCTCCTCGGCGAGACGTTGCTGATCTTCAGCGGTCAAAATCTTGCCGCTGACCGCCGCGGTAGTCTCCACCACCAATCGACCCACTTCTCGTTTGAGTTCGACCAGCATCCGTGTGTGATCCGAGGCTGCAGCCTCACGTGCTTTGGCCATGATCTGTTCGGCGGTTGCGATGGCCTTCTGAGTCTCCTGCTCCCGCACTCTCGCGGCCGCAACGCGGCCCTCCTCCAGGAAGTGGGCTGCCTGGGCGGTGGCCTGCGCCATCGCCTCCTGGTGGTCGGCCTCGGTCCTCGCCAGCTGCGCCTTTATCTTCTCGGTGTTGGCGAGACCCTCGGCGATGAGTTGACGCCGCTCCGCAAGCACTTTGAGGATGGGCCGATAGGCAAACAGGTAGAGAACAAACAGACGATCGAGAAGCTGATTATCTGGGCCATCAGATGAGGCCAGTTCACGCCGAAGGTCCTGGCAATCTGCTCGATCTGCCCGCCACTCTGGGGTTCCGCAAGCAAGACAAGAGGATTCATAGTCGCACACTCGCAAAGGTTCAGGCCGCCGGAGCCGCCAGGCGGCTGCCGGCGCCGAGGCCTATTTCACAAGGAACAACGCATAAAACACGATGGCCTCAGCAAAGGCTATCGCCAGGATGGACTGGACCAGAACCTTAGTGGAAGCTTCGGGATTGCGTCCGACCGCCTCGCAAGCCTTCATGCCGATCAGACCCACGGCAAGAGCTGCTCCAATGGCCGCCAGCCCTATGTGCATATGTTCGCCCATGCGTTATTGCTCCTTTCTCGCCGACCTGCGACTGACCGCTGTTCAGCCGGCAAATCTAGTACCTTTAGTCGTGAACGGTCCCGGGCGCTTCTTCATGCTGCTGGCAAATCAGCAGCGTGAAGACGGCTGTCAGCAACATGAAGACCAGCGCCTGGACCAGACCTACCAGCAACTCCAGGAAATAGAATGGCACCGGTATCAACCAGCCGAAGCCCGGAACCAGATCGGCCATGGTCTCCAGCATCTTCTCACCTGCAAAAATGTTGCCGTAGAGCCGAAAACTCAGGGAGACCGGGCGGAACAGAATGGAGACGATCTCCAGACACCCGACTGCAAAAAAGACCACCACCATGACCACTTTCAATATGCCGGTGGACTCACCCTTGGGCGCAAACAGTTCCTTGAGAAATCCGATCGGACCCAATGTTCCTGAAGGGCCCAGACGATCCAGCAGGCGAAGAAGACCAGGGCCATTGCCAAGGTCATGTTGACATCGGCATTGGCTCCACGGAACAACGGTTGATCGATTACGAAGCCATGAGCGGTCTGGTGGCCCCAGCCGATCGTTCCCACGCCAGGAATCAGACCAATCCAATTGGCGGAGAGAATGAAGATGAAGATAGTCGCAAAAAACCAGAACGTCCGATTGACCAGGTGCTTGCCCAAGAACTCCTTTGAGAAATTCGTAGAGGCTCTCAACGAGCCACTCGAAGAAATTCTGTGCCCCATTGGGGACCAGCTTCACACGTCGCGTAGCGACCTGGGCGAAGATGATGAGGAACAGACTAACGATCCAGGTGACGACCATGGAATTGGTAATCGGGAGGCCGAAGAGATTGCCGATCTCGACGGCTTTTTGCGACAAGCCGTGCTCTTCTTTTTGAGGAGTAGTCGCTGGCGTATTCTGTACCGCCGCGCTGGCCAATACCGCCGGACCTGCTCCGTGTTGCGGACTGGTTGCATACGTCAGTGGGGCAATCAGGCCCGCGGTCAATACGACGAGAACCATTGACAGCCATTGGACTTTTAGCTTGCGACGGGTACTCACATCCTCCCTCGCCGGAACCTCCGACCGGTTCAGGTCGGAACCTGGGATCTGATGATTGAGCAAACGTGCGGTCATCTACTCTTCAGACGACTTTGCACCGATCAAGGCCTGCCTGACTATCTCAAGCTCCTCGCGCTTCTTCTTGCCGACCTTCGGATACGCAAGGTCAAGTGAAGCCAATGCGCCGATGACGGCCGCTGCAACAACCAATCGCGTAAACCACTTGTTGTCAGCAGGGATTACGTACCACGGCGCATACTCCGTTGCCGTGTGGCGAATCGTCTGTTCGTAGGCGTCCATGTAGTCTCCCCAATGTTCGCGCTCCGACGCGTCGTTGGCGGAGAACTTCCAGTTCTTATCGGGGTCTTCGAGTCGCTCGAGGAAGCGATTCTTCTGTTCACCCTTCGATACATGCAGGAAGAACTTGCGGATTAGAGTGCCGTTCTGCGTGAGATAGCGCTCGAAGTTGCAAATCTCCTCGAACCTGTTCTTCCAGAGGTTTTTTTTGACAGCCTTCTCGGGCAGCTTCTGCTTTTCAAGAAGCTCAGGATGCACGCGCACGACCAATGTCTCCTCGTAGTAGCTGCGGTTGAAAATGCCGATCCGCCCACGCTCCGGAAGGCATTTCATGCAGCGCCAGAGGTAGTCATGGTCGAGGTCATCACTGGTAGGCGCCTTGAAAGAGTAGACCTGGCAGCCCTGCGGATTGACTCCCGACATGACGTGCTTGATGGCACCGTCCTTGCCGGCGGCGTCCATTGCCTGGAAGATCAGGAGCAACGACCAGCGGTCCTGAGCGTAGAGAACGTCCTGTAGCTCAGTGAGAACTTCGACGCCGCTCGCCAGTCCCTCCTTCGCGCGAGGTTTATCCTCGGCATTGAGATTGAGCGTGTCTTTCGGGTTGATGTCCTTCAGTCGGAAACCGGAACCGTCGGTTATGCAGTAGGGTTCCGCAAAGCGTGCTGCTCTATTGATCACCTCTTTTGTCTTCATATGTTTTTTCTCGTCTCAGACTTGCCAGCCGCCTCCAAGGGCTTTGTAGAGTTGTACGACAGTCAGCAGTTCATCGCGTCGCGACTGGGCAAGGCTCAGCTCACTACTAAAGAGGTCCCGGTCCGCGTCGAGTGCTTCCAAAAGATTTGAGACTCCGAAGTTGTAGCGCATGTATGCCAGTCGCGAGCGATCCGCCAGAGTCGTTACGAGCAGCTCTCGCTGGGTGCGAGATTCCCTGACCTTGCGATACGCGATCAGGGAATCCGACACTTCTCGAAAAGCGTTTTGTATGGTCCTCTCATAGTTGATAAGGAAAGCCTCTCGCTGAGCCTCTGTGAATCGCACAGTCGACTTGATGCGGCCCGCGGTGAAGATCGGTTGCGTCAACTGTGGAGTGAAAGCCCACACAGTGCGCGAGTTCGTGAAAAGTTTTTCGAGCTGATTGCTCTCGGTTCCGAAAGATCCCGTGAGAGTGATTCTCGGAAAGTAGGCGGCCTTGGCGACTCCGATGAGCGCGTTGGCCGAAACCAGGTTCTGCTCGGCTGAACGAACGTCAGGACGGCGCTCGATGAGGTCGGACGGCAGGCCCGGCGGAACACTCGGTGGCATCTGCTGCTCCGTGAGACCCAGGCCCGCGTACGATTTCAGACGGGTTCCTGCCAAGCAGGAAGCTCAGGAAGTTCTCCTGCTGTTCGATTGCCTGCTCGGTCAAGGGAATCACGTCCTTCGCCTGGTATACGAGCTGCTCGGCCTGACGCAGCTCGAGCATATTTGACACGCCCCGCTGCTGCCTGCTGGTGATGATGCGAAGCGACTCCTGCCGCGTGGTAAGTGTGCGCTGTTCGATCTCAAGCTCAACGTCCAGTTCGCGTAGATTGAAGTAGGCGGTCGCGACATCGCTCACCAGAGTCGTAATCACGGCCTTGCGGGTCTCTTCGCTGGCCAGCAGATCGGCCTTTGCCGATTCAGTCGCACGCCGCAGCCGTCCCCAGATATCAACCTCAAACGAGAGGAGATTCAGGAGCACGCTTCCGAACCCACGATCTCGATCGATTGGCTCGGGCAGAGGAGTCGAGCCATTCCGCGAAAGCCGCGCGGTCGTCTGGTCCGCGCTGACGCCAATCTGAGGGAACTGGTTCGACCGGGTAATTCCGTAGTTGGCCCGGGCCTGGCTGACTCGGGCAACGGCTTCGCGCAAATCATAATTGCTGACCAGCGCCTGCCGAATCAGATCCTGAAGCTTGTCGTCCTTGAAGACATCGAACCATTTCGTGTCTGCCAGCGTTTGCGGATCCGGCGGCGCGGCGGGGTTTGGGACGCCTCGATAGACAGTCGGAGCTGGTACTCCCGGTCTTTTGTAATTCGGACCAACCTTGCAGGCGGTCAGGAGGCCCATAACTATGAACGCAATTGTTAAACGGCGCATCATGACTTGGCATCTCCTCCCACATGTGCAGTCACACCGCGTCGTGTCTCTGATCTCTGTAGATGCCGGAACTGCGACTGCCTTCTTTCGCCGCCGGCCCAGGCCCTCGATGAAGGTGTAGTTTCCCGGAATGATGAACACACCCATGAAGGTTGCGACGAGCATGCCCCAGAAGACTCCTGTGCCCATAACGTTCTGGGCCCCGGCTCCGGCACCGTTCGCGCGCATCAACGGCACGACGCCAAGAATGAATGCGAAGGCAGTCATGAGAATTGGACGGAAACGCAGCCGGGCAGAAGTGAGCGCCGCCTCCTCGAGAGGCATACCCTCTTCGTGTTTCGCCTTGGCGAACTCGATGATCAGAATCGCATTCTTCGCCGCGAGGCCTATCAACATGACCAGACCGATCTGCACGTAGACGTTGTTGTCGTAGCCCATGACCCAAACGCCGAAAAACGCGCCCAGAGCCACCAGCGGCGATCCCAGAAGCACGGCCCACGGCAGACGCCAGCTCTCATAAAGCGCAGCCAGCAGCAGGAACACGCAGACTATGGCAAGGATGAAAGTCGGTGCTGCAGGCGGGGCAAGCTTTTGCTGATAGGACAATTGAGAGTAGGCGAAGCCCATTTCTTTGGGCATCGTCTCTGTGAACACCTGCTCGAGCGCCGCCATTGCCTGACCCGAGGTGTAGCCGACTGCCGGTGCGCCTTGAATCTCAACCGAGCGCAGAAGGTTGAACCGTGTCGTCAGCTCGGTCCCCGCAGACTCCTTTACGCTCAGTAGCGTCGACAGTGGAATCATGCTGTTGGTTGT
The DNA here is from genome assembly GCA_963743045.1 of uncultured Acidobacteriota bacterium. Lineage (GTDB taxonomy): Bacteria > Acidobacteriota > Blastocatellia > RBC074 > RBC074 > CAVUOF01. The sequence goes on from CAVUOF010000018.1 coordinate 298,246, forward strand.
CTTTGATCGGACGTAGACGTTGCCGATGTCCTCCGACTTCAAACGATTCGAGGCCTCCGCCTGCACATAGACTCGATACAGCCGGCCGAAGCGATTGAAGTCGTTGACGAACGTTCCGCCCATTGCCGACGAGAGCGTCTGAAATGCCTCGTTGACGGGTACGCCCAGCGTTCGCGCCTTCTCGCGATCGAGATCGACCTTGACCTGTGGATAGTTTGGATCGAATGAGGTGAAGAGACTTCCAAACTCCGGACGCTGGCGGCCCGCTGCGAGGAACTTCCGGGCCTGGTCGCCGAGCTGCGCGACCGTCATGGCGCCGCTGCGGTCCTGGATCAGAAAGTTGAATCCGGAAGCCGCACCAAATCCTGCCAGGGTCGGAATGTTGAAGGGAATGATGACCGCTTCAGGGATTGCCGCGAACTGCCTCGCCAGTTGCCCCATGATTGCGTTGAAGTTTCAAATCTGTGGTCTGCCGTTCCTCCCACGGGTGAAGTCGAGCGAATACCGAGCCGTAGTTAGGCTGGTAGGTGTTTGTGACGGCGCCATACCCGCCAATAGTCTGGAAGGAGTCGATGCGCTTTAGTCTTTGCCAGAATGTTCTCTACCTTCTTGAGCACTTCGCTTGTTCGAGCAAGCGAAGCCCCTGGCGGGAGTTGAACATTGACACCCAGAATGCCCTGATCTTCATCGGGAATGAATCCAGCCGGAATAGCGCGCGCCAGCAGCCCGGCCCCGACGACCACAAGTGCGATGATTCCGATCGTCAGGATCGCGCGGCGCACGAGGAGTCGTGACACGTTCACGTAGCCCTTAGTTGTTACATCGAATACCCGGTTGAAACCTTTGAAGAATATTCCCAGGGGTCCGCGCATCGGCCGCGGTTCCTTAAGCAGCAATGCGCAGAGCGCGGGCGTCAGCGACAGGGCATTGAACGCCGAGAGCAGCACCGAGATTGCAATTGTCAGGGCGAATTGCTTGTACATGCTTCCAACCAGCCCGCCAAGGAGCGCGACCGGTACAAACACAGCGGAGAGAATGAGGGCGATGCCGATGACCGGAGCCGAGACCTCCTTCATAGCCTGGAAGGTCGCCTCCTTCGGCGGCAATCCATGTTCAAGGTGATGTATGACTGCTTCGACTACGACGATGGCGTCGTCAACCACGATGCCGATGGCCAGCACCAGACCGAACATCGAAAGCGTATTCAGAGAGAAGCCCAGAAGCGGAAAGAAGATGAACGTTCCGATCAGGGAGACCGGGATGGTGAGCATCGGAATGATCGTTGCCCTGATGTTCTGAAGAAAGATGAAGACCACGATCACCACGAGGATCAATGCTTCGACAAATGTCTTCAGTATCTCGTGAATCGATGCCTCGACTGCCGGCGTCGTGTCGTAGACGATCTTGTAGTCCATGGCAGGCGGAAAGAGCGACTTTGCGTGCTCCATCGTCTCGTAGATCGTGTCGGCTGCCTTGAGCTGGTTTGCCCCAGGGAGCAGGTAGACTGCCATGGCCCCGGCAGGCTTGCCGTTGAGCCGCCCAAATGCGTTGTAGTCCTGGGAACCGAGCTCGGCGCGACCGATATCCTTGATCCGGACCACCGCGCCGGTCGCGGTCTGTCGAACGATGATGTTCTCAAACTCTTCGGCCGTGATCAGGCGGCCCGGCGCGCTGAGGGTCTGAGTGAACTCCTGGTCTTGTGGTGTGGGCGCCCCACCAATCTTGCCCGCAGGCGCTTGCAGGTTCTGCTCTTTGATAGCCGAGATCACATCGGACGGAGTCAAGCCGAGCTTGGCCAGCCTGTCGGGCTTGATCCAGACGCGCAAGCCATAATCGGTACCGCCGAACAGATCCACCTGGGCGATTCCCGGAATGCGAAGGATCTGGTCACGCAGGTTGATGCCGCAGTAGTTGATCAGAAAATTGGCGTCGTAGGCATCGCTGGGCGAATAGAGCGAGATCAGCATGAGGATGCTCGGGCTCTGCTTCTTGACGGTTACGCCCTGCTGATTCACTTCTGCGGGGAGCCGTGCAGCCGCCGTTGCTGTGCGATTCTGTGTGAGGACGTTGGCGGTGTCCTGATCGGTCCCAACCTCAAAATTGACGTCGATCAGGCATCTGCCGTCGCTGGTGTTCGACGACTTCATGTAGATCATGCGATCGACGCCGTTGACTTCCTGCTCGATGGGGGTTGCAACCGATTGCTCGACTGCTTCGGCCGAGGCGCCCGGATAGGTTGCGGTGACGCGGATGTTAGGAGGAGCAAGAAACGGATATTGCTCGACCGAAAGACCGCGGAGGACCACTATCCCGAGCAGGACAGTGAGAATCGAGATGACGATTGCGACGATTGGCCGGCGTATGAAGAAGTCCGACATGACTTAGTGCCCTTCACTCTTTTGGGCCGGTTCGGCCTTTTGGGCCGGTTCGGCAGTCTCGGAAGCGACAGTCGGCTTCACTTCGCTGCCCGGCCGGACCTTCTGCATCCCCTCGACAACGACGCGCTCACCAGGGCTGAGCCCCTGGAGAACGACAAGGTACTTGTCCGACTTGTCGCCGACGCTGATCGTCCGGAGCGGAGGCCTTGTTTTGCTTGTCGACGACGAGGACTGTCTTTGCACCCTGGAGCTCCTGAATCGCGCGCTGCGGCACGAGAATCGCATTCTCATGCTCGGTGGCGGCGAATCGCACCCGGGCGAACTGTCCCGGTCTCAGGTAGCTGCCTGGGTTTGGAAAACTGGCCTGGACTTTCATCGTGCCGGTTTGCGGATCGACGGTGCGGTCGACGACTTTGAAGTTTCCCGTATGTGAATGGACGACGTCGTCCGAGCGAATCAAATCGAGGCCTGATGCCGCGCCGTCCTTCGCTACCATGAGGGCCCAGTTTCAGGAATTCGATCTCACTGACACTGAAATCGACCAATATTGGATCGGATGCCGAAACGGTCGCCAGAAGTGTCGCCTGCCCTCGGCCTACCAGATTCCCTTCGTCGACTTCCTTGAATCCGATGATGCCGGTAAGCGGAGCGTAGATGCTGCAGTAACCCAGATCCAGTCCCGCTTGAGTAACGCGAGCCTTTGCGGCGGACAGTTCAGCACTGGCTCGTTGAATGGTGTATTTGACCGTTGCTTCGATGTTTGTCAGGTTAGCCTGCTTTGCATCGGATATTGCCTTGGCAGACTTATTGGCTGCGGTCGCCGCGTCAAGCTCGATCTCAGTCACAGCCTTTTCCTTGGCGAGGGGAACCATCCTCGCGAGATCCTGCTCCGATTTGCTGAGAGTTGCCTTGGCATCCGTCAATTCAGCTTGTGCCTGAAGCACATCTGTGCGTTGTTGCGCCTGGGCGAGGTCAGATTCGGCCTTGGCAAGGACTGCCCTCGCTGACTGTAGCGACGCTTCAAAGGGGCGTTTGTCGATACTGAAGAGAAGATCGCCCTTCTTCACCAGCGTCCCTTCTTTGAAGTGGATCTTCTCGAGAGTGCCCTCGACGCGCGCACGCAGCTCGACGGTCTCATTGGCCTTAGTCTGGCCAACAAATTCACTGTAGACGGGCACCGTTCGCTGAACTATTTCGGCGACGACCACCGCTGGAGGAGGCGGGGCCGTAGCAGTCGCCTTCGACTGGTTCTTGCCACCGCATCCGTTGTTAAGGGAGAAGACAGCTCCAACCATGGCCACACCCAGCGAATCACGTAAGACTCGTTTTGACAGCATCTTTATCACCAGCTCCTGTTGCAACCCAATAATCTCGAGTGCATTTGGGACGGGCTCATGCACTTATCAAACTGCCTTTAGTCCTTCAGCACGAAATACTTCGCACGCCTTCTCGACCATTTCGGGTGAAGCAGGGTTAACATCGTCGAGCGTATAGTTCAGTCCCAGCTTCTTCCACTTGAATCGTCCCATTTGGTGGAAGGGCAGCACATCTACTCGCTCAACGTTTCCGAGGCCTGCAGCGAAGCTTGCAATCGAAGCGACATTCTCGTCATCGTCGGTCAGGCCCGGCACCAATACGAAGCGCACCCAGACCGGCCTCTTACGATCAGCCAGTCGACGCGCGAAATCGAGCGTCGGGCCTACCTCCGCTCCAGTGAGATCGAGATGCCGCTGAGGATCCCAGGTCTTGAGATCCAGTAACACCAGATCGATCTCTTCCAACTCATCATCAGTGAGACGGGAACCGAGGTGACCATTGGTGTCCAAAGCCGTATGAACTCCCATCGCTCTGGCCGCGGTAAAGAGCTTCACGGCAAAACGGTCCTGGATCAGCGGCTCTCCGCCGCTCAGGGTGAATCCTCCCGACATGGCCTTCAGGCCGGGTCGATACTGGCGCAGCACTTCAATGGCTCGCTCCAAAGGCACGGCCTTGCCGTTTATCCTGGTCCAAGTGTCCGGGTTGTGGCAATAGAGACAGCGCCAGTGACAGCCCGCCGTCCAGGCAACAACGCGCACACCCGGGCCATCGACAGTCGAGCCGGTAGTGAACGAATGCAGGAATCCAACTTCTCCGTTTTGGGTGGCCTCCTTTACTGTCGATTCCTCCAGGCCACTGCTTTGGTCTACGCGGAGCTCAAACGGGCTCTTTGCTTCCAGCGGATAAGCTTGTGATGGTACTTCTGTGCTCATGTCTGTGTTCCGTGGAAGGTGCGGCTGATGACATCCATCTGCTGCTCTCGCGTCAGCCGCACAAAATGGACCGCATAGCCTGACACGCGAATCGTCAGGCTCGGGTATTTCTCTGGGTGGTCCATCGCATCGATCAGCATCTCGCGGTTCAACACGTTGACGTTCATGTGATAACCGGTAACGCCGAAGTAGGCATCGAGCATGCTGCGCAGATTTACGACCCTGTCGCCAGCGACCCTGCCCAGGCCCTCAGGAACTAACGTGGTCGTCAAAGATATCCCGTCGGCGGCATCGCGATAGGGAATCTTGGCTACTGAGGCCGCAGACGCGTGAATGCCAAGCGCGTCCCGTCCATGCATCGGATTGGCGCCGGGCGCAAATGGCTCTCCCAGCCGCCTGCCGTCGGGAGTATTCCCCGTGCTCTTGCCATACACGACGTTTGAAGTGATCGTCAGTATCGACTGTGTATGAATCGCATGGCGGTAGGTTGGATGCATTCGAAGCTTGTTCATGAAGGTCGTCACAAGCCATGAAGCGAGGTGGTCCACACGATTGTCGTTGTTGCCGAACTTGGGGAATTCGCCTTCCGTCTTGTAATCAGTGATCAGGCCGGTATCATCGCGGATTACCTGCACCTTCGCATAGCGAATCGCCGAAAGACTGTCGGCCACCACCGACATGCCCGCCATGCCAAAAGCCATGGTGCGAATGGGAGCATAATCGTGAAGAGCCATCTCGAGTCGTTCGTAAGCATACTTGTCGTGCATGTAATGAATGATGTTCATGGCATTGACGTAAACCCGGGCAAGCCAATCCATCATGCTTGCGAACTTTTCCAGCACGACATCGAAATCGAGATAGTCGCCCTCTACCGCCCCTATTTTCGGTCCCACCTGCTTTCCGGTGATTTCATCGCGCCCGCCATTGATTGCATAGAGGAGACACTTGGCGAGATTGGCGCGGGCACCGAAGAACTGCATCTGCTTCCCGACCAGCATCGGAGAAACACAGCAGGCAATCGCCCCGTCATCGCCCCACGCACGGCGTACAATCTCGTCGTTCTCGAATTGAATGGAGCTGCTGTCTATAGCCACCTTCGAAGAGAAACTGCGAAATCCGTCCGGCAGCCGCGGTGAATACAGGATGGTCAGATTCGGTTCCGGTGCCGGGCCAATGTTGTAGAGCGTCTGCAGATATCGAAAACTTGTCTTGGTTACGAGCGGGCGGCCATCGTCCCCCATTCCGGCAATCGATTCCGTGACCCAGGTGGGGTCACCGGCGAACAACTCGTCGTACTCGGGCGTGCGCAGGAAGCGGACGATCCGGAGCTTGATCACAAAGTCATCGATGATCTCCTGTGCCTCTTCCTCTGTTAATGTGCCTGCGGCCAGATCGCGCTCGAAGTAGACATCAAGAAACGTCGATGTCCGACCCAGTGACATCGCGGCCCCGTTCTGTTCCTTGACGGCGGCCAGGTAGGCGAAATAGAGCCACTGGACAGCCTCGCGTGCGGTTCGGGCGGGGACAGAAATGTCGAACCCATAGCTCTTGGCCATCTCCTGCAGCTCTTTGAGCGCGCGAATCTGTTCACTCAGCTCCTCGCGGTCGCGAATAATCTCCTCGGTAGACATCGCCGAGTCGAGTGCTCGCTTCTCCTCTTCCTTTCGTTGAATCAAACGCGCTACACCATATAGAGGCACGCGTCGATAGTCCCCGATGATTCGGCCTCGTCCATAAGCGTCTGGCAGCCCGGTCAGCACATGCGAGCTGCGGCAAGCCCTGACTTCGGCGGTGTAGGCGTCGAAGACCCCTTCATTGTGGGTCTTGCGGTACTTGGTAAAAGTTTCGACAACGTGTGGATCAGGCTCGTACCCGTACGTCTTCAGAGCATTGACGATCATCCGGAACCCGCCGTTGGGCATGATTGCCCGCTTCAGCGGCGCCTCGGTCTGAAGGCCGAAGATGATTTCATTGTCTCGATCGATGTAGCCTGGAGCGTGTGCAGTGATCGAACTGGGAATCTGTGAAATGTCGAGCACGCCCTTCTTGCGTTCTTCAACAAACAGTTTATTCAGCTGGTCCCAGATCTTCTTCGTGCGCTCCGTCGCAGGAGCGAGGAAAGACGCATCCCCCTCATACGGTGTGTAGTTCTGCTGTATGAAGTCTCGGACATCAATCTCTTTTTGCCAGAGACCGGGTTTCAATCCTGCCCATGCGGTTTCTGTTTTCTGACCTGTAGTAGCGACCACTTTTGCGCCTCCTTACTTCTCGGCTGTCATGGCCGGTTTATGTCAATCCCAGCAGCTTGCCCGTGTGGCGGGCGATCATCAGTTCTTCGTTGGTCGGAATCACCCAGGCTGAAACTCTGCTCTGCGGCCCGGAAATCCGCGGACCCTTGGCCGCATTGGCCTCCGCATCAAGTTCGACTCCCAGCCATGCAGCGGATTCGCTGACTCTCCGGCGAATCTCGGCCGAGTTTTCACCAATGCCGGCGGTAAATACCAGCCCGTCGACACCGCCAAGAACTGCTGCCAAAGCACCAATCTCCTTCGCCGCGCGGTAGACGAAGTAGTCCACTGCGAGGCGTGCTTCCGGCTCGCTCCGGTCGAGAAGATCGCGCATGTCATTACTGATTCCGGAAATCCCCAGCAATCCGGACTTTTTGTAGAGAATATCCTCTACTTGTTTTACAGAGAGTTTCAGGTTCTGAAAGAGATATAGGACGACACCGGGATCGATGCTTCCCGGCCGTGTGCCCATGCACAATCCATCCATGGCCGTGAAGCTCATGCTCGTGTCGATACTCTTGCCATCCTTCAAGGCACACAGGCTGGCGCCGCTCCCCAGGTGAGCGACGATAACCCGGCCGTGTGCAATCTCCGGTGCGACTTCGGGCAGCATCGAGGCTATATATTCATAGGAGATGCCATGGAAGCCGTAACGCTCGACACCCGCCTGGCACAGATCGCGTGGGAGTGGCACAAGCGAAGCAACATCTGAGTGACCGCGGTGAAAACTCGTATCAAAGCAGGCCACCTGAGGAACGTCAGGCAATCGATCAAAGACTGCTTCGATGGCGGCGAGATTGTGCGGTTGATGGAGGGGGGCCAGTGGCACCAGCTCACGAAGCTTGCCCAGAATCTCCCTGTTGACCACGGTCGGTTGGGTGAAGTTTGGGCCACCGTGAACTACGCGATGACCGATGCCCAGAATTCTCGACGGGCCATACCAGCCGCGAAGCCACGCAGCCAGTGAGTCGATCGCGGCGCTTCCATCGCGGATAGAGGGGTCCAGCTTCTCATCGGCCAGCCTCTTTCCATCGACGTCCTTAACAGACAGTCGAGGCGATGTCCCGATGCCCTCAATCTGGCCGCGTGCCCCCTGCTGCCAGCGTTCTCCCGGCGGTCGGTGGAAGACGCAGAACTTCAGGCTTGATGAACCGGCGTTCAGTACCAGCGCGTAATCATCCATTGTCTTCTCTTACAGCTTACTTCGCCGAGCGTGAGCCACAAGCTGGGCCACTGCGCAACTCGCGATGCGCGATCGCACACTATCGGCGCGACTGGTGAGAATCACTGCCACTCGCGCGCCCAGGACCAGCCCTGCGCTGTCCGCATTGGCGAGAAAGCTGAGCTGTTTGGCAAGAATGTTTCCGGCTTCCAGATCGGGCGCCAACAGGATATCAGGATCGCCGGCCACCTCGGAGACAATCCCTTTGGTATCTGCGGCCTCTCTGCTGATAGCGCTGTCGAACGGTAGCGGCCCGTCGAGTATTCCGCCGGTGATCTGTCGTCTCTCCGCCATCTTGCAGAGAGCTGCGGCGTCGATGGTAGCCGGCATCTTCGAACTCACTGTCTCGACCGCTGCAAGAATGGCGATTTTGGGCTTCTCGCGGCCCAATGCAATCGCCAGATCAATTGCGTTCTGGCAGATATCCACTTTGTCTTCCAGCGCCGGAGCAATATTGATGGCGGCGTCGGTGACGATGAGCACCTTGTGATATGTGGGCACATCCATCAGGAACGCATGGCTGATGCGGCGTCCCGTGCGCAGACCGCCTTCGCGCGAGACAATCGCCGACATCAACTCGTCCGTATGCAGGCTGCCTTTCATAAGTACTTCGGCGCGGCCTTCGCGGACGAGTGCCACTGCTCTCGCTGCCGCAGCGCGGCTGTCGGGAGCGTCGATGATCTCCAATCCGTCAAGAGCGATCCCCGCTGCCTTCGCGGTAGCAGCTATATCCTTGGACGGCCCGACGAGTATCGGAACTATCAGGCCTTTTTGCCCCGCGTCGACCGCGCCGGCTAAGGCTGAGGCTTCGCACGGATGTGCCACGGCAGTGGGCACAGGCTCCAGACTCTGGCACCGCTCCAGTAACAGTTCGTACTTGCCCGTGCCGGTTGATGTTGCTTGTGTCATTCCTGGACCACCTTTCCCGTTCACTTACCCGCGCCAGACGGCGCGGGACGGGCAGGGACAAGCCCTGCCCCTACAGCGTTATCGCGAAGAGCTCCATGGCGGGAGACATTGTAGGGGCAGGGCTTGTCCCTGCCCGCCCGGCGCCGTCTGGCGCCGGTAAACTAGCAGAGGACGACGGAGACAGCCAGACCGCCTTCTGAAGTCTCTTTGTACTTGGAGTTCATCTCCTTGCCCGTCAGGGCCATAGCTGCGATTGTCGTATCGAGATCGAGCCGGCGTTGCTCTGCTATCTCCTCGCTCGCGATGCAGTATCCCGTCCAGGCCTTGACCGCGCCATAGCCGCAACGCTCAATGCAAGGCACCTGAACGTAGCCGGCAACGGGGTCGCAGGACATACCGAGATGGTGTTCGAGCGAGGACTCAGCCGCGTTCGCGACCACTTTGGCGGGAGCACCAAGTGCCTGGGCGATCATTGCCGCAGCCATCGACGAGCCTACACCGATCTCAGCCTGGCAACCGCCTTCGGCTCCCGAGAGGGTGGCGTTGTGCTTACAGAGATAACCAATCGCTGCACCTGCCAGGAGTCCCTCCCGGACTTTCTGGTTCGGCGTGTTGATATCTCGCAGCGATTTGGTGACCGCGGGTAGAATTCCAGCCGATCCCGCGGTCGGCGCAGTCACGATGACATGCCCTCGGGCGTTCTCCTCGCCTCCGGCTATCCCGTAGGCAGCGACTTTAGTGATTGCCATGCCAGCCGGACCCTTCTTGCTGGTATCGAGGTTGCGCATCATCGCCGCCGCTTTACTCTGCAGCTTGATGGGGCCGGGGAGAACGCTCTCCATCTTCAAACCGGTGTCCACCAGACGCACCATGACTTCGGCCACCTGGTCGAGGAACTCCCAGATTTCCTTCTCGCTCTTGCCGGAGATTGCCATTTCATTCTCCAGAAGGAGCTTTTCGAGTGGGATCTTGTCATCGTAGAGATACTTCTTCAGCTCGCTGGCGTGGGCGTACGGGTACTTCGGTTTGCCTTTGTCGGGTGGCTTGTATCCCTTCCACTCGATGAACCCGCCACCGACCGAATAGTATTCCTGTTCGAGGAGCTTCTGATCGCCGGCGAGCAGCTCCACGCTCATCGTGTTCGGATGGGGGAAGTTGCCCTTAGGGGCGTCAAAGATAACGTCCTTATCGGTCAGATTGAGCGTCGTCGGACCAAGCGTCAGCTTGTGTACTTCGCCGGGATTTGCGGCCAGGCCGTCAAGAAACTCCGGCGGGCAGGTCGCAGGGGATTTGCCGAGCAGGCCCGCGAGCGATGCGCGGTCAGTCCCGTGCCCTTTTCCGGTCGCACTCAGGCTGCCGAAGAGGTGAACCTTAACCGCGGTTGCACGCTTGAGCTGGTCTTCCGGAAGCTTCGAAGCTCGCTGGTAAAAATCGTAGGTGATTCTCATCGGGCCAATCGTGTGCGAACTGGACGGCCCGGGCCCCATCTTGTAGAACTCATCGACGACAGTCAGGATAGGCCCCTTGGCCTTCTGCACCACGTTAAGGTCCTCGGACAAAGGCACACCGGCCGCGTCCGGAGTGGCCTTGGCTGCTTCCTTAGTCTCCTTTGGTGCTTCCTTAGGCTGTGCACAACTGCTGAGTAGCGCCCCTGTGGAGGCAGCCAGGGCGATGCGGCCCATCTGTCGGCGACTGAGCTTGATCGGCTGCGGCGCTTCCACTTTCGCCGGGGTCGGTCCGCAAGTTCCACATCCCGTCGAGTTGCACGGGGCACATCCACCGCCGCTGCTGTTCAGAACGTTCAATGGCTTACTCATTCTGTGATAGCTCCTTTCGGTAGGTAACTGTCAGCAGGAGATAGCAAGGATTGAGCCACACGGAATTCTGCCCGGCTCGAACGTGAAGTGGTGCATATGTCTATGTGATTGAGTAAATTAGGTAGCTGGCGAAACCGTTGACGCCCCACAATCTTGGGGGAACTACGAAATATTGGAGGTCGGTGGGTGAGACTCACTCTGCACTGCACGTCCGGACTATGGCAGAATTGGCCAGATGACCATTAGCGAGCAGGTATCCTTTCTCTGCAAGGGCGCGGTTGACGTGATCCGCGTTGACGAGCTTCGCCACAAACTCGAACGGGTCGAGGCAACTCGTCGACCCTTGAGAGTCAAGGCGGGCTTCGATCCGACCGCCCCCGACCTCCATCTCGGTCACACCGTGCTGATTCGGAAGATGCGCCATTTTCAGCAGCTCGGTCACGAGGTGATCTTCCTGATTGGTGATTTCACCGGGTTGATAGGAGATCCGACGGGGCGCAATCAGACGCGGCCACCATTGACTCGGGAGCAGATTCGAGAAAACGCCGAGACCTATAAGGCGCAGATCTGCCATTTGCTTGATATGGAGTCGACGATCATCGACTTCAATGCCCGCTGGATGAATGCGTTCACGTCTGAAGAATTCATTCGTTTGACGGCCAAGGCGACAGTCGCGCAGTTGCTCGAGCGTGAGGACTTCTCGAAGCGGCTTGTCTCCGGAATCCCGATCAGTCTCCACGAGCTGCTCTATCCGCTGGTACAGGGCTATGACTCCGTGGCTCTCGAAGCGGACGTCGAGCTTGGCGGCACCGATCAGAAGTTCAATCTCCTGATGGCTCGCGAAATTCAACGCGCATATGGTCAGGAGCCGGAAGTCATCATGACGACTCCGCTGCTCGAAGGGCTCGATGGAGTCAACAAGATGTCGAAGAGCCTCGGCAATTACATCGGCATCAACGAGCCGCCAGATCAGATTTACGGCAAGACGATGTCGATCTCGGATGGGCTCATGTGGCGCTACTATGAGCTGTTGACTGACATGACCGCCGAGGAGATTGCGAAGCGGAAGCGTGAGGTGGAGTTGGGAAGGCGGCATCCGCGAGACGTCAAGGCCAACCTTGCTCATCAGCTTGTGGCGGACTTCCACTCAATCGATGCGGCCGTCCGCGCCGAGGAGGAATTCAACCGGCGATTTCGGGATCATCAGGCACCCCATGAGATGCCCGCGCACAGCGTTGGCAGTGCAAGTGTCAAGCTCGCCGAGTTGCTTGTTCAGACAGGCCTCGCAACATCGAAGGCCGAAGCGCGGCGGCTTATAACTCAGGGCGGCGTTCGGCTCAATGGTGAGCGGGTCAGTGACCCGGCATGTGAGATCGGGGGCATGGCCGAAGCCCAGCTTCAGGTAGGTAAGCTGAAGTTTCTGAAGGTCATCTTCGAGTGACTCTTCTTTGCGGCATTTCTTTGCGTCTTTGCGTCTTTGCGCGAGCAGTATTTCGCATGTGAGCAATGGTGTCATACACCTCGCGCAAAGACGCCAAGACGCAAAGAAAGGCCGCAAAGAAGAATTACCCGGCGGCGGGCTTGGCGCCAACCCCAAACCACCTCCGTCGCGCTGTAGTTGACACCCGCTTGTCAGTCGACAGTCGAGACTCCGCCCACCGTGCCAGCCTCACGAAGGGCAGCCCCATCACAAAGTAGATCGCCGCCGTGATAATCCCCACACCAATGTAGTCGTAGTAGGTGGAGGCCAGCTGCCCATAGACCTTTGTCAACTCGACCATGGTGATCACCGAAACAATCGATGAGTCCTTGAAGAGGGCGATAAAGTCATTCGTCACCGGCGGAATCACCAGCCGCATCGCCTGAGGAACGATGATATGGCGCAACGACTGGGCTCGAGTCATCCCCAGTGAGAGCGCTGCTTCCATCTGACCGCGCGGAATCGACTGAATCCCAGCCCGATAGTTCTCCGCCTCGTAAGCCGCATAGTTGAGCCCGAGTCCGGCGACCGCGGCCACCAGCGGGCTGAGCTTGATGCCGATGCTCGGCAGACCGTAGAAGATGAGGTAGAGCTGAATCAGAAGCGGCGTGCCTCGAAATACCTCAACGTAGGCTCGGGACAGCCATGGCAGCGGCCAGGGTCCATAAAGCGCCAGCAATGCGAGGGTCAATCCAAAGAGCACCGCTACTGCCATAGAGAGGATCGAGATCAGCAGCGTCATCGGCGCTCCCACTCCAACCAGGATCGGAATGTAGCTCAGATACTGACGCAGCCGCTCACGCCAGGTCGTTCGACGTGTCACGCTGGAGGAAAAGTCGTCGAGCGCTGTGCCCGCTTCCTGTTTTGAGAAAGCCCCTTCTGTCGCCGCATTCCAGAGGCCCCACTTCTCATAGATGCGTCGAAGCTCGCCATTCCTGATCAGCTCAGTCAGACCCCGGTTCAAGTCCTTGAGCAGCGCCTGGTCTTCCTTGCGAACGCCTATCCCGTATTCGATCTGCTCAACGGGTTCACCGGCGAACTTCAGCCTCGGATCGGGTTTGCTGTAGTAGATGGCGATTGGCCAGTCGTTGAGCACTGCGTCAAGACGGCCGTTCGCCAGATCCTGGTAGGCATTTATCTGACCATCGTATGTTCTGAGCTTGATTGACGGATCGCGCTCGAGCACGCGCTGGGCGACTGAATACTTGAGCGTGCCTACTGTTTTATTCTTCAGGTCACCGAGTGTGTGGATGGTATCGTTTTCGGCACGAACGCTGAGTTGTTCTCCGGTGACGTAATAGGGAATTGTGAAGTTGATCTCCTGCCTGCGGTCTGCGGTGATCTCGAGGCCATTGAGGACAACGTCATAGTTACCGCGTTTGAGACCGGGAATGAGTCCGTCCCATTGGTTCTGCACGAAGACTGCCCGTCGTCCGAGTCGCCTGGCGAGCGCGTCAGCAAGATCGACCTCGAAACCGATGGTTTGCCTTGGGTCCTTTGGGTCCTGGAAGACGAACGGCGCCCCACCCTCAGAATCTCCGCCCCAACGGAGGTCTGGATAGGTTTGAGCTGAGTCCAACTCTGCCGGCAAAACTATCCACACAACCGTCAGAAGAATATTTCGCAAAAGCTGTCGGACCGAAGGTCCGACCTGAAACAGCCCAGGGCGAAGCCCTGGGTGACATGACGGTTGCAACTGAGCCCTGTAAGGGCGAACTCCGCCCCGATGGGGCTTGCGTGCAGTGGGGTGCGCCGGTACCCAGGGCTGCGCCCTGGGCTCTTACAGGTCGCGCCTTTGGCGCGCCACTGGAGTTTGGGCATTTTTCCGTCAGCTGAAATTGATGCCGTAGGAGGCCATGGGAGGGCCATGTCCCAGTTTTCGCCATGGTCATAGCAGAAACGCAAATCCGATCGCTTGGCCTTCATGCAATCTTGTAAATTCATTGAAGCAATTTGGAGTGCGGCGACCTGTCGCCGCTTTTCGTTAGTTATTGCAGCATTAAATCAAAAGCGGCGACAGGTCGCCGCACTCCAAATTGCTCCTACAAAAAATTCCGCAGGAAATCGCGAGTCCGTTGATCTGCCGGCGATGAAAAGATCACTTGTGGCGGCCCTGATTCAATCAATTCACCCTCCGCAAGCACCAGCACCTGGTCGGCGACGTTGCGGGCAAACCGCATCTCATGCGTGACTACAATCTGAGTCATCCCCTCCTCATCGAGCTGTCGCATGACGTTGAGAACTTCATCGACAAGAGTCGGATCCAGCGCCGAGGTCGGCTCATCATAGAGCAGCACTCTGGGCGACATCGCAAGAGCGCGGGCAATCGCTGCGCGTTGCTGCTGGCCCCCCGAAAGTTGTGACGGATAGGCGTCGATGCGGTCGCTCAATCCGACCTTGCCCAGCAGATCGCGAGCTCGCGCCTCTGCCTCGGGGCGCCCGACTCCTTTGACGACCATCGGTGCCTTGATGACATTTTCCAGTACGCTGAGATGGGGAAACAGGTTGAAGCTCTGGAACACCATACCAGTCTCCTGGCGCAGGCTTTGCAGTTTCGCGCCGAAGCCACTGGAATTGTTGTGGCCGCCTTCGAGCGTGATTTCGCCAACGCGAATGACCCCGGCATCGATCACTTCAAGTCCATTAAGACACCGCAGAAGCGTCGACTTGCCACAACCTGAGGGTCCGATGATCACCGTCAGCTGCGAGCTCTCGACTGAGAAGCTTATGTCTCGCAGTGCGGGAGCGTCGTTATAGCTCTTTCTTACGCGGTCGACAGCAATCAGTTTCGTATTCACCCCTCCCAAATAATCTGTATCTTGTGTGATAAGTTGGGCTTCAGCATAGGGGACGACGAAAGGTGCTTCAAGTGATTAAGGCTGTTGCTCGATCAGGTCGTGCCTGTCGTTTATAATGCTTCCCGGCTGGCTGCGATACTTGCGCCGGAAACTCAGGAGCCCCGGATGACCCCTGAACACTGGCAACGGGTTAGTGAAATTGTGAAAGCTGCCCGGGAACGGGAGCCAGGTGAGAGGTCTACTTTCCTTGAGCAGGCATGTGCAGGAGACGAGGCCCTGCTTGCTGAGGTAACCTCTCGCCTCGAGGAGACCTCCGATCTCACCGGGAGGATTACAACTGCAGGATCGACAATTCCGTCCGGCGATCAGGTCCGGTCGCCCGGTTACCAGTCGAGGTTCTGTCCATTATGCCGTCGGCAGTACGCAAATGAGAGGCGCTACTGTCTCACCGATGGACAGCTGCTGACGCTGCAGGACCCTTACCACCTCATCGGGAGGACCCTCGTAGGCAAGTATCGCATTGAGGCTCTCGTTGGTGTCGGGGGAATGGGGGCCGTATACGGCGCACACCACCTGGGAATTGACCGGCGTATCGCCTTCAAGGTTCTGCTTCCTCACCTCGCGTTAAGCAATCCGCATCTTGTCGATCTCTTTGAGCGCGAAGCCAAGACGGCCGGCCATGTCAACCACGAGAATGTAGCCAACGTCTTCGACGCCGGACGCACTCCCGACGGCCTCGCGTACATAGCCATGGAATGGCTTGAAGGTTCCACCCTTGCAGAGGAACTTATTGCGCGAGGCGCCCTCACGTTTGAGAGGACTGCCGACATTCTGCGGCAGGTGTGCGCTGCGCTTGGAACTTCACATGCTCTGCACGTCATACACCGCGACCTGAAACCAGCCAATGTCATGCTCACAACCCGGGCGGATGGAAGTGAGCAGGTCAAGGTGTTGGATTTCGGCATCGCAAAGGTGACCAGCGACACCGCCGGTGCCTCTGTTTCATCGATCATGGGAACGCCGAACTACGCGAGCCCCGAACAGTTCGAGTTGGGAAGAAAGATAGACGGTCGAGCAGACATCTACTCGCTGGGTATCATGCTCTTTCAAATGCTGACCGGCTCGTTGCCGTTTGAGGCAACCTCCATGCGGGAGCTGATCAGCTTGCACTTGACGTCCCCGCCACCACCACTCCGCGAGTTGCGACCAGACGCGCCGGAGCCGCTTGAACGTCTCGTCACTGAGATGCTGGCCAAGCAGCCGGAAGAGCGACCCCAGAACGCGGCCGAGGTTTATGCGCGTTTCGAAAGGGCCCTTGGGATGGGCGGCCCCGTCCGGACGCCATTTCCCCGATCGCCCATAACAGGCGATGAGATTCGCCCTGCTCGTGTGACAGTGGCGTCAGGAAAGACCTACTCAAAGCAAGCTCAGACTGCCATTGCTGATCGGATCCGCTCTCGCGCTGGTGGCCGCACTGGCCGTCGCCATGTACTTCTGGAAGCGTGGCGACCTGTCGGGAACACGGAGGCTTGCGATCATCCCTGTCGGAAGCCCGCAAGCGGACCACGACCTTGATGATCTTGGACGCGTGGCAACGCAGCTGCTCTCGATCAAGCTTTCAAAGGTTCCCGAGATCGACGTCTCAGACAACCGTCAGTTGGTCAGCTCGCTTGAGGACGATGGGCAAGCAGCCGCACGATCAGCTGAACAGCTCGGAGATTTTTGAGGCTGCCAGGGGCTGTGGTGCGGGAGCCGCAGTAACGTGTTCTGTGGTGAGGGCGGGCGCGCAACTGCGTCTCTCGGCCCGCGTGCTAGAGGTCGTCCGAGGAAAAGAACTCTTCTCACAAACAGTCGAAGGCTCGAGGGCAGAGGAGCTTTTCGGCATGGTGGACAAGCTGGCCGAGAGACCTGGCGCACCGGTGGGGAGTGAGGACTGTGGGTGGGGCCCCCGTCGCAGATCTCACCACGCGGTCCTACGAGGCCATGCGTTCGTATCAGACCGGGTATGACTCCTTCCTTACTCGTGACCTTCCGAGCGCGATAAACAACCTCGACAAGGCGACGAAAATCGACCCCAACTTTCTCCTCGCCCAGTTCCGTCTCGGGCAGGCCTGTCGTGATGCACATGATCGCGGAATGGAAGAGGCCTTCACCAGGGCTATGGAACTTGGCGCCAGAGCTGACGAGCGCACCAGGTTGACGACCGAGGCAAACTACCTTCTGTCGGTAAAGAAGGACCGGGCTAAGGCAAGTGCAGCCTTTGAGCAACTCGTTACACGCTATCCCAGGGACCTTGAAGGGCTATTCGCGCTGACCAACATGTATCGCGAGGACTCGAAGTATGATCGCTCAGTCGAGTACGGAAAACGAGCATTAACGCTCGATCCTCGTTTTGCCGAGGCCTGGAATGCCATCGGCTATACCTATCTGCTCAAACATGACTATGTGAACGCAATAGATGCGTTCAGGCGCTACGCCGAGGTTGATCCCGCCAACCCGAACGCCTACGACTCGCTTGGCGACGTCTATGCGGAGGCAAATATCTACGATGATGCGCTACGGGCTTACCAGCGCGTGCTCGCGATACAGCCCTCGTTCTATGACTTCACAACGCGTTGGAAGCTGGGCGAAATCTACTTCTTGAAGAACCAGCCGGAGGATGCAGCCGCACAAATCGGGCAGTTTCTCCTCGAGACTCAGGATTCACATCGCCCTCTCGGATACCAGACACTGGCGCGCATCGAACTCTATAAGGGCCACGTGGCCGCCGCACGCGCGAACTTTGCCAGGGCGCGTGCGGCCGTTGCCCGAACGCCGGCGAGCGCAGATGTGATTGTCAGAGAGGCAACGCTGCTTATGGGGTTGCACCAGGAGAACGAAGCGCTGCGGTTGATCGATGAGGCTCGCGCTCTTGTGCCGGACAAGCCCCGATTCGGAGCCCGCTGGCGACTGACTGCTCTCGCTTTGAGCGGCGACATCCAACGCGCACGCGCTGATTTGGCAAGCCTCGGTACGGGCGTTTCCGCTTCTCTGGAGACGGAGTTGCGTGCCCGCGCGGCGCAACTGGAAGGGAACTACACGACGGCGATTGCCGAATGGAAAGTGCTTCAGCAGCAGCAGCCGGCGATCTCATCCGGTTATGACCTGTCACTGGCCTATCTGGGCGCCGGACAAGCGGCCGAAGCCGAGCGCGAGTTGTTGGAGTTTATCAAGGCGCGTCCCGTTCCCGACCTGGGAAGCACGAGTCCGATCTCACCAATATTCGACACACGCTACATCCTCGCGCACTACGAACTGGCGCGCGCCTCGGAGGCGTTGAACAAGCGCAGCCAGGCCATCGACTATTACCGCAAGTTCCTGGCCTATTGGGGAGAGGGCGACGTCAACGTGCCTGAAGTAGTCCGGGCGCGCGAGCGCCTCGGCGCGCTGGCGCGGTAAGGCCAGCGACAACTTCTCGGTCGTGATGAAGCTATCGCTTGATTTTTTGTGCCCGCGCTCCGTACGATGAGCGGGCTTCATCGCCTGATCGATTTGACACTATAGAAAGCCAGGGATTGAGATCATGACCATCAAGGGAGGTAGTTTCCTCGTTGAGGAGAGGCAGCCTGGGGAGGTCTTCACGCGAGAAGATATATCCGAGGAGCAGCAGATGTTCGCGCGCGTTGCCGAGCAGTTCATGCGCACAGGAGGTTCTGCCGCGAGCTGACGCCATTTACGCCAAAGGACTGGCCGGTTACACGTCAGCTCCTGGTGAAGGCAGGTGAGCTCGATCTTCTGCGGATCGACATACCCGAGGAGTATGGCGGGCTGGGCCTCGATAAAGTCAGCTCAGCGTATGTAGGAGAGCAGATTGCGAGCGATGCCTTCATTTGGCGGCAGCCTGGGTGCTCACACGACAATCGGCACTCTGCCGATCGTCTACTTCGGAACGCCGGAGCAGCGGGCGAAGTACCTGCCGCGGCTGGCCTCCGGCGAACTGATTGCAGCCTACGCTTTGACTGAGCCGGGGTCCGGATCGGACGCGCTCGCAGCAAAAACCAAGGCCGTGCTCGCGAGCGACGGCAGGAGTTACACGCTGCGCGGTCAGAAGATGTGGATCACGAACGGCGGTTTTGCCGACATCTTCATTGTCTTTGCCAAGGTGGACGGAGAGAAGTTCACCGCCTTCATCGTCGAGCGCGGTCCGGGCGTAGTGAGTGGAAAAGAGGAGAAGAAGCTTGGGCTGGACGGCAATTCGACGACCGCGCTCATGCTCGAGGATTGCCGGGTGCCGGTTGAGAACGTTCTCGGTGAGATTGGCAAGGGTCACGTGGTGGCATTCAATATCCTCAACCTCGGCCGGCTCAAGCTGGGCAGCCGCAACATCGGCGGCGCCAAGATCTCGCTCAACCATTCGATAGCCTACGCCAAGGAGCGCTTTCAGTTCGGGCGGCCGATCGCCAGTTTCGGCTTGATCAAGCGCAAGCTGGCAGAGATGGCGATTCGCTGTTTCGTCGGCGATGCGATCGTCTATCGAACTCTCGGCCTGGTCGATAAGGCTCTGGCCGGGATCGACCATAACGCGCATCGCGAAACGCTCAAGGCAATCGAGCAGTTTGCAGTCGAATGCTCGATCATCAAGGTCTGGACCAGCGAGGCGCTGGCCTATGTGGTTGATGAGACTGTACAGGTCTATGGCGGCTACGGCTACTCTCAGGATTACCCCGCAGAGCGCGCCTATCGGGATGCGCGGATCACTCGTATTTACGAGGGCACCAACGAGATCAACCGGTTGATCATTCCCACCCGGCTGCTCAAGAGTGCGGCGAAGGGTGAAATTCCCTTGAGCGCCGCTTTCGAGCGTGCTCGAGCCGAATCAGAGCCGGGAAACGAGTCGTTGGAGGGACTTGGTTACGCCAAAGCGCAGCTTCGCCGGGCGAAGAGGACGGCGATCACATCGCTCGGTTGCTGTCGCCGAGCGATGTGGCGATCGACTGACTGAAGAGCAGGAGATGCTCGGATTGCTGGCCGATATTTGCGCGGACGTCTACACTCTCGAGAGTGCCTGTCTCAGGGCTGAAAAGCTCGGCGGCCGCGCGACTCCGGAGAATTCAGCACTGGCCGTCGATATGGCGTCGGTCTATGCAAGCGATGCGGCGGATCGTATTTCGCTCAACGCCAAAACGCTGGCGGCGGCACTCGGCATCGATCCGCTGGCCGGCTTTCTGCCGGCAATTGACACGATCGTCGCCAGGCGCCGCATCGCCGATGCAGTCATCGAGGCCGGCCGGTATTTGTGGTAGCCGGAGCGGCGCGCAGCCAAGCGTCTCTTCACGGGAGCGAATTTTGAGTGCGGCGATCCTGGGACCGCGGGCGTCCCAGCCCGCATGACTTCAAAAGGATCTAGCTGCGAGAGCATGCGGGCGGGACGCCCGCGGTCCCAGGATAGCCGCACTCCAAATTGCTCCTCGCAGTGTTCTTCGATCCGATAAGAAAGGAGCCCAATCAAGTGTGCAAAGTAACGCGAAGAGATGTGCTCAAAGGAAGCGCCGCCATGCTCGGTGCGGCTGTCGCATCAGAGAAGCTCGTTACCCGGGCGATTGCACGAGAGGTTGGGAAGGTAGACACGCTCGCTCCGGACGTCTACTTCCATGAAGGTAACATTGCTGTAGGCCACTGCAACAATGGCTGGGTCGTCTTCGAGGACTACGTCCTGGTAATTGACGCCAACTTTCCGTCCGGTGCGCAGGACATTCTTCCCAAGATTCGCTCGATCACTGACAAACCAGTCCGTTTCGCGTTCGATACTCATCATCACGGGGATCATGCGTATGGTAACCAGGTGTGGGTTGAGAGTGGAGCAACACCCATCGCTCACACCGGCGTGATCGAGGAGATGAAGCGCTACGAAACCGGATACTACGACAACAAACCTGGCAGGTGGGAGGAGTCGGCGAAGTCGAGACCAGACGTAAAGGCGAGCAAGCTCAAACCTCCGTCGGTGCTCTTTCCAAAACAGTTGATCTTCGATGACGGCAAACATCGCGTAGAGTTGATTCATCTTGGAGTTGCTCACACGCACGGAGATGCAGTTGCCTGGCTTCCAAAGGAACGCATCCTTTTCACCGGCGATGTATGTGTCAATGGCCCCTACAACTACGTCGGTGACGGTGATGTTGAGAAGTGGGTAGCGACGCTCAGTGGCGCGCGGCAGCTCGGTGCGTCATCGGTCTGTCCGGGCCACGGTCCGCGAGGAGAACAGGTGCTACTTGGAGATCAGCAGGCCTTCTTTCAGGCGCTCCGCGATCAGGTGGGAGCGATGGTCAAAGCCAAAAAGTCGTCGAAGGATGTACAGTCGGGAGTTGATCAGATTCGCGACAAGCTGAGCACTGATGCGCGGATCAAACGGTATGTGAGCAAGGAGTCGATCAGCTCACAGATCGAGAAGGTCTACACCGAAATGACTGGGGCTAAGGCTTTCCGGCCCAGAAGACTGCGCGGGCGGCACGCGACTGGCACGCGCACTCGCATGGAATGGCTTAATCGAGCCTAGGCCAGCAACTTCTTGACAACCTCTCCCTCGACGTCGGTCAATCTGAAATCGCGTCCCTGAAAACGGTATGTCAGGCGGGTGTGATCGAAGCCGAGTAACTGAAGGATCGTCGCGTGCAAGTCGTGCACATGCACGCGATCCTCGGCGACTGTTAATCCGAGCTCGTCGCTTTGACCCAGTGTCAATCCTGGTTTGAAGCCGCCTCCGGCAACCCACATCGAGAAAGCCTTGTTGTGATGGTCTCGGCCCTTGCTTCGGCCTGCGTCGGGATCACTCTCGACCATTGGAGTTCTGCCAAACTCACCGCCCCAGACAATGATCGTATCGTTGAGCAGCCCGCGCTGCTTAAGGTCAGTGATCAGCGCTGCACTTGCCTGATCGGTCAGCTTTGCCTGTATGCGGACGTTTTTGACGACCTCTGAATGATGATCCCAGGCTTCGTGGTAAAGCTGGACGAAGCGCACTCCGCGCTCAATCAGACGTCTCGCGAGCAGGCAGTTGTTGGCGTAGGAGTTTTTGCCCGGCGTCGCTCCGTACAATTCGAGAGTCTCTTTGCTCTCCTTGCTGAGGTCCATCAACTCCGGCGCGCTCTCCTGCATCCGATAGGCCATCTCAAAAGCGTTGATCCGCGTTGCGATCTCCTGATCGCCGGTCAGCTCCAGATGATGCTGGTTGATGGTTTTGAGCGCGTCGAGCGAATCGCGCTGCGCCTGCCTCGTGATTCCTCGCGGATTTGTCAGAGAGAGAATTGGATCACCAGTGCGCCGGAAGGGAACTCCCTGATAGACGCTGGGCAGAAAGCCGCAGCCCCAATTGGATGAGCCTCCGCTCGTGCCCCCGGCCGAGGAGAGAACGACGAACGCAGGAAGATCCTGCGATTCAGAACCGAGCCCATAAGTCACCCAGGATCCCATGCTCGGCCGTCCGAACTGGATCGATCCCGTGTTAATGAATATCTGCCCCGGCGCGTGATTGATGGCGTCGGTGACCATCGACCTGATGATCGCGATGTCGTCTACGACTTCTGCGAGATGTGGGAGCGCGTCTGAGAGCTCTGCGCCGGACTTTCCAGCCTTGTTGAAAGTGAATTCGGTGGCGTAGAGACCGGCATCGGGTTTGATGAAGGCGAGGCTCTGCTCCTTGAGCAGGTCCGGCGGCGCGGGCTTCCCGTTGTATTTGATGAGTGCAGGTTTGAAATCGAAGAGATCGAGCTGTGAAGGTGCGCCGGCCTGGAAGAGATAGATGACACGCTTGGCTCGCGCAGGAAAGTGAGGTTGTTTTGGCGCGAGCGGGTTGGTCGTCTGAGCTACGCCTTTGACATCGAGCATGGAGGCGAGCGCCATCGAGCCAAGGCCCACACCGCAGTCCCGGAAGAATTGCCGCCGCGTGACCAGCTTCCTGAATTCAAGATTGATTTCTTCTCTGTAGTTCATAATGCGTCAACTCGAAGGTGCAGCATATCGTGGCGACCTTGTAGGGGTAGGGCTTGTCCCTGCCCGCCCTGCGCCGTCCGGCGCAGGTAATCATTCTCGAATGGCCCGTTGGTTATTACCGGTGCCAGACGGCACCGGGCGGGCAGGGACAAGCCCTGCCCCTACAAACCTGCGACGGCGCGGGCTATTCTCGGGTGATCGTCTCATCCAGATTCAAAATCACCCTCGCCACCACCGTCAATGGGGCCACTTTGTGCAAATCCACATCCATCGGCAGATTGTTCAGATCCGGAGCCGAAACATAGACGGAGGCCCCGGTCTTTCCCACAAAGTAAGGCTTCTGCTCCTCAAGCAATTTCATCAATTGCTGCAACTCGAACTCATCCGGCCGTCTTCCCGTACACAAGCGAAACGCATAGATCACTCGCGAGCGGTCATCTGTCCCGCCTTCTCTCCATGCACGCAGTCCGAGTCCCTTTGCCGCCTCGACGAAGACCTGGTCATTGAGCGTCGTCAGCGCCTGAAGCGGCGTATTGGAGCGAATGCGCCTCGTGCAGGACAAGTCCGCATTGGGCTCATCAAAGACGAGCAGAGAAGGATAGGGGACGGACCTCTTCCAGAAGGTGTACATCCCCCTTCGATAACGGTCGGCTCCTGTGCTGGTCTCCCACCTCATCGGAGCACCAAATCCAAGATTGAGCACACCGTCCGGGATCGAAGGGTAGACACTCGGTCCACCCATCTTGAGATTCAGCAGTCCGCCAGCTGAAAGCGCGATGTCGTGAACAATCTCAGCGTCGACTCTCAGCCTCGGCGCACGCGCCAGCCAGACATTGGTCGGATCTGCCTCCTGTAACCTCGGTGTCACCTTCGACGACTGCCGGTATGTAGCTGAACTTACGATCAGCCGGTGGATGTGTTTCATGCTCCAGCCGGTGTCGCGGAACTCGGATGCCAGCCAGTCGAGCAACCCGGGATTGGAAGGCGACTCACACCTCGCGCCAAAATCTTCCGGCGTCGTCACCAGTCCGACTCCGAAATACTCCTGCCACATTCGATTGACGATGACTCGCGGAGTCAATGGATTCTGCTTGTCGATGATCCACTGTGCCAATCCGAGACGATTGAGAGGTGCGCCTCCCGGCAGTGAGTGAAGAGCGGTCGGAGTACCGGGTCTCACGACATCACCCGGCCGCTTCCAATCGCCGCGCTTGAAGATATGCGTCTCACGCGAAACCTCGCGCGGGGCAAGTACCAGGGTCGTTGGACCGTAAGGCCAGCCCTTCATCAGCTCGTCAATATGAAAGCTGCTCACCTGGTAGCGCTCATCGGTCAGAGAAAATAGGTGAAGAGGTCGCGCTTCTGATCCTTGCTTCGGGATGCCGCCGGGACCGAGACAATCCGCCGCAGGGTAACCGGCAGCCGATCGGCGCGCGGGTGGGCATCATCGGTCACGGAGAGGCGGAATCTGCCGATGTTGAAGCCGTCCTCCTGCTTTTGAGAAACATAGAAAGTAAGGTTGGTGCCGGACTCGAAACCAACAGCCCGTTTGGTAACGAAGACCGCCTTGCGAGTCTGATTGCGGCGGCCCGGACCGGCGTCTATGTTCCAGGCCGTATCGAGGTTCCCGTCTATCGCATCGGCGATTGATGCACCGGCGAAATCCGCGGTAGCGGAGTCCCAGGCGACTTTTTCGGCGGCCGACGGCTTGTCAGCTGGGACTGGCGTCGAGACCAAACTCAGTGAGGTAGAGACGGCCTTCCCTCGATCGGCCGGGTCCACCGCGAGGCAGGCTCGGGATCTGTGAGCAGCTCCAGCCTCACGCCTGTCACCCTCTTCAACGGCGACAGTGCCTTGATGACATAGACGTTCTTCGTCGAGTTGTCGCCTTTGGCGACGAATGAATGATCGGGAGGCCTGTCGAACTTGGTGCCGAAGGAGGCGGTGATGCTCGCATCCTCGATTGTTGTCCACGAGCTTTCGTCCTGGGTCTGACTCTTCTCCCACGCGGCAAATTGGGCTGCGACTTCGGGACGGCTGGTCAAGAGATCCGATTGAACCTTGTCGATACCGTCGATTATCTCCTTGCGTGTCGCGAGCACCTCGGGGTCAGCCACCTCGAGAGTTGGTTCGTCATCACTGTTGAGAAATGCGTAGAAGCGATAGTAGTCGGACTGTGGAATCGGATCGAACTTATGAGAGTGGCACTGCGCGCAGTTGATCGTCAGCCCAAGAAAGGCTTTCCCGATTGCATCCACACGGTCAATGATTCCCTCGACTCGAAACTGTTCGGGGTCGACCGCCGCCTTCCTCATTGAGCATGGAATTGCGAAGGAATCCCGTTGCAATTCGCTGCTGTAGAGTCGGCGTCGGCAGAAGGTCCCCGGCAAGCTGCTCGATCGTGAACTGATCGAAAGGCATATCGCGGTTCATGGCATCGACGACCCAGTCGCGATACGGCCAGATCGATCGGGCAAGGTCCTTCTCGAAACCATTGGTATCCGCATAGCGGGCGACGTCCAGCCAGTGGCGGCCCCAGCGCTCACCGTAATGCGGTGATGCCAGCAGCCGCTCTACGAGGTTCTCGTAGGCCCTGGAGTCCTGGTCGCTGACAAAACGATCGATCTCCTCGAGCGTCGGAGGCAGTCCGGTCAGATCGAGGCTCAATCTTCTGATGAGCGTAATCCGGTCGGCCTCAGGCGACGGCGCGAGACCATGCTCCTCGATCTTTGCGAGGATGAAGTTGTCAATCGGGTTCTTTACCCAGCTTCGATCTTTGACCGCGGGCAGGGCGGCCCGCGTGGGCGCGTTGAACGACCAGTGCTTCTTTGTTGCTGGACTGGCAGGCCAGTCGGCCCCCTGATCTATCCAGTTGCGGATTAGCTCGATGTCGGTTGGCGAGAGTGCTGGGCCGCCGAGGGGCATTTGAACTTCACCGCCCTCGCCAAGTATCCGGGCCATGAGGCGACTGGTCTTTGCGTTTCCGGGATTGATGACCCGCATTGCGCGGGCGCGATCGTCGAGTCGGAGCTGGGACATGGCCTTGGCGGGGCCGTGACACCCGTAGCAGGAGCGCTCGAGGATCGGCTTGATATCGCGATCGAAGTTGACTTTTGGGGCGGTCTGGTGCGCGCTCGCAAAGAGGGACGTGAGCGCGGTGATCAGCGCAACACACAGGCCGAGCTTGATTGACCTGGTCATCTGGCAGCTCCGGGTATAGTGCTTATAGTACGCAATCTGGGGCCTGAGTCCAACCGAGGAACTTTGCCTGAGACTCGAAATGGGTCCATTCGACTCGAAGGCTTTCATCTGCCGCTGATGACGTTACTTGTCGGACTGATGCACGTCGCGAGCCGACTGTAACAAGGCATTGCATGAAGATCGACGCAGCACCGCTTCGCCGGCGACGACGGCGAGGCCAAGCATGTCTTTCATGATGCTCTCTTTCTCCCCAGGCTTCGCCCCTCCCCGTATTTGAGTTTTGATAAGTCTCTTGCGTTCACATCGGTGCCTCTCCACGTTCACTAAGGGACGCGCACCTTCTTCCACGACTTGTCAGGGTTGTACTCTTTTACATTGGGAGCGATTTCTGATGTCTCCGGACCCAAATCTCTCTCATACACCACGCCGCTTTGGTTGACGATGAACGTCATTACTCCGCTGTATCTATGCTTCGCGGGATAGGCGATCAGGGCAAATCCATCGGACATGTCACCGTTGACCAAATAGCTTTTGGCACCGCCGGGCGCGGATTTCCCTTGCGCTGTAATTATGCGGAATTGGTAGCCCCAGAATGGCCCAGGTTGGGACTGCTCCGTATCATAACCTTCCACTGCCGCGCTCGCCGCAAGATCTCCCAATGGACTGGGCGGCTCTCCTGGTTTTGCGCTCCAATACAATCCGTCCTGGTGGCCGGGCGTGCTCCGAAACCTTTGCGCATAAATGCCGGCAGGCTTCCCATCGTGAGATTGACTTGCGTACTTCTGCTGCGCGAGACGGTAGGTCCGGCACAGGTCAATGACAGCTAGTTCGTTGCGGCCAATGCGTCGTGCCAAAACCTCGACTTTCCCCGCTTCGACGTCGAATTGCCAACCATTGGCGTTTTTCACCAGTGGAACTGCAACGGGCCAAGCTTCATTGCCAATCACCAGCTGCTTCTTGTTGGCGCCAAGTGGCTCCCACTTCCAGGACTGTTGCATAGCGAGCGCGATCACTTCACGATCATGCCGATCCAGAATCGGATCGCCTGACGAAAGAACTGACTGGGCATCCGGACCAAATATTGCCTGTAACACTGGCCCTGTCATCTGTTTTTAGGCTTCCAGCAATGCGGTTGCCGCCGCTTCCGGAGTTGCGAACGTCATCTGCATCTGGAGCTTGCGCGGTGATCTGGGCGTTCAGTATTGCCGATCCCACAAAGCCCAGGAAGGCAAGAAAAATCAGAATGCGCAAAGTCGTTTAGGAGGTCACTCGAAGGTTGACCTTTCTGCTCCAATCTTGTTTTCATTTCGTCACCTCCTACCTGTGTGACCACCGCCACCGCCACCGCCACCGCCGCCGCCACCGCCACGTCCCGAAGCTAAGCTTGAGTTTCCTCGAGAGCTTTCGGCTCGAACGCCAGCGCCACCTTGGTAACCCGAAAACCCACCAGAGTGCATGCCGCTTCGCTCACCAGCCCCTTGCCCACTGCCCAAGACTCGAAGTGCTCGCGGCGCTCTGACGTTGTCCTTGCTGGGCCTGGCGATTGCCCTGAGCTTCGCTTGCGCTGGACTGCCGCTGAGCCTGATTACCTTGTGCATTGGATTGGGCCGTCGTCGCACTGGACTGCCGCTGTGCCTGATTACCTTGTGCATTGGATTGGGCCGTCGCCGCACTGGACTGCCGTTGTGACTGATTTGCCTGTGCGCTTGATTGTCGTTGCGACTGATTAGTTTGCGCCGTTGATTGCCTCTGCGACGCGTTCTGCTGGTAAGTGTCCTGACGTTGGTTTGCGTAGTCGTATCGCGTATTCCAAGCCTCGTTGTACATCGCCGCGCCATGCCAGGCATATGGCCCAAAGTAGTAGCTGCTGGCAGCAGCACCGATGATCACACCGGTGCTATATCCAACCACGGCAGCGCTGGTCGAGCTCGAAGATGGCGCATACACGACCTGCGGGTTGTATTGGGGCACATAAATCACCTGCGGGTTTTCTGGTTGAATCACGATCACCTGCTGCCCGCTGGAAGTCGTTTGGGTCTGCACCTGTTGTTGCGGGGTTGACTTCAGATTCCCGGCTGACTGCGCCTGGGCGCGCAGGCGCTGGATCGAGTCGAACACGGCGCCTCGATCCGCGAGAAATTGCTGGCCAAGTTGTTTGGTCCAGTCTGGCTTCTGAGCCATCATTTGTACAACCTGCGGGAAGGGAGCGAGCGCGACAAAACAGGCATCGAAGCTGGCCGCCTGCGCAGCGTCCTGTAGCGCACTCCCAGTGAGACCCGTATTCTTAGCCAGCCAGTCGGCAAAAGACTGCACCTCAAGAAAGTTGGTCGAGGCGGTCAACATCTGTGCGAGCAGAGCATCCGGGTAGAGGGCAATGGGGGCCGTCAAGCTGTCAATTTGTTGTGGCGACAAAGCTGGCGCCGCCTGGCCTCCAGTAGTTGCGCTTTGCGTTTCCTGTGGCTGCTGTGCCGGTGCCTGGTTCGCCGCGGTCATCTTCTTGTAATCGGAGTTTTGGATCACTACCTGTATATTCTTCGCCGGCGCGCTGAGCACGGAATTGGCTGCATAGTTAACGCCATCATTGAGGGTAGCGAAGTTGGTGTTCAGTGCGATCTGGTCACTCTGTGAATCCAGGTAGGATTTCACTTCAATTTTTTGAATTGCAAGATTTGCCTGGTCGAGGTTGAGGCTTAGAGAGTCTGACGGCTTCACAAAGTCACGGAAATCCAGCCGGATGCACCCTGACTCACGGGGCTGACCGAGAGCTTACCCGAGTCCTTGGCGGCTTGAATGCGATCAGGGTTGGGCGGTACATACTGGTGAATTAAGGCGATGGCCTGCTGCATGTAGTCGGTCATCTCTTCCTTTTTCTTCTCGATGACCTTGCCCCTTACACCTCCCTTAGACTGTTGCTGAGCGGGCGCGCTGATTTGCTGCTTCGCGACCTTCCCATCTGGTCCATAGAAGCACCGTTTTTGAATTCGGGATTTTTCGTCCCCTTTCAGGCTGACGATGGTGGTTTCGATCCATTGGTACTGCTGCAGCTTCTTCTGGTTTTGCGCCAACGACTGCTTAAAGGCAGCGACCTTGTCTTGCTGCGCTGAAAGCTCTTCAATTGGCGCAACCATGAGGACTGCAGTCAGGAGGAATAGAGTCCAAAGTCGAGTACTCAGTCTGCATTTCATTGGTTGCTCCCTTCCGAATGCTAAGGAATCATTGACTGCTTCCCGGTTGAAAGATTCGTGTTCCTTAAGCGGTAGGCGGTGCGTGGTGGGCCGGAGACTGCTTACTGCCCGGCCCACCGTTTGAACGTGCGAGTGGGTCATTCCTCCGATGGCCAACCCGTCGCACACGATGGTTGTTCAACATCTCATCCGGCTCGAGTCAACAGCTGAATTCGGCAACAATAGCCGCGGCCGGATTGCTCTCAGTTGTGTCACATGTGGTGAGAGAAGTCTGGATGATACCACGTCTCGTAATAAGAGATTTAGAACTGTGGATTTTAGAGGCATTAATCCATGACGGCCTCTAATCTCTCCTCACTGTGGAGGTAATGGTGGTAACGGGGCAAGGAGGCGGTCGTCGGCGATAACTGATTGATTCTCAAGAGCCGACAGGCCGAACTTGATTGAGCTGCCCATCTGGCAGCTCCGAGTTTATTGCTTATAGTACGCAATCTGGAGGCTGAGTCCAACCATGATAGTCCCGGCGCCAAACGGCGCCGCTGCCTTCCCCAGGGATGCGACCTGAGGGGTCTCCCGCAGGCTTTGCCCATTGCGCGGAGCTCAGCCCTGGGTCCGGAATTGAAACCCGGAATGCTGTTACTCTCCGTGTCATCTGCGCTTCGAGTTAGAAGCGGAATGACGCGCCAAGCAGAAGCCCTCGTATGGATCCGTCAAAAAGGAAATTGTCTTTCGTATACTTGACGTACAGATTTCGGTAGCCTGCGATCAGCGTCACCTTCCTGGAGACGTCGAGCCCCACACCGCCAAAAAGCTGGTACGCATAGTCAGATCCGCCGCCGCCAAAGTCACCTCTTCCGAGCACCGAAAACATTCGCGTTAGATGCATATGCCCCCGCAGCCCACCGATCACGTCTACCCAGTTCCTGCTCGATTCCGCAACCCTGCCCGGCAGAAGCGCGGGCGTGGCCTCCAGCCTTGTGCTCATATGCCAGTACCGGATGCCGACAATGGCGTCAAGCCCGGCCCCTTCTTTCGAAGCGAGCCGATAGCCCGCGACCGGGCTTAGCATGAAGGTCTTCGTGTTGACGTTCAGAGACGAGAACAGAGTTCCGCCGGTCGACTTCGTTTTCTCGACGTTAAGGTACATCAGATCGGTTGCCAGGATGAACTTGTTCTTTTTGGCTTGAAAGGAGCCCATGAATCCGAAGTTCAGGGAGTTCAGGATGTCTGAGAACCCGGGATCGATGTCGGTGGTGAAGGTTCCAACCCCAACCGTTCCCTTGATGCCTGCCAGCCACAAATAAGGGTCGACCACAAACTCCCACTTATCAGAGGACCCCTGCGGGCTGCGGACTGGGTGCCGCCGCCTCGACCGTTGTCTCGGATGGATCCTTTTTCTCAGCCGCAGCGTTGATCGAGATATCGGGCTGGGCTTCGAGAGCCGTCGTCCCGTTCTTCTCAGTTTTCGCCTGGCCGCCGGTTCCAGGCGTGGGTTATCGCCGGCGTCCTGGGCCGCCACAGAGACGACGGCGAGGAACAGCACTACATAAATCGCGCTTACTGCAAAGCCGCAGATTGCGAAATCGTAATGTCATCTTTGTCTCCATTGTCCATTGATGTCGTTCAGTGGCATTCTTCTTGACCAGGTTCTTTTCATCGCTGTTTTGTTCTGCGTTACGGTCTTTGAGTCTGGCTCATCGCCAGTTCAATACCATCGAGCAGGCGCTTCATCGAGTTCTAAAATGCAGCGAGACGTCTGATAAGCCAAAAGGACGCACAGCTCCCGATGGCATAAGGCGCGATTCGCCAAGACCAGGAGGGCAATCGGGACATCCAGCGTCTGAGTGCCGCAATGATCAACAGTGCCGACCCAACAAACGAGAAATGGCCAACCTCGACTCCCGCGCTGAAAAAGCCGAGAGCAAGCGGGATATGAGCAGTGGGCAGCCCTGCCGCACTGAGTCCACCCGCAAATCCGAGGCCATGCAATAGGCCAAACGAGAAAGCTACCAGCCATGGCTTGCGCTGCGCCAGTCCAGTTGGATTCGTATCTTTCCGAAGTACTTCCCAGGCGACAAACAGTATGCTGAGCGCAATAACCGCTTCAACAGGAGCGGGAGGCACGTGAACAAATCCCAGGGTTGCGAGCGTTAGCGTCACCGTATGCGAGAGTGTAAAAGCACTGACGGTTAGAAGCAGGCGCCTTATCCCGCTCACCAGCAGCAAGAGTCCTGAAACAAACAGCAGATGGTCGACACCCGTGAGGATATGCTCAATGCCAAGCACGAGGTAAGTTCGGGCGACTTCAAAACGGCGTGGCATCGCTTCCACAACGAACGAAGGCGACGAAGACATAACTCGCGTCACTTGAGAAGAGCCGTCGAGACGTTCAACACGCACGAGCACATCGGTGAGGGTGGCAGTGAGACCCTCAATGCGGACAGTCGACCCGGCCAGACCTCCCTGACAGATGATGCTCCATTGCTCCGTGTAAGCATTGTTGGCAAAAAAACCATGAGGCTGCGTTGAGATTGGAGCACGCTTGCGGCAGTTGGACATAGAGGCTCAACCGCATCGTGTCGCCCACCGCCGGCACTTTCCAGAGCACATCGTAGGTGTCTGCACCTGTCTGATGGAGTTGCAGGTAGGCGGGGCGCACTTCGTGGGCAGACACCGTCGGCTGGCCATCCAGCCGATGAGGACAAGAAGAAACAAAACGAAGGAACACCGCATCACTGCACCTGTGCCAATTTCTTCTCTTCAGGCGGTTCGATTCTCACGCTGTAGCGGCTTAAGAGCGCCTTGTAAAACTTGTCCGTAGCCTCCCTGCGTTTGGCGTCGAGATATTCGCGGCGCACCTGTTCCCGCACTTCAGCGAGTGCTGGGAGATGGCTATCTGTATGTTTAGCGACATACACCAGATGAGCGCCATAGCCGGAGTCGATTGGTCCTTGCCAGGAGCCAACTGGTAAAGCGGTGATCGCTGAAGCAAACTGTTCCCCGAACGTCTTCTTCAGCTCTGCCAGAGAAACATCGTCGAAGTTCTGCTGCAGAAGAAAAGGATCCCCCAGCATCAGACTCTGTGGACTTAGGCGAACCGGGATGCTGCAAATCATCGAGCACGCGAGCCACGTCACGATGAAGGTTTTCACCATGCAGCTGGGGATTGAAGTAGATTTGACGAAACGAGAAGAGCGGCTCAGTCTGGAACGTTCCTCTATGCGCCTGCTAGAAAACTCTGCAATTCCGCGTCGCTGGGTTCTGTTCGCGTAGCCAGATCGTCGGAAACGAATTCAAGTTTTTGCCGGAGCCGGCGGCGCACAATCATGTCATCCCGGTCGAGTCCCAAGGCGAGCGCTTCGCGGTAAGCGGCTTCCTCACGGATGTAATCGCGCACCAGTCCCTGAAGTTCGTCCTCCGTGGGAGGACGTTGCCAGGTACGCGTGAACCCGGTCGCCAGGTTCTCAATCGCGGCCTGGGTCACAACGATTTCCCCGGGTTTGTCTGTTTTGTGTCGCGTGATGAAGCCGTGGACCGCAAAGATGGCGGCCCCC
This sequence comes from uncultured Acidobacteriota bacterium, assembly GCA_963743045.1. GTDB lineage: Bacteria > Acidobacteriota > Blastocatellia > RBC074 > RBC074 > CAVUOF01. The sequence goes on from CAVUOF010000018.1 coordinate 331,292, forward strand.
AGAATGAGAAAGTGGAATAACGGCTCACGAATCACTCTCATAAACATCTCCACTTCATTTTGCTGCCGGCGTATACCAGATCGGCGAGGTGTAGGCGCGCTCCTGGCCTTTCATGGGGACTTCAGGCGGCATCGTGATCCCGAAGTACTTGGCGTCGTACGCTGTCCAGCGCGGCGTGGGGATTTCGAGCACGCGCACGTAATAAAACGCCCGCTGGGCGGGATCGAAATCCGGATCTTTCCAGACCTTGATCAGTTCCGAAGCGCCGATGGTGTTCGTGTAGGTGGCGTTCGGCACATCCACGGTGTCACCGACGGGCGGCAGTTTGCCGGTTTTGGAGTCAGGCTTGCGGTCTCCCGACCAGACAACGTCATAGATTTTTTCGTGAGTTTCGTCCTTCGCGTCGAGCCAGCCCTTGATGATCTGGATGCGGTCGAGGTTGGCGCCAATCGGGATCTTTCAGTGCGGCGACAAGGAAGCTGGGTGATTTCCCGGCGGGTGCATTTGAAAGATCGCCCCCCATCGGAACTCCCTTGCCGTAGCCGACAACCGCAGGATTGCGCGTGTTGGCGTCACCGGCTTGAAAGTCCCAGCCGCCGAAGAAGCGCACGATCATTCGTGGGACCAGTTGTCGCGTAGACTTCCTTGCGCTTCATCGCGTCAAAGAGAGCTTCGCGCGTGTTTTCGGTGGCCCAGACCGCCGGCGTAGCCCGAAGCCGTCTGTTCCCAGCCCATGATCACCGCGTCTGGTCGATCTTAATCAAAGGATGGGTTGCGCGCGTCGGCGCTGGGCTCGGCAGTGGAGGTTTTGCCCCAGAAATTATCCTCGTCGATGGCGGTCAATCCGGTGTGAGCATCCGTTGAACCGATCATGCCAAACTTGTAGGGATTGACGCCGAGTTCCTGTTCGAGCTTCAGCCCATTGCGCAAGAGCGCTGACGCGCGTACTCGAACTCGAGCATCTCCGGCTTTTTCTTTTCTGTGAGATCGAGATTCCCCTTGTCCCAACGCTCGTAATTGGCGAACTCGTCATTGGGGGAGAGGAAGGGGTGGGTTTCGCCGTCACCCTTCATCTGCGTGGCCTCGTAGATTCGCTCGCGCAGAGCACGCGTTTCGGCATACTCCCGATCGATCGGCTTGCCGGTGAAGGACTCGATGAGCGGAAACATGCGGCCATTGCTGAGGTTGCCATTGTGAGCGATGGCCAGTACATGGCCACCCGTTTTCTGCTCATAGGCGCTCATCCATTTCCACAGGTCGCGTGGATTGTCGCTGCCCAGCGGCCTCTGTGTTGTGTACGGCTCAACCTGGCTTGCCTTGTTAGCATCATCCCGGAAGAGAATGTTTCGATGCAGGTTGTTGCCTGCCGGTATTGGACGTCCATTCGAAGCCAATAAAAGCGGTGAAACGGCCCGGGTCATTGGCCTCTTCGGCAGACTTGATAATCTCCTGCCATGCGTTCTGATAATTGGTTGTTCCCGGCACCGGAAAAATCGCTTTTGAGATTGTTCCCTTGCCGAAATTCTGGACAATCTCGAGCGCTGCATCTGCGCCTTGCCCTTTTTGAACCATCTCATACCAGCGTCGGCCCTGAGGATCCGCCAGAATTGACGGATCACCGCTCATTAGCAGCGGGAAGAACCCGAAACCATCGGAGTGGTCAGTGACCACAAGGAAGTCGAGAGGACGTGCCAGTCGAACTGGTTGGCCGCTGGAAGCGATGACTTCCTGGCCCCTTGGCTAAGCGATAAGAATCTCTGGGCGTTAGCCGGCAACCAAAGGCACCCGCATCCATCGAGAAGGATGTGTGCAAATGCGTGTCGCCGAAATAGACACGCTCCGGGAAGCGGCGGCCTGCATAAGGAGAGTACGGCGGCTTCTTGGGAAAGGCTTTTTCAAGTTCCTGCGTTGGTGGTGGTGGTTCCTGCGAAACCGCCGGCTTCGAAGTCAGCAGGGCGAACAAGCACCCAAGCATCAATACCAATGTTATGATCTGCTTCTTGCTTATCATGACATCCTCCCGCCTGCTCAAGGACGCTGTGCCGTGACTTGACTTGTTCGGCTGTGGGCAGCGTTCCCTGCAGGCTTCCATTCCGACACGGTTGTGGCACTGGAAGAAGCCCGAAGCTAACTTCAATTTGATTGCGAATCGTGGTGAGCATGCTCTATCGTATCGTAGAAAAAGTCACCATTTCAGTAACCGAGCCCGGTTCCGGTTCATTAATATATTGCGGCTACGAGCTTCTGGCTGACTTCTTTTGAAACGGCCTCCAGGCCCTGCGGTACCGTAATTCCTTTCGGAGGCTCATTTCTTAATCGTATGAATAAGGCGGAATTGGAAGATGTCGTCCCTCTGCGAGAACGGCGCGCCAATAGTGTTCCGCGACTTCTGAAGACCGTAGAGGAACTGATACATCCAGGTCGAGTCTCTCCGCCAGCCGATCCCGACGCGGTACCGCTCTCGGCTCTTGAAACGTTCCTCCACATTATCCTGGCCCGGTGTCGCGAACGCTTCGCCATCGATGATCAGGTAGAAGGTTCTGTCCTCGGAGAGACTTCTCGTATTTATCGGGATCAAGAGCTGGATACGGTTCCTGAAGCGCCTGCTACTCTGTGTCTCATCCGTATCGAGGTTGTGCTGAAAGCGAAACTCCCACTGGGCAAAATTTACCAATCGGATGCCTCGCCATGGTGTGTTCCATTTGAATCTCACGCCGAGGTAGGGCTTTGTTTCCAACGAACCGAAGGAATCCGTCTGACGTGTGCGCGTCAATGCGACTCCGCCGGTGACGTCGATCCATTTGCGTATCGTGTATTCGATGTTGGGAGTGACGCTCAACTCGCGCCAGGGCTCGGGTATGTCTCGTGCAAAGTGAAAGGCAGCCTCCGTGTCGAAGGCCCAGTTCCTGCTCAGCTGGAAAGTTGGATCATACTCGAACCAGAACTGTGTTGAATTCGGCGCAGTGCTCTGCGCGCTGACTGAGACGGCGAGCAGCAGGAGGGCGGGCAGAAGCAGCCATGCCGGAGGCGTCTTCCTGCAGTGTGTCACCAGATACTGTCGATAATTGTCAAACTCCGATACAACCTCGGCCATATCGCGTTGTCGTTAGCCGCAAAGAGCACAAAACGCTAAAAAGCAGAGGACGGGCTCCTGGCTTTGTGTCATTTGCGCTTTTTCGTGGCTGATTTATTCCACTCCGGCTCGAGCGGCCTTCGACCCCTCGCCATATTCCCGAAGATCAAAGAAGAGCTTCAATTCACGCGTACGATGCACCTGAATCCGAGATGACACGTCGATGTGTCGATCGGCTGCGGCATACGCGCAGCCGGCCGGTAGCGGCGGCAGTAGTTCGGCGCGCAGAGGTACGACCCGCCCTTCATCACCTTCCGTGGAATCTCTGTTGTCGATGAGGACGACTCATAGCTCTCGTCTCGCTTCCCGCCCTTCGGATTGAAGCTCGCGCAGCAGGAAATCTCATTCTTACTGTGATCCTGGTACCAGTCTGAGGTCCACTCCCAGACATTTCCTGCCATCTCGAAGAGACCAAATCCATTCGGCGGAAATGCTCCCACTGGAGCCGTCCATTCGTAGCCATCCTCGAGCAGGTTCTCATATGGAAACTCTCCCTGCCACGTGTTCGCCATTACCTTACCATCAGGCTCGAATTCATTGCCCCAGACATACTCTGCGCCATCAAGGCCACCTCGTGCGGCAAACTCCCATTCCGCCTCAGTCGGGAGCTCCTTTCCAGCCCATTTCGCGTAGGCCTCAGCATCCTCGAACGCGATATGTACTACCGGGTGCTTCGCCAGCCCCTTAAGCGTGCTTTGCGGTCCCTGAGGGTGGCGCCAGCTGGCTCCTGGTATGTAGTCCCACCAGTTGAAGTGATTTCGCAAGTCGACCGGTTGCGAGCTCTTTCTGAAGACCACGGAGGCGGGACTCAATAGCTCAGGTTTTGCTCCGGGATAGTCTGCGGCGTTGGCTGGCTTCTCGGCGAGAGTGACGTGGCCGGTGTCCTCGACGAAGCGGCTGAATTCGGCATTGGTCACGGTGTGCTTGTCCATCCAAAAGGCATCCACCGACACCTCGTGCGCCGGCGCCTCTTCGGGATAGTGGTCATTCGAGCCCATGAGGAAGACCCCACCGGGAATCCAGACCATGTTCCAAAGGGAGCCTTGCCCGGACGAACAACTGACGTGGCTGAATTGATATTGATCAGCCTTGCCACAATTCCTCTTGCCATTCCGGCAAAACGCTATGCGGTCGCGGTGGTCGCCTGCCGCTGATGTTTCTTGCACCATGCCATGTAGGGCAGGGTAACAACGGCATTGACGAGGAGGTAGAGAAGTATCGCAGCCATAATCACCTTCTGCTGGTCAGGGAAGAGCGCAGTCGCAAGCACCAATGCAATTCCCGGATGACGGGTAGCGCTTGCCAGCGCGAGCACCGCCCGGTCGCCGAAGTTGGGCCCGCCGAGCAAGTGTCCGGCTACTATTCCAGTGAAAGCAACGGCGGCCATAGCAACCAGTGTCCCATTCCCGATAAGCGAGATCATGGTCGAACCGCTTACCAGGAGGAGAGGGATGAGACTAGCCAGAAGCATTACCCCCGCAATCTTGACGATCGGCCCGGTAGCTCGATCGGCGAATGACGTCGCCAGATAACGCATGATCATGCCCGCGAATAGCGGAAGAAGCACGGACGTGAATATGGCTTTGGCAATGTTCATGGGGTCGATACTAAAGTCTTGCCCGAGTGCCGCGCCCAGCAGCGCGGGACCCACTGGGACGATGACAATCGAGAGCAGGGAAACCGCCACGAGCAGCCCAAAGATGTATTCGTTTCTTCCTCCCAGCTTGAACTGCTTCCCTGGGAGGAACGGAGGAACCGGCGAGAATGCCAGCAGGATCAGTGCGATCCTGACGGCAGGCGTCAGGTGAACGGCCAGCGCGAGTCCTATTGTGAAGAGCGGGACGATGACGTTCATTGAAAGCAATGATTTCAGGAGGAGTCCGGGATGTCTGAAGAGGTAGGCGGCATCTGAGAAGCTTGCCCGGAGGCCAAGTCCGAAGACCGTCAGGATGATACTTACTTTGAGTAACATGATCACCAGGCTTGCGAGGGTCATACTACCTCCTTCAGGAGAGGGTTGCGACCGGCCGCACAACGAACCTCGACTGGCTCAGCACGGAAGCCAAGCGTTCTGTCGCCGAAATCAATACTGAACCAGTCGGCCCGTAGTTACTTCTTTGGAGGGTCGGCTTTTACTAGTAGCCCCTGAGTGTAAGTGACATCTATCTTGTCACCGACATTGACGCCATCGAGATTCTTCACGTCTCGCACCAGGAAGCTGTGGATCTTCCCGTCCGACGCTTTGACCGTGAGCGAGGGCACAGTTTTGTCGACACTTTCGACAGAAACGGTGACTGTCTTTTCGTGAGTAGACGCGGCTCCCGGCTTGCCTTCACGCATGTTAGTACCCGACATCTGTTTCGGCGGCGCCGCCTCACCGGGCTTGCGTAGCGTCATTGCTATCGATTCAGAATAGGTGGCCGTGACCACATCGCCTACTTTGAGAGCGTCGAATCGCTTTACCTTGTCGGTGGCATAGACTTCGACGAGATTGCCCCTGGGTCCCTTGAGAGTGATTATGCGGTTTGGCGCGTCAATGGCCTCTATCGTGGCCTGCGCAGTGACCGATTTAGTATGGGTGACTGGCTTTTTCGTCTGCGTGGCGAACACCGTCGTCGTAAGTGCTGTGACTGCTATGAATGCCATAGCGATAACTAACCTCTGCATTGGTTGCCCCCTTTGTTTGTTGAATCGTCATGCTTTCCAGGCAGCCTTGCCGGGAAAGTTCTCTTCGAGAAGAACAGGCAATGCCTTCTTCGTCCTGGTTTACTGGTTGCCTTCACCAGGTTTTAGGTTGATGGATTCAAGGTATTGCCGGCCCTGCGCACGGGCCATCTCCACCCTGCTAGTCGATTGCGAAAACGCACCCTACGTGTGATGCGCGAGCAGAACCACGCTGCTTCGCGCGTTGGCGATGTAATGGTCGCCTGGATCGATCCTTACTTCATTGCCGGACTCCGCGAAGTCCTGACCGCTTTCGAGGCTGGTATCGATTGCGCGATACCAGCTATGGTCGTCCGCGAGCGGAGGAAGATCGACCCACTGTGGTGCGAAATGGGCATTGAGAATGAAAAACAGTCTGTCAACTGCACAACCGGCTCCGTCCTCACACGCGTCCAGTTGATAGCAGAGAGTCCGTTCGTTTGCGTCTGACCAGTGCGGCAATCCCAGATCCGTCCCAAACCATGTCAAATCCGGAACTCCGTCAGCATCGAGATCCTTCCCAAGAAAGAACTTTCGCCGCTGCAGAACCGGAAACCGCCGGGTGAATGCGATTGCCTTGCGAAAGAATTCCAGAAGGTCGCTGTTGCGTTCCATTTCGCTCCAGTCGAACCAGCTGATCGCATTGTCCTGGCAATAGGCATTGTTGTTTCCCTGCTGCGTGCGTCCGAACTCGTCTCCTCCAAGAATCATCGGCGTGCCCGACGCGAAGAGAAGATACGAAGCGTAGTTCTTCATGAGCTGCTTGCGCAGCGCCAGCGTGGCCGGGTCGTCAGTCGGACCCTCGAAGCCACAGTTCCAGGAGTCGTTGTCGTTGTTGCCGTCCTGGTTGTTCTCGCCGTTCTGTGCGTTGTGCTTGCTATTGTACGAGACAAGATCGTTCAAGGTGAAGCCATCATGGCACGTAATGAAATTGATGCTGTTGTAGGCCGAACGCCCGCTTTCTCCGTACAGGTCAGCCGATCCGGTCATGCGCCAGCCGACGCTCGATAGTTGGCCGGCATCGCCCTTGCCGAAACGTCGTTGTGTATCCCGGAATTTGCCATTCCATTCAGACCAGTCGACCGGAAAGTTGCCCACCTGATAGGTGCCGATGTCCCATGGCTCAGCAACCAGTATCGCACGTGTAAGTACAGGATCCTGCGAAACAGCGTCGAAGAATGCCGCCGAGGGTGTGAACGATCCGTCCTCTTCACGCCCCAGTACTGACGCCAGGTCGAAACGAAAGCCGTCGACGTGCATGGCCTCGACCCAGTAACGCAGCGAGTCCATGACAAGACGGATTACCGGAGCCTTGGCGAAGTCGAGGGTGTTGCCGCAGCCCGAGTAATTCTGATAGTAGCGGCAAGGTGCGTCTGACGAGCCTGTCAGACTGTAGTATGCAGTATTGTCGAGCCCCCGGAAGTTGATTGTGGGTCCCATTTCGTTGCCCTCACCGGTATGGTTGTAGACAACGTCAAGGATGACCCTGATGCCCGCCCTGTGAAGCTCGCGCACCAGAGTCTTGAACTCTGTCACCTGGCAGCCAGGAGTCTGCCGGGAGCTGTAGCTCGATTCCGGCGCAAAAAACCCGATCGAATTGTAGCCCCAGTAGTTGCTCAGTCCCTTCTGAATAAGAAAGTCGTCTATATAGGTTTCGTGGACCGGCAAGAGCTCGACGGTGTTTATTCCCAGACGCTTCAGGTAAGGTATTCTTTCGACGAATCCGAGATAGGTGCCCGGCATCGCTACTTGCGACGAGGGATGGGCCGTGAAGCCCTTGACGTGCACTTCGTAGATGACCAGCTGTTCGAGGCCCAGATCGGGTGCGCTCGTCGACTGCCAGTCGAAAGCGTTGTCATCGATGACGATGCTCTTCGGCACAACGGCCGTATTGTCTCGCGTGTCTGCCGTCAGGTCTCCACCGCCCGGCTGCGGTTCATAGGCCAACAGAAGGTTTTCATCGTTGCGAAACTTGCCGGTTAACGCCTTCGCATAGGGATCCATGAGCAGCTTCGCGTCGTTGAACCGCAGACCCCACTCGGGGCTGTACTCGCCTCTCATCTTGTATCCATAGAGCTGGCCGGCACCGACACCCTTGACGTGTGCGTGCCAGACGTACTTGTCGCGGCTGGGGAGTTGAATAATGTCTGTCGGATCTTCGTCTGGCTTGTCGAAGAGCAGCAGGAAAGCCTCCGCTGCGTTCTTTGAATAAACAGCGAAGTTGACTCCGTCAGCAGTCAGGCTGGCGCCGAGGGGATAGCCCTTTCCGTTCTCAATTGTCTTGCTGCTGTTGTGCTTCAATTCATATGACATTTTGTCTCTTTCGGCTAGTGCTCCTCCTCGGCCGCAGGCTCGTTATTTCTGAAAGGGATAGACAACCTTCCAGCTCTCTTTCATATCGACCACGATCCATCCGTGCTGCGCAGCCTCGTCAAGCGCCTTGTCGAGGGCCCCGACTGGCGAGCCGCGGTCATAGGCCCACTCGCGCTCGGCATCGGTGTGATGAATGATCATGCCGAGCCGAAGCCCCTTTCCTGAAGTAGTCCACCGAAGCATCTCGAGGTCGCCATCAGAGTTGCCGAAGGCAGCGATCGGACGTCGGCCGATAAACTTCTGGATGCCGACGGGCTTGCCCTCCTTATCGTCAACAAAGTCAGCTTCAGGCAGTTTGAGAAGCTCCGGTTTCCCATCCCTGATTTCGTATTTGAGCTTGCCACTGCTGCCGACGACCTGCTCGGGAGGAATTCCGTAGACTCTCTCGGTCCACGGCCTCATGAATTCGATGCCGCCGCCGGAGACGATGTAGGTCTTGAAGCCGCTCGCTCGCAAATATCCAAGCAGCTCGAGCATCGGCTGGAAGACAAGGTCAGTGTAGGGTCGCTTGAAGCGAGGATGCCGTGCCGTAGCTACCCAGTCTTTGACGATCCCCTCGAACTCTTCTGTCGTCACTCCTGTATGTGTTGCCACCATCATCTCGATGATGCCGTGCTCGCCCCCAGCCAGTGCAGTCTTGAGATCGCCTTCCATGACGGCCTTGAACGGCTCCTTCTCCTTCCATTCAGGATGTTGCGGAGCGAGTGCCTTGACGCGGTCGAGCACGAAAGCGACCTGAAAATAGATCGGCTGTTCGGACCAGAGAGTTCCGTCATTGTCGAAGACTGCAATCCGCTCGGGAATCGCAACAAAGTCGGCACCGCCCTTCCTGCTGACCCTGGTCACAAAATTGAGGATAGCTTTCTTGGGCGGGCCTTCATGCCAGGAAGGAAGAGGATCAGGTTGTGCGTGGAGAATAGATGCACAGAGGATCGTGACCGCACCTGCGATGCTGGTAGAACGAATGGATTTCGTCATGACCAGACCTCCCACATTGGAACTGTGCCCACTGGCTTAGTATGGAGTGCGGCGACTTGTCGCCGCTTTTGAACTAGATATTGCAGTGATGAAGAAGAACCTGGCTTGTAAAGCATAATCCTTCGGTAACCAAGTCGAAAGCGGCGACAGGTCGCCGCACTCATACCAAGCGGTCCACACACTTCACGGTTGGGCCGGAGTTCATGACCTCAAGCGTTGACATCTTGATGCTTGCGGGTTAGCATCAATGCATGCGAACGACACTCACGTTGGACGAAGATGTCGCCACAAAACTCAGGGCGGAATCGCAGCGCTCCGGCCATTCCTTCCGTGACGTTGTCAACGAGACGCTTCGGCGCGGCCTCGCTATTCGGCGCCAGACCCAGGCACGGCAGCCGTTCAAAATAAGCGCCCGCGATCTCGGCGAGATGCGCGCCGGGCTTTCACTTGACAATATCTCCGAGCTGATTGAGCACCTCGAAGGTTCCCTTCACCGATGATCCTGATAGATGCCAACCTGCTGCTGTATGCTTACCATCCTAGAGCAGAGCAGCACGAAACCAGCCGGGAGTGGCTGGAAACGGTGCTCTCCCGTCCGGAGCTTGTTCGCTTTGCCTGGGTCATCCTCTGGGCGTTTGTAAGAATCAGCACCAACCCACGCGTCTTCGAGCATCCGCTTTCGATTGTCGAGGCCGAATCCGCAGTCTCTTCCTGGCTGGCGCAGGCCAATGCCGGCATATTGGAGCCTGGCGAAAGGCATTGGGACATTCTGCGCCGCCTTGTCAGGGACGGGCAGGCCACCGGCCCACTCCGTCATGGACGCTGTGATTGCTGCCATTGCCATTGAACATGGTGCGATGCTTTGCACGACAGATCGGGACTTCTCGCGGTTTTCCGGACTCAAGTGGACAAATCCGCTCATGGCGAACGGTTAAGCTGCTTTGAATCCTCGCATAAGAATGTGGACAATCGCGGGCGGACGTAACGTCTCAAAGAGACAATATTGGCCCGATAAAACGGCCTCGCCCGATTGTTTGCCATCATACCCCGGGCTATTTGAGGTCGCCCATTGGCGCGACAACCTCCGGCGCCGGTCTTGATATTGGGGAGTCTCGACGGAATAAGGGGGGTGACAGTTGATTCGCGACCGACGGAAGGAGCCGGAGGGGGGGCTTAGGGACGACTCAACAATAACAGCGCATTGTTAATCTGAATTTGCACACTACGGCGACAGCGCGAGCCCTAGAAGACAGCCTGAGAGTTAAGTCCGGAATCCAATGAACACAGAGCGCGTAAAACTCCAACCTAATCCAGAAATCGCCTCCTCATTATGTTATAGTTCCTATCGAAGGAGCCTGGAGTAGGAACTATAACATTATGCGAACTGCCGCCTTCGACGCTTCCGTCCTCCGCCAGCACCTGCGCCGCCACAAAATCGCTGACCTGCCGGAACTCAAACGGGTGCTCGGCACCGATACCGCGCTCACGGTGTTCCGCAAGCTCAAACAACTCAGCTACCTCGCCAGCTATACGCATCGCGGGCGCTTCTACACTCTGCCCGACATCGCCCGCTTTGATGATCGCGGGCTGTGGTCCCACGAAGGCGGTCTGGTTCTCCCGCTACGGCACCCTTTTAGCCACCGTGGAAGCTTTCGTCATCGCTTCTCCCGACGGCTACTATGCCCCGGAACTCGCCGATGTCCTGCACGCCGAAGTGCAGGAGCCTTTACGCCATCTGGTCCAGCGCGAGCGGCTGAGCCGGACCGAAGTCGACGGCCAGTTTCTCTATACCGCCATCGAGTCGGCCGATCGCCGCAACCAAACCCTGGCCCGCCGCAGCGCCCAAGCTGTTCCCCTGGCCGTTCACTCTGCCGACCTCGCAAGTCTCTCCCGATGAACTCAAGGCCGCGATCATCCTCTTCTATGGGCTGCTCGACGAACAGCAGCGCCGGTTGTTTGCCGGCCTGGAATCCATCCGCCTCGGTCACGGCGGCGACACTCTGCTCGGCGATTTCCTGGGCCTGGACGCGCACACCGTCGCCCGCGGCCGTCAGCAACTGCTGGACCGCAATGTGGTCAGTGGGCGGACACGCCGCCAGGGCGGAGGCCGTCAGTCCACGGAAAAAAAACGCCAGACATAATCGACGTCCTCCACTGTTTGCTGGAGCACGACACGGCCGGCGATCCCATGACGGGCTTGCGCTGGTCCCGCCGCACCACTACCAGAATCTCCGAGGAACTTCGCCAACTCGGCATCTATGTCTGCCCCAATACCGTCGCCCGCTTGCTCGATCAGATGGGCTATTCGCTACGCGTCAATCACAAGCAGATCTCCACCGACTCCAGCCCCGACCGCAATCTCCAGTTCGAATACCTCGCCGAGTTTGCGCGGCCGCTTCCAACGCCGTCACCTGCCCATCATCAGCGTCGACACCAAGAAGCGCGAACTGGTCGGCAACTTCCGAAATCCGGCCGCCGTTGGGAATGCAGCCCTCGCCGCGTCTTTGATCACGACTTCCGCACCGACTCCATCGGCGTCGCCATTCCCTATGGCATCTATGACATCACCGAAAATCGCGGCGCCTTCGTCGTGGGTGTTTCTCACGACACTCCCGCTTTCGCCGCTCATGCCATCGCCCACTGGTGGCAGCAGGAAGGCTCTCTACGCTATTCCGGCTCGCGCCAGATTCTCATTCTGGCCGACACCGGCGGTAGCAACAGCTATCGCTGCTACGCCTGGAAAACCGAGCTTCAGTCTCAACTGGCCAACGCTTTCGCTCTGGCCGTCACCGTCGCCCACTATCCCACCGGGGCATCCAAATGGAACCCTATCGAGCATCGTCTCTTCTCCGAGGTCTCCCGTAACTGGGCTGGTGAACCGCTGGACTCTTATCAAAAGATCCTCAACTATGCCCGAACCACCAAGACCCAAACCGGCCTGACCGTCACCGCCTACCTGGATCGCCGCAAATACCCTTGCGGCCTCAAGCCCACCCCAAAACAAGTCGCATCACTACGCCTGCACCGCATGAAACCCTGCCGAGTGGAACTACACCATCAAGCCTCAACTGTG